>NZ_LDPV02000001.1 GCF_001038425.2 Ornithinibacillus contaminans
TAATTCTTGCGCCGTGTTGTCAGTAGCTTCTGTTTCTTCTTCATTTGTTACTTCATCTTCCCAGCAAAATACCGATATGGCGGTATCAATTTTTTTGAACTCGGCAATGTAAGTAGGAAGCTTTTGTGAAAATATTTCTAGTCCACGTTCTTTGGCTGCTTCTTGACCTACTTGTTTATATAGTGTTCCAACTTCTGCACGTTCTTCATTCGTGAAAATAGGAATGTTAATACTACCAGGAATCGTTGCTTCCTCAAATTCCTGTGGAGAACGGACATCGACTATCGTGTGCTCTCCTTGTGCTCTTTTTTCCAACAACTCAGGTAATGTAATATCCTGAAACATACTTACACCTTCTAATTTCTCAACATTATAAAACAGTTATTTTCCCTTTGTTTTCTGCGGTTACGTCACCAATTATACTTGCTTCTACGCCTTTAGCTTGTAAGTCAGCTAATAATTTCTCAGCTTCTTGGCCGTTTACAGAGATGAGGAGTCCGCCTGATGTGACGGCATCACATAAAATGTGACGATCAATTGAATCCATTTCCTCTGGATACGTAACAACATCCGCGATATGTTTATAGTTGTTTTTAGTCCCGCCAGGCATGGAGCCAGCCTCTGCTAATTCCCGGACGCGAGGTAATATAGGTACGTTTTTAGAATAGATGGTTAATCCGACATCACTGCCGATAGCCATTTCTGAGCTATGTCCAAGTAGCCCAAATCCTGTTACATCTGTGGTTGCGTGAACATCGTAGTTTTCCATTACTTCTGCTGCGGTTTTATTTAAGGTTGCCATTACTGCGGTTACACGTTTAACTTCTTCAACTGTTAGCAAATCCTTTTTAATCGAGGTTGTTAAAATCCCAACACCGATTGGTTTGGTTAAAATAAGCTTATCACCTGGTTTTGCTCCTGCATTGGTTCGTACTTTATCAGGATGGACAACTCCGGTCACGGCTAGACCGAATTTTGGTTCATTATCATCAATTGAATGCCCACCAACTAGTGTAACATTTGCTTCTTTTAATTTATCTCCTGCACCACGTAGTATTTCAGATAATATGCTTTTATCCAATATGGAAATTGGGAAAGCAACGATATTAAGAGCAGTAAGTGGTTTCCCGCCCATTGCGTAAACATCACTAATTGCATTAGCTGCCGCTACTTGGCCGAAATCGTACGGATCATCGACAATCGGTGTGAAGAAGTCGAGTGTTTGTACGAGTGCAATATCATCGTTTAGTTTATAAACACCGGCATCATCACTCGTATCCAGCCCAACTAATAAATTGGGATCTGCGATTGGAGTGGGGAGATTACGTAATACTTGGGCTAAATCGGCAGGGCCAATTTTACAGCCACATCCACCTTTTGATGATAAAGAGGTTAGTTTAATTGCATTTGAATTTTCCATGATATCAACCCTTCAATTTGAATCTTTTTCTACCATCATTTTAGCATAGTAAGTTATCTCTTATACGCTGGAATGCTTGCGTATACTTATACGTTCATTTCCAGTGCAATCGGGCAATGGTCACTTCCTAGTACAGCCATATGAGCTTCTGAATCGACGAGCTGATCCTTCAAGCGATTCGATACGATAAAATAGTCAATCCGCCATCCGATATTCCGTTCGCGAACGGTTTTCATATAAGACCACCAAGTATAAATTCCGTCAGTATCTGGATGGAAATAGCGAAGTGTATCGATAAATCCGGCATCCAGAAAACGCGTCATTTTTCCGCGTTCTTCCACGGTGAACCCTGAATTTCCGTAATTGGTCTTGTAATTTCGGATATCAATTTCGTTATGGGCAACATTTAGGTCACCACATAAGATGACAGGCTTTCGTTGGTCATGCTCTTTTATGTGCTGGAATAGGGCATCTTCCCATTCCAAGCGCACATCGAGTCGTGCTAAATCACGCTGAGAGTTTGGTGTATACACATTGATTAAGTAAAAATCTTCAAATTCTAACGTAATAATTCTACCTTCAGACTGTGTTTCATTTTCACCAACCCCATATGTTACGGAAATTGGCTTTTTCTTCGTGAATACAGCTGTACCAGAATAACCTTTTTTCTCTGCATAGTTCCAATATTGATAGTAACCATCTAAATCTAAGTCGATCTGTCCAGCTTGTAGCTTTGTTTCCTGCACACAAAATATATCAGCATTTATTTCATTAAAATAGTCTAAAAAGCCTTTGCGGACACATGCGCGTAGTCCGTTGACATTCCATGATATGAGCTTCATATTAATCCCCTTCTATCTAGTAAATTTCTATAACGAAATGATAAATACGTTATTCATCATACCACCTATCAGAACAAACCGTCATCCGAAGCTATTTGGAAAAAAGGATCGAAATTACTGTTGACTTCTAAAGTGTATTGCACATATAATACACGTAGAGGTGTACTAAGGGCTTAATACATATTTTTTTTGCGGTTGGTGTATTAAGTGGATAATACAGAGAGAAGTGGAGTCACCATGAAAAATAGGAGTTGTCGCTATGAATGTAACGTTTAACAATCGAGATCCGGTGTATGTACAGGTTGTTCAGCATTTTAAAGAACAGATTGCTACTGGTGGTTTTGAAGCAGGACAAGAAATACCGTCTCGCCGGGAACTAGCAAACCAGTTGAAAATAAATCCGAATACAGCACAAAGGGCATATAAGGAAATGGAGGAACAAGGGTTGATATTTACGGAGCGAAATTTACCAAGTCGTATTACAAAAGATGAAACGGTCATTAAAAAGGTACGAGAAGAATTGATACTTGGAGCGGTAGATTCATTTATCGAATCCGTTCAATCCATCAATGTTCCATTAGACGAAGCACTGCAATTAGTGAAAGATAATTATACGAAAACCCGCGATGAACAGGAGGGGAACGCATGATTGAAGTTAACGAAGTGACGAAGAAATTTGGTAGGAAGAACGTATTAAAAGGGGTCTCCTTTACAGCGAATAAAGGGGAAATCACCTGCTTAATTGGAATCAATGGAGTTGGGAAGACAACCATTCTAAATGCAATTATGGCACTTACGCCGATTCGTTCTGGTGAAATTTTAATTGATGGAGAAAGGATTCATAAAGGAAGTTATGAAAAAATAACCTTCATTCCAGATGCAATCACCATGCTTCCACAAATGCGGATAACGGATGCGATGCAGTTCATGGCCGATTTTTATAATACTTGGAATCAGAAGCGGGCAGATGAAATGCTTCAGTTTTTTAAATTGAATCCAACTGATCGTATTTCAACATTGTCAAAAGGGAACACAGCAAAGGTTAATATGATGCTTGGACTGGCGATGGATGTGGATTATATCCTAATGGACGAACCCTTCTCTGGAATCGATATTTTCAGCAGGGAACAAATCGCAGAAGTGTTCACGTCTCATTTAGTGGAGGACCGAGGCGTTATTATAACCACCCACGAAATAAATGATATTGAGCATTTAATTGATAAGGTCGTCTTGCTTGATGAAGGTGTTGTATTAAAGGAATTCAATGCCGAAGAGGTACGTGAAAATGAAGGGAAATCGGTAATTGATGTCATGAGAGAGGTGTACCGAGCATGAATCGCTATCTAAAGCTAGTTAATTTTGAATTAAGTCGTTTCTTTAAAATATATCTTGTCTTAATCGGACTTACATTGGTATTACAGCTTATTGGTGTTGTAATTGGGGCAAATGGTTATATGGGAGAACTGGAAGAGGTAATGAAAGGTGGCACGACGCAAGCGGAATTTTTAATGGAACGGGGAGCTTTCTCGTTTGCTGATATCACGCGTGGCTTTTGGTTTTTCGCTCCTATTGCCCTTAGTGCGGCTTCTATTTTCATCTATATATTCTTTATCTGGTACCGTGATTGGTTTGGGAAAAATACGTTTGCTTACCGTTTATTCATGCTACCAACAGCCCGTATTAATGTGTTTTTAGCAAAAGCAACGTCAATATTCTTGATGGTGCTAGGGCTAATTGCGTTGCAACTTGTATTCTTATCGATTGAGAGAAGTCTTATGAACGTATTGGTTCCATCTGAAGTGCGATTGGATTTAACGATTGCGCAAATGATTAATAGCTTCGACAATTTCCAGGTTCTTTATCCGGACTCATTCATCCAATTTATGATTAATTATGGAATTGGTTTTATGGCAGTACTAGTCGTGTTTACAGCAATTCTAATGGAACGAAGCTTTCGTTGGAAAGGAATACTGCTAGGTGCTTTGTTTGCCGGGCTAGCAGCGGTGGTTTTTCTATCACCATTCCTAGTTCAAGCGTTTGTTTTAAAGGAATTCTTTTATCCAATTGAGTTATTCATTTTAGCTGTGATTACTGGACTAATTGTTATTGCAGGAACGATATGGACTAGTAATTACTTGCTTAACAAGAAGATAAGGGTGTGATGAGATGATACTAAAGCGATATTGGAAATTACTTTCGATAGTATTGGTTATTGTAGTCGTATTAGCAACCTTCTATATCAATTCAGCGCTTGCTAGTAAGCAGTATCCTGAATTGGTTATGAAAACAATAAGTGGGGACGAAGCTGCGGTAGAAGGGTTGACGCTTTTGGGGGATTACTCTGATCCAACCAATCTTCACGGTACATTCAAAGTTTCATTAGATGGAATTTCTTATAAAGAAGAACAGTCCTATTTTAAAAAAATCGATCCTACTACTTTTACGATGGATGCTTTAACAACACTAAGAGATAGTTACCGAAACTTCATGCGCGGCAAGCAGGGAGATCCTGCGCTGTATTTTGAAGATGATTCATTTGTTGCCTATGCAACGATTGAATCAAAAAGAAACTTTACATCGGTTTATCAGGAGAATTTTACATTTGATATTACTGTTTTAAATAAAGAATCAGAGGAAACAACTTCCCTTAAAATTAATGTGCCAGATCAGAGGAACGTATCGTTTATGGAAGTCTGGGATGTTCAAGTAATAGATGGAAATCTGCAGGTGATAACACGTACTGAAGCTTATCGTTCACAGGAAAACGAGACATCACTTCGTATGTATATCTTTGATTTGGAAGCGGAACAGCTGATAGGTGATGAGACGATAAGCAACCTATCAATCGCTGATATAGAAGCTTCAAACGGTTGGTATAACATTGCCGATCTAAATAATCGGGATCAGATTGGCAAACAAAAATATCTGTTATTTGTAGAAGAAAAATTTATAGAATCAACAGTTAATGAAGCGGAAGATATGGTATCGAATCAGGTAAAAGAAAATGGTGAATATGTAACACAATCAGTTGTGAATACCACTACAGAGCGTAAAGTATTCGTCTATGATGTTGAGGCAAAAGAACGGACTGAATTGGAGTTGTCCGAGGAAATCAAAGCGGCTATTCAAACAGATTCTTTTTATTCAACTGCAACATCCAGTATCTATAATGGGACAGCACTTTTTACAGTTCTAACAGAAACAGGTCTGAAAGTGGTTGGTTATGATATGGATACACAAGCAGAAGTAATCAATCAAACGTTTGAACTACCATATGAAGATGTCTTCAATTCTACTATTCGAATCGTGGATAATCGTCTCTATGTTGTTGAGATGTCAAATAACGAGCAGAATCCAATGAATATTTATGTAGGTGATATTGATTCTGGTGAGCTGTTATACAAAGGTGAAATAGAAATGAAGAATCTACCTAAAAATGTTGAGGAAATATTATTTGTATACGACATGATAATCAACTAATCATTGGAGGAGAAGTTTTGATAACAATCAAAGAACTAAGTCATCAATTTGAATTAGGGAAAAAAGGGCAGAAGACAATCCTACCTGTCCTGAAGGATATATCCTTCCAAGTGGAAAAAGGAGAAATCGTTTCGGTTGTTGGAAAAAGCGGCTCGGGGAAATCGACGCTTTTAAACTTAATCAGCGGTTTTATTCATCCAACAAAAGGTGAGATATGGATTGCGGGTCAAAATGTAACGAGTTTGACCGAATCGGGTTTTGCGGATTTTCGCTTGAATCATATCGGGTTTATCTTTCAAAGCTTTCAATTAATACCGAGTATGACCGCCTATCAAAATATTGAACTCCCATTAATTTTAAGGGGAGAAAGTGAGAAGAAAAGAAAAGAAATAGTGGATCAATTACTGGAAAAAGTAGGATTGGTAGCCTTTAAGGAACATTACCCTAGTGAACTTTCTGGGGGACAACAGCAACGGGTTAGTATTGCCAGGGCATTAGTGTTAGAACCTGCGCTTATCCTTGCCGATGAACCAACAGGTAGCCTCGATAGTGAAACAGAAACAGAGATCTTAGAAATTATCCAGAATCTAAATAAAGAATTAGGGATCACCTTCTTAATCATTACCCATGACGAGGAAGTTGCTCGAATTGGTCATCGTACTATTTCCATTAAAGATGGCAGCCTAATGGAAGGTGGTGCAGTGCTATGAAGTTAATGGATCAATTTCGCTTTATTAAGCAAAACATCAAGAAAAACAGAGTACGTACCTTCATGACGATCCTTGCTACGGCAATGGGATGTGCATTCCTGATTGTATTAGCTTCAGTAGGCTATGGGTTACAACAGAGTGTTGTAGATGACATGCTAGAGCAACAAATTGTTACCGAGATTGACTTGTATGGTAAAGAAGTAGATGAAAACTATCAAGCGTTGACAATGGACGATATCGAAAATCTGGAACAACTAGATCATGTAAAAGCTGTAACGAGAAAAAATCAGCTACGACAAATGCCTAGTTATACCATTGATAATTACAAAGCAGAGACAATAGCTGTTTCAACCCATTTTCCATCAGAGGTTAAATCAGGACTCGAACTTTCAGAGGGAAGATTACCAGAGAAGGCAAATGAGGTAGTTGTCGGGTATCAGTTTGTTGAACAGCTAATAGTTGATATGGACGAAGATGAGATCTACGATGAAGAAACTGGAGAAGTGAAGGAAGAATTTCGTTATTCAGACGAGTTAGTCGGGAAAACAATTACCATGACTGTTCAGAAGGATTCAGAAGGAGAAACGACAGAAGAAATTCCATTAACGGTTGTTGGTATATTAGAAAAACCAACAAAAGAATGGGCAAGTGATGTAAATGTTTATATTTCACAAGACGTATTTGAACAGGTGGAGGAAATTACCGGGACTCCAGGTGGGGAATTGGGAATTGATCCAGAAGATTTAGAGACTACGCAAACCGAAACGTATGATGAAGTCCATGTTTTTGCAGATAACCTCGAGTCTGTACAAGGGATTGTCGATCAACTGGATGAAGAGAACTATGCGTCGTATTCGGTTGTAAGTGAAATGAAGCAGATTAATACGCTTTTCACAATTGCAAAAGCAGGATTAATTCTTGTTGGTACGATCGCGTTAATCATTGCATCCATCGGTATTTATAATACGATGACCATGGCGGTGACAGAACGTGCTCCTGATATCGGCATCATGAAAGCCATTGGAGCTAATCCGAAAACCATTAAACAAATTTTCCTATTAGAAAGCAGTTATATCGGGATAATTGGCGCTGTGATTGGAACGATTGTTGCGTATGCGACGAGTGTGCTTGTGAATTTTGGCTTGCCATTAATATTAGAATCGGCATTTGGAGAAGAGATGCCAGAAGGATTACAGTTCTCTGCTATCCCATGGAGTCTCGTATTAATTGCGGTTGGAATTTGTTTAATCGTGACCATTCTATCTGGAATGCGTCCAGCAAAACGCGCGACACAAATTGATGTATTAAAAGCGATGCGAAGAGAGTTATAGTACCATTTCTAAAATAATTTGTTGATATATAGCACTAGCACTATAGATTGAAAAAGGAGAACCTAGATCCATTCTAACGGATCTAGGTTCTTTGCATTAGTAGTGCTTGTGGTTATTGTTTGCAATTGGTGAGACTTGTGCAATTGGTGTTGTTGGAGCTAGACATTGGATTGCAATAAAGTGGTGTAAATCTACTGTAATACAAATTCCAGATTCCACAAAATTACCTGTTGTATTGTTTGGGATGAAGTCACAAGCATCGTGATTTGATAAGACAGTAGATCCAACAGAATCTGTTTCGAATTCCAGTAATTCTAGCTCAACACAACAGCCTTTTTTGAATTGCTTCGCTTTGAATACGGCAGACTCTATACACTCAAAATCTCCGTTACTCTGTGAGACTCCTGTTGCAAAGAATAGATCACAATCGCCTTTACAATACAGTAGGAATGGAATAGTTGTTGGGCCGTCAACGATTGGGGCGGTTGCTGGTGACAATAATTGTTCGATAGCACGATGGCAGCCTGTGTTACAACAGTCGCCTTGAGCCTGAGCAGCAACTTCATTTTGAGCGGCTACAATTTTTCGAACAACATCACAAACGCATTCACCGGATTGCTTGCCATGTGAACAACTCATGCTATATCTCTCCTTATCTGTTAAATTTTTAATACACTACAATCTATGTTGGAATATCTATCATGCTTGTTTAATAGTCTATTTCTAGTAAAAATAAGGAAGATACCCTGGAAATAATAGAAAAATGTGTGGTTCAATCAAGTCAATTGCCAACACTGATAAGGAATATTGGAATACTTTATTCTAATCTACTCATAGGGCATTACTAGATTTTTGCCCGACAACCTATGAATCTTGTAGCCAGCTAGCCACTGGCTTCTTTTATATGTCAAAAGATGTCTAGATTTAGAAGCAGGCGTCGGGCACTTTTCTTATCGAAGTATTTACGAATAGATAACAATGTTAAATAAGCATTACAGGTTGGTTAATTTAACATGTTCGTAATATCTGTCTACTAAAATAAAAGGACGTGATGTTTGTTTTTATGTCTAACTCCAGGCGCCAACGACTAACTGACTTCCTTCACCTTCGTACGATAAGTCAATATCTGCTTTATGGAGAAGGAAGGTCGACTAGAACCGCCCTTAGCGGGCAACGCCGACATACCCCTATGAAGGGGGGCATACGAGTGGGATGGAAAGGACTGGGATACGAGCTTATACACATCATAAACTACTAAGAGAAACGCCGTATCCAGGAATTACTGGTGGAAAGACAGGGTATATTGAGGAAGCTGGATTTACACTTGCGACAACTGCCGAACAAGAAGGCTTGAGCTTAATAGCTATTATACTGAATTCGCCAAACCAATCAGGTTCCTATGAAGATACAGTAACATTATTAGATTATGGATTTGAACATTTTAAATTCGAAAACAATCAACTAGTAGATACACATGGAAATCCAGCTGTGGAGCTCAGGAAACTAGAGAATAGAGCAGTGCTAACTGCTCAAATGTCGCTAGAATCTCCAACTAAAACAACTAATGGCCTTGCTGTTGCAAGAGCGCAAACCCATACAGCTTCTTCTCTAACTAAGGCGACAACTCGGAATGATATCTCAGTAGATTTGAATATCATTGGTATCGTGCTAATTTTTGCATGGATACAAATCCGTATTCGCGTTTTTCAAAAGCGATGATCATGAGATTCTATCGTGATAACGTCAACATTTTTTAGTAGGAAAAATAGAATAACAATGGCAAAAAGATAGACATATGGATGTTTTGAGATGGAAAATAGAACGCGTGCGTTGTTGGTTTTAATGGAATGCTCCATCGCATATTGAACAATTAGTAATAGCAGCATAATGAAAAATGCTACTAATTTGAAGAAGGCATCTGGATTGGCCATCGGCATCATTTCGCCAAGCATTGCACCCATCATGCCACCCATTAAGCCTGAAACAGCCCCATCAATAACGGCAACTATGCCAAAGGGTAAGCCAGCTAAATAACCAATCGTTAAGCCGATTAAGATAGCAATGATGGTCGAAGTAAATAATTCACCATTCAGCATCATTCCTAGTATTAGTCCAAATAAAGTACCTGTCGTCATCCCTAGTGTCATGGATACGACCATTCCGTGCATCGGTGTCAGCTCTTTGCGATAGTAGGTATTCCAAAAGAAAATTCCAATAACTTGTAACAAATTACATGAAAGAATTAGGATTAATGTAGGGGTCATTCGATTAGCTCCAATCATAGGTTGGTTGTCCAGTATTAACTATATTCCGATGTGAAATTAAATATGATATACCCTATATAGGTATAAGGAAATATTCTTCTCATTTTTTTGTTTTGCTACTATTAAAAACAAGCCAATCTATGCTATTTTAATTGTATGGAAAGCTTTTTGATAAAATGGCTATACATTTTTTAGTTTGTAAATGGAAAGGACGTCCAAAATTGAAAAAGACTAAAGTAGGAATTATCTTTGGTGGTAAATCTGCAGAGCATGAGGTTTCACTTCAATCTGCCAAAAATATAGTAGATGCAATTGATAAGGATAATTATGATGTTGTGTTAGTAGGTATTGATAAAGAGGGGAAGTGGCATTTAAATGATCAATCTTCTTATTTATTACATGCTGAAAATCCAAAATTAATTGCTTTAAATAAATCCGAGGATAATATTGCGATTGTCCCTGGTAGTGCAAATAATCAGCTAATCCATGCTGAAAATGCTGGTGTACTGGAACAGCTTGATGTTGTATTTCCAATTGTTCATGGAACACTTGGAGAAGATGGTAGTCTACAAGGAATGCTTCGCTTAGCAAACCTACCTTTTGTAGGTCCGAATGTACTTGGTTCAGCCGTATGCATGGATAAAGACATTGCCAAAAGATTATTAAATGCTGCGGGAATTAACGTTGCTAAGGGTATAACGGTAAAACGAGTGAACCTGCCCAATATTAGTTTTGAGAAAGCAAGTGAATACTTAGGTACCCCAATGTTTATCAAGCCAGCTAACCAAGGTTCATCTGTAGGGGTTAGCAAGGTGACTACAAAAGAAGAATTCGATGCTGCGGTGGAATCAGCATTCCAATATGATCATAAAATTGTTATTGAAGAAAATATTGTCGGACGTGAAATCGAGTGCGCCGTATTAGGAAATGATGAACCAATCGCTTCTGTTCCAGGAGAAGTCTTGCCAAATACGGACTTTTATTCGTATGAATCAAAGTATATCGATGAAAAAGGCGCTGACTTAGCTATTCCAGCCGACCTAACCGATGCGCAAATTAAACTGGTCCAAGAAGCTGCTATTGAAGCATTTAAAACATTAGAGTGTGAAGGATTAGCACGAGTAGACTTTTTCTTAACCGAGGATAATCAACTATATGTTAATGAAGTAAATACACTTCCTGGTTTCACAAAAATTAGCATGTATCCGAAGCTTTGGGAAATTAGTGGGGTCCCATATTCTGAACTGATTAGTCGATTAATTGACTTAGCAATTGAACGTCATCAAAATGATTCAAAATTAAAGAGCACCATGTGGGAATAAAGAATAAGCGTCTTGTCCAAAAAACGGACAAGACGCTTATTTTATCCCACGTGAAACGTAGAGAATTTATCAATTACTGGAATACGCTCTTTATTCTCTGGAAGTTCATCAAAGTACCCCATATGCAGGAATCCGATAATTCTTTCGTTATCCTGTACGTTAAGCATTTTTGCAACTGTAGGGTCATAGATATGAGGATTGGTCTTCCAAACGACACCTAGCTTCTGTTCCCAAGCTAGTAGCTGGAAGTTTTGAATCATGCAAGCAGTTGCACCGAAATTTTCATCCTGTTGCTTCTGGTTTTCGCCTGACTGCATGATCATGACTAGAATCGCGCTTGGTTCATTTAAGTAAGCTTCACGATTTTGTTGGCGTTCCTCTGGATAGGTGCTGGCAATCTGTTTCGCAAATTGCTTCTGTTGCTCTTCACCTACAAAGAGAAATCGCCATGGCTGCCTCATTCCGTGGGTAGGCGCCCAAATCGCAACCTCTAATAATTCAATGACCGTTTCTTTTAGTACAGGCTGTTTAGTATAGCCTTTTTTTATGGAACGCCGCTCTCGTATGACATCAGCAAGCAATGCTTGTTCGTTTAAAACTTGCATGAATAACCACCTCTTTTGTTGGATTAACGTACATTTTGCGATTGATAATCATTTTCAATTAACATAGTATATGATTTGAATTGGAAAAGCAATATGCTGTTCCTCTTGTAATGTATACTTATGATAGAATGAAATTATTAAATGCTTAAAGGAGTAATTTTCCAATGAAGGAATGGACTAAGGATGCGGAAATTAATGCACCAATTGATCAAGTATGGAAGCTTTTTGAAGGCTCCTTACAGGATATGCAAAAAATCATGCCAAACGTGGTTGAAAATCAATTAATCAGTGAGACGAAAGATGGGATAGGGACGGTTTATCGTCAGAAGTATCGCGAAGGCAAGCGTGTTCAAGAGTATGATGTAGAGACACTCTTCTATCAAAATGAGATAGACTTTAAGAAAATGAAGGTAGGTTTCACATTAGCGAATATGTTTGAAATTACAACCACGTATGAGGTAAGAAAACTAGCGAATAACAAGACCTATTTTCGGTATACGACAACAAACACTCCATTAAAATGGTTTTTAAAAATTTTATTGAAACTAGTAAACAGTGATAAGGTTGTAGTCCAATTTGTGGAACGTGTAAAGCGAGTGGCGGAAGCAGAATAATGAAGTTCTAAGCATTAAACATATTTTCGTTTAATGCTTTTTTTATATAGCCAGATTGCAACTACTTTGTTTGTTTTCTAAAAAAAGGTAAATACTAAAAAGCAAATTCGTTTACAATATCTTGAAACCGTGGTATCTTGATAATTCCGATAAACTTACTGGGGGTTAATAACATGAAAAAAATTACTTTAGGTATTTTATTATTACTACTAGCTCTACTTGCGGCATGTGGTTCAGATAATGAAGAGGGAAATAATGAAGCAGCAAATGATCAAGATTCAACTGCAAATCTTTATGATGAAGTAATGGAGAAAGGGGTCTTAACCGTGGGAACGGAAGGAACTTATGCACCTTTTACCTTCCACAATGAGGCAGGCGAATTAACTGGCTATGATGTCGAGGTAATCAAAGAAGTTGCTAATCGTTTGGGACTTGAGGTTGAATTTATGGAAACACAGTGGGATTCCATGTTTGCGGGTCTTAATTCCGAGCGATTTGATCTGATTGCAAATCAGGTTGGTATTAATGAAGAACGTCTGGCAAACTATGATTTTTCAACACCATACACGTATTCTTCATCGGTTGTTGTTGTACCAGCAGAGAATAATGACATTACATCATTTGAAGACTTAGATGGTAAAACGTCTGCACAATCATTAACAAGTAACTACGCAGCAACTGCAGAAGAAAATGGTGCTACGTTAATTGGTATCGAAGGTCTTGCTCAAGCAATTGAATTAATTAAACAGGGACGTGCTGATGTAACGGTAAACGATAAGCTTGCTGTTCTAGAGTATACCAAGCAACAGGGTGATGAAAGTATTAAAATTGTTGCCGAATCTGACGATGTTTCAGAAATGGCATTTGCATTTAATAAAGGAAATGAAGCATTAGTAGATGCTATCAACGAACAACTAGCAGCGATGCGTGAAGATGGTACACTAGCTGAAATTTCATCTGAATGGTTTGGTGAAGATGTTTCAACTAAATAGTATGATTTATGCTACAGTTTCGTATCAAGGTATGGGAGCGTGGGAGTTATTCGTTAATTCTCTCCTCCCTATGATTTTAGGTGCCGTTAAATATACGATTCCATTAACAATTATTGCATTTATATTAGGGTTACTCGTTGCCTTATTAACAGCTATGATGCGCCTATCAAAATCAAGGATCTTGCGGATTCCTGCAGTGGTATATGTATCGGCAATTCGAGGGACGCCACTATTGGTGCAATTATTTATTATATTCTTTGGTTTACCTTCTATTGGAGTAACAATCGATCCATTTCCGAGTGCAGTTATTGCGTTTACACTGAATGTTGGTGCTTATGCTTCGGAGATTGTTCGGGCATCTATTTTATCGATTTCTAAAGGGCAATGGGAAGCAGCATTTACAATTGGTATGACGAGATCAATGGCGTTAAGAAGAATTATTCTTCCGCAGGCTACAAGGGTTTCGATTCCGCCTTTATCAAATAGCTTTATAAGCTTAGTTAAGGATACCTCATTAGCTTCGCTTATCTTAGTTGCGGAGTTATTTCGTCAAGCACAGGAAATTGCCGCCCGCACATTTGATTTTCTGTTGTTATATACAGAGGCAGGACTAATTTATTGGGTCATCTGTTTTATCCTATCGTTATTCCAAAATCAACTTGAAAAGCGGTATGATCGGTTCGTAGCCAAGTAAAGGGGAGGGTTGCATATGTTTTTAACGATTAATGGATTAGCAAAGTCATTTGGCGCTAATGAAGTTTTAAAGAATATTGATGTTTCGGTTGAAAAAGGGCGAGTTGTCTCCATTATTGGCCCTTCTGGTTCAGGGAAAACGACCTTGCTACGATGCTTGAATGCATTAGAACAACCAGATAAGGGAATGTTTCTCTTTGATGATGGGCTTCAATTAAACTTCGAAAAAAAAGTAACGAAAAAAGAGCTACTTGAACTGAGAAGGAAATCAGGCATGGTGTTTCAATCCTATAACCTGTTTCCGCATAAAACGGCTCTCCAAAATGTTACAGAAGGGCCAATCAACGTTCAAAAAAGCAAGAAGACCGAGGTAGAAGAACTGGCTCGTGAGCTATTGAGAAAAGTGGGGCTTGAGGACAAGATGGATTTGTATCCGCATCAATTATCTGGCGGACAACAGCAGCGCGTTGGGATTGCTAGAGCACTAGCCATGGAACCTGAACTCATGCTATTTGATGAGCCGACATCAGCGCTTGATCCAGAGCTTGTTGGGGAAGTCCTGCGCGTCATCAAGGATTTAGCTAAGGAGAATTGGACGATGGTGATTGTTACCCATGAGATTCAATTTGCTAGTGAAGTGTCAGACCATGTCATCTTTATGGATGGTGGCTATATTGTTGAACAAGGACCACCCGAAGAAGTCTTGAAATATCCGAAAGAAGAAAGAACAAAGCAGTTCCTACATCGGATTTTGAACCCGGCATAATAGAGAGGACATTCATCATTTGGTGAATGTCCTTTTGTATGCAAAAAAAGAGCCAGAAAATTAATTCTGACTCGTCTGTTCTGGTAATATTTCCGCTAAATATTCCTCTAATGTGATGCCACGATTCATAATTTCTGTTGCTGCTTTTACACCGACATAGCGAATGTGCCATGGTTCGTATTGATACTCGGTAATATCCTCTTTACCTTCAGGATAACGGATGATAAAACCATATTTCGCTGCATGCTTTTTCAGCCATTTCCCTTCTTCTGTATCACCAAATTCAATAACTAATTCATAATTCACATGTGGACTTGTTACATCGATGGATAAACCAGTTTGATGCTCACTCTCACCAGGCTTAGCACTAAAGTTGTTCGCCTCTTCTTCCCCGTTCACGCTCACATACGATGCGAAAAGCACATCCTGTCTCGCGTAGGAACGGTAACCAGACTGTGCGAATAGATCAAGACCTTCTGCGTCTGCATCAGCAAACAATTTTTCGAGTGCTTCCGCCGCGACCTTCCGCATTTGTTTTTTGGGAACGTCTTCTACAAATGGGAAACGGACATCTGGGATCACAAGATCACTTGGAATGTAATCCTCAGGTAGCGCGTGTTGCTTATTGACTAAAGCAAGTGCCTCATAAGGGTTGCCGAGTAGGACGGTGTCATCATCTAATACTTTATCCGCTTGGTAAGGTAATCCTTTTCCGACGGTTATTTTAATTTCTTCAGCAAGTATTTTTTCCAGTACTAGTTTCATATCTTGGCCATATATTCCAGTTACGGTTAGTTCTTCTTGTAGCTGGATATCTGTAACTGCCCAAACTGTTTTAGAATCATAGATACCGGACAATTCGACTGGATAGCCAATTTGAGCTAGTGCCTTTTGAAGTTCTTTCACCTCATCGCTTTGGTCACCTTTTTGAAGTTCTTCGGTTGGAAGGGTGATGACTTCCTCTTCTGGTTCTGGTGTCGTTTCGGTTTCTTCGTTATCTGTTACTTGTTCTTGATTATTTTCATTTATTTGCAAAGCAGCATCGTCGCTGTTGGTTAATAGATTACAAGCAGTAAGGGAAACTAATATACTGCCTATTATAAGTATGTGAATGATTTTGTTGTTGGTCATATGAAGTCTCTCCCTTTTAGGATAATTACACCTAACTATTCTATTATACTATGAAGCAATTAGAATTACCTCAGGAACTAGTAAAAATAGGTCAATGGTGTGACGGTTTAATTCTAATGGGAAACATCGGAATTTTTATATAATTATGATATGATAGAAAATGCAGGGATTAATTGTGCTTTTTCAGGTAGTGAGGATGAGTATTATGGGTAAATCAATAGAGAAAATAATTACAGAAGTTGCATCAGAAGTAGGGTTTTCAGGAGCAATACAATTTCGAAATAAGGATGAGTTTTTTGAGGCTGCTTATGGCTACTCCAATCGCTCCGATCAGGTAGCAAACACAGTGAACACGAGATTTGGAATTGCCTCAGGCTGCAAAATTTTTACGGCAGTAGGGATTGGACTATTAGTGGATCAAGGAAAACTATCCTTCCAAACAAGCTTAAAAGATTGTTTAGACATTTCATTTCCTAATTTTTCAGAGGATGTAACGATCCACCATCTGTTAACACATACCGCTGGCATACCCGATTATTTTGATGAATCGGTAATGGATGACTTTGAAGAGCTTTGGATTAACCGTCCCATGTACACAATGCGTCATCTACAAGACTTTCTTTTCATGTTTCAAGATCGGGAAATGCTGTTTCAGCCTGGTGAAAAGTTCCAATATAATAATGCGGGTTATATTGTATTAGGACTAGTCATTGAACAGGTAACGGGAATGTCATTCACAGATTTTATCGAGGAAAATGTGTTTAGGAAAGCAAAGATGCATCAATCGGGTTATTTTTCACTGGACCAGCTACCAGCTAATACGGCAATTGGGTACATTGATGATGAAGAAACTGGGCAGTGGAAAAGTAATCTATATTCGATACCGGTAAAAGGCGGGGCAGATGGTGGTGCCTTTATTACCGCTGGCGATATGATGAACTTCTGGGAAGCGTTGTTTGCGAACGAGTTGTTAACGAAGGAAACTACTGAGACATTATTAACGCCCCATGCTAACAGTAATCGTGAGCTTGCTTATGGCTATGGTATTTGGATTTCAATGCGTGATAATGAAATTACCAAATACCATGTGATGGGCTATGACCCAGGGGTGAATTTTCGGTCCGCGGTATATCTAGATGGTGCGAAGGTGGTTATTGCCTCGAATAAAAATGATGGTGCATTTAGTATTATGAAGGCTATTGAAGAATTTATTGGGGCAACTGAGCCCAAACGGTAAAATGGGAGAATGAAAAAAAGAAGCTAAGAGAACAGGGAACGCCAGCCTCTTAGCTTCTTTTTGTTATCTTGCTTCAAACAACCTACAAATTTCAACAATTACGTTTGTTGCTTTTTCCATATTATCCACAGAGATGTATTCAAATTTACCGTGGAAGTTTTCTCCACCAGTAAAGATGTTTGGTGTTGGTAATCCCATGTATGATAACTGTGATCCGTCTGTTCCACCACGCACTGGTTCGATGACCGGTTCAATAGCTAGATTTTGCATGGCTTGCTTTGCAACATCAACGATTTCCATTACCGGTTCAATTTTTTCACGCATGTTGTAATATTGATCTTTCATCTCCAACACGGCGCTTTCTTCCCCGTAAGTAGCTTTCATTTCGTTAACATAACGTTCCATTCTAGCCTTTTTCTCTTCAAAGCTATTACGATCAAAGTCACGAATAATGTAGTAAACACGTGTTTGTTCTACATCACCAGTAATAGAGATGAGATGGAAGAAGCCGTCATAGCCATCTGTACGCTCTGGAGTTTCCTCGGTAGGGAATTTATTTACAAACTCTGCTGCCATCTTTCCGGAGTTAACCATTTTGTTCTTGGCAGTACCAGGGTGTACACTATTTCCTTTAAACGTTACCTTTGCTGCAGCGGCATTAAAGCTTTCGTATTGAAGCTCCCCTAATGGCCCACCATCAATCGTATAAGCAAAGTCTGCACCAAAACGTTCAACGTCAAAATGATGTGGTCCACGACCAATTTCCTCATCAGGTGTGAAAGCAACACGAATTTTACCGTGCTTGATTTCCGGATGCTTAATTAGATAGTCCATTGCGGTCATAATTTCAGCAACACCGGCTTTATTATCAGCGCCGAGTAGTGTTGTGCCATCTGTTGTAATCAGGGTATGGCCTTTATAGCTTGGAAGCTCAGGGAATTCCTTGCTAGATAACACAACATTAAGTTCTTTGTTTAAGACAATATCGTTTCCGTCAAAGTTTTCAATCAGTTGTGGGTTTACATTTTTTCCAGTAAAATCGGTAGCTGTATCCACATGGGCGAGAAATCCAATTGTTGGCACTTCTTTATCCGTATTAGATGGTAATGTTGCCATGACATAGCCGTTATCATCGATGGTAACTTCCTGCATACCGATTGCATTTAATTCTTCTACAAGTAAGTTCGCTAAGTCTAGCTGACCTGGAGTCGATGGGATTGTTTGGCTGTCCTCGTTTGATTGCGTGTCAACTTTTACATAGGTAGTAAATCGTTTAATAATTTCTTGCTTCAATTGACTTCTCTCCTTGCTGGAATTTTATTTTTCTGACTATAATTATACCGTAACACGAAATAAATTGAAATTTAATTCGCTGGATTATGTTAGGGTAAAGGAAAAACGAATACATGTGCCGAATAAGTATAGGAAGTAATCGATTAGGGGGAATTTAGTTATGTCCTATTTGCTAACTGGTAAAGAAGTAAAAGAAATCATATCGAATCCTAAAAATGATGTTGTTATTGTAGATGCTCGCTTTCAATTACATGACTCTGACGCAGGGAAGAGAGACTATGATGAAGGACATCTACCAAGTGCTATCTATTTTGATTTAGAAAAAGATCTCTCAGCGGTACCAAACGAACATGGTGGAAATCATCCACTGCCAGCTATTACTATGTTAGCAACAAAGCTCGGTAATGCTGGAATTGATCAGCAAACAACCGTAATCGTTTATGATCAAGGAAATGATATGTTTGCTCCGAGATTTTGGTGGCTATTACATTATCTAGGGCATGATGCTGTATATATACTGGAGGGTGGTTATGCGCGTTGGGTTGCAGAAGGGAACATGGTAACGAAAGAAGTTCCAGTTCATGAACCGAAAAGCTTTATCCCGAGCGTCCGTCATGATGAGGTTGTCCATATCGAGCAAGTGAAAGGAAAATTAACTTCAGATGAGGCTATTTTGATAGATTCCAGGAGTAAGGAGCGTTACCTTGGGAAAACAGAGCCCCTCTATAAAAAAGCTGGGCATATTCCAGGAGCCAAGAACTACTTCTGGATGGATGTATTGGATGAGGAAGGCAATTGGAAAAATAAAGCAGCATTAGAACAACACTTTGCCAATTTAGATAAAAAATCTGAGATCATCGTATCATGTGGATCTGGTGTTTCTGCCTGCCCGAATGTTGTTGCATTAAAAATGGCTGGTTATACCAATGTGAAATTGTATCCAGGTAGCTTCAGTGATTGGATTTCCTACGAGGATAATAGAATAGAGACAGAGGATGAGACAAATGGGTAAAAAAAGATGTGCATGGGTACCCGAGCAAGATGCGTTATACACCGCCTATCATGATGAGGAATGGGGAAGACCTGTACATGATGATCGCAAACTTTTTGAAATGCTTATATTAGAAGGAGCACAAGCTGGTCTTAGTTGGATAACGATTCTTAGAAGGCGAGAGAATTACCGCGTGGCATTTGACGATTTCGATCCGACTGTTATTCAGCATTATGATGAGGAAAAGATTCAATCGCTTCGTGAGAATGAAGGAATTATCCGTAATGAACGAAAGATTAGATCTGTTGTTGCCAATGCAAAAGCATTCTTGCTGATACAAAAAGAATTTGGTAGCTTCGACAAGTACCTCTGGAGTTTTGTCGGGGAAAAGCCGATATACAACCATTGGAAAAGCTCAGCTGAAGTTCCTGCTCAAACAAAGGAATCGCAAGCTTTAAGCAAAGATTTGAAAAAACGAGGGTTTAACTTTGTTGGTCCAACCATTTGCTACGCATTCATGCAGGCAACAGGTATGGTAAATGATCATACAATGGACTGTTTTTTATTTCAAGCATAAAAGAAAAAGCTACTTTCAGTTCAATCCTGAAAGTAGCTTTTTAGATTCTGAATTATAATTTAAAAACTTTTAATTCATTGTTTAGCTGTTCGGCTAGTTTTTCTAGTTCTTCTGCGCTGTTGGATACTTCTTCCATAGAACTTGATGTTTGCTCTGCAGATGCTGCAGCTTGTTCAACACCAGCAGCTGATTCCTCTGATACAGCTGCAATGTCTTCAATTAAATTATTCATATCATTACTATTGTCTGCAATTTCACGTAAGCTTGCAGAAATCGTAGAGATTTTTGCGGCCATTTCTGAGACAGAGTTCTGAATGGATGCAAAGTTCTTTCCGGTTTCTTCGATTTGCGCCGTACCTTCTTTTACCTCTGTATAACCACTATTTAGGGAGTTGACAACTTGTCCAGTTTCACCTTGGATTTTTGTCACAATCGTCGTAATTTCACCAACAGATGATGCTACCTGTTCGGAAAGCTTTCTAACTTCTTCAGCAACAACAGCAAATCCTTTACCATGCTCTCCGGCTCTAGCTGCTTCAATCGCTGCATTCAGAGATAGAAGATTAGTTTGATCGGCGATATCCTTGATCACGGATACAAGTTTGGAGATCTCATTTGATTGCTTATCGAGTCCTTGAACCTTTTCCACTGCTTCAGAAACGATTGCGTCAATCTGTTTCATTTGAACTACAGAAGTCTTCATTAACTCTGTACCTTCATTGGTTAACGCTAGGACATTTTCAGAGGTTCCTGAAATTTCAAGTCCGTTTTCCTCAGATGTACGAACTTTGTGTACGAAATCATTCATTCGTTCTGCTAAATTCGAAGCACTATTTGCTTGGTTTTCTGTTCCGGAGGACAATTCTTCCATGGTAGAAGCAATTTGCTCATTACCCTCGCGAACTTCTCCTGCTGATTGGGTTAACTCTTCACTTCGAGTGGAGAGCGTATTAGCGGCGGAAGCTACTTTATAAAGAATACCTTGTATATTATCCTTCATTAAATTAACTGCACTTGCAAGCTGTCCGATTTCATCTTTTCCGTTATAATCTACTGACTCTACTAGCAAGTTTCCGTTTGCAACTTCGTTTGTCATTTCCACAACTTTTCGGAGACTAGTAGTAATTCGTTTGCTGACCGTTAATAAGAGCAGGGTACCAAGTACAATTACTAATATGGTTGAGACACTTAATACGATAACACCAGTTTGTAAACTATTCTTTGAATTTTTAACAGTTGCTTGTTGATCTACTTTAACCATGTTCATGAGTTGATTCACAAGGTCTACCGTTTCTGTACGTAATTCAGTTGAACGTGTTCTAATAGATGCAGCCATGTATGTTTGGCTATTCTTTACCGCTTCACTAATTTCACCGTAGAACATTTCGTTAACTTTTGTATCGTTTTCTACAATTTTAGTGAAAATCTGTTTTTGTTCCTCTGTTTCCAAGGTAGGTTCAATTTCGCCAAATAATCCATCTAATTCACTCTTGTATTGCTCAAAGGAATCGACATAACGTGATTTACCAGCAAGTAAGTAATCTGCTATCTGAACGTCCTTTACTTGAATAATCGATGCCAGATCTGCCATTTCATTTACACGAGCACTATATTGGTCTATTGAATCAACATCACTTTGTCCCTTACTCAATTGATAATAGACAACAGCCCCGGAAAGTAAGAAGAGAACAATCGCTACTAAAAATACATATAAATACTTGCGACTTAGCTTTACGTTTTGAAAGTTAAGAAAAGATATAGATTTTTTTTGTTTTTTCTCTTTCTTTTCTCGCTTGATTTTTGGTACTTTTAATTTTTTGTTCTTCATTATGTATCCCCCAATTGTAGATATAAACGGTTTTCTTTCTATATCGACATATTTTTCAGTTTTTGAAGTATTATTTTAAATTATTTGAAACGGAATTTTCTAACACTTGATATTATCACATGATTTCTAGTAAAATAGCAAACTGTGTGCTTCGCTAACTACTAAGAATGGAGGTGACAAAACGTGGCAAAATCAGCATTTATACAAGAGGAAAAAAATAAAGAAGAATTGAAGCAAGAGCTGGATTCGTTGGAAATACAACTATTTCGAATGAAAGATAATATAAAGAAAATCGCTAAAACAGCAGCAGAAGTAATCAGTATTGATCAAACCCCAAATGATGAATGGGTAGTGGTTTATGCTGATTGGGAAGAAGATAACTGGCAAATCATGCTTCACAGCTGCAAACGTGCCTTTCGCGGAAGTTGGAATTCAGCACTGCAGGCTGAGGTGAAGGACGATAGTACCATTCATATCGCAGCAATAAAAGGAGAAGAGAATAAGGGTTATGGCTCCGTTTTAATGAAACACTTAAAAGAAATTGCAAGGGAAGAAAATGTACAGTATATTACTGGCGACCTGGTAGAACGTGATTTTGATCATGTAGACCGTCTACAGCATTTCTATGAGAAACATAACTTTGATGTAACGGTAGACCATGAAGAACAGTGCGGAGAAATAGTTTGGAATGATGAATGAACAAAGACTACTTTTGAATAAAGGTGGTCTTATTTTTTGCTTTACAATGGGTGAAAAAAAGCAATCCTTATGATGCAAGGATTGCCCGATAGTTATCGCAATCAAACCCGTTCAAATAAATGAAAATGTAAACCATAAGGATCAGAAAACATCATACTTTTCTCGTGAAACGTATTGGTTATAGTACAACCTTTTGCAAGCAGCTCTTGTTTTGCTTCTTGAAAATCTTTAACAGCAAGCTCGAAAAACACATTATTTGCGCTACTTTCTTCAATATAAAAATTCTGCCCGCCAATTTGTAATTTTGTATCGGTTTTGCCTTGCGTAACCTTTGTCATACCAAGCGTATTTGTGTAGAAATCAACCGCCGCTGCGCTATTTGTCACCTGTACCGCAATATTGTTCGTTAATTGATAGTCGGCGTTTTTATTCATTTTCTTTGTTGGATGGAAATTGTTTGAACCGGATGGTAGCAGGTCGAATAAATACCATACGGAACAGAAGTCATCTCCAGGTCCAAATGGAGCATCGGCAACATGAAATATAGCACCAGATTCATCTTTTTGGAATGTAGAAACACCAGGATATTGAACCCCATTCTTCAAAAAGCCAAGGTCCTCTTTAAATGTCGTGCCAGCTGTTGACACCATAGGGAACTGCCACCTGCGTTCTGCTGCAAATGCATCTTGAACTTCTGGTATGTCCGGGGTTGCTACAACAAATGCTGCCTTCTCAGTAAGGTGATGATATACCCCATTGAATCCGTCAGCCCACATTGTGCAATAGGAACATGATTTTCCCATGTTCTGTATCATGATGAGTTCTTCTTTTTCTCCGAACAACTCCAGTAGGCTTTTTTTCTGATTAGTAGAGTCTAAAAACTGGTAGTTCTTAACTTCTTTCCGTGGAACAGATTTCCGTAACTCCATTAATCGGTTTTTCTTTTCATGCAATTCTTGCTCTAATGCTTTAATTTCGGATGCTAAATTAGTAGTTTCCATCGTTATACCTCCAGTGAATGATTGACATATTCAACAATTTCGATCTGATTTCCAGAATTATCTTCAACAACAAAATAGTAACCAGGTGGACACGGAATCGGTTCGTCAGATATAATCTTGACTCCCTTTTCTTGAAGTCTTCTAAAATCTTCTTGAATATTAGTAGATTGAATTCCAAATAATAAAGTTGATGAGGATGGCGTATCAGATTTTTCAGCTTTCTCTAAAATCAGTGGAAGCCCGTTATTATTAAGGCTGATGATATTCTCCCCATATTGTTTTAAGACGGTAAAATCAAGGAGATTTGTGTAGAAATGAACTCCTTCTTTTATGTTTTGCACTTTTACCGTTAAAACACAAACCTGATTTAGCATGTACATACCCCCAATAGTGTTATGTAAGACTAATTTACCATTTAAAAGCAGATTATTTTTCTTCTTGTTTGCGCTTTTCGGTACTTAATAGAAGTTTAGGTAGATTAATTAGGATTGGTGGATCGAATGGCAATGGCTCTCGTAACACAATTTCGGTGTATAGAGAGGTATGTTGTTCGATTACAACCGGTGAATCTCCTTTCCCTCTATATGTGTTGGTTAATACAAAATAACTTTTCGGATTTAGGCTCTTTGGTAGAGTGGTAGCCAGAATATAATAGGTTCCAATCGGTACATTGGAAAAGGTGCAGCTTGCCTTTTGATGATTTAAGACAGTTCCGACAATCGGCTCTTGATCTGGAATTGGCCTAGGGAATAAGCCAATAAATACAATACCTTTAAATGAAGTTGGTGTAACAACCCGACAAGTGACAGAAGGTGTTAACAGATTTAATGGCTGTAGTTCTTTTGAAAAATCATACTCATTTATGAACTGGTGTAATGGTTTCATGCTCTTTTGGAACTGCTTAGGAGATAGTCCAACAAATTGTTTAAACTTAGAGCTGAAGGTACCGATACTACGGAACCCAACATTTAATAGTGTTTTTAATATGGAATTTGAGGGGTCCACTAATAGTTCTTTTCCTGCTTCAATCCGTAATGCGGATAGATAATGTCGTGGGGATACACCAGTTATTTCTTTGAAAACCCTACTAAAATGGTAAGGGCTATAACCAATATGACTAGCTAGTTCTTCAGAGGTGAGTTCTTCATCTAAATGTTCTTTCATATATGAAATAGCTCGGATAATAAGTTGTTCTTTTTCGCTCCTCATATGAATTCCCCTATCTTAAACGTTGTGAACTGAAAAATCTGTAATTATTAATTAATTCAACATTTGATGAAAAAATCCCTGCTAGTTAGTTGTTATTTTGGGTACATATGGGTATAAGCAGGATACTTTTTTCTCTGATATTGGATATGGTAAGATAGAAACTATTCTACATAGAAGGAGCGATATGGATGGAGTTTGTTACGTTAAACAATGGTTTAGAAATGCCTAAGCTTGGCTTTGGTGTTTGGAAAGTGCCAGATGATGAAGCAGAACAGGCAGTAAAGAAAGCAATTGAGGTTGGGTATCGTTCAATTGACACGGCTAAGATTTACGGGAATGAAGAAGGTGTTGGTAGAGCTATTGCTGCATCGAGCGTTCCGCGTGAAGAACTCTTTATTACAACAAAAGTGTGGAATAGTGATCAAGGCTATGACAATACATTAAAAGCTTTTGATGAGAGTCTTGAGAGACTTGGACTTGATTATGTAGATTTATATTTAATCCACTGGCCAACACCGCAGTTTGATGACTATGTGGAGACATACAAAGCGCTAGAGAAGCTTTACAACGATGGTAAAGTAAAAGCAATCGGGGTCTGCAATTTCCATATTGAGCACCTGGAGCGCTTGCTTAAAGAATGTGACGTAGTTCCTGTGTTAAATCAGGTGGAATGTCATCCGTTATTACAACAAGCAGAACTAAAAGAATTCTGTGCGAAGCATAATATTTATGTAGAGGCATGGAGCCCATTGATGAATGGTGGGGAAGTATTAAATAATGCAGTTGTGAAGGAGATTGCTGAATCTCATGGTAAAACACCTGCACAAGCTATCCTTCGTTGGCATCTGCAATATGATAATATTGTGATTCCAAAGTCTGTAACACCTTCTAGAATCGAAGAAAACTTTGATGTGTTTGACTTTGAATTAACCGCTGAGGATATGAACAAAATCGCAGCACTGAATGAAAACAAACGAAATGGTGCAGATCCTGCTGAGATGAATGTACGATAAGTGAATGAAGAAGTGTTAGGTAAATCGATGCCTAACGCTTCTTTTTTAAATTAAATCGAAACTATTGCAGTTTTTGGACAATAAACTAGTTACATTTTGGGGGAAATGTAGTAGACTATAATAAATTTATGGTTCATCCATTTTAAAGGAGTGATGTTTTATGAGAGAACTTAATCAAACTACAGTAAAACAGAATACAGGTATTAAAATGGAGGAACGTTCGGCGTAATGAGTGACGTATCCTCCTTAAAATCAGGAGGAAATTAATTGCAAAATTTAGAAACACTAGGTTGGGAAAAAGCAGAAGACCAAAATGAAGAACAACTAGCACGTGTTTTCACCGTGCAAAAAAATAGTTATCGTATCTCAGATGGGGAAACAGATTATCTAGCTCATCTGAGTGGGAAATTTTTAAATGAAGCTGCGGGTACGTTAGATTTCCCGGCGGTAGGTGACTGGGTAAAAGTACAGAAACTACCAGCAGAAAAGAAAGCAGTAATTCACCAAGTATTACCACGAAAAAGTAAATTTGTCCGTCAAGCAGCGGGTTTAGTTACAGAAGCACAAATTGTAGCTGCGAATATCGATAGCGTTTTTATCGTTAATTCATTAAATCACGATTTAAATGAACGAAGAATTGAACGCTATGTCTTATTGGCTTATGAGAGCGGTGCAACACCTATCGTATTACTTACGAAGAAGGATCAAGTGTCCGAGGAAGAGGTAGAAGCTGCTATTGCTCGGGTAAGTGAGGTTGCGATTGGAGTTACGATTATTGCCATTAGCAGTCTTACTGGTGACGGGATGGAAGAGCTTCTTCGTTATTTACCGCCTCGTAAAACGGCTGCATTACTCGGTTCATCTGGGGTTGGAAAATCAACCTTAATTAATTCCTTATTCGATGAAGAGATTCAAGAAACAAAGGGAATTCGTGAAGATGACAGTAAAGGGCGTCATACAACGACACATCGGGAAATGTTCGTATTACCGAATGGGGCATTGCTGATTGACACGCCCGGTATGCGTGAAATAAAGCTTTGGGATGGGGAAGCTGCGATGGAGACGACATTCCAAGATATTGAGTCATTGATTGATGAATGTAGATTCTCCGATTGTAAGCATAAAACAGAACCTGGATGCCGTGTGCAGGAAGCAATCGAAAAGGGCGAATTAACCGAGGAACGTTATCAAAGCTATTTGAAGCTACAGAGGGAGCTTGCATTTGAAAAACGCAAGCAGGATATGAAAGCAAAGCTAGAAGATAAGAATAAATGGAAAAAGATTAGCAAATACCAAAAAGAAAACTATAAGCATAGATAAAATAAAGAGGGATAGTCCAATTAGTTGGAGTATCCCTTTGTTCATCTAAAAACACGTTTTACAGCTTCTTCATATTCTAGAAAATAAGAAGGTATTTCATGATCCGCTAGTCCAATACGCATATTCTGAACTAATGATTCGTTATACCATTTTTGCTCGTCCACACCTGCGTTAAACTTCTCCCAAACCGCATTGCCTTGTTCGTTAAGATCCTTTTCCAGTCCTAATAAATTATCGAGTTTATCCGCTATAATCAAGTATTTGACTTCCTTGTTAGCGTGTTTAATAGTATCAATCGTATGTTGTTTCCGTTCTCTCCATGATTTTGATTTGTCCTCCGTGTGTGCAGCTACTAGGGCAGCAACTTTCTTTCCAAACAGTTTTTCAATATCCTCAATCTCATAAATAGTATCTTCGACGACGTCGTGCAAGTATCCAGCACAAACCAATTCCTCGGAGAATCCCTCCTGCTCGAGGCGCTCAGCAACGCGAATTGGGTGTGTGATATAGGCTGCGTCTGAGTTCTTTCGTGTTTGTCCAGCATGTGCCTTGGTGGCGAATTGCTTTGCCTTTTCTTTCAAATGAATATCTCCTTTCCATTTACCGTAATATTATTATAACGAAGATGGACTAGATTAAAATAATAAGGTATGGTTGGTGTAACATTTTATAAGGTAGAGGGGGAAGTGTTTTGCTAGCTTGGTTAATAGTTGCCTGTGAAGTAGGCTTTTGGCTGTTTGTTCTAGCTGGTCTTATTTCGAGGTATGTATTTAAACAGAAGCGGTTGAGTAATGTGTTACTTATTTGTACACCGATTGTTGATTTGGTATTGCTGGTTGCAACCGTCATAGATTTGAATCAAGGTTCTGTTGCCAGTACAGTTCATGGCGTTGCGGCAGTCTATATAGGTGTTAGTGTGGCATTTGGACATCAAATGATTCAGTGGGCGGATAAGCAATTTGCTTATCGTTTTGCTGGTGGCGCAAAACCACCGCGCAAGAAAAAATTTGGGAAAGAATATGCGAGGCAAGAACGAGCAGGTTGGTACCGACACTTACTAGCATGGGCAATCGGATGTGTGCTCTTGTTTGGTATTATCTTATATATAAACAACGAAGCACAAACAGAGGCGTTGCTCGGGACGATTCGGATTTGGTCACTTGTACTGGCGATTGATTTTATCATTGCGTTTAGCTACACTTTTTTTCCTAAAAAAGAGAGTTAGATGCATGGGATAGTGTGAGGTGTGTTTCCTTGCACATTGCTTTCCATCGAGTTGAAAAACAAGTACACTAAAGGGGACATATTGTGGATTGGAAGTGTGAACATGACAGAACAAGGAATTAATAAACGTAAAACAGAACATATTCGCTTGTGCTTAACCGATCAAGTGGAAGGTGTTAATAAATCGACTGGACTAGAGGGAATTTCCTTTATACATAATGCGTTACCAGAAATTAATTTTAACGATATATCGATTGAAACTAGCTTCTTGAATAAGTCACTCGGGGCGCCATTCTTGGTGAGCTCGATGACAGGTGGCTCAGAGTTAGCAACAGAAATCAATCAAAACCTAGCCGTCGCTGCTGAGGAACGGAAATGGGCAATTGCATTAGGATCAACGAGAGCATTGTTAGAAAGTGATAAACACCAAGACTCCTTCTTAATTCGAAAGCAAGCTCCGACGGTTCCGTTGATTGCTAATCTTGGTGCGGTACAGCTGAATTACGGGTACGGCGCAGAAGAAGCGCAGCGTATTGTCGATATGACTGAAGCAGATGCACTTTATCTGCATTTGAATACACTTCAGGAAGTTATTCAAGATGAAGGGGATTTGAACTTCGATACGTTACTTCCGAAAATCGAAGCGGTTTGTAAAGCTTTATCCGTACCTGTTGGTGTGAAAGAAGTTGGCTTTGGAATCGATGGAACAGTGGCGAAACAGTTAGCGGATGTTGGTATTTCCTTCATTGACGTGGCAGGTGCCGGTGGAACTTCCTGGAGTCAGGTTGAAAAGTTACGATCAAAGGATCCATTACGAAAAGCGGCAGCAGAGGCATTTAATAATTGGGGAATACCGACGAAGGATTGTATTGTATCTGTTCGCAGTAAATTAGAAGATTCCCCGCTTGTTGCAAGTGGCGGAATGAAAACAGGTCTTGATGCAGCGAAAGCATTAACGATTGGCGCCGATGTTATTGGATTTGCGAGATCATTGCTCCAAGCAGCAACAGAATCTGTGGAAGCGGTCTTACAAGTAATGGAACAAATCGAATTCGAATTGAAAATTACCATGTTTGGTATTGGGGCAAAGGATTTAACGGAATTAAAAAATACGAATCGCGTTTCGATTATGGGGCGATCACTATTAGATGAACAAGGCTAAAGCAACCAAACGCTTTAGCCTTGTTTCTTTTTGGCATGAATAATCCGCTCTTTCAAATACTAAGGATAAAAAGGAGGTTGACGATGAATAAAGGTATGCATGAAGGTAGTGATATGAAATTTATACCGATGACGTCAATCAAAAGTACAGTTGGAGAAGCTGTAACAGCGGATGTCTATTATTATACGAATCAACTTGTAAATGTAATTTTTATCGGTGAACCAGCATCCGAATACTGGTATTTAGTTGATGCAGGCATGCCAAAATCTGCTGAGGAAATCTGGCGGGTGGCAGAGGAACGCTATGGTGTTGGTGCTAAACCAAAGGCAATTTTATTAACCCATGGTCATTTTGATCATGTTGGCGGGTTAGTTGATTTACTTGGGAAATGGGATGTTCCGGTATATGCGCATGAAGCGGAATTTCCGTATCTTACCGGCAAGCAAAGCTATCCCGAACCCGACAGCACGGTGGAGGGCGGGTTGCTGGCGAAAATTTCTGCGATATATCCCAATGAACCGATTACTATTGGTTCACAGTTGAAAGCCCTACCTAATGATCATCGCATTCCAGGCATGACTGACTGGGAGTGGATTCATACTCCAGGGCATAGTCCTGGGCACGTATCGTTTTATCGTTCGATCGATGGATTGTTAATTTCTGGGGATGCCTGTATCACCGTGAGACAGGATTCCTTCTATCAAGTATTATTACAAAAGGCAGAGGTGAACGGCCCTCCTAGATATTTCACAACGGATTGGGAGGCAGCGAAACAATCTGTAGCGACGATACATGCCCTGCATCCTAACATAATGATTCCGGGGCATGGGGTTTCCTTATCGGGAAATATATTACAAGAAGGGCTCACCTTTTTAGTAGACAACTTTGACGATATGGCCGTACCTGATTACGGGAAATATAGCTAATTCTGTTTAAGCACATAACTAACTGCCGTATTCGTAGGTATGCTAAAATATTCTTAAATAAAGTGAGGTGCAGTCTATGAAAGTTGAAGTATGGTCTGATTTTGTCTGTCCTTTTTGTTATATTGGAAAACGCAGATTTGAATTAGCATTGCAAGCATTCGATCATAAAGATAATGTGAAAATAGAATTTAAAAGCTATGAGTTAGATCCAAATGCTGAAATAAACCCGAACCAATCTATCCATGAATATTTAGCATCTAATAAAGGTATGTCCGTTGAATACGCGAAACAAATGAATGAGAGTGTTGGGAAACAAGCTGCTGAAGTTGGGTTAACTTATAATTTCGATACGATGCAGCATACGAATACATTTGATGCGCATCGCGTCTTAAAATACGCAGAAACACAAAATGTAGGCAAAGAGCTAACGGAAAAAATCTTCCGTGCGTATTTTACTGATTCCGAATTAATAAGTGATCATGCGACATTAGTGAGATTAGCAACAGATGCAGGTCTCAGTGGCGATGAAGTAGCAGATTTATTAGCAACAGATCGGTATGCCAACCGCGTAAGAGCAGATGAAGAGATGGCAGGGCAAATTGGTATTCAAGGCGTACCATTCTTTGTCTTCAATGAAAAATACGCCGTGTCTGGCGCACAACCGAAAGAAGTCTTTGCTGAGGTTTTAGAAAAAGTTTGGGAAGAAGAAAGTGCTAAGCCAACCCTTCAATCGTTAAACCCAAACGATTCTAAAACATCTTATTGTACGGATGATGGATGCGAAGTTAATGAGTAATTGAAAAAAAGCTTGTGCCCCGGAATCTATTAGAATCCCGCGCACAGGCTTTTTTACATTCGATTCGTTCAGAAAATGTTGAAAATTGTGTGTGGAATTGTATTGACGGATAAGGCAATTGTGCTATACTCAATTTAGAAAGTTAATTGATAATGAATCTCATTCTTAGTTGGAGTTCAAAAAAGGTATAGTTAGGATTATATTCTATGAAATTACGATATTTTGTTATTATACTAGCCATATTATCGGTTGCTTCACTTTTCTTTGGTGTTTCCAATCTAACGCCACTAGATATTTTTCATCTGACCGATGAGCAGGCGCAAATTTTAGTTGTTAGTCGAATTCCAAGGTTAGTTAGTATTTTAATAGCAGGAATGAGTATGAGTGTTGCCGGACTAATTATGCAGCAGCTCAGTCGTAATAAATTTGTCTCGCCGACAACAGCGGGTACGTTAGATGCTGCGAGATTAGGAATATTGGTTTCCTTACTTGTGTTTACGGCTGCAAATCCATTACAACGAATCCTGATATCCTTTGCATTCGCGCTAGCTGGTACCTTTATCTTTATGAAGGTGCTAGATCGTATTAAGTTTAAGGATGCAATATTTATTCCGTTAGTCGGTCTCATGTTTGGGAATATTATTAGCTCCATCGCAACGTTTATTGCCTACAAGAATGACTTAATCCAGAATATGTCTTCGTTCATGCAAGGCGATTTTTCCATGATTATGAGTGGAAATTATGAAGCGATTTATATTAGTATCCCGATATTAGCGATTGCGTTCTTTTATGCAAACAAGTTTACCATTGCCGGAATGGGTGAGGATTTTTCCAAGAATCTTGGCTTGAATTACCGGCAGGTTGTCAATCTTGGGTTAGTCATCGTAGCACTTGTCACAGCATCAGTGGTCTTAACGGTTGGTGTCATTCCGTTTTTAGGCTTGATTATCCCTAATATTGTAACCATCTACCAGGGAGACCATTTAAAGAAAACATTACTGCATACTGCCTTACTAGGTGCCATCTTCGTTTTAGCTTGTGATATTATCGGTAGAACATTGATTTATCCATATGAGATTCCGATTAGCTTGACGGTTGGTGTTATAGGTAGTGCTATTTTCATCTACCTGTTGTTAAGGAGAAAGAAATATGGGCTATAAGAAAAAAACAATCATTCTCGCCGCAATCGCAGTAGTGTTTACCATGCTATTTTTATTTTATGATTTAAGTGGAAATATTGGCTACATATTGCCAAGACGAATCATTAAGGTATTGGCAATTATCTTAACAGGTGGAGCCATTGCGTTTTCTACAGTTGTATTTATGACGATTACGAATAATCGAATCTTAACACCAAGTGTTCTTGGATTAGATTCGCTCTATCTGTTAATTCAAACCTTCATTGTTTTTGTCTTTGGATCAAATTCTATTGTTATGATGAATAGTAGTATTAACTATCTACTATCAATTTGCATGATGATACTATTCTCCTTAGTTCTTTACCGGTTTTTATTTAAGGGTGAGAAGAATAATATCTACTTCCTGCTACTCATCGGAATGATTTTAGGAACATTTTTCAATAGTTTTACATCGTTTATGGAAGTGCTCATTGATCCGAATGAGTTTATGATTGTGCAAGATAGAAGCTTTGCTAGTATTAATAATGTTAATAAAGATTTAGTGTACTTATCGATTGGAATTATTGTAATTGTTTTTCTATACTTCATCCGGTTTTACAAGTATTTAGATGTATTGGCGTTAGGGAAAGACGAATCGGTTAACTTAGGAGTTAGCTATGATTACGTTGTGAAACGATTATTAATAATCGTGTCCATTCTAACGGCGGTTGCTACAGCATTAGTAGGACCGATGATGTTTTTAGGATTACTAATTGTTAATTTAACCTATGAATTTTTGAAAACATACCGGCATTTTTATATTATTCTAGCAGCGGTATTTATGAGTATTATCGCGCTAGTTGGTGGACAATTTATAGTCGAAAAAATATTCACCTTCCAAACAACAATCAGTGTGATTATTAACTTTGTCGGTGGTGTGTACTTCCTATATCTATTGTTAAAGGAGAATCGATCATGGTAGAGGTAAAGAACCTGTTAAAGACCTATAACCGTAAAAAGGTAGTCGATGATGTTACCTTGACAATCGAAAAAGGTACCATGACGTCATTTATCGGTCCAAATGGTGCTGGTAAGAGTACCTTGATCTCTATCATCACCCGGTTAATCACAAAGGATGAGGGGAATGTTGAGATTGATGGTCAAGATGTATTAGCGACAAATAGTAATGAGCTAGCCAAGAAAATATCCGTATTGAAGCAGTCGAATTCCATTAATCTGAAATTAACTGTTCGAGAGCTCGTTTCGTTTGGACGATTTCCTTATTCACAAGGGAAGCTGACCAAAGAAGATGAAACAAAAATTGACGAAGCAATTGACTATATGGAGCTAGGGAGCATGCAGGATAAATTCTTGGATGAACTTAGTGGTGGTCAGCGCCAACGCGCCCATATTGCCATGGTCATCGCCCAAGATACCGAGTACATCTTTTTGGATGAACCACTGAACAACTTAGATATGCGTCACTCAACACAAATCATGAAGATATTACGACGATTAGTCGATGAGTTAGGAAAAACGATACTAATCGTCATCCATGATATCAACTTTGCATCCTGTTATTCAGACAATATTGTTGCACTTAAGGATGGGAAGATTATGAAACAAGGTCGCACTTGCGATATTATCGATGCCTGTGTCTTAAAGGAATTATATGACATGGATATTGAAATCCAAGAAGTAGGCGACAAGAGGATTTGTGTTTATTACTAATGGTTAAGAACTAATGCTGTGGTTAAGCGAATGGAAAGAATGAACCTTCAAAAAAAGCCCTCTATAATAGAGGGATGATAATCATCACCAAGCCATTATAAAGGACCCTTACAACTTTATCTTACCTTATCTAAATGGTTTGGTAAATGATTATGTTTTACGTTTTTATGTTGATCCAACGTACATAATTAGAAATTTTGAGCGCTCAAATTTCTCCTATTCAGCTCATTTGCTGGAGTAGTTGGTCAAACTTTTTAACCATAGATACGATTGTTACTTGTTTTTACTATGAAGAGTTAGGTTCTTCTCATTCGTTTCATCCGCAACATTAGCTTAAAATATATTATCTAAAAAGGAGCAGTAAAATATGAAGAAACTATCATTATTATTAGGTATCAGTATACTATTTATTATATTGGCAGCTTGTGGAAGTACAGATGAAGGAAACTCAGGTGAGGGAAGCTCAACGGATGGTGCTGAAACTGCTACAACCATTTCCATTGAACACGAGCTTGGCAAAACAGATGTGCCAGTTAATCCTGAGAAAGTTGCTGTGTTTGATTTTGGTACTTTAGATACACTAGATAAGCTAGGTGTTGAGGTAGCTGGTGTGCCACAAGGAAATATTCCAGAATATCTAGCAAAATATGAAAGTGATGACTATACAAATCTAGGATCGCTAAAAGAACCTGATTTTGAAGCAATTGCAGAACTTGATCCAGATCTTATTATCATTTCTGGTAGACAATCTTCGCTGTATGATCAACTAACGGAAATTGCGCCAACCATTTATTTAGGAGTGGATACAACTAGATATATGGATTCCTTTAAAGAAAATCTAGATGTAATTGGAAAGATTTTTGAAAAAGAAGACGAAGTACAAACAGAGTTAACTGCAATTGAAGATGCAATTACAGGTTTGAAAGAAAAAGCAGAAGCAAGTGGGAATAATGCCCTTATCATTTCAGCGAATGACGATAAGATTAGTGCATACGGATCTAATTCTCGATTCGGTATTATTCATGATGTATTTGGTTTAGAACCGGTTGATACTAATATTGAAGCTTCAACTCACGGGATGAATGTAACGTTTGAATATGTAGTCGAGAAGGATCCGGATATTCTTTATGTTATTGACCGAGGCGCTGCTATTGACGCTGGTGAAACTACAGCATCACAGCTTGTAGAAAATAAATTAGTAGAGAATACGAAAGCATATCAAAACGACAATATCGTATATCTAAATCCAGATTACTGGTACCTATCAGGTGGCGGATTAATCTCTGTTGCTGAAATGGTTGAGGAAATTACTGCAAGTGTAGAGTAAAACAAATAAAGGCAATCCACAAATTGTGGGTTGCTTTTTCTATGCAATCAGTTTGTAAAAATCGTCTTATTTGTAATGAACTTGTTAATAGTGCCTTAAATGGTTGATATAGCAGGGACGCTGACGCTTCTAGCCTATACCTCTGCCTTGCGTTACTAGTGGGAAGTATGGTTGAATAGTAATACAACGTTTAGGAAATGAGGAATAGCATGAAAAAACTATTTAGTTTACTAATGATACTTGGTTTAATAGTCGTTTTAGCAGCTTGCGGTGATGATAAGGAAGAAGAAAGTAAGAAGGATAAGGAAGAAGAAGCTGCACCAACCGAAATTACCATGAATGAAGACGAAAAGGTAGAAAATGATAAAGTGGTTGTACGTATCAATGATACCGAAATTACTGGTGAGCGCTATAACACGGTATACCTACAAACAAAAATGCGTGTCTACCAATTTGGACAAGACATTGAGGATAAAGACAATATTAAAGAAGTAACCCTAAATGAAATTATTGCACAAGAGCTTATTAAGCAAGAAGCAGATAAGCAAGGTGTAGAAGTAACGGATGAGGAAGTACAAACAGAATTTGATAAATTAAAATCAGAGAACGAGGAGTCATTTGCCTCCTATCTAGAGCAATATAATTTAACGGAGGAAACGTTGAAGGATCAAATCCGTTTCTCTACTACGTTGGAAAAATATATGGCAGATCACATTGAGACAGAAGAAGTCACGGATGATGATATTAAAGAAACCTATGATCAGTTAAAAGAAGAAATGGATGACATGATGGCTTTTGAAGAAGCGGAGCCGCTAATTAAGGAACAGCTAGCGCAGCAACGTGAAGCAGATGCACTACAAGCAAAAGTAGAAGCATTAATGAAAGAATCAGAAATTGAAAAACTAATATAAGTTTTGTTACGGAAGAGGCTAGGACATAAGTAAAATGGGAAGATGAATTGACGAACAATGCACTGATTCAGCGAAGTATATTCCCGAAGCGGGTATCGTGCACCAACGTTCGGATTTTATCTAACCATAGACACTTATTGACCAGTCTCTTCTGTTACTTTTCCCGCCTCTCATATTAGGTAGGTACGCTGAATTATTGTTGGCAACGCTGATTAATCATTATTTACGCTAAAATAGCTTGGTTCCCGCTGAATTAAGAGCTATCATCGCTGAATCCAGTCCGTATCCGTCCAACTAAACAGGCTATAAGCATGACGAATCATAAAGAGGAGCTACCTACCATATAGTTATAAAGGTCTTCTATATTCAAAAATGTACTTAGCACCTCAATAAGTGGCAAGAATTTGGGAAATACCTTACAATAAAACAGATGATGAATGGAAACGAAGGAATTTGTTAAAGGAATGATTTAATTGATCAATCATCATGTACTGGAAAAGTTAATTAACATTACATCAGAGAAAAATGTGATGGTTAATGAGCCTTTAAAAAAACATACGTATACATGTCTTGGTGGAGCTGCTGATTTTTATGTGACACCAGAGACTTATGAACAAGTCCAACAAATCGTAAAGCTAGCCAAACAAGATTCTATTCCATTTACCTTACTTGGTAACGGATCGAACCTAATTGTTAAAGACGGTGGCATTCGGGGTATTGTATTGAATTTGAATAGCTTAGCTGACATTAAAACGGTGGGCAATAAAGTGGTTGCACAAAGTGGTGCTCGGATTATTGATGTGTCGAGAGAAGCTTTAAAGCAACGACTAACAGGGCTGGAATTTGCTTGTGGCATTCCTGGATCTGTCGGTGGTGCGCTTTACATGAATGCAGGTGCTTATGGTGGTGAAATAAAAGATGTTCTAGAAAGTGCGGTTGTTGTCGACTCAAATGGTGATTTAGTAACCTTGAATGCTGCCGAACTCAACTTAGAATATCGTCGAAGTAATATCCCGGATAACGGATATATTGTCTTAGAGGGAACCTTCTCACTAAAGCCAGGAGAATATGAAGAAATAAAAGCGGTTATGGACGACTTGACCTATAAACGAGAATCAAAACAGCCTCTCGAATATCCTTCCTGTGGTAGCGTATTTAAACGTCCGCCAGGTTATTATGCAGGTAAATTGATACAAGATAGTGGATTACAGGGTACGCAGATTGGTGGGGCACAAGTGTCCTTAAAACATGCAGGTTTTATTGTAAACAAAGACAATGCCACTGCGGAGGAATATATTCGCTTAATCCGTCACGTACAAGCAACCGTAAACGAAAAATTCGGTGTGAAGCTAGAACGTGAGGTACGCATTATTGGGGAAGATTTAGAGTAAAAAGAAGCTGCGCAATTTCAATCGCGCAGCTTCTTTATTAGTTTCTAAACCGGTGCAGGAATTGCTGTAATCGTTCATTGGTAGACTCTTCCAGTACTTCACTTGGTGTTCCTTGTTCGGCAATGACACCATTATCTAAGAAGATAACGCGATCGGCAATATCAAGTGCGAATTCCATTTCGTGCGTAACAAGAACCATCGCCATTTCGCCTTCTTTGGCAATATCGCGAATGACCTCTAGCACCTCGCCAACTAATTCGGGATCAAGCGCCGAGGTAACCTCATCAAATAGCATGATTTTTGGTCGCATTACTAACGCACGAGCCATCGCAACCCGTTGTTTTTGCCCACCAGATAATTGATTCGGATATTGTTCCAATTTATCTCCAAGCCCAACCTTCTCAAGCATTTCAATGGAGCGTTTTCTAGCACTTTCCTTATCTTCCTTTTGCACTTGAATAGGTGCTGTCATACAATTTTGTAGGATTGTCATATGTGGGAAGAGATTGAAATGCTGAAAAACCATCCCGATATCACCACGTACCGCACGTAGATGCTTTTCATTTGCAGGAACTAGTTTGCCGTTTTTCTCCATATGCCATAAGTTTTGTCCATCCACAATAATTTCTCCTGAAGTTGGTTGCTCTAAGGTCATAAGCATGCGGATAATAGTTGTTTTCCCAGATCCACTTGGTCCGATTAATGCCACCTTTTCGCCCGGCATAATATCCAAGTTCAACCCTTTTAGAACCTCGACATCTCCGAATGATTTATGGACATTCTTATATTCTACAATCGGTTTTGTGTTGGTATTAGTGGTAACATGGTTTCGTTTCCTATCTACGGATATGGTCATGAGATTATCGCTCCTTTACTTTCTTGAAGTGCAGCTTTTTTATCAAAGCGGCGATTTAATTTCGTTTCCAATTTATTAATTAGTATTGCTGAAGGATAGCTTAATACTAAGAAAATGATTGCAACAATTGTATAGGCTTCTAAATAACGGAAATTGTTGGCACCATATGTTTCTGCCATCGCTAGAATTCCGACTACACCAATGGTTGAAGCTAAAGGTACTTCCTTAAACATAATAATTAAGTAGTTTCCTAACATTGGTATAGTAGGCGGAATTGCTTGTGGTAATATAATTTTAGTCCATTTTTGCCTAGTAGAAAAGTTGAGTGCTCTAGATGCCTCCCATTGTCCTTGTTCCACACCTTCAATTCCTGATCGATATACCTCGCCAATGTATGTGCTGAAATGTATACCGAGCCCTATAATGGCGCAAGGAATAGGCGCGAGTGTTACACCAATTCCAGGAATCATTGGCCAAGCATAAAATAGAAAGAAAAGCTGTACAAGTGGTGGGGTAGAGCGAATGAATTCCATTGTCCACGTCACGAGCCAATGGATTGGTTTAAATTGGATTCTTCTTAGAAAGGTCCAGACAAATCCAAATACTAGTGCAAATACATAACAAGCAAATGTTAATCCTATTGTAACACCAATCCCTTTTAAAATGATTGGGAAGGCTTCAAAGAACATCTCCCATTTCCAATTGATATTCAAAGTCTCGCCACCCCTCTTTTAGAAATTTGTTCTCCTTTTCTAGTAAGGAAGATTAATGGCAATGCCATAATAAAGTAGAAAATTAATAGTAATAGATAAACAGTTGGTGCCTGTGATAGGTCAGTACTTCTTAAAATGTTACCATGGTATAAAATATCGGTCATACCAATTAAGGAAACAAGTGAGGTTGCTTTAAGCATTTGAATAAGGTAGTTACCGAATTCAGGTAGCATCATCCGAACAGCTTGCGGAAAAATAATAAGGCGCATGCGCTGAAATCGAGATAAATTAAGGGCGATAGAGGCTTCTGATTGTCCTTTATCCACTGCCAAAATGGAGCCACGTACAATTTCAGACATATAGGCACCATAATTTAACGATATGGCAAGAACGCCAGCAAACAATTGGTTATCGATTGATAAATCAAACAGCATCGGAATGGCATAGTATAACCAAAACAATTGTACGATTAACGACGTCCCACGAAAGATTTCAACGTAAAAGGTGGTTAAGCCACTAATTAACCGATTGTTTGATAGTCGGCAAAGCCCTGCAATAAAGGCAAACAAATAACCAAAAATGACCGATAGGACAAGTACAGTAATGGTTATATCGATCCCTTTCATTAAAATAGGAAAAACATCTATAATGGCATTAATCTTAATCACTCCTTCTAAAAATGATGAGTACAGCTTGAACAATCGCTGATTTTTCACTTATTTTTTGTGAAAATACGTATCGTAACAGACAAAAACCATAGGGTTAGACCCCCTAAACGGGGTGAACCCTATGGAGTCTTGTTTACATCTCATGTTAGTTTGTCTTATATGTCACCATTACAAATTTTTTCGGTTGTAATGTCATCAGGCACCATATTCATTTGTGCGCTAAAGCCATTTTTTTCTAAGAGTTCAGCTATAGTACCATCTTCTTTAAGCTCAGCAAGCTTTTCATTATAGGCATCGACTAACGCTTCATCCTCTAAATTGAATGCCGCAGCACCATAGCTTGGTACCCCTTCTACATCAGGCTGTTCAAAGGTCTCCACAAACTCTAAGTTATCCGAATTAGCCGAGTTCATGGCATCCTTAATCGTCATTTCTGTTGCTGTTGTTGCATCAGCTCGCCCTGATTCCACTGCGGCAATAGATGCTGGAATATCAGGAACAGCTAGAATCTGATCAGGATCAACACCCGCGTCTGTTAAAAAGTCATTTTCCGTTGCACCAGTCATCACCGCAATCACGGCATCAGGATTCGCTGCAATATCCTCGTAGCTTTCTAGATTAAGTGGATTACCAGACTCCACAATTAAACCTTCCCCATACATCATTTCCGGTTCGGCGAATGCAGCATTCTCACAACGATTTGGCTGAATTGCCATACCCGCCGTAATCACGTCAAATTGTCCAGCGTTTAGTCCAGAGATGAGCTGGCCGAATTCTAATAACTGTGAATCCATTTCATCAATACCAAGTTCAGTAAATACGGCCTTTGCAATATCTACTGCTGCCCCTTTTAATTCACCATCTTCTCCTTGATAGGCATAGGGCTTTTCATTGGCGAATCCAATGGTTACCTTTCCTTCTTCTTGTAGTCTGGCTAATTTATCTTCTTCCCCATTACCACTTGTCTCGCCTGAACCACAAGCTGCTAACAGGATTGATATGGATACAATCGAAGCTAGTAATACTTTTTTCATAAAATGAAAAATCCTCCTCATAATTTTCAGTTGTAATGACAAGCTGTCAACTGCTTGAATGACGTATGCTTACTTTCAGGAACGTTCCGATAAGTATGTAAAAATTACCAATTACCTATTGCATGCAAGATAGAATAGTTGGCTGCAAACAGTTATAGTTTCATGGTATCGGTTCAAGGTAGGAGGTTCAAACGTGATATAGTTAGATTATTTTAAATTAATTGCCGTTTCATGGAGTGAGAATCGAACAGCTCGTGTATTCGAAAAGATACTGAAATATCGTATTAAATGCTACAAAATCCTTATATTTTGACAGAATACTAGCATTAATTTGCGTCTTACTTATCTAACAATTATGTTAAAATAGGAGTCATACAGGATGGAAAAGGAGAGTCAGGAATGATCTGGTTTATTATATTAGGAATTATTATTGTGATCGGCGTGTTAGCATTGTCAGTTATGACTACGTCAAAGGGTTATGCCTATAAGCATACGGTTGATCCATTACCAACGGTTCAAGAGAAGGAAGAACAACAAAATGATCATAATGGAAGGGAACAATCCTAGATGAGATATTCGGTGGTAGGAACAAGCTGGATAACAGAGATGTTTATACATGCGGCAAGAAAAACAAAACAGGCAGAATTAGTATCGGTCTATTCTCGGAATGAAGAAACTGCTCGTACATTTGCGACTAAAAATAGTGGTAAGCAAGTAATCACAAATTGGGACGAGCTGTTAGCGGATGAGTCAGAATTTGTTTACATTGCATCCCCCAATAAGCTCCACTATGAGCATGTAATGGATTGTATTGAAAAGGGCAAGCATGTATTTTGTGAGAAACCGATGGCTTACACAAAAGCTCAGGCAGAAGCAATTTTCCAAGCGGCACAGGAGAAAAATGTATTTGTGTTCGAGGGTTATCGTCATTTGTTTTCACCAAACTATAACGTATTAAAAGAAGCGCTTCGTAAAATAGGGCAGGTACGCGGAGCTATATTGCCCTACTTACAGTACTCTTCTCGATATGATCTTTTTAAAGAAGGCACGATAGCAAATGTGTTTTCACGGGATTTTGCAGGAGGCGCTTTAATGGATTTAGGGGTGTATCCAGTAAGTATGGCTATTGATTTATTTGGAAAGCCTTCTGAAGTAAAGTATTCCCCTGTGTTATTATCCAATGGAATTGATGGCAGTGGAACCCTTGTCTTAACGTATAAAGATTAATGTAACAATTTTGACCTCAAAAATTACGGATTCAACGCTTGCTGCTGAAATTCAGGGTGAGGATGGAACGCTAATAATTGATCATATTGCCCCAATCGAAAGCATTGGCTTAACGATTCGGACGGATAAGCAAACCATTGAATTAGCTGGTTCCCAAGAAGAATTAGATATGGTTTATGAAATTAATGAATTTGTACAAATGATTCAATCAAACGACCGTTTAAGCTTTGAAAAGTGGATGAACCGCAGTATTCAAGTAGCAAAATGGACGGAGATAGCTCGAAAACAGAACGGAATCTTATTTCCAGGTGAGTAAAAGCAGGCTGGGACATAAGTAAAATGAGAAGATACAAGGACGAACAATGCACTGATTTAGCGTAGGGAATATACGTAGAGTCCTGCGGGAGGAAGGGCTTAGGTGAGCCCCCGCAGTGAGGGTGCTACTTGAATAACCTTCTTCGTTCCCTTGCGCTGAGGAAGCATACTCCGAAGCGATACTAGCAGACACAGGCGCACTGCTTTTCAGCGCGAGGAGGCTCAGCAGCCCCGCGGCAAGGTAGACACTGCGAGGTAGTTTCGAGCAGATGTCACCCCTGTGCTGGAAGTGAAAGCGAAGTATATTCCCGGAGCGGGTATCGTGC
>NZ_LDPV02000010.1 GCF_001038425.2 Ornithinibacillus contaminans
CAGCACAGGGGTGACATCTGCTCGAAACTACCTCGCAGTGTCTACCTTGCCGCGGGGGCTGCTGAGCCTCCTCGCGCTGAAAAGCAGTGCGCCTGTGTCTGCTAGTATCGCTTCGGAGTATGCTTCCTCAGCGCAAGGGAACGAAGAAGGTTATTCAAGTAGCACCCTCACTGCGGGTCTCACCTAAGCCCTTCCTCCCGCAGGAGTCTACGTATATTCCCTACGCTGAATCAGTGCATTGTTCGTCCTTGTATCTTCTCATTTTACTTATGTCCCAGCCTCGTATTTCCTTTCGTATAGTCAAAAATGCTCGTGCTTTTAAGTTCCATACTACGCTTGTAGTAAAGCAAGCAATTCAGTTATTATTTTTGTCCTTCATCATCTTCGGCACAAAATATGCAATCGTCGCAGAAAGAAAAGCAATTACAAATGCAAGTAAATAGGAACTATGACCACTAATAGAAGTCTCCTTAGATAGATTAGAACTCAGTTTCCAAGCATCAGCCATATCTGGTGTATAGATTAATGTAAGAAAAAATCCAGACAGAACTTGAAATACTGAAAACAGCACAATAAAACTTAGGGCAAAAATTATGTATTTTTTCACATCTGACACTCCTTAAAAGACAGACTCTTATCTTTTACTTACGGATACAAGCGAAGAAAGTTCCACCACTATTCAAATATACGTTCAGCTTTTTCCACTATAATATCGTCATTAGAATTTTTTATTACAATATCAAAATTACGATGATACGGATGCATAAATAATTCATATTGAATTCTACGCTCGTCATGGGATTTTCTTAAATAATCTATATCGGCAGATCGTTCAACAACATCCCGCACACTTCGTCTTGATAGCTCGGTTTCACCATCTGTATATAAATATATGCCAAGATCAATAAAATTCGGATCGATAAAAGCAACACTCATACCTTCCACAATCGTTACGTTTTTGTGAGAAGAAATTAATGTGCTTTTCAAGTAATGTGTGTTAATGGTATAAAAATCTACCCCATCCTTAATCATCGTTATGTCTCTCTCAAGACTTACCGTATGATGAGCTGCTGGATGACATGCAGTCATTTTATAACGGTGAATTTCACCCGAATATTCATAGTCTAATATGGCGTATTTCCTGACATTAGAACCTATAATATATGGATCCGTATTGATATAATTCACATCATCTTTTCCTAAGAGATTTTGAAGCTTAGCTGAAAAAGTTGACTTCCCTGAAGCACCATGACCTGAAATTCCAACGATAATTTTATCATCTTGCTGAATTATCCATTTAGCAGTCGCATGTAATAACTCGTCCATCCATCTTCACCACCTTTAACTATTACTAAACTATCATTCATTCTATCACAACAATATAACAATTCCGACAGACAAAAAGATATAAGAATGCCAGCTTCTTATATCTTTTACAACCATCATCGTATTCAAAAGTAATTAATCCCTTTTCTCCAAATAAACCCCATACTGCTTATGCAAATCCTTCAACGCTGAGGCAATCGCATTACCTGCCTTACCTAAGTAATGCCGCTTCACCGCTTCTACCGGCTCTTCAATCCCATCCCGTAGACTATACCCGCGTAATAATTGCTGGACAAAATCACGTCCGTGACTTGTTGCTAATGTGCAGCTTGCCGCTACAATCACCCCATATTTTTGGTCGATCTCAGCGGTGATGGTTAAGGTTTCAAACATATTTTGCGCCGCCATTCCTGACGGAAGGCGAGCATGTCCAGCGATAAAAATCGTATGCATGTTACTTCACCCTTCCTTGTACAAATCCTCGAAATCCAAGTTTGCTAGAGATCATTTCGGCAGTCGCTTTTGTCTTTGTTTTGATAGCTTCCACATTCTCACCTTCAAAGTAAGTAGACAAGCCACTGACCGTTAGTGCGGCAATCACGTGATTCCGATAATCATAGATTGGATACGATATACCCGTTGTATTTTCGTCCTGTTCTCCGATACTGTAGGAATACCCTTCCTCACGAATACGATATAACTCGTTTCTAAATTCTCCTTGCTCGATTCCATCTGCCTGTTCCAGTATCTCCTGCTGCTTTTCTTCGGGTAAATGGGCCAGAAGTAACTTCGGTCCTGACCCGATATATAAAGGTGAGTTCTTTCCAATTCTTGTGTACAAACGAATCGCTTTCTTACTTTCAACCTTTTCAATATACGTAGCTTCCATTTGATTCACGACGACTAAGTGGACAGCCTCATTAATTTCCAATGCTAAATCTTCCATGAATGGATAGGCAACCCGTCTGACCTCTAGTTGATCGGAGACGAGTTGACCTAGTTCCAATAGCTTGAGCCCTAACCGGTAGCGACTATCATGCTCGCCTTCCTTTAACTTGTAGACAAAATTCATTGATTCGAGTGCAGATAGAAGTCGGTAAGCAGTTGGTTTCGGTAGATTTGCTCGTTCTGCTATCGCCTTCAAGGTTAATTCATTGTTGTGCTCATCAAATAAATTTAATAGATTTAATGCCTTCCGCACACTTTGGTTCATATGCTAAATCTCCTTCATTCCCTTAAAAAGGTCCCTCTGCCCAGGCAGAGGGGTATCCTTAACTTTTCACTGTTGCTTCTTTTACTTCCGACTCCTTAATGATTACGCCACGCTTCGCCATTTCCTGAATATAAATTTCACCTGGCACGATTTGCTCTGGTGGATAGACACCTGATTTCGTAATCACACCACTTCCGATTAATTGTGCGACGACTGAAATGGTATTGGCAGTTGCCCTAGCCATGGCAGTGACTTGATGCTCCCGATCCTTAAAGGTTGTCATTTCATATTGATAGGTCGTTGGTATGCCATCCTTTTCTCCTGAAACAACAACTCGCAATAATACCGCGTCATCCTTTTCACCAAGTTCAACAATTGGATCAAGCACCTTTAAGAATACCTCTCTTGGCTTAATTTTTTGACCGTTTAGTTCAATCTCGTAATCATTTCTCGTTAAATTTAAATCGACTAGTAGCTTAAATTTTTCGGCATGGCCCGGATAACGGATAGTCTTGTATTCTAGCGTTTCTAGATGTGGATAAGAGATAGATAGAGTTGACGTACCGCCCGATGTATGGAACGCCTCTAATGGCCCAAATTTGTCAAAATGAATTTGTTCCACCTCTGATAATGATGGCACTTCCTGCTTCACACCATTTCGAATAATTAGCGATGGATCGGTATAATGATCAAACAATCCCTCCATCGAAAAGACATGATTGTACTCAAATGGTGGCTCTGGCTGCACCGGAATACCACCGACATATAATTTTATTGCATGTAACTTATCAAGCTTACTCGCCCCATAGCCCGATAAAATATTAATCATCCCTGGTGCTACACCAAGGTCAGGTATTAGTGTGACATCTGCCACTTGTGCATCCTCATGCATCGCTAAAACTTTGTCAGTCATATGGCCAATATGACCACCTAGATCAACCGAATTTACACCAACTTGTATGGCTGTTCTGGCTACAATCTCATTGAATGAATAGAAGAGCGCATTAATAATGACGTCGTATTGACGAATGAAATTTGCTAGTTCTGTTTCATCAGAGGCGTTTACTTGGAACGCTGTAAGCTTTGATGAATTTAATTGATCACATACCTGTTGCGCTCGAGCAATATCAATATCCGCTAACCCAATAGCAGTTACTCCTGCACTTGCGGCTAAATCACGAGCCGCTTCTTTCCCCATTAATCCGGAACCTAATACACCGACTTTCATCGAATCCACTCCCTTTGCTTTGATTTCATTCCCTTGAACGACTACTACTCCACATCGATCTGTGCACGCTGTAATTTACCACTGTAATCCACATAGACCGCTTTCCACTCGGTAAACACATCTAGTGCTTGCACGCCTGAATCCCGGTGTCCATTCCCGGTTCCTTTTGTACCTCCAAATGGCAAATGAATTTCAGCACCTGTTGTACCAGCATTGACATAAACGATACCTGTATCCAAATCGCGTTGTGCTTGAAATACCCGATTGACATCTCTCGTGAAGATGGAGCTGGATAAGCCAAATTCCACACTATTATTTACTTCGATTGCTTCTTCAAAGCTTTTCACCGGAACTAGTGAAACAACTGGTCCGAAAATTTCCTCCTGCGCAATTCGCATGTTGACTGTTGCATCGGTAAATAATGTAGGGACGAAGTAATTGCCATTTTCATGGACATCTTCTGTTAATTCATAGCCTCCAGCAAGTAGCTTAGCTCCTTCTTCCTTTCCGATTTCAATGTATTGCTTAATTTTCTCGATACCTGCTTTATTGATGATTGGACCTACTTTAATCGATTCATCTAGCCCATTACCAATGGTCAGCTTTTCCATCGCTACAAGCAATCGCTCTTCTAGCGCTTCCTTTACCGCTTCATGAACAATAACCCGACTACACGCGGTACAGCGCTGTCCACTGGTGCCAAATGCACTCCATAGAATACCCTCGACGGCAAGGTCTAGATCAGCATCATCCATAACGATCACGGCATTTTTACCACCCATTTCTAGTGACACTTTCTTCAACCTACGGCCACATTCAGCTGCAATATTTCGTCCTGTTTCATTTGAGCCTGTAAATGAAATTACTCGGATAGCCTCATGATTCACCATTGCCTCGCCAACCTCTGAGCCACTACCAAAGACAACATTGATGACACCTTTTGGTAGTCCTGCTTCTTCAAATACCTTTGCTAGCTCATAGGCCATGATTGGCGTCTCTGTAGCAGGCTTCCACACAACCGCATTTCCCGCCACAATAGCCGGGAACGACTTCCATGTCGCAATCGCAATCGGGAAGTTCCAGGGGGTAATAATTCCGACTACCCCTAATGGAGCACGCACACTCATCGCAAATTTATCCTTTAATTCAGAAGGTGTCGTTTGTCCGAATAGCCGTCTACCCTCACCAGCCATGTAAAAAGCCATATCAATTCCTTCTTGCACCTCGCCACGTGCTTCCTCAATGACCTTTCCATTTTCCATCGTTAGTAGCTGTGCTAGCTCCTCTTTTCGTTCCTTCAACATATAACCTACTCGATATAAAACCTCTGCCCGCTGAGGTGCCGGAACAAGTGCCCACTCTTTCTGTGCCTTCTTCGCTGCTTGAACTGCAGCATCTACACTAGCTGCATCTGATAATGGCACATCTAAAATCTGTTCACCTGTCGCAGGGTTAAGGACAGGTGTCGTCTTTTCTACCGTAATCCACTCACCATCAATAAAATTTGCTAACCTTTTCGTTTTTACTTCTACCATTTGAACTACCTCCTCTAATGATTTGAAAATAGATTTATATGCTAATCAGCGTAAGTACACTGATTTTATCCTGATTTATTTCGCAGCTTCGTGAGCGTTGTAGATACCGAGATTTGTTCTTTATCGGTTATAATCTCAATAACTGTTGGCAATTTACTGTTTAAGGCTTGGTTGAGCACATTCTGAAATTCCGTTACGCTTTGAACCGTATGTCCTCTAGCCCCGACCACAGAAGCTAGTGTTGCAAAGGATACCTCTCCTAAATCCGTTCCAATAACTCTCCTCGGATAATGTATCTCCTGATGCATGCGGATTGTTCCATACATATTGTTATTGAAAACGAGTGCGATAATCGGCACCTTTTCCCGGACCGCGGTTTCAAGCTCTTGGCAGGTCATCATAAAACCTCCATCACCGGACAAAGAGACAACTGTTTTTTCTGGGGTAGCTAACTTCGCTCCAATTGCCGCTGGGAGACCATAGCCCATCGCTCCAGATGTTGGGCCAACATACGTATGCTTTTCAGTAAACGGATAATAAGCATGAAGCCATCCAGCAAAGTTTCCTGCATCGTTGGTAATCACACTATTTGTTGGCAGCGTATCAGCTAAAACCTTTATGATATGTTTGTTAAGGACATCTTCATCGGTAACTGTTAAACTACTAACCTCTCGGTAACGATGATTACAATCATTTGCCCATTCCTGCCAACTAGGTGTTACTTGTAGCCCCGCAAATGCCATTAATGATTCTCGTATATCGGCAACAATTCCAAGCTCTGGTGGGTAGACCTTTCCTAATATCTCAGGCTCAATGTCCACATGAATAAGCATTTGCTCAGCTGATAATAACGTGTAATCCTGCGTAGTCACCTCAGAAAGTCTTGTACCAAAGGCTAAAATGACATCCGCTTCCCGAACAGAAGCGAGTATTTGCCTGGAAGTTCCTAAACCTAGATGACCTGCATAAAGCTTATGATGGTTCGGAAATATATCATGACGACGAAATGCGGTCATGACCGGTATCTGGAATGCTTCTGCAAAAGTAAGTAATTCATCTTCTGCTTGAGACAGCTTTACACCCCCACCGGCGATAATTAAAGGGTTCCGTGCAGCTTGGAGCAGCTTTTCCATTACCCTTACTTCACCGGTTGATGGGGCAGGTCTAGGAATAGTAATAGCTGGACCAAACTGCATCTGTGCTTCTGCAGGCAGAACATTCTCTGGCAGGGATACAACAACTGGACCTGGTCTACCCGACTGCGCAATCCGAAAAGCACGTTGGACGATTTCTGGTATTCGCTCTGGATCGTTTACCTCAACCGCCCATTTCGTAATCGGTTTGAAAAATTGGTCTAAATCAACCTCTTGAAATCCCTCTCGACCTCGAAATTTACTATGCACCTGCCCTAAAAAGATAACCATTGGGGTGGAATCCTGATAGGCAGTATGCACACCAATAGATAGATTGGCAGCCCCTACTCCTCTCGTCGCTAGCACGACTCCAGGACGAAACGATGCCTTTGCATAGCCTTCTGCTATAAAGGCGGCACCACCTTCATGCCTTGTTGCAATCACATCAATGGTTGCTTCATCATAGAACGCATCTAAGAGTGGCAAATAACTCTCGCCAGGCACACAAAACACCTTGGTAATCGCTTCTCGTTTGATACATTCCACAATGGCTTGTGCTGCTGTCATTTTTGTCATGGTTTGATTTTTCATGACGACACACCCTTACGATTAAATTCCTTTATCCGACGAATCACTTCATCAATACGTTCTACTGGTACAGATAACGCCATTCGAATATAGCCCTCTCCAGACGGACCAAAAGCCGTCCCCGGGGTCACAATAATTCCTGCTTCATCTAGTAGCTTTTCGGCAAACGCAGCAGATGTATATCCAGCCAGAATCCTTGGCCAAATAAAGATGGAGCCCTTTGGCTTTTGTACGTCAAAACCAGCTTCAACTAGTCCGTGATACATGCGCTCCATTCGCTCTTTAACTATCATCGTATGCTTCTTGACGCCTGAAAGATCACTTCTTAACGCAATTGCCGCTGCTTTCTGAATCGCTAGAAATTGACTCGTATCGATATTACTCTTTAGCGTTGCCAGTGCTTGGATCAGTGTCTTATTCCCAACAACATAGCCAATCCGCCAGCCTGTCATATTAAAGCTCTTTGATAACGATCCAAACTCAACGGCAATTTCCTTGGCATTTGGCACCTGCAAAATACTTGGTGCCTTGTAGCCATCAAAGGTAACTAGGTCATATGCCGCATCATGAACAATCGCAATGCCGTTTTCCTCACCGAATGTAATCGCTTCCATAAAGGTGTTTAATTCGGCAGTTGCAGCTGTTGGATTACTTGGATAATTTAGGAACAAAAGTTTGGCAGCATGTCTATCCTGGTCAGAAAGTTGGTCAAACATTGGGATATAATCATGTTGATGATCTAATGGAAGGTAAACACTTTTACCACCAGCGAGATGAACTGCTGTCTGATAGGCTGGATAGCCTGGGTCTGGGATGATGACGGTATCACCGGGGTTGATAGCGGCTTGAATTAGATTTGCGATACCTTCTTTTGAACCGATTAAAGTTAAAATCTCGGTATCTGGGTCTAACCTAACCCCATACCGGCGCTCATAATAATAGGCTACTGCTTCACGAAATTCTGCGCTTCCGTCATAGGGTGAATAACGATGATTGCTAGGATTTTGTGCTTCCTCGCATAGCTTATCAATAATAAATTTAGGAGTTGGTAAATCTGGGGCACCAATCCCCAAATCAATCACATCCACACCGTTTGCGATAAGCTCCTGCTTCTTTTTTTGAAAGCTCGAAAATAAGTATGGCGGTAATTCTTTTACTTTATTTGATACATACATCCCTTCATCCTCCTATTTCAATATACGAAACGCTATTTCATATACTTACCATAAGTATAATATATTATTTTAAATTTTCAATTAGTATTAATAAACAGAATTTATTTGCTACAATATAATTAGCAATCGCATTCTAAATCTCAAGCAGAGGTGTGAGTAGATGAACACGAGTAAAGATTTTGCTATTTCATTAGACAAACAGGATACACTACAGCCTTTTCGCGAGGAATTTTATATCACTCAGGATCGAATTTATTTGGATGGTAACTCATTAGGACTCTTATCCACGCGCTCTGAGAAAGCTGTTTTAGCTATTCTAGATGCTTGGAAGATGCACGCCATTGATGGCTGGACGGATGGTGATAATCCTTGGTTCTATCTCTCCGAAGCAATCGGGGAGCAGTTTGCGTCATTAGTCGGCGCCAGCCCAACAGAATTAATCGCCACGGCTTCAACAACCACTAATCTCCACCAGCTTGTCGCAACCTTTTACAATCCAAGTGGGAAACGGACCAAAATATTGGCTGACGAACTAAATTTCCCGTCGGATATTTATGCGTTGAAAAGTCAGCTAGCGTTAAAGGGATACGCTTGGAAGGAGAACCTCATTCAAGTAAAGAGTAAAGATGGGCATACCCTTCAAACAGAGGATATTATGGAGGCAATGACAGAGGAAATAGCACTAATAATCCTTCCAAGTGTGCTTTACCGGAGTGGGCAGGTTTTAGATATCGAAGCGATTACCAAGGCTGCTCGTGACCGCGACATCCCAATTGGGTTTGATTTATGTCATTCAATTGGAGCCATTCCACATTCGTTATCAGAATGGGGAGTCGATTTCGCTTTTTGGTGCACGTATAAACATCTAAATGGTGGACCTGGTAGTGTAGCAGGACTTTACGTGAATGAACAACATCTCGGAATAGCCCCTGGACTTGCTGGATGGTTTAGCTCTCGAAAAGAGAAACAATTCGATATGGAGCACGATTTTACACCCGCTGATACCGCTGGTGCCTACCAAATTGGCACACCGCATCTATTGAGTCTTGCACCGTTAATTGGATCATTAGAGATTTTCTCAGAGGCTGGCATTATGAACATTCGAGAGAAATCGTTACGATTAACAGACTATTTAATGGCACTTTTTGATGCAGAACTAGGTGACTATGGTTTCCAAATCGCTTCACCAAGAGAGCATGCTTCCCGTGGTGGACATGTGTACATAACACACTCCCATGCTGCTAGTATTTGCAAAGCACTTAAGGCAAATGGAATCATTCCCGATTTCCGGAGTCCAAATGGCATTCGACTAGCACCAGTAGCACTTTACAACACGTTTGAAGAGGTTTGGCAAACAGTTCAAGTATTAAAGCAAATCATGACCGAAGAGCAGTATAAAAAATTTGAAAATACAAGAGGTGTAATTGCATAATGACAGACTGGATTGATATCACACAACCCTTAACAAATGATATGGCACACTGGCCAGGAGATACACCATTTTCTTTTGCCATCTCTGCAACGAAAGAACAAACAGGCTCAGCCAATATTGGAAAAATCACCACGAGCCTTCATATGGGAACACATGTTGATGCGCCGTTCCACTTCGATAATGATGGCATCACGATAGAACAGGTTCCAATCGACACATATATAGGTAAAGCAAAAGTAATCGATGTTAGCCAATTTAAAACAATAACCTCAGCTATTTTGGAACACTATCAATTGGATGGTGTAAAACGTCTATTGCTACATACCGCTCTTCCAAATAACCCAAAACGTTTTCCTGAGCAATTACCTGTGCTAGATCCAAGTATCGCATCCTATTTGGCAGAAAAAGGCGTTGTGTTACTTGGTGTTGATATGCCATCCGTTGATTCAATTACAAGTAAGTCACTTGAAGCCCACCACGCTTTACAAAATAATGGTGTTTATATTTTAGAAAATCTTATGCTTGATCAGGTGACCGTTGGCGACTATGAATTAATTGCCCTACCCCTGAAAATTGTTGGTGCTGATGGAAGTCCGGTCCGCGCAGTCATCCGACCTCTACAGGAGGCAACCAATGATGAACGATAAAACATTAAAGGATGCCCATTCGAAAGACAATGCACATACTGATTTTAAAGAAAAAATGACCTATGGTGATTACTTACAATTAGAAACCTTATTAGACAGCCAAAAACGATTATCAAATCATCATGATGAAATGTTATTTATCATTATTCATCAAGTAAGTGAACTATGGTTAAAGCTAATGATTCACGAAATTGAAGCAGCCACAAAGGCAATCCAAGACGAGGAATACCAAGCAGCATTTAAAATGCTCTCACGCGTATCAAAAATCCAAACACAAATTATTCAAGGATGGGATGTCCTCTCGACCTTGACGCCTGCTGAATATATGGAGTTCCGCGGATTTCTAGGGAATGCCTCCGGATTTCAGTCCTATCAGTATCGGTTAGTAGAATTCGTGTTAGGCTATAAGACACCTCATATTATCAAAATATATGAAAAGGATCCTGAGTTACACGATCTACTTGAGCGGGCATTTGAGGCACCTGGACTTTATGATGTATCGATTCAAGCTCTTGCTAAGCAAGGATTTTCGATTAATCAAGCGATTCTAGAACGTGATTTTTCAAAGAAATATGAGCAGGATGTGACTGTTGAAGAAGCTTGGCTTACGGTTTATAAGAATAAAGAGACGTACTGGGATCTCTATCAATTAGCAGAAAAACTGGTGGATGTGGAAGATTGGTTTCAGCAATGGCGCTTTCGTCATATGAAAACAGTTGAACGAATAATTGGTCATAAGACCGGTACTGGCGGTACTTCGGGGGTTGGTTACCTCAAAAAAGTGCTAGACCATTATTTCTTTCCAGAGCTCTGGACGATTCGTACGAAAATATAGTTAAAAACAAATACAAAACGCTTTCGAGATAGAATTCTCGGAAGCGTTTTGTTTGGACATTACCCGTAATATAATTTTCTTTCAAGTAATCCTCCAAGCCTGATTACCCGTCAGGCAAGGAAGCTTATGTGTTTAATTGACATAGAAATCGCTTACCAATTTCCGCCTTTTCCGTTAAAGCCTTTATTATCGTTGGATTTATTAAAGCTGTGATAGCCATTTTTGTTATTAAATCCTTTGTGGTTGAACTGTTTATTTGTGTTGCCTTTGTTGTAGCCTTTGTAATTATCGTTTCCAAAGGACTTAATCTTCTCTTTAGCCTTGTTGTCCTTAGCGTTCCAATTCCAATTTGCTTTGTTATACGAATTTACATTCTTATCAAATTTTTTGTCTGTTTTCTTTTCATACTTCTTGTGAATAGTTTTGTCTTTCACTTTTTCAACTTTTTTCTTTTCTTGTTGCTTCGGTTCTTGCTTCTTCGCTACATTAGGCTTCTTATCAGCTTTTGGTGCTGTGACTGTAACTGTTTCTTTGTCTTCCGTTTTCACGTCCGATTTTTCTTCATTATCGTTCTTTACTGGTTGTACTACTACTTCTTTTGCTTTTTCATCTTCTTTTTCATCTGTGCTTGCTTTTTCTTTATCCTCTACTGTCTTTTCTGCTTCTTTTTCCGGAGTAGTCCAGTTTGCTCTTTTTTCAATTTTTTCAGCTATATGAGCGAATGATTTCTCGATGTTTTTCATGATTGCTTCTTGTGCTTTTGGATTATCTAATTTAATTAGCACCGCAAGTAATGCTGTGATATTATTAGCAAGTTTTTCTCGGATCTTATCTTTCTCAATCTCTTCTTTTGATTTCTCTTGCTCAGCAGGTTGTTCATTCGAGTCCTCTGTTGCCTCTTCTTTCGGCTCTTCTGTTACCTTTTCAGAGTCTTCTTCCGTTGCTTTATCTTCTGACACTTCTTCTGCTGGTTCTTCCTTCACAGCATCTTTAGCTTCTTCTTGTGTTGGTTCTTCTGTTGGTTCATCTTTAGCTTTATCTGTTGTTTCTTCATTAGCTACTTCTTCTGGATTAACCTCTTCCGTAGCGTCTGTTTCTGATGCTTCATCCTTAGCACCTTTATCAGAGTCATCCTCTAGCATTTCTTCTGCCTTTGCTTGGTCTTCTAGTGCCTTTTGCAGTAATTCCTCAGCCTCTTCATATTTACCTTCTTGAATTAATGCACCAGCTTCGGCAATACGCTCGAAAGCAAACTTAGCAAATAATTTACTTTCTTTATACTTATTAAATGTTAATGCCAATTGAATTCTTTCTTGCATCTTTTCGATGAAGTAGAAAAAGTCTCCAGGGATTAAGCCGGGCTTTTCTTCTGTTGCTGGCGTATCTGTACCAGTTGTCGTTTCCTGTGATTCACTAATTGTTAGACTCCCTTTGTCCGATTCATCGGCGAACACAGTTGACACGCCCGAGGTTACTACTGTTGAGAATAGTACAGTACTTACTAAAATACTTGTTAGCTTTTTTGTTAATTTCATGTTTTATAAATTCCTCCCCTATGTAATGGATGCACTAAGAAAATTCGGAGAGAAAAATAAATATATGTCTTTTTTTGTAGGAAATGCATCTATTGTACTAGTTAGAACAGTGAATATTCCCATAAAAAAATGCTCCCAAATCTCTATGGGAGCACTTCGTTACAAATCTTCCTCTGTGCGAAATATGATCTTATACCTTGCTTCGTCAAATAAATCGGTAATATGGACCTGCTTTCCATGTCCAAAAATCACTTCTGATTCTGTCATGGCCACTACCATTGCTTTTGTATTCCTTTCCACATCGAGGTAAACATCACCAACAACTGGTTTAACAACATCTTCATCACTATCCGTTAAATACGTGATTGATTCATCCTCCAGCTGTTGCGATTCTGGTATTAGACTTTTGTCATAATAGGCAATTTCTTGACTGGCATCCGTTTTACCAGGAACCATTACTACATATTCATGATGCTTTACACCATTGTCCCTTGTCGTAACAACATTACCATCCTCCACACTTTCTACCTTTTCAATGGAATTAAGTGAATAATGATCGAGAAAGTCTGGCGCAGGTTTGGTAATTAAGATATAGTCACCAGGATTCGGTCTTCTCTTTTCATCAATCGTATACCGCTTTCCATAGAAAATAAAGGTGTCATTATGCTTCGGTTTATAGAGTGTAATCTCATTTGCACTTGTGAGGACTTGCTTCATATCCTTCAAACGATATAGATGAATGCTTTTTTTGAACATGGGTTTGACAGAATAAACCTTATGTAGTTCATTCTCATAAAAGACAAATTGTCCTTTTCGAACCTGTAAAAGCTTCACAGGAATGCCTCCTAGGAAAAAATTAAACTTAGAAATGTTACAAAGACTAATCTTATCATGTGTTACATTTGTAGATTTAATCCTATAAATTTAAGAATTAACGAACATTCTTATCCATGTGTACAAATGGTAAATCTGTCTCCACCTCTCCTAAAATCCGCTTCATTCCAAGTCGTTCTCCCCTCAACCATTTCGCAAAATCAAAAATTACTGGCTCACGATCTCCACCTAACGCAAACCAAGCCTTTAACTCGTTCGGGAAATAGGCAGATGTGTGAATCGTTCCAGACCAATTTTTATATTGCTTGGAAAACACACCTTTATCGGAATCATTAAGCATCCGAAAAGCTTGGTAGGCATCTGTTGCCTCGCTCTCATGCCTCTCTATTGCTTCCATCCGTTTATACGAGTCATCCAAATGGTGGCGATTCTCATGCTGAAGAAGTTCAAAATGATTCGTACAAACGTTTGATTGACGTACGATAGTTCCACGCGGTGTCGCTTCCACGATATAAGTTTCACCACTAGTATCTAGCACGACATAACTAAACGAATGTCGGTGCGGAACCTCTTGTAACATTTGGACTGCTTCATCAACAGTTGCACAATTTTCCAACACCATACGCCCAATCATGTTACAAATAAAGCCGTCACCCGGCTTTTTGCGATGCATGAAATTGTAGCCCATGGCTAATCCTTTCTCATTCATACCATCCATTCGGCCAGTTATTCGCTGGGAGGGACCAATCAATGCATAGCCTTGATCTGTGGGTTGATAGATGGTGTACCTACCTTCATATGTCTTTGGATGATAATCATAGTTACGAATCAAATAATTCGTATCGGTAAAAATAGAGCAGCCACTGCGCATATAATGCAAACGGTACCCACCAAATTCTTGGAGTACCTCCTGCATATCCCATTGCAACGCATCACGTAAACCAAGAAGCTCTTCCCAAATTTGCGGAGCAAATGGCATAATAGCATTCTTCACTTCCTGTTCTTCAATAACAAAGTGCGGGCGTCTAATTTTCCAAATTCGTTTACGGTTTTCGATTGTTAAGGAGTCCTTTAGAAGTTCTCCTTGCTTGTGCCCAAAATCGTAATGTGATCCCCGAAATTGTATGATATCACTATAAATTTGCTTCATGTTCTCATCCCTTATCTGAACAAAACTAGGATAGAATATGATGCGTTCTATCCTAGTTTTGTTAGTTATTCGATTCTAGTTCTTCAATTAGTAGTGATAATTCTTCCCAGCGCTCCATCTTGGCCTCTAAATCTGCTTGGACTTGTTGCTGCTCTGTGAATAGTGCTTGGACTTTTTCCGAGTCACTTCCCGCTTCCACTATCCCCGCTTCTAGCTCTTCGATTTTTTCCTCTAGTGCGGTAATCTGGTCTTCTATTTCATTCCATTCCCGTTGTTCCATATAAGATAGCTTCTTTTTCTGCTTTGGTTTTTGCTCTGTTTTTACAGGCTTTGTCTCTTTCCTTTCTGTTGCTTGATGTTTTTCCTGGTAGTCACTATAGTTTCCGTAGAATGGGACAATCCTGCCGTCTCCTTCAAACACAACTAGTTTTTCCACGACACGGTCTAGAAAATATCGATCATGGGAAACCGTAATAACGACACCTGGAAAATGATCTAAGTACTCCTCTAGCACACTCAAGGTTTGTGTATCTAAATCGTTCGTTGGCTCATCCAAGAAAAGAACATTAGGCTCTGTCATCAATATTTTAAGTAAGTATAATCGTCTGCGTTCTCCACCAGATAGTTTTCGAATATAATTATATTGTTCTGCACGTGCAAATAAGAATCGTTCTAGCATTTGTTCAGCAGTAATTATATCCCCATCAACTGTATGGATTACTTCTGCAACTTCCTTAATATAATCAACCACTCGCATATCTCCGTCTAATTCTTCGTCTCCTTGCGTATAATAGCCAATTTTCACCGTCTCACCAATCACGACATCGCCGTTATCAGGTGTGAGACGTTTTGCCATAATATTCAAGAGCGTTGTCTTACCAGAGCCATTCGGGCCAATGATACCAATTCGGTCACCAGGGATTATAAGCTGACTAAAGTCTTGAATGAGCTTTCTTCCGGCTAATGTTTTCTCAATCCCTATTAACTCGATAACCATTTTCCCTAACCGCGTAGAGCCTACTTGAAATTCCACATTCTTTTGATCTGTGTAAAAGGTTTTTTCTTTCATTTCATGGACACGATCAATACGTGCCTTTTGTTTTGTTGTTCTTGCTTTTACTCCTGCACGAAGCCAAGCCAATTCCTTCTTTAGAATATTGGCATGCTTTTGTTGATTCGTCCGTTCTAATTCTTCACGCTCTGCCTTTTTTTCTAAAAAGACCTCATAATTACCGTCATAGCTATATAAATTTCCATTATCTAATTCAAATATTTTATTGGTTACGCGATTTAAAAAGTAACGATCATGAGTTACAAGTACTAAAGCACCTTTAAAGGTTTGTAAATATTTTTCTAGCCATTCAACTGTCGCGTTATCCAAATGGTTTGTAGGCTCATCCAATATTAATAAATCCGCTGGCTGAATTAGGGCCTTGGCAATGGCGACACGTTTCCGTTGACCACCCGACAACTCGGTAATTCGAGTATGAAAATCGGTTATTCCAAGCTTCGTTAAAATAGTCTTGGCGGTTGTATTAGCATCCCATGCCTCATACTCATCCATTTTTTGCTGCTGTTTTATAAGTGCTTCTTGAAGCGTATTATTCTCGGGATCAAGCTGTAGCTTATGAAGCGTGCTTTCATAGTCCCGCATCACTTTCATGATGGTAACCTCTCCATAATAGATTTGCTCTAAAACCGATAATGACGGATCTAAATCGGGTTCTTGGGCAAGATATTCAATTCGGTAATCCTTTGGAAATTGAACTACGCCTTCATCAGGTGTATCTATACCGGCAATTACTTTTAAGAAACTAGATTTTCCCGTCCCATTTACGCCGATCAGACCAATTCTATCCTGGTCTGTGATGGTACAAGTAATATCCTGAAATAACAGCTTATCCCCATAGGATTTATGTAAATTTTCGATTGTTAGCATGTATTAGCCCTTCCTCTTACAACGCTATGATAGCGTAACATTCATTTATACCTTAGTTTACATGACAACCAGTTATTTTACCATTTGTTCGAAATCAGACGTGATTATCCTTCTGCAATCGTACATACTATAAGGTAGAAAGAAATACTGAGGAGGAATCGATATGCCATTGCAAAAAGGGGCAAAAAACTGTATCACAGATGTAGCTGGCGTTCAAGTTGGTCACAAAACTCTATATGAAAAATTAACGGATGAAGAGACGATTTGCACTGGGGTTACAGCAATTCTCCCCCACGATGGAAACCTTTTTTATGACAAAGTGCGGGCAGGATGCCATGTAATTAATGGCTATGGTAAAACAAGTGGATTAATTCAAATTGAAGAATTAGGTTTACTAGAGTCACCAATCATGCTAACAAATACCTTAAGTGTAGGTCCTGTATTGGAAGGTACAATTACATATATGCTAAACCAAAATAAAGAAATAGGTGACTCTGCAGGAACTCTAAATGTAGTCGTTGGCGAATGCAATGATAGTTATCTGAATACAATGCGTCTCCAGTCTGTTAGACCGGAGCATGCCATCGATGCCATTCAATCCGCATCCAGTAGTAAAACAGAGCAAGGGGCTGTCGGCGCAGGAAAAGGAATGATTTGCTTCGGGTATAAAGGAGGGATTGGAACAGCGTCTCGTATTGTAACTGCCTCCAACGAGAAATTTTCACTGGGCTGTCTTGTGCTTAGTAATTTCGGAAAAGGAACAGATGCCTTATTCGCAAACTTCCCAAAGAAGAATAACCCCAATAATACCGATGGCTCGATCATAATCATTATGGCAACAGATGCCCCGTTATATGATCGACAATTAAATCGACTTGCCAAACGAGCAGCGGCAGGTTTAGGTCGAACTGGTAGTAGTTTTGATAATGGAAGTGGCGATATCGCCATTGCTTTTACGACAGCAAACAAATACCCACATAATCCTAATACACACTTAGAATCTGTTACGTATTTACGAGATGACCATCAAGCAATGAATCAGCTATTTCAAGCAGCAGCTGAGGTAACAGAGGAAGCCGTTATAAATTCGTTAAAGCACGCAGAGACAACTACCGGTCAACGAGGACGTATCATAGAAAAAGCACCACTTTAATGTGGTGCTTTCTACAGGCTTTTTCAGTATTATTTTACTTTATTTAAAAATGATTTTGGTACATCCGCACGGAACAAGAGCAACTGACCAGTGATGGGATGCTCGAAGGATAATATTTTCGCATGAAGACCTAGTCTCCCAATCTCATTTGTCTTCGCACCATACTTCTTATCCCCGACAACAGGGTGACCTAAATCACTCATATGTACACGTATCTGATTTTTCCGCCCTGTTTCCAATTGTACTTCTACTAAGGAAAATTGCTTATTAGCCTTTACTCGTCTGAAGCGTGTGATGGCCAGCTGACCATCTCTGTCCTGAATGGAATACATTTTATGAGTTTTACTTTCTCTCAACCATGACTTGATGGTTCCTTCTGATTGTGTGACATAGCCTTCCACTAAGGCGACATAAGTCCGCTCCTTGACCATATCCTTCCAGTTATCTTGAAGCTTCCGTTTTACTTTTTCACTTTTGGCAAACATCATGACACCAGAGGTTTCTTTATCTAAACGATGCACAACAAAAATACGATTAAGTGGATTCTGACGGCGGACATGTTCCATCAATTGATGGAGCGCTGTTTGCCGCTTCTCTTTTTCCGTTGCAATGGTGAGTAAGCCAGCGTCTTTATTAATGACAATAACCGAATCATCCTCATATAAAATGGTCATCCCAATTAATGTGCTTTCTTTTACGGCAACTTTGTTTTTCAAAACGCTAACCGTCTGCCCCGCCTTTAATGGATAGTTATGCTTGGTTTCGATATGATCATCGATCTTCACCTGGCCACGCGTGAGGATGGATTTAACGGAATTTCTACTTCTATTCTCCAGCTTCTGTAATAGAAACGGCAGTAACTCGCCAGCTTCCTCAACCTTGAAATTCAGCGTACCACTTCTGGATTGCCCATTTGTTCTTCTCTTATCTGCCATGAAATAATCTCCTCTAATTGACTAAAAATCAGTCTTCATCTTTTACATCCAGATCTTCTGGTATTGGTTCATTTAAATATTCCTGTATCAACAAACGATACTTTTCCACTTGTTCAAAATGGGTGGAGAATTGCTCTTTATTTACTAGATATTGTTCTCCATCGTGAATTGCTCGAATCTTTCCTTGCAGGACTAATGACTTAACTTTTGCCTCATTCATGGACAAATATTCCGCTAGTTCAGGTACTGTTACATACATCGTGAACACCATCCTTATATGACTTTTTTCATGCAAGTAAATGACCAAGCGTAAATGCTTTAAAAAATCAACTAGTAAATTTTTCCTATTTATACTATAATATAAATTCTACCAAAGGTTACTTATTCAACTACAGGAGAAATTATACACTAATGCACTTACAATTAGAAAACATTCGTATCCACTACCAATTATATAATTCCCCAAAAAACAATGCCGATTATGTCGTACTAATCCATGGCTTAGGTTTAGATTTAACCATTTGGGAACCAATTATTCCCATGCTCCAGGAATCTTACCATGTAGTTACCTTTGATATTAGAGGGCACGGTAGAACAACCGGACCAACTGACCAGCTCTCATGGGATGTCTTGGTTGACGATGTACGAGCGCTTGTGACTGCTTTATCCATTCCGAGTTTCCACATTATCGGATATGGATTTGGTGGGAATTTAGCGATTCAATATATTGAACAATATCCCGAAAACGTGAAAAAGCTTATTTTAACATCTGTCTATATGTATTTTCCGAAAATGATTACCAAGAGTGAAGTGGATAAACGGAAAACACTCTTAACGAACGGAAAAATGTCGGAGCTAGCGAAAAACTTAATTCATCAAATTTGTTATTACATCACGCCGGATAAAGAAATTCTTTTAACTAAGGCTTATGAAAAAATTGACAAAGATACCTATTTCCGTCTATTTCACATGCTAGCGGAAACAGTATCATTAGAAGATTTAAGCGGTATCGAGAAAGAGGTTTTATTAATTCAAGGGGAAAAGGATCCCCTGTTTCCATTGCAACAAACAAATTTATATCAAAGCTTCTTAAAAAATGCTGCAAGCTACATAATGCCAAATGCATCTAATTTAGTTCCATTAGATAATCCAACTAGCTTTATCACCTTAGTCATCAATTTTATCAAAGAAGGAATTTCAACCTCCTTTACTTCCGTCATGGCTCAGGAATTCACCGATACGATTGATAATCTGTATACCAATTCGTTTACTACGTTAGAGATTAATATTATCGATGGCTTTCGTGTGAAAATTTTAGGAGAGGTTATTGAGGACAAGTGGAATCAACGCAAGGCAAAAAATCTGTTGGCCTATCTTGCCTATCATAACCCGGCAACAAGGGAAGAATTAATCGATGAATTTTGGCGGGAAAACGATTTGAACAGTGCTAAAAACAATTTACGTGTCGCATTAAATCACTTAAAGCGGATTTTACAAAATCACAATCTAGATTCCCATCTGCAAATTAATCGTGAACATATTTGCTTGGTTGGTGATATTTCATTTGATTTAGCAAACTACATGGATCGGCTAAACATGTGTGAAGCAGAAACAAATCTATTGCGAAAAAAATCCCTCTATGAGGACTTAATGAAAACTTATAAAGATAGAATTTTTATTGACTTATACGATGATTGGCTTAGTAATATTCAACAGGAAATTGAGGTCAGACTTCACCATATCGTAATGTCTATTACGAATCAGTCATAAGCCACTTTAACTCCTAGCATCTAAACTTGAACTACTCACCACTTATGATAAAAATTCACCTAAACGACTGTAATCTGTCCCATTACTGTCATTTAGGTGAAAGTCGCTTTACGCCTATCACTGACTACATTTGGCTATGTCGATATTCTAAAAACCTAGCCTTCGACACATCTAATGCATGGCAAAGAAGGTCGACCGGGAATTGATCTTCTAGGGTCTGAATGACCTTATACTTTCCTTCCTCACCTTGGATTGTTCGTTCTAAATACGTCTTTAACGCCTCTACTTCGATCTTCAAATTCTCTAGTTGCTTCTGGATTGAATCTTGTTCTGCTTCTCCCTCTGTATGCATTAATGACCGCTCAAATGCCGCAGAACCACTTTTTTTATATTTCTTAATCCACTCGTAGACATTATCACGGTGGCGTATTCCTAAGTCGGTGATAACCGCATGAACTGGTTGATCCTCCTCCAGAACCCGCCGAATAGCCTCCAGTTTAACCTGTTTACTATACCTTGAGTATGCCCGTTTCTGCTCTTCCAAACCCTTCACCCCTTTTAATGCCCTTATCGCTACACCCTTATACTACTAGACCAACCATTACACAATCATTACAAGAACTGAGAAGGTCAGAATCCTAATTTACACCAATCAAATAGCTGACCAGGATCAACCTTCCGTCCAGCAGCATAGTCCTCATGCCCGATGATGTGCCACCTGCTATTTGGAATTGTTGGATTGCGTTTCAGAATATCCTGAATCAAGGAGGATAAAGCACGATATTGTTGTTCGGTAAAGCCAAGATCATTTGGCGAAATCGCATCATAGGCTGCTTCAGGAATAAACGACGCCATTTCTTCCTTTGTGCCAATCCCCATTAGTTCAATCCCGATGGAATAATCATTCATATTATGTATGAAAAAAGGCAGATTCGGGAGATTGCTCTTTCCCGCATGATAGGCCACTCGATTTTCCGGAACGAGTTGAAATACATCACCCTCCCGATCAATTACGTAATGAGTGGAAAGCCGAAGATCCTTCAATAGAAAATAAATAGCGGTAATCTGATAAGGATTGTCCTCTAAATTCGATATATTACTGATGAAATGAAGCATGATGTGTGTAATCGGCTTCTTCCTAATCGTAGAGTTTTCTTCCGGTAAATATAGCTTCTTAATTTGTACTGTATGTGTAGTCTCTCCCACATTACCGGCAGAAACCTCGTAGTTAAACCCTATGCTTGCTAACGCCACAAAAATAAGAACCCTTTGTATTGATACCTTCATCGAATAGCCCCTTTCCATCCCCTTATACTTAGCTTTAACAATTCCCCAAAAAATCTACAGAAAAATCTTTCATCACTTCATTAGCGACGTAATGACTTTCCTTTGTGATTCATTCGAAAAAAGCTTACAATATTCAAGGAAGGAAGGGTGTATACAACATGACATTAAACTATTCATTACCAGATACCATTACTGAAATTCTAACCAAGAAAAGAAGTACGACCGATAAATTTCAAGAACTCATTCGAAATGGTGGTTATATGCCGCCTAACATAGATTTATTAGTCGATGCTATTACGGCGTTAAGCATGGGGAAAAACCTGTTATTAAAAGGACCAACTGGTGCGGGTAAAACAAAATTTGCTGAAACCTTATCAAGCTTGTTCAATCAGCCCATGTTCAGTGTAAACTGTTCGGTAGATCTAGATGCAGAAAGTCTCCTTGGCTTTAAAACCCTAGCCTACGATGGTGATAAACAGGTAATTGAATTTGTGCCAGGACCAGTAATCAATGCCATGACGAACGGAACATTACTCTATATTGACGAAGTAAACATGGCCAAACCTGAAACATTGCCACTAATTAATGGTGTGCTTGATTATCGCAGAACAATAACCAATCCATTTACCAATGACATGATAACTGCCAAAGAAGGATTCGGTGTTATTGCAGCGATAAACGAGGGCTATATCGGAACCGTTCCCCTGAATGAGGCATTAAAGAACCGTTTTATTGTGCTGGATGTTCCGTACATTGAAGGAGACCAACTGAAGAAGCTTATTAGTACGAATACAGCCTTAACAGACGAAGAAGCGATTGACTTATTTGTCAAATTATCTTCAGACTTGATTCAAGCTGTCTATCAAGGCAAGCTCTCGGAGGATGCTGCCTCTGTTCGCGCGTTGTTGGATGCCTGTGACTTAAGTGTCGTCATTCCTCCTAAACGCGCCATTCTACGTTCAATCGTCGATAAATTAGATGAAGAAAGAGAACGAGAATTTGTGAAAAATCTAGCAGAAACGCTTTTCTAGATAGGAGTATAAGACATGTTTCGCTTCAATGATTCAAGGGTAGATACCAATCTATTTTTACAGCTTCAAGATTTAGCTACTGTCCTGTCTGGCGATGAGAAGCTTAAATTTGAATATAATTTTGGATCCCTAATCGACTTAGTTGATTATAAACTTACCGCTAGTCGTTTTTGGGACAATACAAATGATTCCATTAAAGAAGCCGGACTCAAGACAGATGTTTATTTACGCGCAATCGGAACGTTAAGACATTCCATCATTCCAGAAATGAAGTCCTTTCTAGAAAATGTCCAAGATGCTGCCTTACCGAAGTTTTCTAACCAGATTTTTGCCTTGTTGGAGGATATTCGATTGGAAGAAATAATTAAGCAGGAGCGACCAGGAACCAAATACGCCTTTTCTATTAGGAAGCAGGCTTACGAGCATTACTTCCAAACACAATTAGCTGTAAATGCATCAAGAAGCTTTCCGTTAGATGAATTATTTTGTTTAATTTACTTGCAATTACATTCTGATCGTCCTGACCCGATTTTTCCAAAAGCAACTGCTGAGCAACGACAACAACTAGAGGAATTAAAGCCTATTCTGTACAGTGTCTTTGAGGCTAAAAGCACGGCAGATGTAACGCGGATTTCCGAACAAATAGTTTATCGTATCCATGGCTATAAGGATACATTGAATGAATACTTCATCTTTCCAATCAGCCATATCACGTCCTATGAGAAAAATACGTTATTTGATGAGCTAACCCGAACAGACGCACTAAATAATGACGATTTTGAAGAGGTTAATCAAGAGGAAAGTGAGTATTTCGATGAGAAATTCTCTACCTGGCATCGGGAAAATAAAAACGAAAATAAGAAACAAAACTTCCTTCAGTTTGAATTAGAACAAGGAACCAAAACAAGCATCATGGGTGGTGGCGCGCGGGAAACAGAAGACGGTGACCAAGCAATGGCAGCCATCCAAGGCTCATCGGGCATGAGTAAGCAAAATGATTACTCGGATAAAGAACCACTAGAAAAAGAAGAAACGTCTCAAGGTGGCGGTTCTTCTGATGAATATGGCGAGGAAAATAAAGATGCTGTTAAAATCGATAAAGTGGCAACTTCTCCGACTCCAGATGATAGCATCGCCTATCAGGAGTTTGTTCTGGATATTGAACCTTTTAAACGAAAACTCGCAAAAACGATTGAGAAAACAATTGAGCATAAAAAAAATCAACCGCGCCAGGATTTGATTTTCGGTAGACTATCGAAAAAGCTTCTATCAGTCGTATTAGATGAAAATCCTCGCGTCTTCTATAAGAAAAACGAAGAATCCAAGGAATTTGATGCGGTGTTTACATTGCTAGTGGACTGCTCTGCTTCCATGCACAATAAAATGGATGAAACAAAACGTGGCATTGTACTGTTTCACGAAGTACTGAACCATCTCAAGGTACCCCATTCCATTATCGGATTCTGGGAGGACGCCAATGATGTGAAGGAAAACTATCAGCCAAACTATTTCCACCGGATTCATTCCTTTACAGACTCCTTTTACCAGCAGAATGGTCCTAAAATTATGCAGTTAGAGCCACAGGAGGATAATCGCGATGGCTTTAGTATTCGGGTCATCACGAAGGAACTCGAAGCACGCAGAGAAAAGAATAAATTCCTACTCGTATTCTCAGACGGTGAACCCGCTGCTAGCAATTACGATCAGAACGGAATTGTTGATACCAATATTGCAGTATCAGAAGCCCGCAAAAAGGGTATTGAAGTCATTGGTATGTTCTTAGCCAATGGTGTCGTTGATGAACGAGAAGATATGACAATGCAAAATATTTATGGCCGTGAACGTGTGATGATTCCAAGTGTTGCGGAGCTTCCAGAGCATTTCGCACCATTGTTAAAGAAATTATTATTGAAGAGTATTTAAAAATAACGTGCAAGGGCTTCATTTGAGCTCTTGCACGTTTCAACATATTTTTGCTCCCAATCTCTTAGAGAATCTCCCAGCTTTGTAATAATAGCTTAATAGCTTCTTCTAATTCTCGTTCTGGTATTCCTGCGAAGCCTAGGACAATTCGAGGTGACGATTCGTACTTTTTTTCCATGATATAGGTTGATAACGGATAGATTTTAATTTGTGCTTCCTGTGCTTTATCTAAAAGCTCTCCCTCGCTCATGCCATTCTTTATTTCTAATACGACATGGAACCCCGACAGATCACTTACAACTTCTAGTTTTTCTTTATACAGTTTTAACAGCCCTAATGTTTTTTCCATCTTTCTTCGGTATACTTTTCGCATTCGGTTGAGGTGTTTTTCAAAGTCTCCTTCTTTCATGAACTGTGCAACGATATGTTGATCAATTCGGGATACGGTGCTCTGGAAAAAGGATAATTTCTCCTTGTATTGTTCCAAGAGACGTTTTGGTAAGACCATATAGCTAATCCGAATCGAAGGAATGAGCGATTTAGAAAAAGTCCCTAAATAAATGACCTTTCGCCTCTGATCCATACTTTGTAAAGATGGAATGGACTTACCACTATAACGAAATTCACTATCATAATCATCTTCAATGATATATCGATCGTCCCGTTCTGCTGCCCAGTTTAATAGTTTTATCCGACGATTAGCAGATAATACGGATCCATATGGGAAGTGATGGGACGGGGTTACATAGACCACATTAATCGCTGCACCATCAAGTGTATCTACCTCTACCCCTCTTTCATCAACCGCTAACGGCCAAACTTCATTTGGATAGTGTTGAAGAATACGAGAAATAACATGATAGCCCGGATCCTCTACCCCATACGCAACGTTATCCCCTAGTAACAAAATGAGCTGTTGTAACAAGATTTCAATTCCAGCTCCGACAATCACTTCATCTGGTGAACAGTGAACCCCTCGTGCTTGGTAAAGATAATTCGCTATTTCTTCCCGTAATGTAAATTCACCCTGGCGATCGCCCATTAACAACAAGGAATGATTTTCATGATCAATGATGTTTTTCGTATATTTTCTCCACGTAGCGAAGGGAAAATTTTCGGTATCAATCCAGCTCGGGTGAAAATTATAACGAATCCGTTGCACAGATTGATCCAATTGACCAGATGTACGATTGGTAGGCTGAACATATTCTAAATCCTCATAAGCCAAAACAAAATATCCTTTTCTCGGAATGCCTTCTACATATCCCTCTGCCACTAATTGTTCATAGGCAGTTTCAATGGTATTTTGACTAATATTTAGGAACTCTGATAGCTTTCGTTTCGATGGTAGCTTTGTCTGGTATGGTATACGAGCTTCCATGATTTCTGTTTTGATGTATGTATATAACTGTTCATATAACGGTGTTTCACTTTCACGGTCTAGATCACACGATAGCATCTCCATTATTTAGCCCTCCTAATCTGGCATTATCAAAATCTATAAATCTGACACTTTCAACAATGCCAACTACTCCTTATAATAAATTAAAATTATATATAATCAAGTGTAGAATGGAGTGTTTCGATTGGAAAAGTTACTGGGTACTGAAACCGTTAAACGAGGAATGGCACAAATGCAAAAGGGCGGCGTCATTATGGACGTTGTCAATGCTGAACAAGCAAAGATTGCGGAAGCATCTGGAGCAGTTGCCGTCATGGCATTGGAACGTGTTCCATCTGATATTCGTGCAGCAGGTGGCGTAGCTAGAATGGCTGACCCTCGCATCGTAGAGGAAGTAATGAATGCCGTGACCATTCCTGTTATGGCAAAAGCTCGCATCGGGCATATCGTAGAGGCGCGTATTTTAGAATCAATGGGTGTTGACTACATTGATGAAAGTGAAGTATTAACCCCTGCCGATGAGGAATTTCATTTATTAAAAAGTGATTTCACTGTGCCATTTGTTTGTGGCTGCCGTGATTTAGGAGAAGCTGCAAGACGAATTGGTGAAGGAGCTTCTATGCTTCGTACCAAGGGTGAGCCTGGAACAGGGAACATCGTAGAAGCAGTCCGCCATATGCGTAAAGTACAAGCTCAAGTACGTAAAGTAACCTTGATGAGTGATGATGAATTAATGACTGAGGCGAAGATCCTCGGAGCACCATATGACATATTAAAGCAAATTAAACAAGCTGGAAAATTACCAGTTGTAAACTTTGCTGCCGGTGGGGTTGCAACGCCAGCAGATGCTGCCTTAATGATGGAACTTGGGGCAGATGGTGTCTTCGTTGGTTCTGGAATTTTCAAATCTGATAATCCAGAGAAGTTTGCGAATGCCATTGTCCAAGCAACGACCTACTACACTGACTACGACCTAATCGGCAAGCTTTCCAAAGAACTAGGAACAGCCATGAAAGGAATCGAAATCTCCAAACTAAACCAACAAGACCGCATGCAAGAACGCGGCTGGTAGAACAGGGTGCCCGGACAGGGTGCCTGTCACCACCCGAATTTTGTCGAATAAAGGACGTGTTTTGATGAGTGCAATTACGATTGGTGTACTTGGATTACAAGGTGCAGTTGCAGAACATATAAATCAACTTGAATCTCTTGGTGCTCATGGGGTCATCGTTAAGACTCCAGAGCAGCTTGAACAAGTGGATGGATTAATCTTGCCAGGTGGCGAGAGCACTACAATGCGCAAGCTGATTGACCGTTATGGATTTCTAGAGCCACTAAAACAATTCAGTAAAAACCAGAAACCAATTTTCGGTACATGCGCAGGGATGGTACTGGTAGCCAATGAACTATCGGAATCAACTGATGCTCATTTGCAACTAATGGACATCCGCGTTAAGCGTAATGCTTTTGGTAGACAGAAGGAAAGTTTTGAGGCAGTTCTTGAGATAAAAGGATTGGACACACCATTTTCTGCTGTGTTTATCCGTGCGCCATATATCGAAACAGCAGGTAATAACGTGGAAGTTTTAGCTACTTTCGATGGGCATATCGTCGCCGCAAAGCAACATCATATTTTAACTAGTGCATTCCATCCTGAATTGACAGGGGATACTCGATTTCTTCAACTATTCCTGAACATGGTAAAAGAAGCTACGCAAGCTATCCCAAAGTAACAAAAAAAGCTAAACCTTAGGAAATACTCCCAAAAGGTTTAGCTTTATTTTTCAAGCTTAAAGATATATTCCTCGACCGTTTTGCCCCGTGCATTTGAAAACCCTTCGTCCTCACCTAAAACGCTAAAGCCACACTTTTCAAGCACTCGAATTGAGCCTACATTATCTTTTGCCGCCCGAGCATACAGAGGACGTTCTTGTATCGTAACTAGGAATTTCTTAAGCGCCTGTGTAGCAATGCCCTTGCCCCAGTGTTCCTTCCCTATCCAATAACTGACTTCTGTTTCACCAAACTGTTCAAACTTCGAAATGTTCCCGACTATTTCTCCATTGTATACTATCGTGTTCTTTATAATATATTCATCATCGAGAATTCTCTTCCAATGGCTTAGGAATTCCACTTTATCTGCTGGATTCTCGGTTGTAAAAGCAGCCATTTCGTTTGCCTCTGGATCTAGTTGGAATTGAAAAAAATAAGTAAGATCATGTGGAAGTACTCCTCTTAGCTCAACAATATTATGTTTTTCCATCAACCATCACTCTCCCTTGTCACGAACTATTGTTCCTTTTCAATTATACCATTTTTTATATAAAATTATCTTCATAGTTGTGTACCAAATCTAGTATTAATGAAACGTTACCGTAGCGTTTTAGTATATAATAAAATAACTACAACCATACTTGCAGGAAAAACTAACACTGACTCAACTGAATCTATTCCATTTTAAAATAAAGGAGCCAGATCCATGTCTTTATCACCCGATATCGCTATTACGAGTACTGCTGTATTTACTGGTACAGCAGTTGAACCGATGCCACTCGCCATTTTAATTTCCGATAATAAAATTATTAATGTAGTCTCTAAGTCGGAATTGCAATCGTTTATTTCAAAAAAAACGCGTGTCTATGACTTCGGTGACAAGCTAGTTATGCCTGGATTCCACGACTTCCATATCCATCTTCTATTAGGTAGTATGCTAAAAAACAGCGTGGACCTGTCACATGCCAAATCAGCTAAAGAGGTTACACAGCTTGTGCGTGAATACGCCGCTGCTCATCCTAACGTACCATTTATCATTGGAAGTGGTTGGGATAATAATGCTTGGGCCGATAAACATACGGTACATAAAAACTATTTGGATGATGCCGTTTCTGATCGTCCAGTCATCATTTATCAGGCAGAACTTCATAGTGTCTGGATAAATTCGGCCATGCTCGAGCTTGCTGGTATTAACCAAGCTACTGCAAATCCCGATTTTGGCGAAGTGGTCAAGGACCAGGACGGAGAGCCAACAGGATTACTGATTGAACATGCAGTAGGACTCGTAACGGAAGCACTGCCTATGGATACAACGATGAAGGAACAACTATTAGAGCAGTTTCTTTCAGAGGCTGCGAAATACGGTGTAACCGCTGTTCATGACCTACTAAGACTTCCCGAAATGAGTACCGAGGAAGCTAGCTTATATGCTGACTTTGAAAAAAGAGGAAAACTGTCCGCAAGAATTCACTTTGTTGCACCTTTAAATGGGGACCTTACAGAAGCAACTAGACTACGAAACAGCTACCATTCCAACATGGTACAATTCACTGGTTTCAAACAGTTTATAGACGGCGTAATCTCCAGCTATACTGCCTATGTACTTGAAGCCTATTCAAATAAACCGGACACAACTGGCGGGACTGTGTACCCAGAGGAATTATTAAGAAAGTGGACGATTGAAGCTGACCGCGAAAACTTCCGCGTCCGTTTCCATTGTATTGGCGATAGGGCGGTAAAATTCGCACTCGATACCTTTGAAGAAGCAATCAAACAAAACGGAAAACGTGATGCCAGACATGCTATCGAACATATTGAATTGATTCAAGCAGTAGACATCCCAAGACTCCATGAACTTGGTGTACTCGCTTCTATCCAGCCAGAGCATTTAAACGGATCGTCGTATGAAGTGTATGAGGACTTAATTGGTAAAGAGCGCATGGAACGATACATGCTTCATCAAACATTACAGGATAATGGCGCAACCCTCGTCTATGGCAGTGATTATCCCGTTGTAGGTCTTAATCCGCTTGCCGGTATTTACCGAGCAGTCACACGACTTGATGATCAACAGGTTGCTTGGAATAAAGAAGAAAAGTTATCCCTAAGTGATGCCCTAAAAGCATACACATACGCTCCTGCCTACGGATCTTTTAGAGAAAATGAATTAGGAACAATAGAAACAGGGAAATTGGCAGATATTATTGCCTTAGATAGGGATTTATTTGCGGTTCCCGCCCACGAGATACAAGATACAAATGTCGTTTTCACCATGGTTGATGGGAAAATTGTCTATCAAGCTGAATAGCACAAAGCCAGCATCTGCGCTGGCTTTGTCTTTAAAATATATTTTCCAATAACACCTGTACAATGATTGCCAATGTCACCACTCTAAGGATTGGCTTAATATAACTTGGTTTCAGCATCTCTGCGACCCGAACACCAATCTGAGCACCGATGACTGAGCCACAAAGTAAGGTTAGGGTTAAGCCCCACATGATTTTTCCAGAGCTAATATACATGGTCGCAGCACCAACACAGCTTGAAAACGTTGCTAGCCGAACATAGGCAACCGCTCGAATATAATCCACCTTCAAAAAGGCGAATAAATAAAACATCAACGTCCCTTGCCCAGGACCAAACAACCCATCATATATCCCGATTCCATATAGTCCAGGAATACTTAGCCTACTTGGCACTAAAGGGTTTTCACCAGAAAAGTCTCGTTTCCCAATAATCGATGTTATAAAAGCAAACAGTAATAAGATGATTGCAACGATATAAAGACCATCCTCTGATAGTAATGAAGCAATAAATCCACCACTTATTCCGCCCAATAAGCTAACAGGAATAATCCAATAACATTCTTTGAAGGAAATCTTCTTTTGCCGATACAAATGATAAAAGCTAGAAAAAGAACTAACTGTATTGGAAACCTTATTGGCACCAATAGCCGAGTGAACCGGCATGCCCAACAGCAGCATCATTGGTAAACTGATTAACCCACCGCCCCCTGCCAACGTTCCCAATGTTGTTGCCAAGATACCAGTAAAAAAGATAATCACATACTCCATGCGCCACACCTCCCGCATACAGTATATTCCTTTTCGGAAATAAGTAAAAATACCATTATATTATCACTCGTGATAAGAAATTGTTATCTTATCTTGCCTTGTAAAAAAGCTACTAATATATGTCAGAATTTTATGGTAAAATTAAGGTGGATAGTGTAAAGGCATATGCCAATACTTATAAAAATGCTTTCAAAATACATGGTTAGAGAAAGCGAGGCTACATAATGATCTACAGAAGAAAAACATACAAAATTAACCCAGAAAAACTAGATACATTCAATCATTTTTTCCATACCTATTTATATCCTAATCAATTGAACTATGGTGCTACGTTAGTTGGACGGTGGGTCAATGAAACCAAAGATGAGATTGTAGCAATCTGGGAATATACCGATATGGAACATTACGAAGCGATTGAAAAACAGATACGAAATAGTGAGCTGCACAAACAAGCGCAAGAAACAAGGAAAGCAATTGGCGAATTATACATCGAGAGCAAGCAAGACTTTTTATCATCCACTGCCCCGCCTCCTGCTTCCTATCACGATCCTAAGCACATAATGTCAGTCAGTGGCTATATAACCAATCAGGCTGGTGAGGTTTTACTTGTACGCAATTATCATCGGGCAGACACGCTCGAGATGCCTGGTGGGCAAGTAGAAGTTGGCGAGACATTGGAAGAAGCTATCCACCGAGAAATACTTGAGGAAACGGGCGCCATAGTTCGTTTAGTTGGAATAACCGGAATCTATCAAAACGTTACGAGAGGCGTAACTTGTGTCGTTTTCCGCGGAGAGTATCAATCTGGAGAATTAAGAACGGCAGAATCAGAGACATCGGAAGTATATTTTACGGAACTAACCAAAGAAAATATAGATCAATTGATTACAAGAGAGCAATTTAAAACTAGAACACTTGATGCGATGGATGCGAACTACTTGCCTTATGAAGCATTTAAAGTGAGACCGTATGAACTACTTAGTAGATCTGATGTTAAAAAAGAGTATAGCTAGTCAATCGGAAGAAATGTCGTTTAAAAAATTAAGAGGCTGATGCGTATGGTTTTTATTGCTCTTCTTCGGGGGATTAATGTTGGTGGTAATAATAAAATAGACATGAAATTACTTAAACAGACGTTTGAACAAGCCGGTATGAATGATGTGGTGACATATATTAATACCGGAAATATTATTTTTTCACACAAGCATCTATCAAAACCAAAAATTGTCACTACTATTAGAAGAAGCGATTCATAAAGATTTTGGCTTACAAATTAAGGTATTAGTTCTGAGTTTAGATGAAGTCAGTGAAATCATTAGCATTATCCCTGACACATGGAAAAATGATAAAGAAATGAAAACGGATGTTTTATTCTTGTGGGAAGAAATTGATGATGAATCTATCCTAGAGAAGCTGGTCATTAAACCAGATATTGACTCGGTAAAATACACACCAGGTGCAATCGTATGGTCGATTGCAAAGAAAAATGCAACCAAAAGCGGTATGTCTATGATCATTGGAACAAAGCTCTATAAGAAGGTTACCGTAAGAAATGTGAATACAACTCGTAAAATTTATGAACTGATGAAAGTACAAAACAGTTAAACGATAGTGGAATTAATAGCTTAACTGACATAATTAGAAATTGGATATAGGAGAGATTAATATGTTAAAAGTCTCACGTTTTATTTTATCAGCAATAACGATTGTATTAGCTGCATATGGGTTAATTACACAGAACTTTACGTATAGCAAATTTATGATATTGTCTTTAGGGTTATTGATGCTAGTAATGGGGATACAATGTTTTAAGAATGGCCAAAAAACTTATGGTTGGTTATCTATGATTGTTTTTCTATTTTCTTCATTTGTCTCCATCCAAGGCTTTATCTTAGGTTAGAAAAAGGGGCTGGGACAAAAGTGCTAATGGTTAGATAAAATCCGAACGTTGGTGCACGGTACCCGCTCCGGGAATATACTTCGCTGAATCAGTGCATTGTTCGTCCTTTTATCTTCTCATTTTACTTATGTCCCAGCCTGTTTCCTATATACCCTATTTATTCTTCACAATTTCCTTCAACTGACCACTTAGCGAACTGATTTCTTCCACCGTAGAATTAATCGTTGCGATAAGGTCATGTTCATTTTCAAGTGTTGAAACAATCTCTTGAGTAGAAGAAGCATTTTCTTCTGCGATATTCGCCACATTTTCAATTTGCTCTTGAATGTCTTTGAAGTTACCTGTTGCTGATTTAATCTCCAGCATTCCTTTTGAAAGCTCTTCATTCGTTTCTTTGAACGAGTTTCTTAGCTCCGTGAAGAACGTAGAAACCTCATTTAATAGCTTCATTCCTTCTGCAGCTGCACTTTCACCTGCGACTGATTTTTCTTGTGCTTCTTTTGATTTTTGGAAAAGCATTGTCGTTACTTCTGAAATATCTACAGTAATATTCGCACTCTGTTCTGCTAGCTTACGAACCTCATCTGCAACAACGGCGAACCCTTTTCCATGTTCCCCTGCACGAGCCGATTCAATCGCAGCATTTAGTGCTAATAGATTGGTTTGGTCGGCTATTTCCTTGATTCCTTCTAATAAGGAGTTAACCGTTTCAAGGCTAGATTGCAGATCAGATACTGTAACAGTGGTTGTTCCAATTGCATCGTTAACCGTACTAATATGGGTAGATGCTTGGTTAATTTTATCCCAGCCATCTTGAACACGTTGATTCATTTGATCTGATTTCTCCACAATTCCTTGTGAAATCGTAACCGTCTGATTCGTTCGCTGTAATGAGTTACCCATGGATTCGTTAACAAGACTGACACTCTCTGCCTCATCTTGAATCGCAGTAGCCATCTGCTGAACGGATTCTAACACCATTTGACTAGAATCATTAATGGTTGTCATACTAGATTTAAACTGACTCACCGTTGTGTCCAGAGTATTGGCACCAGATTCAATCGATTGGAAAGTCGTTTGTAATGTATCCAATAATTCTTTTGCTTCTAATTCTTTTTTCGAGGATTCTTCTACTAGACTTCTTCCCCATTTAGTAAGTAAGAATAACGCTACTAAAATACCATTAATAATTGCAAATATAGTTATAAAGCCTTTTAAATTATCATCGATTCCCAATAATTCTCCCGGACTTATGAAATAAAGTGCAATCATTTCAATGTTAATCAAAACGGAAAACGCTAAGATTAATTCTTTTTTAAAGTATAAGGAGATCATGGCGATGGTTAGAAAGATTAGGTAATGCTTATTAAGTGCATAACCATCTATCGGTATTAATGCAAAAACAACAATGTTTGGAAGTAGTGCAAAAAAGAAACCTTTTAAATACGTTGGTATCCGTACCAAGTAGTTTATCGTAGAGATAATTAGCACTAAAACTCCTGCAATCACAATATCCAGACTATCCCCAAAGCCTCTTGCAGCGACAACCGGTATCACTAAAAGAAATACGATTGCAATTAATAATAGTAAATTTACTTTGTGAACCCTTTTGGTATTATATGTATCCTGATGCTTCATGTAGGTTCCCCTTCCTTGTCTTATCAAAATATCTGCTTTCCTTTATTCACTATATCGACATCGAAATTAAATTGTAAAGTAATGGGAAGTTAACGAAGTAAAATTTCCAGCATAATAAATCAAATTACCTATTTTAAAATGGATTATTCTAGTTAAAATAACCTATTTAACTGAACTGAAATCAAGAATTCTTTTCATTTCAATAGGACCACGGTATAATTTTTAGCTATAAGACAAATTTCCCATATCAAAATACATACAATGGAGGTTTTTTCATGAAGATTGGAATTATGGGTGCAGGTTCCTTAGGTACCATCATTGGAGCTCATATCGCTAAAGGAAATGAAGATGTAGAATTAATCGATGTGAATAAGGAGCATGTGGATGCACTAAACCAAAACGGGGCAACTATTACTGGTACCATTAATGTTACACTTCCAGTAAAAGCCATTACACCTGATGCAATGACAGGTACATATGATTTAGTGTTATTGCTAACAAAACAAGTATATAACCACGATGTGTTAACAAACCTTAAGCAATATTTACGTGACGATAGTGTTGTATTATCACTACAAAATGGTGTTCCCGAAGAATCATTAGTAGCGATTCTAGGAAAAGATCGTGTAATTGGTGGTTCAGTTGAATTCGGGGCAACCTATGTAAAACCTGGTGTATCTGAATTAACTACAACGGAGGAAGCATTCAAAGGAAATGCATTCCAAATTGGTGAATTAGACGGATCTATCACAGATAGAGTAAACACTATTAAACAAATCTTGGATTTAGTTGGAGAAACTAAAGTAACGGATAATTTAGTTGGAACAAAATGGGCTAAATTGTTAGTAAACGTTGCAATGAGTGGTATGTCAGCTGCTTTAGGCTGCACATTTGGTGATGTGTTAAATGATGATATCGCAGTAACTAGTGCTGTTCGTTTAGCAGATGAAACAATCCGTGTTGGACAAGCTGCAGGCGTTGAATTTGCTGAGTTAGCTGGATTCAATCTAGAAATTTTCAAACTTGCACAAGATAACAGCAACCTACCAGTTGCCATTGGCTTTGCACGAAAAGCATTTGCTCCACAAGCATTATTGCGTGCTAGTATGCTACAAGACTTAGAAAAACAACGCAAGACAGAAATCGACTATATTAATGGCGTGGTATCCACAAAAGGTAAGGAAGTTGGCGAAGCAACACCATTTAACGATTTACTCGTTAGCTTAGTAAGAAAAGCAGAAGATACAAAAACAGTGCCAACCTTCGAAGAAAATCTCGTTCACTTTAAAGAATTGCTTTCATAAAGACAAAAGCGCAATGCCCAACTTGATGGCATTGCGCTTTTTTCCTATATCACTTGCCTGCCCCAGTGTCTGTGCTTCGCTACTGCTTTCACAAACTCCTTCGCAAACCAATCAATATTATCACCCATGATAACGCCGGGTCTATTTGCATAGCGATTAATTTCTAACCACTTCTTCCCTTCCCCAGTACCACCAATCGTCTTTTTATGCTTAAACGCTTCATCTAGGAAATAGGCTACATCCTTGTTAAACTTCATATTATTTCTACTGCCCCGGACCATGTAAACAGCATCATATAATACAGAATCCATCGTAAATATATTCTGGGTTGCCTCAAGCTGTACACCATTTGTGCCAGTCACTACACCAATATCCTCGCTTATGATTTCTGGAACTAGCCCATTTGCTTTCCATATATCCAAGACTCGTTTTACTTCTGGGCCATTAAAGCCATCGGTTACGATGACAGCTACCTTCCTTGTCTTCGCGGATTTGACAGTATTTAATTGGCTCAAAGCAGGTGAGGATTTTGTCACATTTGACCCGCCACTAGTTGGCGCCTTCACTCCGATATTTTTGGCTACAGTTTGCGCCAGTCCTAAGTTAACATTGGCATACATATCCACTACCTGCTGCCTAACGGACTTGCTTTTAACTTTTCCTAACTCAAAGCTAAAAGCATCAATGATATGCTGCTTTTCCGGATCACTCATGCTGTTCCAAAATAGTGTTGCTTGGGAAAAATGATCAGCAAAGCTTTCACTTCTAGCTCTTACCTTCCTACCCTCAACCTTTTCCTGATACGTCTCATAGCCACCCTGCGCCGGGCTTGCTGGGGTCGGGGTATTTCCGGCTAACGAATTTCGGTGATAGGCTACCTTCCCTAGATTGATTGTTTGACGCCCAAACCCATCACGTTGATTATTATGGAACGGGCAGACCGGTCGGTTAATCGGAAGCTCGTGAAAGTTCGGACCACCGAGACGAATTAGTTGCGTATCAATATACGAAAATAATCGCGCCTGAAGCAGCGGATCATTCGTAAAATCAATTCCAGGAACAACATGCCCTGGATGGAATGCCACTTGTTCTGTCTCCGCAAAAAAGTTATCAACATTTTTGTTCAGGGTCATTTTCCCGACGAGCCTCACAGGTACATCTTCTTCTGGCCAAAGCTTTGTTGCATCTAAAATATCAAAATCAAACTTGAATTCATCTTCTTCAGCAATTAGTTGAAACCCTAATTCATATTCCGGATAATTTCCCTGCTCAATCGTATTCCATAAATCATTGCGATGAAAATCCGGGTCTATTCCTAACAGCTTATGGGCTTCCTCCCAAATGAGCGAATGCGTACCAAGTGTTGGCTTCCAGTGGATTTTCACAAAAAATGCTTTTCCTTGTGCATTAACCAACCGGAACGTATTGACACCAAAGCCCTCCATCATCCGGAAGCTTCGTGGTATTGCACGATCAGACATAATCCACATAATCATATGGGCTGATTCCTGATTATTCGCGACAAAATCCCAAAACGTATCATGAGCAGTCGATGCTTGCGGAATCTCATTGTCAGGCTCTGGCTTAAAGGCATGCACAACGTCAGGAAATTTAATGCCATCCTGGATAAAGAAGACCGGGATATTATTGGCGACTAAATCATAATTCCCTTCGTCTGTATAAAATTTCGTCGCAAACCCTCTCGCATCACGAGCCGTGTCTCCAGAACCTCTTGACCCATTAACCGTCGAGAACCGCACAAAGACTGGTACCTTTTTACTCGTATCCGTTAGAAATTTTGCCTTCGTAAATTGCTCCAGACTTTCGTATAGCTGAAATTCTCCATGTGCTGCAAAACCTCTAGCATGGACGACCCGCTCTGGGATTCGCTCATGGTCAAAATGCGTCATCTTCTCCCGGAAGTGAAAATCCTCCATAAGTGTCGGTCCACGCTCGCCTGCTTTTAAGGAAAATTCATCCTCCGACATCCGTAGCCCCTGATTCGTCGTTAAGAACTTCCCCCTGTCATCGACCCGAAATGCTTCTAGTTGTTCGTCCTTCTCGTTTTTATTTCGTTCATCTGACATCCGCCAAACCTCCTTCATTCATAAATATGAAGGTTGCTTGGGATTTATCCTATGAAATATGTCAGACTAACTAGCGAATAGCCACTATAAATGAAAAATCCATTTCCGTATACAAACAGAAATGGATTCCCCTTTACTTCTCTAGCTTATAATTTTTATGGTTAATAACCGTCTTAATTGGCTCATCACGGACTTCGTTTCTGCCAAGCTCAACAATAACGGAGTTTTCACGGACGATAAGCACCTTGCCCTTTTTTCCTTTGTTATCACCGTTTGTAATCTGAATCATATCGCCTTCTGTTGCCTTTTTCACATCTTCTGCCATGTCTTATTCTCCTTTTAAATGCTATTTCTGTTGCCATTTCATTCTTGTTAGTATTCTCTTGTCAGGAGCCTGAATTCAAAAATGCCCGCAAAAGATTCACGTGTTTAAAGGAAAAACATTCCTACTATTCCACTAAGAATACCTACTAGGACCACCGCTGCTGCCACAAAGAATAACACTCTTTTCGGGAAAGACTTTCCTACCATTAACAAGGATGGAAGACTGATAGTAGGTAATGTTATCAATAATGCCGCTGCTGGACCTCCGCCTAAGCCAAATGCCATGAATGTTTGGATGATCGGGATTTCAGCTGCTGTTGGAATGACGAAAAGCATGCCCGCAATAGCAAATAGGCAAATTGCGATAATGCCTGTTGCCGCCTGATCGCCCATCTGTGGGAATAACCAAGTACGCGCTGCACCTAGTAACAATACAGATAATACATATGCTGGCACAATATATAGCACCATCATTCCCATGGATCTCATCCATCTCTTTAGGAAGGAACCTGCTTCTTTTTGTTCTGCTTCCTCCATCATTTTATCCATTTCCACAGTGTCTAGCTTCGGTGCAAATCGATTCGCCAAATAACTTACCCCGAACACGATAACCAGACCCGCCACGAAACGTATAAGCGTAAATTTCCACGATAAAACAAACATCATAAATACTAAAGTAGCCGGATTCAGCGCCGGATTACCTAACCAAAAGGCAAGCGTTGCGCCAACCGATGCCTTTTTCTTTCGCATCCCAACTGCCACTGGTGCTGCACAGCACGTGCACATCATGCCTGGCAGTGATGCAAGACCGCCTATTGCTGTACTACCAAAGCTTGTCTTTCCTAAAACCCTTACTAACCAATTTGTTGGAATCAACACTTGTAATAATGAACCAAGCAATATCCCCAATAAAGCAGCCTGCCATACCGATTTAAAATAAACAATCGCATAGTCCCATGCGCTCTTCCAGGATGCATTTGCTGTATTGTCACCTAAAATCGATGCACCAATAGAATGCGTCGTTCTTGCTATATCAGCCTTATGATAATATGGCACCCATTTCACATATGCCAAACCCGCGACTGCAATAATGATAAATATAAGTGCAAAAATAACAGTTTTCCTGTGATTTGCTCGCCATGAACTAGCTATATTTGCTTGAGCCATTCGCATTACCTCCAACTATAAATTATAGCACAAAGGGTCGTTCTGCTCTTGAAATTCGCTCTACTAAATTAACGAGAATATCGCCTTCAAGGTATTATTTTCCAACAAAATGTTAATCCCAATTCCAATGAAAATAATAGGTACAATAAAACGCCGATAGTTGTTAATGACCAGGTCAATATTGCCTACACGTGCTAGTCGCATGCATATTCCGCTCCAAATCGGAATCATCAAGGTAAAGGTTACAACAGCAATAAGTAATTCCTTAACGTGTAACGATGAAAAATATGGAATAAAAATAGCCAGTTCTTCCGCCCCACCTGCAATAGCAATAAGTGCAACTCGAAAGATCCAATTACTAAAAATAGCCGTTTTCATCAGGATTTTGTCATCATCATCTTCTTCCTCACCGGAAAAAAATTCAATAATCCCGACTGCGATTGGAAGGATACCTAGAAGACCAACCCACTCCCTTGTAATGAATCCTAGCCCATATACTGCAAGTAACGTCATGATTAACACTAGCGTCATGCCAATTTGTTGCCCAACAAACACATCACGCACATCTTTTTCTCTTTTCGCCATGGAAAATAAGATTATTAAGAGTAGCATTTCATCAATTCCTGTTGCTATAAATGTCATTGCCATTGTCAGCACAGTTAGCATATAAATTTTTCTCCTTTATCCAGAATCATCGCGTTGGCGTAAACAATAACTTGTCCTAATAGTATATTAAAAGAGTCCGATTTAGATGAGTGGCATTCGCAAACTTTTATAATCAAAAAAAGTGACGTATCCTATTTAAAAGGAAACATCACTTTTAATCAAACGTTTGTTTTATCTTTCGTTGTATACTACTCCATAAATACGACATCGACACATTACTTCCGGCGAATAATTTTATCGATTATTCCGTAGTCCTGCGCCTCTTCTGCACTCATAAAATAATCTCTATCCGTATCGTGTGCTACCTTATCAACTGGTTGACCAGTGCGTTCAGCAATAATTTCGTTTGTATGACTCCGTAATTTGAGAATTCGTTTGGCAGAGATTTCGATATCGGTTGCTTGCCCCTTTGCTCCACCAAGTGGCTGGTGAATCATAATTTCACTATTCGGAAGTGCATATCGTTTTCCCTTCGTTCCAGCAATAAGTAACATCGCACCAAATGACGCTGCCATACCGGTGCAGATTGTACTAATATCAGGCTTAATATGTTCCATCGTATCAAAAATAGCGAATCCAGCTGATGTTGAACCACCTGGGCTATTGATATAAATGGAAATATCCTTTTCTGGATCATCCGCCTCTAGAAATAACAGCTGTGCAACAACACTATTAGCCACCTGATCATTGATTTCGTCCCCGATTATGATAATCCGATCCTTTAACAAGCGTGAGTAAATATCATAGGAACGTTCGCCACGACTTGATTGCTCGATAACATATGGTATCGTACTCATTACAAAATTCCTCCCTTTTTTATGCTGCCATACAATTAAGATTACGAGAAGGCCCAGAGAATTTTGTGCAGGTTGGCTCTGTTGCTTTAGCAAGTGAAGGTATCGCTGAGATGCAGTCAATTAACACTGCCGGGTCTTCCATACGAAGGGATTGATAGAGTACATTTGACAATAGCTCTTGTTCCGCTTCACTCCAGTATCCGTCCAAAACCTGTACCCGTGCCTCTCTATCCATTCGTTTCTTGGCTCGATGAAGCAGAGATTTTACAGCCATCTCGGTCGTATTTAATACAGCTGCAATTTCTTTAGATTGGAACTGAAACGCTTCTTTTAATATAAAAATTACAGCCTGCTTTGGTGTAAGCTGATTTAACAAATGTTGTACGGAATCTTGAATGTCTGCTTTACTGGATCCAGTAGCGTTATCTGGAATATCTTCTGTAACTCCAATTACCTCCTGTTTTCTTTTGCGAAATGTATCGATCCAGTGATGATAAGCAATTTTATTCAGTAATGCTGGCGTCAAATCAGTTGGGGTATAGTACTGAATAGCTTTTAGGAGCGTTTCCTGAACAAGATCATCCGCTTCCGTCTTATTCTTGGTTAGAAAGCGAGAATACTTTTGAAGCCCACTGTACAATTGTTCTAATTCCCTTTCATCTACTTGGCCCTTTTCACCTTCATACTTGATATTTCTGGCTGCCATCGTGCTACTCACTCCTTATAAACCTCTCTAACCCTTTAAACGAAACAACAAGAAGAAAAGATACGGGGCAAAGAAATTTTTTTATTTTTTCATTGCTTATGTTTATCATACGCACACTGTTCCGCTGAATACTTAATTTCATTCACGTCTATTGTTTCGTTTAGTGTACGCTACCGCTCCATTTATAGCTATTAATAACCCGGATAACAATTTATAACGTGCTTGCTCCCAGAATTACCCGTACAAATGCATAGTTACTAGTAGATTTGAAAAAGCTAATAAAATAAGGGGGCGATGTGTAATGAGACGAACCTATCGGAATCTATTTCGAAAATCAACAAAGCCAGAAAAACATATTCAAGTAACACAAACAGAAACATTATCAACTTCATTAGATAACAATATCGCTACCATAAAAAGCAAACTCGGAAATAGCGCAGACCTAGTTTGTCGAGTCATACAGATTGACTCCAGTAATCAAACAGATGCCTATTTACTATACATAGAAAGCTTAATCGATGCCGCATTATTACAGGACTTAATTAACGCGTTACTTCACACAAAGTGGGAGGATCCTAATCAGACTACACTAAAAAGTGATCCGGTTATGTCAGATTTAATCAAAACAAATATTACGGTCGGTGAAGCAAACGAAGCAATCGATTTTGATACAGTACTTACAAACATACTTTCTGGGCAAGTTGCAATCCTTCTTGAAAACGAGTCACAAGCAGTTACCGTAAGTATTCCAGGCTTCGAAAAACGAGCAATTGAAGAACCACAGTCTGCAACCGTTATCAAAGGACCTCATGAAGGATTCACCGAAACCTTATCAACCAATATTTCCTTACTGCGGAGGAGAATTCGAAGTCCTAATTTATGGTTAGAATCAAAGGAAATTGGCAAGGTTACGAAAACAAAAATCATGATTGCTTACATAAACGGGATTGTTAATGAAGACTTAGTGACAGAAGTGCATCATCGCTTGGATAAAATCGATATCGATGCAATCTTGGAATCAGGATATATTGAAGAACTAATACAAGACGAAACATTTTCCCCATTCCCTACGATTTATAGTACGGAAAGACCGGATGCAGTTGCCGGAAAACTATTAGAGGGGCGTGTGGCAATTTTAGTTGATGGTTCACCATTTGTACTCGTCGCACCTAGTTTGATTGTAGAGTTTTTTCAAGCAAGTGAAGATTACTATCAAAGGGCCGACGTCGCAACATTACTAAGGTTTTTACGTTTCTTTTGTTTTTTCATTGCCTTATTAGCACCTTCTCTTTACATTGCCGTGTTAACCTATCATCAAGAAATGCTTCCAACAACATTATTAATTAGTATTGCAGCACAACGAGATGGTATTCCTTTTCCGGCATTTGTAGAAGCACTCATGATGGAGGTTGCCTTTGAAATCCTGCGAGAAGCAGGTGTACGAATGCCAAGAGCAGTCGGACAAGCGATGAGTATTGTTGGTGCCTTAGTTCTTGGCCAAGCTGCCGTGCAGGCTGGTATAGTCTCTCCAGCTATGGTCATTGTCGTTTCCATTACAGCTATCGCTAACTTTTGTTTCCCAGCAATCAATCTAGCAACATCTGTCCGGATAGTACGATTTGGGATGATGAGTTTAGCCGCAGTTTTAGGACTTATTGGCATCATGTTCGGCATCATACTACTTTGTATTCATCTGTCCTCATTACGATCCTTTGGTATCCCGTATACCGCACCAGCTGCACCGTTTATCGTAAAGGACCAAAAGGATGTATTCTTTCGAGTGCCGATGTGGGCTATGTTTTCACGACCTAGGTTAATTAATCAAAAAAATATAAAGCGCACAAAAAGCGGAATGCCTAAACCGAAAACAACGAAACGGAAGTAGTGGAATATATGCTGAAAAAATCGTTATCAATTTTTCTAACTTCCTTGCTATTAATTTCTACTTTAACTGGGTGTTGGAACAGACGAGAAGTAAATGATTTAGGAATCGCGGTAGCACTGGGAATTGATAAACAAGATGATGGTAATTATCTTGTTTCTGTTCAACTATTAAATCCTGGTGAAGTTTCCTCTGCTCAATCAACTGGATACGACACCCCAGTTACTACCTATGCAGCATCCGGAAAAATCATATTTGAAGCCTTACGGAAATTAACACAACAGCTTCCTAATAGGGTCTATTTAGCACACCTTAGAATGATTATTATCGGAGAAGAGGTCGCTAGAGAAGGAATTTATAAGCCGATTGATTTTTTATCAAGAGATCCGGAGATGAGAACGGATTTTTATGTTGTGGTTACAAAAGATAACACTGCTAATGAGGTATTAAATGTGTTAACTAGTCACGAAAAAATCCCTGCCAATAAATTGTTCGACTCCCTGGAATCCTCATCAGAGACTTGGGCGGCCACTGGAAAAGTTCAGTTAAATGAACTGATGGATGATATTGTCAGTGAGGGAACACAGCCTATTTTAACTGCAGTCAAGATATTAGGTGATCCGGATGAAGGAAAAACAACAGAAAATGTATTAACCACAGCTCCAAATGCAATACTGAGTTACGATGGCATGGCTGCATTTCGTAAGAATAAATTAATCGGATGGTTAAATGAGGATGAAAGTAAAGGATTAAATTATATTAAAGGAAATGTAAAAAACACAATCGTTGTTACAGAAATAGAAGATGGACAAGTAGGTGTTGAGGTTACTAATACCCAATGTGAAATAACCCCACATGTAAAGAACGGAAATCCAACGATTGACGTTAAAATAACCGGAAAAGCAAATGTTGCAGATGTTAATACAAGGTTAGATCTAATGAATGAACATATATTTAATGAGATTGAAGAGAAAACGAACGCAGATATTAAAGACACCATTCGGCAGGCAGTTGAAAAAGCGCAGAACGACTTTGAATCTGATATTTTCGGATTCGGCGAGCGTATCCATAAAACCGACCCTCAAAAATGGGAAAAGTTAAAAAAGGAATGGGCCGATGTTTTCCCAGATGCAGCTGTAAATATTACCGTTGATATTCAGGTCAAGCGTGCTGGTACAATAACAGACCCATTCCACCAAGAAATATCTGAGGAGTAGAGACATGCTTAAGACGTTTGGGATTCTTTTACTTTTTCTGATCATTGGATTTATGCAGGTTTATAGATTAGCAAAAGAAAAGCTTTTTCGAGAAATATGGATTTCGATGGTTTTATTAACCTTTGCAGCCATATTAACGATATTGAGGATTCATGATATATCCATCCCTAATCCATTAGAATTAATCGCCATATCGTTAGATCCATTCATTAAATTATTTTAAAAGCCAATAACCGATTTGGAGGATGTATTTTCTTGGAGGAAAAAGTAAAGATTAGCCCATTTCAACTCTCTATTCTAACTATCCTGTTTACTACAGGGACAACTATTCTTGTAACCCCTGCTGGAATGACTGCAGCTGCAAAACAAGACGCATGGTTGTCCTGTGTAATAAGTGTCTTTATCTGTTTAGGCTATGTCTACTTTCTCTACAAATGTGCCACTGGTATGGGGAAGAAAAACTATATCGAATATTTGGAAAGCGTATACGGCAAAGTATTGGGGAAAATTATTGGGCTGTTATATGTTCTGTTCGCATTTATAGGTACATGCTCACTTCTTGCCTACTTTGGTTATTTCACCACAACACAGATCCTTACCGATACACCGATTGAAGTTCTAAATATGTTATTTGCTTTGCTAATCATCATCGTTGTTCGGGCAGGCATAGAAGTCATCGCAAGAACAGGCGAACTGTTAAGCGCATGGTTTTTCATTCTCTTAATCGGGCTCATCATTTTTTTATTACCAGAAATTGAGTTGGAACGTCTAAGTCCTTTATACGAAGCATCTTTTTCAGATCATGCGAAAGCCATCTATAACTTCGTCTCTATTGCTGGATTTCCTATGATCTTGTTTTTGATGTTTTTTCCGAAGAATATTAATCGTCCTGATAAGTCTAAATGGAACTTCTTATCAGGGACGTTTATCGGGACTACTACAGTTACCTTTGTTACCGTTCTTTGTATTTTAGTCTTGGGTGCTTCCACAACTGCAAGACAATTATACCCAAGCTATGTACTTGCTAAAACCATTAGTTTATTCGAGATTATTGAGCGCTTAGAATCCGTTATGGCGGGGATCTGGGTTATATCGATATTCTTTAAATCGGCACTTTATTTTTACGCATGTGTCATTGCCTTTGCACAAATATTAGGTGTGAAAAAATATCAGTTTCTAGTGTTTCCATTAGGAATTATTTCTATCATCTTTTCTGTCATTGTTTATCCCGATATTGAGTATATGCAAAATTGGGATGCCAAATACTGGCCAACATATGCCCTTGTCATGGGTCTAATCATTCCGGTAGCTACGTTTATTCTTGATAAAATCAAGCAAGGAATTAAGAAAAAGAGTAGCGGAACTGCTTGACCAGTAATTGATTACTTCCGCTTCGAACGCATCCCTTTTAATTTGGTAATCTGTTCGTTTTCTAGAAATGATTGATATGCTTCACCATCGATTTCATATAATGCTAGTTTGCCCGATTCATCATAGTGAATTCCCCAGCCATACTTCTTCACCAACGGAGATGCCCGGAAACATGCCTTTGGTTTAGAAAAAATCTCCTCACGCAATGCAGCCAGATTATCTGTTGTGATTTGATATTTCTCTATGTAGGTTCTAAATTGCACATCATCTTGGGTATAGGTATAGGGATTATGTTTAATAAGATTATATTCTATGGATGCAATGGTAGGTTTTTCATTTCTAGGTTGTGGGATAATCGCAGAAGTAGCTGTAGAATCTTCAGAAGCAGTAATAAATGTATTTTTATAGCTCATCTACTATCCTCCTTCCTTTTTTCCTGTATACTCTATTGTAATCACATCTAGCTTAATACTAAACATGGAATACGTTTATTTCCACTAAAAACTTCTAGTATCCTACAAAACTGTGCATGAAAAGTCGGATACCATTAGTTAATTCCTGTTATTCTACTGATAAAGGAGGGTCGCTGATGGATTCGCTCAAGGCAATGAATCACGCCATTGATTATATCGAAAAGAATTTAACCAACACGATTGACTATAAAGAAGTGGCTAGAATAGCACAGTGTTCCGAGTATCATTTTAAACGAATGTTTTCCTATCTTGCTGGTGTATCACTATCAGCTTACATTCGAAATCGGCGCCTTACACTCGCAGCCTTTGAACTAAAGGATAGTAATCCTAAAGTGATAGACATCGCAGTGAAGTATGGCTACCAATCTGCTGATTCCTTTACAAGAGCTTTTCAAAGCCTTCATGGTGTAACACCATCCGAAGCAAGAATACTAGGCAAATCGCTTCTAGCTTATCCGCGGATGACCTTCCAACTTTCCATAAGAGGAGGATCTGAAATGAAATATCGTATAGTAGAAAAAGATGCATTTCGTCTAATTGGGATTATGAAACGAGTCCCCATTATATTCGAAGGTGAAAACCCCGAAATAAACGCCATGTGGAAATCGCTCACGATGGAGAAAATAAAGCAATTAAAGGCGCTGTCCAATGTCGATCCTAACGGAATAATTCAAGCATCAACAAACTTTTCTGACGGACGAATGCAGGAGAAAGGCGAGCTTGATCAATATATTGGGGTAGCTAGCACAAATGAGTGTCCAGAGGGTTTTACTAGTTTAGATGTTCCAGCTTTAACATGGGCAGTATTCGAATCGGTTGGTCCATTTCCTGAAACGTTACAAAACACATGGGGAAATATTTATGCTGAATGGTTCCCTTCTGCTAACTATGAGGCAGTAGAGGGGCCGGAAATCCTTTGGAATGAAAGTCCTGATACAACACTCCTGGATTATCGCAGTGAAATATGGATACCGGTTAGGAAAAAAGCGTAATAAAAGAAACCTGAACTAATTGGCATATTAATTAGTTCAGGTTTTCTTGTTGGTGACGATCACTTTGATAGCATAGTGCGTGAAAATGGGTTAACGCTGAATTATCGGGTGCGCTCGCTGAATTACCAAAATTACCGCTGGAAAACTGGTCTTCCCCGCTGAATTAATTAACCAGAGCATGACGCTATCACAACCCATTTCCTCTAACTTTTCAACCGCAATTGCTGATTTTCTATGACATACACATCATCCGCAACACGCTCCACAAATGTGCGATCATGCGAAACGAGAATAACCGTCCCATCATACCCTGCTAGGAAACGTTCTAAAGCTTCAATACAGAATACATCTAGAAAATTGGTTGGCTCATCTAGTACAAGTACATTGTATTTCCCTAAGAACAAACTACATAACACCAACCGAATTGCTTCCCCACCGCTTAAATCACGAATATTTTTGTTTACATCATTTCCTGTAAAACTCATCGCGTGTAAGACAGCACGAATCTTGCTCTCATTATAGTCACTATTTTCGCGCATATAGGCAATTACTGATTTGTCACTGGTAAATTGATAGCCCATTTGTTGATAAGCACCTATCATTGCCTTTGGCGAAATCGTCAGTCCTTCCCCTTGGCTGATGATATGCTGTAGTAAGGTTGTTTTGCCCGAGCCATTCTTTCCCGTAATCACAATGGTCTTTCCTAAAGGAAACTGAAAACTAGCATCCTGTAGAAGAATTTTGTTTTCCACCTTTAATGTTAAACGGTCGGCCATAATCGGAAAGCGATTGTGTAATTGTAGTACGCTGGATTGATGGAAATGGATTGCTTGCTCCTCTTTTGGTGCTTCCACCGCTTCCATCTGTTCCACTCGCTGTTCAATCGCTTTGGCTGCACGTTGAACGGATTTTTGGCTCGTGTCCTTGGACTTGGTCATAAACATTTTATTCGCTTTTGCTTTCGTGTCTTTTTTGGACATTTGCCCATTTGCTTGCGTAATTTTATCCGCCTTTTTCATCTTCTCCTCGGCGGCTTTTACAAGACGTGATTTTTCCTTCACATATTTTTCATGCTGCTCCTGTTGCTGCTTTCGCTCAAGCTCCTTCTGTTCGACGTAATCCGAATAATTGCCGGTATATTCCGTTACATGCCCATCTTCAACTTCCCAAATTTTTGTAACGAGCTGATCCAACACATACCGGTCATGACTGATGAGTACTAGCGCACCGTAATAGTACATTAATTCATCGATAAAAAACTGTGTTCCTGCAGCGTCCAAATGTGTTGTCGGCTCATCAATTAATAAGCCCTCATGGTAGTTTGAGAATAGTTGTGCAAGCTTCATCCTTGTCTTCTCCCCACCACTAAAATTAGCAATTTCCGTTTTCGGAATAGCTAATTTCCCGCGTAATTCATACTCGATCTCGTCTTCAACAGGTGATGTCAATTGATCAAAATAAGCAAAATCTGCAAACCGTCTCACCTGCCCCTGATCTGGTTTCAACTGACCATTCATTAGTTTCAGCAAGGTACTTTTCCCCGCACCATTCTTTCCTACAATACCAATGCGATCAAATTGATGTACCGCAAGACGTGGTATCGCTAAAATTACTTCATCTAAAAATGTTAGTTCAATATTTTCTAATTCAAGACATACTTTTTCCATACGATTCACTCCAAAATTATAGATTAATAAAAAAACACAGGTCTCTGCCTGTGTAATCGGAGTAAACGGGGGCCCATGGATAAGGAAATTAGTTATGCTGAACTAAACCCAGAGAATGCTCGCTAGGTATTTTTATACAACATAAAAAAGAAAGGCAGAACGCTCCACCTTTCTCAACATGACATTATAATGATATGAAATGAAGATTATGAAAAAAGGACAGACGTATCCCGTTTACTCTGTATGCACAAAACAGAGCCTTTGAACGTATTAAATTACGAGTTCAAAGTTAGGAATCGTAGCTTCATCGCGTGTGTCACCTTTTCATAATCCTCCTTACGTTAATTTTATAGTGCTTATTATAAAAGCCATTTCGGAAAAAGTCAAAAATACTATTAAAAAATGGCGCGTCTATCGAAAAACACGCCATTTTTTTAAGTCGGGACCTAATCCCGATAATTATCATGAATCGGGATAAATAAGTCTTCCGTTGAATTTCGAATCATAGAAAAGTGCTCGACATTATAATGACCATGCAGCGCTTTGTTATGATGGCCAATAATTTGTTCAGCACTAAATAAAATGTTTAAAATTATACCACTAATATTCACTACTTAACTATGATTTTTCGTTTCTAAAGTTAATTTAGTCAAACACAAATCCTAAACACTTCTCTTTCGTAATATGCTTCACGTCAGAAAATCTATTTTGCTGACATTGTTCTTCCATGTTATCAATTAAATAAACATTTTTTGATAAAAATAAAATCTCGGTAGAATCAACTATACTGATTAACGTCTGGCATTCGGTAATTAAAAATTCCCTTCCAGTCTTCACTGCTTTCACTATTTCTTCATCGGAGGAATATCCAGAAAAAGTTGCCATAATTGGATAGTGATCTGAAAAGGAAACATATTCTTTTAGCTGTTTATTACTCAGTATTGTTAGCTTTTCTAAGTGCTGCATTCCTAAGTCTAGGACATCATGAAACAAGATTTCTACATGATCTCCCTTCACCCAGGTAGAAGAGCTAGAGCTTTCAAGGAGATTTTTAAATAGTATTACTAATAATTTTCCATATTGATTTGGAACTCTAAATGAAAGCCCAACCTTTTCCATTAAATCCATTCCTTTTAATAATTGAGTTGCCTAAACTATAGATTGTTAGATTGTTAATCAAATAGCCCTCTTCGAATTAAATTCGCAGTCACTGGTGCTTTCCCAATTTCACGTGACCAGATTGATAGTTGTCCAATGTGGTGAATTTCGTGTGCAATGACATGACGCATGATTTCGCCGTGTTTGAAGCTTTCTTGTTCCCCATTTGAATAGGTTTCGGTGAAGATACGATCCTCCATTTCGTTTGTCCACGCTGATACAAATGGCTTTACTTCTTTATTCGCTTGTCTAGAAAACTCCCGTATCTTTTCTAGGGTATTGCACGTTTCAAATGAAGGATTGAGCTTATCTTTTTCGCCTTTCATATCTAGAATAGTCCAGCTATATTCAACATCAATAATATGAAATAGCGTGTACAAAATACTCCCAATTCCACCAGTACGCTCCTTTAATAATTCCTCTTCTGGTACATCTTCACACCAATTAAACCAATCCTCACGTACCTGCCAGTTGTATTCAAATAATTTTTGCATTCAAACATCTCCCATCAAATAATAAAAAACACATAATTTTCAGACATGACTATTATACCACTAAATTAGACAATGTCCTTCTATAAAAAAGAACGATAATCACGATGGATTGTCGTTCTTTTCGGTAGTACTTGATTACTTGGCAAGCTCATAAATCGCTTGGGCATATAAAGCCGTTGCTTGTAATAGGTCATTAACAATGGCATATTCGTCTTTTTGGTGCATGACATCTTCACGTCCGGGGAACATCGCACCGAAGGCAACACCATGATCTAAAGCGCGTGCATAGGTCCCGCCACCAATCGCTAAGAGTTCTGCCTTTTCTCCCATTTGTCCTTCGTATACTTTTTGCAGTATCTGAATAAGTGGGTCATCTTTTTTTACATATGCAGGCTTAGAAAAACTAAAGTTCTCTAATTGAAGACCTTTTTCTTTCACTGTAGCTTCAATTTTAGCTTTTCCTGCTTCGATATCAAAGGTGACAGGAGTACGCATATTTAAGCCAACACGCCCACCGTCTTCCTGATTATAGTTCATGACTCCAACATTAATGGTTAGATCACCAGAGTCCTCGTCTTCGTAAGTAATTCCAAATACTTCCCCGCGAGATTTTTCATAGAACGCTGCGACAGTATCAACATATTTTTCCCCTGCATCATCCAAAGCTACTGTTTGTAGAAATTTAGCTAAATAGATTCCGGCATTTTTTCCATGACGAGGTTCTGCTGCATGAGCACTTTTTCCGACTAGGGTTAAAATAATTTCACCATTATTCGGAGTTGCCTTTCCTTCTAAACCCGTTTCCTGTATGTACGCTTGATAGTTGCGGATTACTTCCGAAGCTTCATCAGCCACTTTTAAATGAACTTCCGCAAAGTCTGGCACCATATTGTATCTACGTCCAGATGCAAAGGATAGCAATACATTTCCCCCTGCAGATTCGCCAGGCTGTGCTTGCTGTACGATGTCATAATCAGAAATTCCTTTTTCCGCAAAAATGATTGGGAAGTCCGCATCTGGCACAAAGCCTTGGGTTGGCATTTCCTCATGTTCAAAATAATGATCCACACAACGCCAATTACTTTCTTCATCTGTTCCAATAATTAAGCGAACGCGCTTCTGGATTGGTAATCCTAATTCTTGTACAATTTTCATCCCATAATAGGCTGCAATCGTCGGACCCTTGTCATCGCTGGATCCACGCGCATAAATTTTTCCGTCCTTTACAATTCCACTATACGGATCAACACTCCAGCCGTCCCCTTCAGGTACTACGTCTACATGTCCTAATATACCAACCAGTTCTTCTCCTTGCCCCATTTCAAGATGTCCTGCAAGATTCCCAACATTTTTGCTAGAAAAGCCATCTTTTTCTCCTAAATCCAGCATATATTGTAAGGCATCTTTAACACCTTGTCCAAGTGGCGCTTCTGGTGTAGCATTTTCTTCGTCTAGGACACTTTTGATTTGTAGGATTCCTTGTAAGTCTTTTATGAAATCTTCTTTTCTCTTTTGGACTTCTTCCATCCAGTTGATTGTAGTCATATGTAAAACCACTCCTTATTAATTCTTTTTAAAAAAAAGGTTTGTTTTTATTATCTTTATGACTATTGTAACTCTTTTTCTCTTTTTTCCATAATAGTTATCACACCTAACACGTTGAAGGAAATCTAAAAATAGATGCCTTCCCAATGTTGGACAGGCATCTATGATTATCCTCCAGATTTATTTCCAATTTTTCAGGTACATCCATTAAAATGTGTGATTAACTCCCGAGATTGAATGAAGTATATAGTAATTATTTTTTTCTAATCTAGAATTAACTTATCATATTCACTAACTCATATTGACAAAGCTTTACTTCAAACAAGGTGAGCGGATCACGATATATTTCAGGTTTTTCTCGCATCATATCTAAAGAATCTTTATGTTTTTCAATATCACCTTGCACATTCTCACTTACACGATTTAGCACTTCAAACGGAGTGGCGAGAAATTTACTTATATCCCACTCGATTGATCCCTCGAATAACTCTAATTGTTGTAGGAACGGATTGATGATCTCCTGTGCTATGTGACTATAATCTTCATTTTCAACATAGCTTTTAAATCTAGTATGGAGCCTTTCTTTATTTTTCGATATGGATCCTAGGAGTTTCCCAGCCCCTTTTAACAACAACTGAGAAGGGTTATTACGCATCATGATATTTACTTTTTCTACGTGTACCATTCCCCTTGATATTCGTTCCATATCTCTGCGCCAATCATCCAATATCTTGAAGTCACAATCCAATACAATCTTCTCTTCGAAATACTGTTTGGTAAAGCTTTCACTCATCTCATCTAATTTGATTTGACTGTCCTTGAATTCTCTCTCGCAATCCTCAATCCATCCCTGAACGGCATGTTTAAAGTCATATAGGGCCGTGTTTGCCATATAATCTGCAATCCGTCTATTCATTTCTTCATTAAGGTCAACACCTAGTTTTCCAAAATCACTCTCTTCCGTAACCAATTCTGAACAGGTTCGAAGGATTTCAGGAATCTTACTCATCATCTTCTGACTTACTTCATTCTTTATGGTATGAAATGAATTTTTAAATACTGTCACTTCTTCCATTTGTATATCTGTTAACTGATGATGTAAACCATTAATTCTTGCCAGTAGTTCTTCGTTCCAATTAATTTTTTCATGATTGGCATTTTCCATTTCAACTCGTTTTTCAATTAGAAACTCAATCGCATGTTTAATAATATTTCGGATTTTAGATGGACCTGCCACTTCAACGTTGTATTCCTCTAAGATAGGATTCATAAAGGCAGTTAATTCATCTAACACGCCTTCTTTTTCTGCCCATTTCTTAATAGATTCTAAAAGCTGCATTCCCTCTTGTCTGCCATTTTGATAGCGTTCCGTATTCTCAAACCGGTATGCCGCTTCATTAACCAAAGAATCTTCAAGATTTGATGGAAAAATTTCATTCCATGCAAGTATAGTGGAGGAAGAAATAAAAGTATCGGAAACTGATGATATTTCCAACCAATTTAATAAGTGACTTGGTAGTAAATTCGAAAAATCCCTTATCAAAAACCTTCCACTAACTAATTCATCATACGTATCTTTAAATAAGCTAGGAAGCTTCTTCCACATATAGGATTCTTCAACCTTATTTTCTAGGAGAATTTGGTTAATCTCTTCAACCCACTGAAGAAACAAATCACTGTGTTGATAACTATTCCACAATACTTCAGATAGGTTTTCAAATTGATAAATATCGGTACGCAATAATGTCACTAACGCTTCGTTAAAATAACTTGGCACAAATCTACTGGTAAGACCCTGCTCCGCATACCCTTCTAAAACCGCAAACCACGAAAGTAACTTAGTGCGGATAGCTTCGTTTACAGCAAGTTCAACCGCATTATCCCAATCCTGGAATTCCTCAAAGAAAGTCTGTGCGATCTCCGTCACATCGGAATAATCTGGATTTAAATGAACTGCATCTTTAATTGCATCAACAGCTTTTTCAGTTTTACCTTGCTTTATGTATAGTGAAAAAAGTTGCAGTAAGACTTCTGTTTTTAACTCCACCGAATGGGTATTAACTGCCTTGTAGAATTCTTCAGCATGCTCTAATAAACCCATTTCAAAATGGGCATCTGCAATGTTTTTGCGTGTCCATGGAATCAATTTTTCATCTGAAAAATTATCCCATTTATAAATGGCTGCATCATAATCATGATTTAAGAAGTAAACTTCCCCTTGCGCATAACGAATAGTGGACAAATCTGGCCGATCTTTTTGCATTTCATGCTTATACATGTCACCCAATATTTTGATTGGGTGACCCATTTCGTTCTCATCTATTATAGTTTGATAATAGGTTTTATTGATTAGTTCATTTTCAATTGCCACTATAATCCCTCACATTGTTGATTTAGTTTGTAGTCGCCGTTCTCAATCTATCAATTTATTAAACTTACGAGACCTTGAGAAGGTACACTGTATTATAGTAATCGAAACAACTCTCCAGTTTATTAGGATAACGACAGGATTATTTTTATTGTAAATAATGGAAATACTTTAATATGATTCAGTGATTGGGGAATTATCCGCTTTTGATTCAAATACCAACCAACTACCATCTTTCCGGTGAACAAAAAAAGCAGGAATCCTTTTAGGATCCTGCTTCGTTCTTTAATACTAACTGCGCCACACACTCCACATGTGTGGAGTGCTATATGTAGACAAACCATAGCAAATTTTCTTGAGCAGTGGAATTCACCTTTAGTAAAGATTTACAAACGAGTTTTAGATAAAGTGGTTCATTAAAATTTCCAAATACCACTTATCATTTGAGTTTTCAACTCTTTCTTTTAGTACCTCAATCACATGATGTTTCATATGTTTATTTCCAGCGATTTTACCAAGTAATTTATCATTATAATTTTTTAGCCACGATGGTATAAACTTTTTGTAATCAAAATTCTCTGGGTCTACAAAAAAATCATACTCATCATTTATTCCGATAAAATCTTTCATTTTTGAATTATTTATTTCTTTTAAAAAATACCAAACACCAAAGGTACTCATATAGTTGTTAGAAGTAAAAGATTGTATTCCCTTTTCCTTTTGAACAAAATAATCTAACTTTCGTTTCTCCAGATATTCAATAATTAATTCTTCATGCTCTAAACTAAAATCTTCAATTAAGCCTATCCTAATTCCGTTCATTAAGTCATGTATATTTACAACTTTTTTATAATCAAGTATATGACTTTTTGCATTAGTAGAAAGTAGAGGAAATAATTTAAACAAAAAATCAATTTGATTTTGCTTATCTTGTGTTAAATAAAAAGCGATTTCTGAAAGTTTTTTTGAAATAAAATTCTTCTCAAAGTGCTTAATTAGAGCACCATAGTTACTGGAATACAAATTATTTGATGATCCCTCTGAAAAGTTTGGATCATTATGTTTTTCTACCTGTGACACTAAAAAATCTTCAATAATGGGTATTATTGACTTGGGTAATCCATTACATATAGTTAATCTCTCTAACCATACATAACGTTTTCCTATATCCAAATCTCTCTCAGGAAAATAAAACAACAATGCTTTCACTATTTTCCCAAGTCCCTCTTCAGATAGTTTTACATATTTAGCAAAATAGAGTGCTGCTTTTGCTTCCGTAATAAACTGAGTATAAAAAACGACGTTCATTCCATTAGCAGAAAATTGCTTAGTAATTTCTTCTGCTATACCAACTAAGTATTCTTCTATTTTTTCCTGTTCACCAAACCTAATTTTATCAATTGAGCTACTTCTCTCAAGATTCTTTATGTCATCAATTTTAAAGTTTCTCGATATATTAATAAAATCGTAATAACCAATAAAAAAACCTGTTTTCCTTCCCCCAAAAGAGAATCCAAATTCATCAATATCCCTCGTTCGCTCATATTCAGCCTTTTCAATTAGTAGGCTCATTGAGTTTCGCATATATTGATGAAATTCATAAAAAGAAACAGACCATAAACAATTTTCATATAAAAACCGTAAATTATCAGAAAGCCGAAGAAGAACAACAATATCAGATGACATTCCAAAAGAATAAGACCCGTTACTCATTTCAGAACGCACTTTATTAGTCAATTCAAAAAGTTTTACAGTATCATCATATAAAAACTGATTATCACTTAAAAACTCAAGTATCTTATATTTCTTTTGAAACTCAAATGGCATACCACTAAATAAATCACCAATACTAAAATTTGTCATTTCCCTTTCAATCCTAGCAAGAAATTCATCAGTAAATGGTTTATAATGCCTCCCAAATGTTAATAAACCAAGACCATTGAACTGTGTTACAGCTTGTGTTATTGATTGATAAATCCTATATCTATTTATTTGTGATAGATAATGTACACACCAATTTGATTCATCTATAGAATTTAAGATGATATTTGAATAAAGGTTATAGGATTCTTCCCACCTACCTAGACACGCAAGAAAAAATGCTTTTTTATAATCATCCTCAATATTTACCGATTGTTCTTCAATAAATTTCTTCATTTCATCATATTTGCCGTGATACGCCAAACTATTAATCTCTATCGAAGTATTCAGAGTACCTGCATCTTTCGCCATACAGATAACTCCATTCTTCTCAAAGAAATTAGAAAGAGCATTAAACTTTTCACATTGTTTTTTGGAAAGTTTACTTCTCTCATCGCAGTTCTCTCTTAATTCAAAAAAACGCTCCATGTAACCAAAGCCCTTATTCTTATGCCGAACAACAGTACCATTGACTTCAAAGTGATAATCGTATTCAAAGACATGTTTGAGATCAATTTTACGAATATACTGAAGTGCAAATAATGGGCTTATTTTTCCGTATATATAATCAATTACTTCGTCGTCTTTTGTGATAAATTTATTTTCTTTTGATTCAATAAGAAGATCCATTACTGCTGAATAGCGTTCTAAATAATCAGATTCACTACTATCTATCAAACTAGCTGCATCAATTATTCGTAATCCTTTATTTTCGTAATAGATTGAAGTGTCATTTTCAATGGGCGAAGGATCTGTTCTAATAAAAAACGGTTTATGAAAACTGTCCTTTTGTAACTTTCTTACCCAATTTAACAACATATTAATATTATAATCTCCTAAACCATAACCTATGAAAACAATGGTATGCGTTGCAATTATTGTCTTCATAAGATTACTGATAAGAGGATAATTCTGATCATAATTCAGATAGTCATCTTCCTTTAAAACTACACTTTCCCCTTTATAACCCCGTCTAAAATCCCCATGAACCTTTAGTAAATACCTTGATGAAGTGGCATTAGCAACGTCTTCTTCAGCACTTATTACACTAAAATATTTCCCTCTCTTCCAACAAGCAGTATCAATCAAATTATCATAATTAGTTGTAATTACATGTGCTGGGTTCATAGCTAATATCTTGTCATGTATTGGATTCGTAGGCTTATCTACCTGAAAAAAACCTTTTAGTATACCATCAAATGCCATTTCACCTTTGACATTATAAAATATTTGAGGAATTCGAAGATATTCATCAGAAGAATAGTTCCCTTTCTTTGGACTCCCATAGAGCTCTTCATGATACTTATCTACCAACCTCCACCATTGAGGATAATCTGAAAGTGTTGAAACTCCCGCACCAACAAAAAAGACGAGTTTTCCATTCCTTGAGGATTCTGTGATTTCTTTTATACATTCAACTACATTATTGTCCAATATGAGAAACACCTCTTTTTATTTTTCTGAATACCTTTTTACTTTACAAATCCACCTTCACCATCAACAATTCCAGTTATCGAGCTACCTTCTGTAGTTGAGATGTTTAAATTAGTTACTTGTGCAAACCCATCCTCTATTACTTCCAATAAGTCAATAACAATCTTTTGGTTTAGATAGGTAGTAATGGTAATACAAATTCTCTCTCAGTTTCTTTCATTGCATTTCCTCCTCATATGGAATAAAAGAATCTCTTTCTTTCTATAATACTATATCTTCACAAAAAGAAAGGGGTTGTGCCTATGGATAAAGACACATTCTTTACAACGAAACCATCTATTCGAATCAAAGAGATAAACCAACTGTTACAAAAGTACGACTTGAAGAAAGTAGCCGAACTCATCGGTATTCCATACAGCACTTTCACGAAAGAAATGAGAGTGGGTGATTACTTTTATCACCAGTCGGACAAGCAGTATTACCCATTCGTGAGATCAGAAGACGAACGGTTAAAAGTAGATCAGAAGGATGAATCTGACGAACTATCCTTTATCAAGGAACACTTTGACGCTTTAAAAGGTTTACTCCAAATGTACCAATCCAATAGATTATTGGTGCTTGATGGAAGGATTTACAGTAAGGAAGCCAAGTATGAAAACAAAAGTGTTAAAATGAACAACGATCTTTATGATGAATTTAAGAAATTCTGTGAAGAATACTATCCTCAATACAAAATCCAAGATTTAATTTGTCAATCTTTATTGGATTTTCAAAGCAAATACAGTCGGTAACGAGAAAAAGAGCCCATAGGCTCTTTTTCTAACTGATTCGATGTTGTGGTACAAAATTTACAAATGGAATGTATAATAACAACAGTCCCCCAATTAAGTTATCTATATTATACACATTATTATTTGCATGGAAAAATGCTGAGCGAAAAAAGTTCAGAGCGTTTCTTTTTAATGTCTTATTCAACAAAAGCCCCGCTACTTTAAGTCCATTCTTTCACAATATCTTTCGATTCCTAGTTCTTCCTATATCAATAAAAATTCTTCACTTCAAAAGTTCACCTATAGCGACTGGAAAGTGTTCCTCAGCCAAAATTTTAACGACTTTTGCATATTCCTGAATTTCCTTCTGTGCATCGTGCTCTAAACGTTGTGATAAGAAATGAGCAACACCCTGAAGCGAAGATGTCCAATACCACCTTACATACATTCCATAACTAGGCAAGAATAGACGTGATTGTTCTGCTGCTATTCCCATTTCTAGTGCCTCACTATATAACTTCTCGCCTTCTTCGATGTACTTAAGTAATTTTTTTGTTAAGTATGCACCTTCTTTTGATTCAATTGGCTCACCGCTACCTTGTTTTGAGTTTGAAGGTGCTGAACGCCATTCATCGTCCTTTGGAACATAGAAAGTCGGTTCCTCAGTAACATATCTACGGCTCGATTCGTTCCAACCATCCATAACGTGATCCGAACCCACAACATACTTCCACCATTGACGAGCTACCATCAAAGGGGCATAAACTTCGAATTGTAACATTGCGTGACGGAAAGGAGAAGTATGCCCCTCACTTGCAAGAAACTTAATTAAACGCTCGTCCTTTGACGACATTTCGTTACTTTCTTTGTCATATGAAACACGGGCAGCATTAGCCACTGTTAAATCATTACCCATTTTATCAACGAGTCTTACATATCCTTTATCCAAAACTTCAATCATTTTCTTTTCCATTGTAAATCCCCTATTCTGTTTATCTAATTTTATTGTAATCTGCCTTCTTCCACTGACTTATCCCTTTAAAAGGGTGGCCAATTCCTTCTTTAAGGTATGCCTAACGTTATCTCAATAAGTTTTTCCTTTCGTATATATGAAAATAGTAGTTATACGGATTTTCGTCATCCATAATACCTTTTTTAATAGATACTTCGTTCCATTCATCATAATTCACATCTGGAAAAAAAGTATCTCCCTCAAATTTGTGATGGATTTTTGTTATGTACATTTTATTAGTATAAGGTAAAAACAAATTATAAATCTGTTCTCCTCCGAAAATAAAAATTTCTTCTTCATTTTTACACAACTCAAAAACAGCTTCCGTTGAATGGGCAATTTCACAACCATTAAAGGTAAAACCCTTATCCCTTGTCAAAACAATATTCCTTCTTTTAGATAAAGCTCTTCCAATTGATTCCAGGTTCCTCCTACCTAATATGATTGGATGTCCTTTTGTAGTTTTTTTAACATACTCCCAATCCTTTGGAATTCTCCATGGGATATCATTCTTTTTACCAATCACTCCATTCTCATCCATCGCTACTATTAAAGAAACTTTCATATATATCACCACCTTTTAGACTATTTCACCTGTAATTTCATGTTTCTTTTGAAGTCCATTGTTCCACTAAATTGTTCTGTTAGCTAAATAAAATGATTTTAACCCTTCACAGGAGTAAGACCTGCTGTAAAGTATACTTTTTCACGAATTTTTTATGTAAATCCCACCCTGCATTGATAAGGGAGGGATAAATGAACTTGGTGCATATATCACGTTCCAAATACTTTTTCCTCTCTAATCAGTCCTCTCCCAACTGACTGGTTCTTTTTATCTAATTGTACCAAAATAAAGTACAGTTTTGTTAGATTTGGCAAGAACCTCCAGTTAAGGATTTTTTCTATTCGTTTGGAACCTAACTCTATAAGGGATTTTTCATTTGGAATACTTTTTGTTGATTCAAAGTTTGAATGGATTTTTCAAGAAACTTGGGAATGTGGAGTGGTTTTGGGTGGAGAGATTTTTTGGAATGAGAATGGGAGATATTCCGATGCTTTCAAGATCACGAAGGTATTTTCGATAAGTGGGTTTAGACATATGTTTCTTAGGCGTATCAATACTACCTTTGGAGATTTGAACGAGGAATGCTCGAAGGTCATCTTTTTTCTTTTTAGAGAAGTGGCTTTTTCCAATGATTTTTTCAGCCTCAGTGATCTTATAATAATCACCTCTGTGAACAATTGGAAGAACATGCTTTACCATGTACTCTTTCCATAACTGATACGAAAAGTAACTCCTTAATTCCTTTGGTCTGCCTTTTCCTTTGTCATTTCTTTTCATGCTGTTGAGATGCGAGTTTTTCAACCTTAGTTCATATCTGATTCGACCAAATTCATACGATTGAATTTCTTCACCACTTGCAATCCGTTCTTTTTCTTTGTCATAAATGAACAACTCAATACTTTTACATTTATGGTATTGTGATGTTTCATATTTAAAAGGGGCTCCGTTCTCATCCTTACCAAATTTTATTTTTTCTTTGTAGGCATACTTAGCAGTGTATTTTTCAAGTAGATGAAATAACAGCTCTCTGTCTTTTGGATTCGGTACGTAAACATCCATTTTGTAATCAATTCTTGTGAGTGTATGCGAATCAAAATATTCGGCATGTCCAAAGTGTCTGATAAGGAACTTTCGCATATCTGATTCTATCAAATCATAATCATTTTCTATAACCTCTCCTCTATTCAACATTTTAAGAGCATCCACTTTCAAGTGTATATTCCAGTCTCCATCTGCACGACTGCTAATCCAAGTAATAGAATAGGCAGGGAATTTCTTTTTTACTCCACAGTTAAGTTGTTTAACCGCAGCCCCAAAGTAATCATACTTGTTGAGGTTAACACCGTACATGGAAAATAGGTGTTGAATATCGTAATAGGCTACGAGCAACATCATTTCAAATGTATGAATCAATTAAAACCATCTCCTTTTATTTTAGTTCACGGGAGCAACGAAACCCTTTGTTAACAATGGTTCTCTTTGTTTTGCTTTTCCCGTCCCAAACTAATTTATATGACTTTCCAACACATTGATAAGCACCAATGTGATTGTTAAGTAAAGCATCCTACTGAAGTTGTAAAGAAAATATTCAACAATGTCCTCACAAAATCGTTCAACAACATTACAGCATGTACATAATAGTAAAGGTTCAGTATTTTTTTGTGTATAGTAGATTACAAGTATATGATTACAAGAAAAAAACCGTAAAAGCTGTATGCTTACGGTTTCGTTTATTGGCTTACATAATCTTTTGTTGTCTTTTGATAGTGGTTATTATTCTATGTACTATTGATACGACCTCGAACCTAAAAATTTTGATTTATGCCATTCTCCTAATTATGATAGAAACATAACAAGATTTCACAATGAAAGGAAGCAAGTTTACCTCAATAAAGTAAATCATCAATTACATTCCCCTCGAACACCCTCAAACCATATGACTTTGAAATTCCCCACTCAATTATTTTAAAATGAGAATCTACAAAAAATAAAAACAACAGGAGGAAAACATCATGACCCTCGAAAGAATCTTCAATAACCAATCCCCAATTACCCTCGAAGACATTTTCCAATCCATCTTGAATGAAAAAATTGACTCACTCATTAAGGAATTCTATGATAATACTAAGGTGAATTCCACTGACTCTTCTAACAAGAAAGGAGAGGATGTGGCATGAGATCAGCAATTTACATTCGTGTCTCAACAAACAAAGAAGAACAAAAACAGTCCCTTGAAAACCAAAAAGAACTGTTTATGAATCTATTATCTGAGAAAGGATGGGACTTATTTGATATATATTTAGACATTGAGTCTGGAACGAAATCAAAGAAACGCCCTGCCCTAAAACGGATGATTGAAGATGCAAGAATGAAGAAGTTCGACATTATTTTGGCAAAGGAATTATCCAGATTAGCCAGAAATGGACAATTATCTTATGAAATTAAAAATCTAGCAGAAATTCAAGGTATACACATCCTTACCATGGATGGTGCTATTGACACACTATCAGGAAATACTCAGATGTTTGGACTATACGCTTGGATGTATGAACAAGAATCCCAAAGAACAAGTGAACGTGTGAAGACTGCTCTACAGATCAGAGCGAAGATTGGTAAATTTAAGGGTTCCATTCCACCCTACGGATACTATGTCGAAAATGGAATTTTAAAAGTCAGAGTTGATTCTACTACTGATATAGTGCGTCGAATTTTCAACTCTTATCTTTCAGGTAAAGGATTTGACAGAATTGCAAGGGAGCTATTAGAGGAAGATATACCGACTCCTTCTGAAATTGCAGGAAAGAGGAATGCAAGTTCACTTTGGCATGGATCTACAGTTAGAAAAATACTTGAAAATCAACATTACATCGGTAATCTAGTTCAACAAAAGGAAACTTCAATCAGTGTAACAACTGAAAAACGCAAAAAGATTGATCCAGCAAATTATGTTGTCATCGAAAATACACATGAGCCTATTATCTCCAAAGATGATTTTCATGTTGCTCAACAGCTAATCTCTGAAAGAAAACGTAAACGGCCATATGCTAAAAAACACCTCTTCACAAATATTTCCTTTTGTGCTGATTGTGGTAAGAGTATGCACTATAAAGCCAATCGTAAAGGTTATATTTGTGGGGCATACAATAAATATGGTCATACAAAATGTTCAGATCACCATGTAAGAGAAGACAGATTGATTGAAGCGATCTCAAATGATATAAAGCAAATGTTTTCAACACTCTCCACAAAATCTATTCAAAAAGACATTGAGAAAAAGATTGCAAACTTCATTCAAAGGGATCAAAAACAACTCACTAACATTCTCAGGGAGATAGAAAGCATAAAGAAAGACAAAACGGCTGCACTTCGCATGAAAATACGTGGGGAAATCCAAGATGAAGAATACAGATTGCTCATTGAGGATAATGGTATCCAACTCGCCAAACTGAATGAGGAAAGGCTAAAATTAGAAAAGGGATTACTTCAACAAAAACAAACGATTGATTTTACAAAACTAATCCAACAAATTGAACGGTTTGTTCAAAACCCTGTTCTTGACGAAGAAATGCTTCACAAACTAATAGAAAAAATCAAATAAAAGAAGATGGGAGTCCGAGAATCCATTACCGATTCTCGGACCCTTATATATCTTCTATTTTTTTACGAGCAACACACAGCACTCCACGTGCATCGTATGCGGAAACAAATCAACCGGCTGAACCTCAACCAATTCATACCCAAACGGCTCAAGCTCCTTAATATCGACCGCAAATGTATCTGGATTACAAGACACATAGACAATTCGTTCAGGCTGTGCACGACCAATACGGCGCATTACTTTACCGCCCGCTCCTGAACGTGGAGGATCAAGAAGTAGAAGCTCCGGAATACCAAAGCTTTCCAGTACCTCATCAATTCCGTTTCTGGCATCTTTAGCTAAAAAGTACGTATTAGAAATTCCATTATCGTTAGCGTTACGCTTCGCAGACTCGATAGACGTTGGTACAATTTCTATTCCAGCAAGCTTCCCTACTCTGCTTGCAAATGGAAGGGAGAACGTTCCAACACCACAGAATAAATCAATCATTTTCTCGGTCTCTTTTGGTTTGGCCATTTCCAATGCTAATTCTACTAGCTTTTGTGCTTGTGTAGGATTTGTTTGGAAGAAGGTATCAAACCAAATACGGTAGCGGTATCCGAGCATTTCATCATAAATAAAATCGCGCCCTGCTAACAGATGGGTATTTTCGGATTGTGTACGATCCGCCCAATCCGTGTTTTCTAGCCATAGTAAGCTTTTTACTTGTGGGAATTTGTCCGTAATTCTCGCTACTAAATCTTGTGCTACCTGGGAAAGCTCTCCATTTGGAGATTCCGTCGCAAACAAGCCAAGCATGATTTCACCAGTAGCAAACGATTGACGCACCATTAAGTGGCGAAGCAAGCCTTCGTGTTCATCTTTGTCATAGCCTGATAACTGGTGTTCTTTTGCCCAGTCAGCTACCTCCATCGTTGCCTCTACCATTTCCTTACCGGCAATGAGACACGTTTCCAAGGAGATAACCTTTCTCCAATTACCAAGTTCATGAAGACCTAAGGAACCATCCTTCGCAAAGGTGAATTCCATCTTATTACGATAATGCCACGGATTTTCCATACCAATTGTGTCATGAACTAGATTCGGATCAAAACCTTGTTCTTCTAATACTTTTTTCACATGACGGGTCTTTTCATTTAACTGACCAGTATACTGCCAGTGCTGCCATACACAGCCACCACATCGCTCAATATGCGGACATTCAGGACCAACTCTCTCAGGATGTGCCTCTACAATTTCCTCCGGCATTACTCTTGTTCTTTTTCGATCAGGCTGTCCCACTGTTACCTGGACCTTTTCTCCTGGTAAAGTTTGTGGAATCGTCAATTTCAGTTTTCTTGGGTTTTGCTCACCAATGTCACGCCAAACAACCGCACGGCCTGAGCCTTTTTTATCTAAATCATTTATTTCAGCAATATACGTTTCACTTTTTGTTTTTGTCACCGGTACTCCTCCTTCCAAAAACCTATATATGTCAATGCATCATGCACTATTTACAGTTATTACACTTTACATACTTTCTTATTATAACGAATCCATATAGAATTGGGAATTAGAAAATGTAGCCACTATTTAAATCCGAAATTCGTGGTGTTTTAACCTCTATTAAAGAAATAAAAAAACACAGGTAGACTTGCCTGTGCTTCAACATCATGAGTACGTTCAATTCTTGTAAACTTCCACTTCACTATCCGAGTTAACTAGAATTGAAACGTCAGTGCCCGTTTTAATTTCAATTGGAAAAACAGCAGATAATTTATCGGAAAATATCCATCTTCTTCCCGGTTGATTAAGTATGATAAATATTCCATTTGCATTTTCTCCCATGAAATTTAGAGAAGTCGTACTTAGCGGACGATTGTCCCGTATAGGAATACCGTTATCGATTAGCTCGCTTCCAACACGGATTGCATCATCTACGGTAAGGCCAATTTCGCTAATGTTAATTATAGATGCAGAGGAAAAGGGCTCTGTTGCTTCTACTGGAATAGAACCTCTTGCGATAAATTCCACTATATTACCTGCTGGATCGTAGAAATATAGCGCGTGTGCGAGAAAATTTTCAAAATAAACCTCATCACTTCCATCTTCTAATGACAATTCCACTCTCTCTTTCACCCATGCTTTTGCTTCGCTAAATTGGTTCGACGGTATGTTAAATGCAAAATGATAGTATGGATTACCTTTTACATTTTTTGATGTAAACACTAACTGACTGGTGCCTACTTTAATACAAAAACTGTCTTTATCCTCGTTAACTAATGGAAACTGAAGAAGGTCTAAATAAAATTTCTTCATTTCCTGGATATCATTTGTGTGTAGGACCAATGATTGTATTTCCATTCTTTTGACCTCCCTTTATGATTTTACAATTTTCCTACTAATAATGTACTTCACGAACAGCGATAAATATAATACCGTTTTACAATACAATGGCATAAGTAAAAATTATACGTGTTGTTAATCATACAAAGATATACATGAGGAGTTATATACTACACAAGAAAGATTGATTTGCTTCATGGCATAATATCTATCAATCTTAGCAAATGATTCCAAACAAAAAAGAAAAGCAACATTGACGCTTTTCTCCCTAATATTAATCTTGTCATTATTACTCAACATATTTACTTGTAAAAATAAAGAAACCTAGAATTAAGCTTAAAATGATAAAAGAAAATCCAAAACTAATCACAAAACGAACCAAAGAAAAACTAAGGAATACAACTACTATACTACTGAAAATTAAAGAAAGAACAACTGAGAATAGAAACCATATCCCTGTCTCTTTAAATAATGTGGTCATTACTTTTCTTTTTGTCCATCCGATTTTAAAATACACATCTAATTCATTTTTTCTCTCGGCAAATAATGTATTTATTCCTTCGCTAAAGGAAATACAACTCAAATAGATTACAAGCGCAACAATGCCTAATTGAAGCCATAGTGATTCACTACTAATAAATCTTCCCAAAGAAGTCTCAGATGCTACTACATATGAATCCCCAATAATCGTAACTTGTAGTGAAATTAAAACAAGTGAAAGTAACGATATGGAAATCATTGGTAAAATAAAACGTTTGTAATACCGTAGAGATGCAAACCATTTATAACCATTCACTCGATTTTTATGTTTAGTTTTTATGTTCAATACTATTGTTGTTAATAATATTGCAATCACCCAAAGGATGGTGGCTCCCCAATACAGTGCTGACTCTGCATTATTAAATACAAGAACAATAATTGATATCAAAAATGCAGTAGTTATTATTAAATACTGTTCCATGCAGTTTCGAAGAATTATCATTCTCTTGCTCCACCCAATTAGTGATAATAATTGGTTCTCTACATTAAGTATATTCTTTTCATAAATTAGTCTAAGAACAAGCCACAAAACCCCAAATAGAGATAATAGCGAAATTGTGATGACGGTCATGATGTTCCAAGTTTCCGATAATTTCTGAGCAACCCCAAGCGTTGTCCAATCTTCGACTACAGCACCTAATCCTTCAACATTTAATTCCATCTCTTTGAAGGAAGATCCCGCTACCACATCTACTTCATAACCCATCTTTAATAATTTCGTTGCAAATGCTTCAATCTTTTCTTTTCCTTCTTTATTATAACTAGTAATTCCAGATAGTCTTATTCGAATAGCATCAATTGGTTCTTCTCCTTTAATTAATTCTGCATATTCGATACTCGTAACACCACTTGCTGGTGAAGGGATAAAACTTCCCGGTATCGTTGTAGGAGTTAGAATTGTTCCATCCACTGCTTTCGCCTGCATCTCACCGTATATCCCTAATGGGCTTCCTGTTAGATGATCATCCTCTTGATTCGAAAATTGAAATGTTCCTACTTGAGCGATAAGAAAAGGCACTTTTGAAGTATCACCATTTATCCCTCTCAGCGAAACACCTTTTTCTTCAATCATTTTATAGGATGGTGGACTTCCATCTGTGTGTATTTCAACAGTTGGTGTACGATCTAAATTCTCATAATTGATTTTTGATGCAACAAAATACGATGATGTATCTATATCGAATACACCTGAATCCGATTTCTCAATTTGCAATGATTTATTTAGACTCAATTTTTCCCCATCAAATGGTTTTATATATTGTGATAGGTCTATTTCCATGTTCTTCACATTAATAGGTTCTTCTTCATTTAATTTATTAAAAGCAGGTGATAAATCCTCTACCCCCATGAAAAAATCACCATTACTCAGACCTAATACTTCATAATAATCATTAATGTTAACATCCATAGTCTCTACCTTTAAATCTAGTATTAAAGGTACGTTCAAATTTTCTCGTTGAAGAATAGGAATTAATGGAATATCGCCATCTAAGTAATCATAATATTGATAGTTAGCTTCTTCCTCTACTTCGTTTTTTTCAAAATCAACAAGTCCAGAAAAATCTATTCCAGTGAGTGCTTCTTCACTTTGAGGATCCACACCAACTACTAGGTTAAAATTTTCAGGTACAGGTCTTGTATACATAGAATCACTAAATGAACCAAACTCTCTATTACTTTGTAAATATTGAATTTGACCTTCACCTGTTTCTTCAAAATACATAACGTCATCTTTGGAAGTTAAGGGGAATTTTGACTTTCCATCCGACGTAAAAAACTGATAGGTAAACCGTGTTGGTTGATCCAAAACAGGTAAATTAATAGAAAATTGAATTCCTCTAAAATATCCTAAAGATGCTACCGGGGCTGCAATTTCAATGTCACTATCTGATTGAATTTCTTTCCATTCCTCAATTGATATTCCACCAAGACTATCTCCTATATAATTCTCTTCCACCATACCAATCTTTTCTTCAACATCACTTCTGGCATCTTTAGGGCGCACTAATAAATCATAGACACCTCTACCATGATTTTCAATAGATTCCCCCACCCTGACTTCAGAAGTTTTTGTCTGCTCTAACCCAAAAGGTATACATATAAAGAGACTAATAAATGCAACTAACGTAATGATAGTATTTATTTTACGATGTTTCATTCTTTTCCACGCAAGACCTATCATTCTTCCACCTCATTTAAGATGAGTTCCCCATTCATAAGGTGATATACCTTATCTGCTTGTTTTGCCGCATCCATATCATGCGTAACTAGAATAATAGTCTTTCCTTGAGTATTTAGATCTCTTAATAAATCTATAATCTGATTTCGATTCTCTGAATCCAGATTCCCAGTTGGCTCATCACAAATCAGTATATTAGGGTCAGCTACTAAAGCTCTCGCAATGGCTACACGCTGCTTCTCTCCACCAGATAACCCCTCTGGAAGTCGTTTAAATAGAGATTCTGGAATTCCAACCATATTCAACAATTCCCTAGCAACTTTGTATAAGTCCTTCTTATATTTTTTATCAAAGGTTGGTAGAACTACATTGTCTAATACAGAATAAAATGGCAAAAGCTTAAAGTCTTGAAAGATAAAGCCTATACTTTCTCTTCTTAATTTACGTCGTTCATATTCTATTAGTTCATAAACATTCTTATTTTCATATAACACCTGACCAGAATCAGGCGGCATTAAACCGGAAATAACATGTAAAAGTGTTGTTTTGCCAACCCCTGAAGGGCCTACAATTGAAACCCAAGAACCGCTTGGGATAAAAATTTGTACATTATTTAATATTTCCGTTGGTGTTGTTCTACTTTGGAATGTTTTGCTAACATTTTCTAATTTTATCAATTGGTATCAACTCCTAATAGAAATTTTGCTCTACCTCTTTGAGATAGAGCAAAATTCCCCTTCAAATTCAGCGAAAATTACCGTGTCAATTTCACCCAACCACTAGTTGTATCAGTATTCCCGTTGGTTACGTCTAATTTTGTATTATAAGTGACTTCAGATAGATTATTTCTGTAATAAGTATACGAATAATCTATTGACAAAGAGTTAGTACTTCTGTCTACCCCAACACCTTCTCCATTATAATATCTAACACGATAATTATTTGTTGCTCCAGCTCCCCATGATAATTTAACTGTGTGAACCTTCGAGGAAACATTGGTATAAGTTTTGGTTCGGGGAGTAATACTACTCTCTACCGGAATGTACATGATCTCATTATTTGGTGAAGCTAAACCCTCAATTGGACTGGCAAAGGTAGTAACTGCTCCCCCTCCTAAAACCAGAACAATTATCGCACTAATAGAGAACATTTTCTTCAGTTTATTCATGATTAACCCTCCCTCCTATTAATTGAATTTTACTACACTTATAAATTATCACACTTTGAAATTTATTTTAATAGATTATATAATAGAATTAGTTGGGAAATCTTCTCAAAATTATAGTTAAATACTCAAGGTTTTTTTGATAATTTTCCCAACTTTTTATGTTAACCTCAAAGTGTGAATCATGATATAGTAAAGGAAGATTTACCATGGTAAATATTGGTTACACCATAAAATTGGAAAGAAAAAAACAAAATATGAAACAGATTAGTCTAGCAAAAGGAATTTGCTCAAATTCATATTTGAGTAAGATTGAGAATGGTACTGCAATAGCTAGCAAAGAGGTCATAAACCTACTTTTAGAACGTTTAAATATAGATTATGTTCAGGAAACAACTTCCCCTATTACAAATAATGGTAATTCACTACAAGAGGAGCTTAATAAAATTTATAAAGAAGTAACCTTATTCAGAAATCGAGAATTTGCCAAAGAGAAATTAGAACATTTAAACCAAATAAAGATTAGTTCTGATAAATCTACCTTTATCTTTTTACAATTAGTTATATTTCGTATATCTCTATTTTTCAACAAAAAAGCCGAGAGTAAAGTGTATATAGATTTTCTGGAAACATACTTGGAAAACTTTACTAATTATCATAAATATTTATTTAAGAAAAACCTGGGAATCTATTATCAACAAAATCAGGATATTAAACAATCTATTCAATTTTTCACCGAAGCTTTTGAGCTTACTCATGAAATTCTGTTAGAAGATTGGGAAAAAGCAGATCTTTACTATATGTTAGGTGTTGTATCCGTCTCGAATGAAAAAATAGTAGAAACTATTGAATACTCGTATATTGCATTGAGATATTTTAAAGATTCTCTATACTTACAAAGGGCATTGGAATGTTATCTCCTACTTGGCATTGCATATAAAAAAGCCAATCGAAGCGATAAGTCCCTAGAAATGTACCAACTAGCCCTAAAAATTAGTAAGGAGCACAATTTAGAAAAATATAATGGAATTATCTATCAAAATATCGGCTCACTTTATTCATACTACCAATCAGATAAAGCAATATACTATTACAAAAATAGTTTTCTGTACAAAAAAAGAACAAATGAACAGCTAATTACAATTTTTTCATTGGTGATAGAATATTACAAATACGAAAATTGGAAAGAAATGAACCATTGGATTGACAGAGGATTCCAATTAATTAACAATAATATGGATGCTAAAAAAGACTACATTCACCATTTTTTGATTTATCAAGAACTAAGCTTGTATAAATCACTTTCTGAAAAAGTGGTAGTTCCCTCTATAAATTTTTTCAATAGCATACAGGATTACCGCCATTGTTACAAGTATAACTATATGCTTGGGCAATCTATGTTTAAACAATCAAAATATAAATCTGCTAGTATTTATTTCCAAGAAGCTCACTCTTATCTTCTAAAACTTAAGAAATTAAAACGATTGGAGGATTTATAATGAGGAAAATTATATTTTGGGGACTGAATGTTGTTCTAATTTATTCTTGTATTTTATTATTCAACAACGATATTGTAAATTTGACCGAAGATGAAATACCCGAAATTACAAATAATGATGATGCATTGTAAACAATGTGGTTAAGAGAATATTCCGAGCCATTATCGTTTTACATGTAGGTACTCTATAAAATCCCTATAAGGTTCTAATCCTATTAAAACAATGTAATGAATCAATATACATTTCAATAAAATAGCTGCCTTTTAGTGAAAAGCAGCTATTTTTATTTTATTCTACTTCCCTCAACCCATTCAAAAATGCCTTTATCATAAATACTAAACTATCATCTCGATCTATCGGCATTCCAAATCCACTTTTTTGCTCCAATGTGGAAAAGCCATGTAATATACTTCGTAGCCCTCTGACCGCATGAATCGCATTTACTTCTGATAATGGGTAAGAGCCAAATGATGCGATGATTAGATCGATGATTTTATTGCTTTCGATTTCAATTTCTTCATCCGTATGTTGCGGTAAAGCAATCGTATATTCGTACAATCCTGGATGTTCTCTCGTGAACTGAAGATAGGCATTCGCTATGGCAAAAATAGCTTCATCGCCAGATTTACCATCAGAAGCAATCCTCATTCCTTCGTATAGTTTTTTTACACCAAGCAGTGTCAGCTCTCTTTTAATTTGCGGGAGTCCCTTTACATGGTTAAATAGCGATGGTGGCCTGACAGAAAATTCTCTAGCAATCGCGGCCAATGTTACAGCCTCTGTTCCTTGTTGGTCTGCTAGCTCTGCAGCTGCAGCAATAATTCGTTCTAAGTCAAGACCTGCTCTTGGCATTCATTACGCCCCTTTCTGCACATTACCTAATTGTTCCGCTGCTTCCCGAATTGCCTTTTCAATTTGCTGATGAGGATCTTCAATCATGTTCCCGTGTCCTACCGCTAACAAAGTCGGGTCTAGTGCAAGTATTTTCTTTGCACTCGCAAGGGCAATTTCTTTATGCCAAGTGGCAAATGCCGGAAACGGAAAACTCCGTACTAATTGCCCCCCAACAGCAATCTTTCCCCTTGTTTGAAATGCGTCTCCAACAATAATTGCCCTATTTTTCGTATCGAATAACGAGATGGATCCTGGTGTATGTCCAGGCGTTGTCACAACCTCTAACGACCCGATTCGATCACCTTCATTTAACTTACGTTCGGCAATCGTTTTTATTCTTTTTGGAACGCCACCTTTAATCGGAGTTTGCGGTTCATCAGAATTCAATGAAACATCCCCTCGTAACAATCTGCTATCCCGCTCTGAGATGGATACGGCGACATCTGGAAAAGCCTGCTTTACCTTATCCAAAGCACCAACATGATCCCCGTGTCCATGGGTTAACACAACATTCGTTAACGGCTTACCAATTTCGTTGACCAATTTTACGATACCATTAAAACTACTCGGAATTCCTGCATCAATTAATGTTAACTGGTCTTCTTCCTCATAAATATAACAATTAACCGGAAAAACACTTGGTAACACTGTTAATTGATAAAGATTTTGATTACGAATCACTCTCATTGCCCATTCCCCCAGATTTATTATTTTCCGTTCAAAAAACAAAAACTAATACCATTAGTTTTAATGTAATTGATATTCTGATTTTTTGCAAGCCTAATTTTAAAAATGCTTTTAAAAACATGGAAATACAAAAGTGAAAATCCCTTCTCCATTGGCGAGAAGGGATTTCTATTTATACTTCTACCAAACTAATCTTGATTTGGTTTAGCTGCACCCACTACGTATTGTACTGTTACAAATACTGACCAGTAAAAGATTCACGGGTCGCTGCAATCCTTTCCGGTGTTCCTTCGGCAATAACTTGTCCACCCTTTTCTCCACCTTCTGGACCTAAATCTACTATCCAATCAGCACCGCTAATCATCTGGCTATTATGCTCTACCATAATAACGGTATTACCAGCATCGACAAGTCGATTCAACAGTTTCAGTAATTGTGTGACATCATTCGGGTGTAATCCAGTAGTGGGTTCGTCAAGCAAATATAACGAGCTTTTATTTCCTTGCTTTAATAGTTCTTTGGCTAGTTTTAGTCGTTGTCCTTCCCCACCTGAGAGTGTCGTTAATGACTGTCCCATTTTTAAATAGCCTAATCCTATCTCAACCAGTAATTCAAGAATAACGTTAACTTTCTTCTCCTCTTTAAAGATTGTTAAACAATCTACAATAGAGCTTTCAAGGATGTCATTAACGGAATATCCATTAAATTTCACAGATAAGACATCTTGTTGAAATCTTTTACCATGACATACTGGACAAACAACCTCTAATTCTGGGAAGAATAGCATATTCGTTGTTACATAGCCTAACCCCTGGCAGTTCTCACAGCGCCCACCAGCAGTATTAAAGGAAAAATGCTTTGCAGTCAATTTTTTCTCTAATGCTACTGAATCCTTCGCAAAAATATTACGAATAGGGGTAAACAGATCAATATATGTTGCGATATTAGATCGCTTCATTCTACTTAGAGGAGATTGTCCAACCTTAATCATCTGATCAAACTGTTCAAGTCCTGTTACTCGTTCGAAGCCTTGCTTTATTTTTTCACTGCCGTTTGCTAGGACGTCAAAAATAAGTGATGATTTTCCTGAACCAGACACCCCTGTGACAGCAGTCAAGCAGCCGATAGGAAATGATACAGTAATGTCTTTTAAATTATGTATCGTGGCATGATGAACCGTTATTCCTTGTCCAGTCCCTTCACGATACGACTTATGCTCCTCTCCTTCATCACGGAGATATTTTCCTGTTACGGACTCTTCTTGATTCATCAGTTCTTGTAATGTCCCCTGTCCAACTACTTGTCCTCCTAAGTTTCCTGCTCCTGGTCCAATATCAATAATATAATCTGCCACTTTCATGACATCTACATCGTGCTCAATAAGTAAGACCGTGTTCCCTAAATCTCTGAGTCCCTTTAGCACACTTACTAATCCTAATGTGTCCTTTGGATGTAGCCCGACAGTTGGCTCATCCATAATATAAAGTACCCCTGTTAATGCGGAATCAAGTAACGCAGATAATCGTATCCGTTGCGCCTCTCCTCCAGATAGTGTAATTACTTGGCGGTCTAATGTTAAATAGCCCAATCCAATTTTTATTATTCTAGTAAGCTTTGTCTTCAAATCTTGTAGAAAGGTTTCAACGAGCAAATAACTTTCTTTGTCTAATGCTCCCTCTAGCCGGATGACCCAGTTAAGCATTTCTTCTAAGGAATTTCTTACTAGCATAGGAATTGTCAAACTTTCTACGGTCACGTTTCTACTGACTTCATTTAATCGATCACCATGACAGTCCGGACAAACTTGCGTGTAAAAATACTCCTCTGCTTCTGCTGACGAACCAGAATGTTCCGTAAACCTTCTCCACATTGCTGTTAAGACACCTGCAAATTTTCCTTTTTCCACAGTCTTTGGTGGTTTCTTATCAGGAAAAAGCGATTTTACCTCATCACTTTCAACGCCATAATATAGAATTGCTTTTTGTTCAGGTGTGTATTTCTCTAAAGGAAGCCCATCTTCAATTGGCACACTATAATAAGCAAGCGCGAGTTTTACAACCGGAATTTGCCATTCCGCATAGCGTCCCTTCCATAAATCAACTGCACCTTCTTCAAGTGAAAGGTTTTGATGAAAAACCGATTCCAAATGAATATCAACCGTCTCGCCAAGGCCCTTACAAGTGGGACAGGCTCCTTCAGTTTTATTGTAAGAAAAGTGAGTCCGCGTCAATTTCTCTACTCGGTGATGACAGTTCGAACAGAATACATATTCTTTAAAACTACCTTCTTCTTTCTCTATTTCTGTTGCATTGAATGTGGGATTAATCTCATGCCCACATGACGGACAAACCCTTACACCAAGCTTTTCAAAAATCATTCGTAAACTCGTATACATATCTGTTACCGTACCAACCGTTGAACGTGGATTTTTATTGGTAATTTGTTGATTAATACTAATGGCAGGTGAAAGTCCACTTATCGAATCAACCTTGGGCTTATTAATGCCTTGTAGCCCCATTGATTCTAAATACTGTCTTTGACATTCCTTAAATAGTGTATCCATTGCTAGTGTAGATTTACCGGATCCAGAAGGACCCGTTAACACAATAAGTTTGTTCTTAGGAATAGCCACCGATAAATCCTTTAAATTATTTTCTTTAGCACCTTTTACTATCATGACATCGTTCAAACCAAACTCCTCCTTCTACTCTTCTAATCTAAGCATACAACATTTATGCAAGTGCAGGGTTTTGAGTAATATGTTACTATTATGATAGATTTTTAGCCTAATAAACCCGTCATGGAACTATAATGTTATAATTTAAACTTTTGCATATAACATACTTTTGGAGGTTCCTATGGAATTAAGACCGATTGATATTGCCCGAAAATTGGATGTCGGAACAAGCGCGATGCGTCATTACGAAGAATGGGGTATTGTTCCAAATGCCATACGAAAACCAAATGGCTATCGTAAGTATACGGAGGAACACCTAGCATATTTCCAATGTATACGAGCAATGTATCCTGGGTTCGGCATGGCAACTGTTCGCAGAATAATGCCCATGATTCAAGAGGGTAAATTTACCGAAGCTCTCTGGGAAGTAAATGCCATTCAAGCTGAATTATTTCAAAAGAAACAACAAGCAACTAAAGCATTAGAAATATTAAAACCTGACAATATTAAACGATTCATGGATAAGAGAAAAAAACAATTGTATACGATCGGGGAAGTGGAAAAGGAAATTGAAGTACCAGCGACAACCCTAAGACATTGGGAAAAGGAAGGATTAATAACCCCAAGTAGAAATCCAGAGAGTGGTTACCGTCTGTATAATCATGAGGATATTCGCCGTTTATTAATCATTAGGACCATCCATTCATCGGTTTATTTTCTTGATTCTGTTAGAAGGATATTAGATAAAATTAATCAACATAGTATTTCAGAAGCCCGAAAAATAACCATGGAATCCTTGAAATATATGGACTATCAAATTGAGCAGCAGCTTCGCGGGGCACATTACTTATTCAAATTAATAGAATTACTAAAAGAAAGACGACAATGATTCTATTATGAAATCACTGTCGTTTTTCTTTAATTTGCGGAATAAGCTACTATTGTCGCTTTACTATTAAAGTACCTATACCACTAATACACATATATACAAGGATAATTATCCAGAGGTAACTAGTTTGCACGTTTTTAATTCCCAGTAATGTAATGATAACTAATGAGAGAAAAAGCAATCCTAAAAAAATAATTGAAGAACACATAGAAAACTTCAACATATTTTTAACTGTTCGTTCATCAAATTCAGGAGTATTATCTGTCTTACGCCTTTCTCTTATTAGATTTATAACTATTAGAATAATAGATACAGGCAATACACCTAATATAGACGCGGTTGAGAATTCTCCTTTTGTAAAATAAGTTATCGTTTGACCAATTATCGATCCGACTAAAACTGCTATACCTCCGTATGCTAGAGTCCATTTTCTCTTCCTATTTTCCATTGCTCTCCTCCTCTAAAATGAATACATCTTCAAACTGCATATCAAAATATTTCACAATTTTAAGCGATAATTCAAGACTTGGATTATATTTATTCTTTTCTATTGCAGTAAACGTTTGTCGAGTTACTTGTAAATCCTCAGCCATTTTTATTTGTTTAATTCCTTTTTCTTTTCTAATTTGACGAATGTTATTTCTAACAACCATAGACCACCACCACCAATTACGTAAAGATATCTTTACATATAAGTATCATAGAAAATAAAAAAAGTAAAGATATCTTTACTTTTTTTACAGAAATGAATATATAATTTTTGATAATTATTTCCATCTATTCCTTACTCGACTTAGCCCTTAGCGGTGCATTTCGCATAATCGGATAGGTTAATAACAGCGCTACAAGTCCCACTAACCCTAGCAAAGAAATTAATGTCATTCCTAATGCATCAAAGTCCAAGCCTACAAACCATTCCACCGCATTGCTTAAAAAACTACCATAATGTAAAAACATGATGATAAGCGCTAAAACCATCAAAATAATGATACTTTTTTGCATGCCCAATCGAAAGTTAATGCTATACAGCAGGAAAGGTACACCGAATAGAAAGAATCCAACCATGATATCCATCCATAAATACGTAAAGAAGTTATAGTCTTGACCTAAGAATAAACCCGGATGAAGTATTCTTGCTCCGACATCCCAGTGCTCATAAGCCGTTCTTACTATTAATTGCAAAACATTTATACTTAACATGCTGAGGACAACAGCTAAAATACCTACACCATAACACATTTTTAATAGTTGAATCCTCGTACTTCCGAATGCAATTGCAGTTGAATAGAGCGATTTATAGCCAATGATTGAAAAAAATGCAATAAAGAAATACGCCGGACCTGAAATCGAGGCGATTACATCTTCTCCTATTCCAAACGTAAAACCAATTAGTAGCCACATCAAGGTTAATGGAATTGTAATGTAGAGAAGCATAAATTTACCGAAAAAATATAATAACCCCTCGGATACCAATCGAACTGTCCCATGTAAAGAATTCATTCTATCTTCCCCCTTCCGTTTTATTCAGTAAATAATCTTGTAGCTTTGGTTTCTCTATGGAAAGCCCATTAGACGACGCCGCTTCTTTCCACGCTTCATTAAAAGGTACATCAAGCATGACTTTTAACCGTGAACCTAATTCACTTTTTTCTAATACTTTCTCTCCATCTACTAATTTTTCGATTACCGCTTTCGATCCCGCCAACCAAACGCCACGTTCTCTCATTTCATCAATTGATTCATGAAGTAACACTTTCTTATCATGAATGACAATAATAGCATCACTTATCGGTTGTATTTCTTCAATATGATGCGTAGATAACATAATCAACCGAGGATATTCTTCCTGACTTTCTCGTAGTGCTTGGTACATTTTCTTTCGCATGCTTGCATCCAGTCCATTCGTTGGCTCATCCAGAATCGTAATTTCTGCACGGCTGGAAATTCCAATAATAAACTGTAGGGCAGACTTCATTCCTTTGGACAGTTTTGATATTTTCTTCTTCTCATTCAGCTGAAATGTTTTTAACAGTTTTTTAGCCAAGTTATCATCCCAATTGGCATTATAATAGCTCCCAAAACGCAAGGCATCTTTTATCGTCCAGATGGAGCTAAAAGGGTGCTCCTCCTGCATGTAACATACATGCTGAACAGCCTCTGCCCGATTATAAGGAGCCATTCCCATGATTTCAACATTCCCTTGGTTTGGCTTCTCATGTCCAGCAAGCAGCTTCATTAATGTAGTTTTTCCAGCGCCATTTCTCCCCCAGATTGCGGTAATACCATGTTCCTGTTCATCAAAAGAAACGCCATCCAGCACCTTATCCTCGCCGTAACCATAGGTAACATTTTCCGCTCGAATCATTCTTTCTCCTCCTCTTTTATCAAGTCTATTACTGTTTCCACATTCATTCCCAATCGCTTCGCTTCATCAAGTAGTGGTACGATAAATTCCTTCTTGTATTCTTTTTTCCTTTCGTTTAACAATTTTGTTTTAGCCCCTTCCATAACAAACATCCCAATTCCACGCTTTTTATAAATTATTTCTTCATCAACTAGAGTCTGTAATCCCTTTCTTACAGTTGCCCTATTAATGTTATAAAAATTTGATAGTTCGTTTTCTGACGGAACTTTTTCCTCTTCCTTTAATTCCCCTTCCACAATGTCATTTCTGACCATTTGTGCGATTTGCTGAAAGATAGGCAAAGACTCATCTAATATTGGTTTCAACAAGAACACTCCTTTCCATAACCCGATTGACCTATGCTGTATATTGTTCAGTTGTATACTCGTGTAATCAAACATACAACATATTCTTGTTCTTGTAAAGTGCTACATAGCGTGAAATCGCAAAATACAAAAAAGACCCTTATTTCGCAAAAGATATTTACGAAACAAGGGTCACACTAGTACATATTTAGTTACATTAGAGATGGAAGATCTATTCATGAAAATATCTTCCCAGTAATTCCGCTGATAACTTCACAAAAAAATCGTTCAACTTTTATACTCAAAACTATCCAGCATCGCACGCACTTCATCCGATGACTCCGTGTTCATCAATTGATTTCTTAATTCACTCGCTCCCTGGAATCCACGGACATAAATCTTAAAGAAGCGATGAAGCGCCTTAAACGAACGGAGCCCTAATGATGAATACATATCATGGAGATCCAGATGCAACCGTAAGAGATCAAGTAATTCCTTACTACTGTGTTCTTTCGGTTCTACTTCAAAAGCAAATGGATTTTTGAAAATTCCACGGCCAATCATTACCCCATCTACTCCATACTGTTCCGCTAACTTCTGGCCAGTTTGACGATCAGGGATATCGCCATTGATTGTCAGAAGTGTATGTGGAGCTACCTCATCACGTAGCTTCTTAATCTCCGGAATTAGTTCCCAGTGAGCATCCACTTTGCTCATTTCCGCTCTTGTGCGAAGATGAATAGAAAGATTTACAATGTCTTGTTTCAAAATGTGTGTTAACCAATCGCGCCATTCGTCAACTTGCGTGTAACCAAGCCTTGTCTTCACACTTACAGGCAATCCACCTGCTTTTGCAGCTTGGATTAGTTCAGCTGCAACGTCTGGACGTCGGATAAGACCACATCCCTTGCCATTCCCAGCTACATTTGGAACAGGACAGCCCATATTAATATCGATTCCTTTAAATCCTTGTTCTGCCATACCAATACTCATCTGCCGAAAGAATTCAGGCTTATCTCCCCATATATGGGCAACTATCGGTTGCTCATCCTCTGTAAAAGTCAAACGCCCACGCACACTCTGGATACCATCTGGATGACAATAGCTCTCCGTGTTTGTAAACTCCGTGAAAAACACGTCAGGTCGCCCTGCTTCACTTACAACATGACGAAAAACAACATCCGTCACATCCTCCATTGGTGCCAGTACAAAAAACGGGCGTGGTAACTCATGCCAAAAATTATCGTTCATCTATATTCGAACCCTCTCATTACTAGTTTATCTAAATTAATTTTGTACAACCAAAATAAACTCCTGCTAAATCTCCCACCTCAAACCCGCATTCCACCGTTGCCGTTAAAATAAAGTATTGCTACGGAACCCCCATTTTTGATGTTTTTTCCTTCAAAAATACGCACTTTCTTCCCTCTATTACGCCTGTTTTTCCACCTTTTTTTCGGAGTTATAAAAAACATTTGTGATATTGGAATGAAGAAAAAGTCGATAAAAGAATGACAGGACAAGGGTTTGGGCATGAAAAGACCCCGAATTCGCAAAAGTATTTTTTAACGAAATCAGGGTAGGACTAGCAAATGTTTATTTTGACTAGCAGATTTATTTTTTAGTTAGACA
>NZ_LDPV02000011.1 GCF_001038425.2 Ornithinibacillus contaminans
TGAGGAAGCATACTCCGAAGCGATACTAGCAGACACAGGCGCACTGCTTTTCAGCGCGAGAAGCTCAGAAGCCCCCGCGGCAAGGTAGACACTGCGAGGTAGTTTCGAGCAGATGTCACCCCTGTGCTGGAAGTGAAAGCGAAGTATATTCCCGGAGCGGGTATCGTGCTCCAACGTTCGGATTTTATCTAACCATTAACACTTATGTCCCAGCCCCATCTATTTATTCCGATGCTTTTTTATCCATCCACTCTTCTCGTAGCATCCCCATTTTAATGGAATCATAATACGTCCCTTGATAGGTTCGACTTTTTCTAATTCTACCTTCGATGATCATCCCTAGCTTTTCGCTAACCTTTATCATTCGTTCATTTCCAGACCAGGTTGTCAGACCTATTCGATGAATCGAAAGCGAATTGAATAGATAGTCTATCCAGAGCTTAAGTGCCTCGGTACCATATCCACCATTCCAATAGTTAGGCGAGTAGATTACGATTCCAATTTCTAGCCAGTTTGACGGCTTATGCTCCCAATAATATGACACAATCCCAATTATCTCATTGTCAACGGTGATTACCCTTCGCTCATCTAATCCAGCTTCAATCCTCTTCTTCATTGCTTGCTCATAATCCTCAAGTGTAACTTTTTCTAACGGAAAATATGGTGCATCCCATTGCTTCCATTCAGGATTTTCTTCTCCGTAAATATAATTCCATAACGTGACAATATCCTTTTCTTCAATTGGTTTTAATGCGATTCGATTCCCTTTAATAATCTCGTTCATTTTCTCCACGCTTCCCTCACCCCTCAATTAACCATTCAATTATTTTTCCTCGTACCTCTTGTGGCAAAGGACGTTTAAGTGCTTCTTCTAATAAGTTGGGATGTTTTACTCCCGTTGTTCGAAAATGGTTTTCAATCAGGACCGCTTTCTCTTGTTTCCCAGGAATCAGGCTGTACAGAATATACCAATCCTCCAGTGCACACAAAGGAATATCCACGCCATTAATAGTCTTGTATTCTACTATCCTGTCCGCTGTGAGTGGTAAGTGATATACTCCCTCTTGATGACTGATGGCAAATCCACCCATTATATCGATAGCAACTTCTTCAATCGCAAGCTTGCTAAAATAAACCGTTCGAAAAGGCTCCGAACGCTTAGCTTCCTTCATACGACCAAGTGGCGATATAATTTCCATTAGTCGACTAGCATTCCGTTCATCAACTAAAATATCAATATCATTTGGTTTGTCGATTAGCTGGTGGAAATTCAGCAAAAGGGAGCCACCAACCCCCCAAGTAATTTCCACATTTTGCAGGCATTTTCCAATCCTCACAAGTGTATTAAGCATTTTCCATCTCCCTAGCGTCTCTATCGTTTTTTTGTAAAATAAAATAAATCATGGGTTCGTTTAAAGCCTACTTTTTCGTATAGATTAATCGCAGCTTCATTACTAGAATCAACACACAGGCTAATCTCCTCCATCGATTCAATGGTAAATAGCCAGTTCAGAGCAGCTGATAATAATCGCTTCCCAATCCCCTTTCCTCGTTCCGAACTATTTACCGAGAAAAACTCGATGCTAGCCTCACCATACTCAGGCTCTGCCTCTACATAAATGTAGCCAGTTAAGCCTTCCGTATTCGTGACAACAAATACTTTCCTAGTTGGATTCAAACGACTAATAATTTCCTGCCCACTATAATAAGTATTCGGAAATTCTTGATCATGTAGGTTTATCATCTCTTCATGTAAATCTTGCGTTAGTTCAATCGGCTCCTCATCAAGCCAGTGATTTTGGTCATCTCGGTTCACCGTTAAAATAATTTGAGCATGTTCATGCTGAAGACAATCAAGTTCTTTGGCAAATTGAATCGCATGATGATTTTTCACATTCGGAAACACCGCTACCGAATGAATGTTAGCAGGTAATAACTTTTCCAACTCACGCCATAGCTCATGCACAATCTGCCATTTATCCGCTTCTATAAACGGCCCCCATATTTCAGCACTACTGTCTTCAAGATCCGCATCAAAGCCAACCACACCAACTAATTGGTTCTGATCATATGCACAGACAAAGCTATTGTTGTATAAAACATCGGTCAATTCATTCACCATAAAGTTCTCAATCTCTTCTGGATCCTTTCCACAAAAGCCTATATGAGACTCATCTATGTTATTTAATTGCGCTATAAATCTCGCAACTTCACCAATTGCTTCTTTTTCCAACACGTTAATTTTCATCAGAACTCCCCCTTGCAGCTATTCTTCTTACGCTCTACCGCTTCATTTCTTATTACTAGAATACCATAAGTAAGAATTTACAAATAATTGTCCCGCGAATTCTTTACACTCCCTTATCTTCTCGTTCATATTTTTGTGATACACTATCCTTATAATCAGTTGAAAAGGAGACAATCATGACTTACAAAATTTTATTTCTAGATATCGATGGAACGATCCTAAAACCAGACCACACCTATCACCCCAAAACCAAAGAGGCCATTAAGCAAATACAGTCACAGGGTATGGAGGTTTTTCTAGCTACTGGAAGACCCGCCCATGAGCTTAGTGAACTGGCAGAAGAATTACAGGTAGAATCATACATCGGCTATAATGGTGCATATGCGGTTTACCAAGACGAAACAATCCTAGACGAACCGATGAAAAAAGAAACACTAATCAAATACTTAGAAATCGCAAAAGAATCCGGTCATGAAATCATCTTATATACAAGTGAACGAAATTATGTTACTTCAACGGATTCACCATATATGATACGTTTTATGGAATTGTTTCAGTTAACTGAAAAGAATTTAATAACGGAGGACATTCTCGACGATGTTCTTGGCGCAACATTATTAAATGTTCCACCAGAGGAAACTTCCCGATATGAAATCGATGATATTCGACTCGCACAAGTAAATGTAAATGGTGCAGAGAATTGTTATGATGTCATTCGAAAAGCAGTTAATAAAGGGGAAGCTGTTAGAACGGTGCTTAATCGATTAAACATTCCAAAGGAGCAAGCAATTGCATTTGGTGATGGTATGAATGACAAAGAAATGCTGGAACTAGTAGGAGAAGGATTTGCGATGGGTAATGCCCATCCAGACCTATTCCAATATGCTAATCATAAAACAACTACCGTATCAGAAGCTGGTGTATTTAGTGGGTTAGAGAAGCTTGGATTAGTTAAATAATAGAACACAAAAACTACGCACCCAATTGGAATGCGTAGTTTTTAACATTTATAACAAAAATGCTCCATACACAAAGGCACCAAGTATCACGAATGCTGGATGCACCTTTATCCGTTCGATTAATAAATAACTGACAATCGTAATTACAGCAGTATGTATTATCCCGATCCCTTCATACGATTCAAAGAAAAATCGCCAAGCCATTAATCCAAGTAAAATAGCAATTACCGGTCGAACAAATAAGGTGATTCGCTTCACTTTTGGTGAATCCTTGAATTTATACAACACACCTAATAGTGCAATCATGATGATCAAAGATGGTGCCACAGTAGCAAAGACGCCAAGTATTGCGCCAAGTAGACCACCTACTTCATACCCGATGTATCCTGCCATTTTCGTCGCAATTGGACCAGGCAAGGAGTTTGCAACAGCTAGAACTTCACTAAACTCTTGCACACTCATCCACTCATAGCGTCCAACTACTTCATTTTCTACTAATGGTATGGAAGCTGGTCCGCCCCCATAACCTAAGATACCTGGGATAAAAAATGCCAGGAAAATTTGCCAATAGACTAGCATTAGGAATTCACCCCTTTTTCTTGCTTCTTATCACGAATCAATAAGGCGATTGCGATTAAAACGCCGATAATGATTCCAGGGTGAACATTTAAAATGGATAACAAAACAAACACTGCCGCTGTCATCAGGAGGGCAGGAATCCATCCCATCCCCTGGCGTGTTTTATCAAAAAACTGCCAAGTTAAGGTTGCCATCATCATCCCAACAACAGGTATTACTGCAGCTGTCATGCCTTTTACCCAATCAATATCCTTAAAAGAAGAGAGCGTTGATAACAATATAATTAACAATAATACAGTAGGAATCACCGTGGCTATTAATGCATTTAGTAAGCCAATAACTCCCGCTACCCGGTAACCAATATAACCTGCAAGTTTAGTTGCAATTGGTCCCGGAAGTGTGTTTGCTAATGCAAGCATATCGCCGAATTCTTCATCACTCATCCATTTATATGTATCAACAACTTCTTTATGTACAAGCGGGATGGAAGCGGGGCCACCACCGTAGCCCAAGATTCCTACCCGAAAAAAAGCTAGAAATAACTGCCATTGTGTTTTCATTGTAATGCGTATTCACCTTTCATTGACCGATTACCATGCAGCAACCGTTCCGTCTGTTCGTGATTCTGTTCCACCAACTAGGACTCCTGTTTCCGGGTCGCGCCATATAATTTGACCGCGGCCGAAGCTATTCGGCTCAAGCGAGATTTTAATTTGATGCCCTTTTCGAGCAAGCCCTTGTGCTATATGATGCTGGAAGCGATTCTCTACTTCTACCACTTTATCCTTCATCCATTGCCAGCGTGGCGCATCCAGTGCTGCTTGTGGATTCAGTCCAAAATCAACCGTGTTCATGACAACTTGCACATGTCCTTGTGGCTGCATGAAGCCCCCCATAACACCAAACGGTCCTACAGGTTTGTCATCCTTCGTCATGAAGCCAGGGATAATGGTATGATACGTTCGTTTACCACCCTCCAATGCATTGGCATGATGCTTATCCATAGAAAAATTATGCCCACGATTTTGTAACGCTATCCCAGTTCCAGGCACAACTAAACCTGATCCAAATCCCATATAATTACTTTGAATATAAGATATCATATTCCCTTCGCCATCAGCTGCGGCTAAATAAACGGTACCACTCGATGCTGGATCGCCTGCTTCCGGAAGTAATGCTTCATCAGCAATTAATTTTCTACGTGTTTCACCATACACGTCACTCAACAAGCTTTCTACCGATACCTTCATATGGTTTTCATCTGTTACATAGGTTTGTGCATCGGCAAATGCTAGTTTAATAGCTTCAATTTGCTTATGATAGGTATCAACAGAATCTTTCTCATGGAAAATGTACCCTTTTAGAATGTTTAATGCCTGTAATGCAACAATTCCTTGTCCGTTCGGAGGGATTTCCCAAATGTCATAGCCACGGTAGTTAACACGTATCGGATTAACCCATTCTACTTCAAATTCCGCTAAATCTTCAGCCGTTAAATAGCCACCGGTTTTATAAGCGAAACTCGCCATTTTCTCAGCAAGTGAGCCACGATAAAATGACTCTGCCTTTGTTTCACCAATCAAGCGCAGTGTCTCTGCATGCCCTTTGGATGACCATACTTCCCCAATCTTCGGTGCTCTTCCCTTTGGTGCAAAGGTGTCAAACCAATGGGTAAATACGTCATCAGTTAGCTTTTGCTTATAGATGTTATAGGCACTATTCCAGTATTTTCCGAGTGTCGGTGAGACTGGATATCCTTCCTCTGCATATTTAATTGCCGGCTCCAATACGTCTGCTAGTGGAAGCTTTCCAAATTTCGCTGAAAGCTCTGCCCATGCACCTGGAACCCCAGGAACTGTAACCGGAATCCAACCATGTGTTGGAATTTCCTCATGTCCTGCTTCTTTTACCGCATCAATCGAAATGCTTTTAGGTGCCTTTCCGCTCGCATTTAATCCATGTAATTTTCCCTTTGTCCAAACTAAAGCAAATGCGTCTCCGCCAATTCCATTTGACGTTGGTTCTACAACTGTTAAGCATGCGGCTGTTGCAATAGCTGCATCAATCGCATTTCCACCCTTTTTCAATATTTCAAGTCCTGCTTGAGCGGCAAGTGGCTGAGAAGTTGCTACCATGCCGTTCTTTCCATATGTAGAATGTCTTGTATTGGCATATGGGTGTGACTGGTGATCAAATGAAAGCATCGTAAAAAAACTCCCCTCAGTGACTTCTAAATTTATTTCATAGTACGAAATAAATTTCACTGTGTCAATCTAGCGCTCTATAAATCTGAGAATTTTTATGGCTGCTTTTTATGTAAAAACTGCATCTATTGGCAGGCATTACATTAGGAAAGATTCCCTATTATCCTGTATTCATTTGAGTCCAATTTTTCATCAGCATTCCTATTCTCTATATAATCGAAACCTTTGGCAATAAGGTGGCATTATAGATTAAACTATTTATCTGAAAAATTCCGAGATAGCCATTTTGGAATTTAACTTTCATGCTATAATACTACTAACTAACATCTGAGGAGGAGGTCACATATGTACTGTCATACCTGTGGTACGGAACGCCGCCCAAACTCAAATTTCTGCCCAAATTGTGGGGTAGAGAAAAAGCGAAAACTTCACCCGTTAATGAGTACTTTTTTAATTTTATTATTAACAGGTACCATCATTGGTAGTGTATTTATTGTGAAGAGCTTTTATTCTCACCTACCGGAAATGTTGGCCTCTGTGGACACACAAACCGAACAAGAACCTACCGAAAATGTTGACACAACACTCTCCACTCCTCCTACTACTGAGAAGCAGGAATTGGAGGACGAACAGAAGCAGGAATTCACCGAAATTATTGCGAATGCGCAGGATTCCGTCTTTACTGTTTTCACGCCTTACAGTCAAGGGTCTGGCTTCTTATATAATAACAATGGCGCAGTTGTAACCAATGCACATGTTGTAGAAGGGGAAACCGTTGTTTATATTAAAACAACTGATGGCGCAGAGTATGCTGGTACGATCATTGGTTATTCGAACGAAACAGATGTTGCCGTTATTCAAGTTCCTGATTTAGTCGGAAAAGAACCTTTCGCATTAGAGGTCACAGAACCAGCTAATATCGGAGAAGAAGTGATAACATTAGGAAGCCCGCTTGGATTAGAAAACACAGCAACGATGGGCTATATTACTGGGAAAGATCGCAATTTTGTTATCGAACCTTATACGTATGAAAACTTATATCAAATTTCTGCTCCTATCTCACCAGGAAGTAGTGGTGGACCGCTAATCTCAAAAACTAACGAAAAGATTGTGGCCATCAATTCAGCAGAAAGCATAGAAGATGCAGAAATTGGATTCAGCATCCCGTTATATACCGTTCAACCACTGATCGATTCTTGGATTAACCAACCAATGAATGAAGAAGAAGTACTCGCGCAATTTTATGATGCAAATGGTGATTCCTACTATGGTGACACATGGGGTGATGGTAATAGTGGCGGCTACTTCCACGGTGGCGATTATACCGAGGACGGGGAGTATAATGATTACTGGGAATATAGCTATGAAGATTTTTGGTCTGAAATTGGCGATGCACTAAAGGAATATATCGGAGAAGGAAATTCGTATTACAAAGACTGGTTTGACAATGAAAATTACGAGTCGTATGAGGAAGATTGGTCTGATCCGGAATCCTTTGATTCTTATCAAGAGGAGCCATGGAATGAAGGGTTCACTGTAGATGAAAATATGTACTATGACGAGGCAACCGGTGAGTGGAGCTATTATGATGAACAAGAAAATCAATGGTATTACTACGATAGCTATGAAGGAACATGGACGTACTATAATGAAACAGATGGCTTGTGGTATTACTATGATGAGGCAACCGAACAGTACTTGCCATATGAATAGAAGGAGGTTGGGATATTAGTATTTATGGTTAGATAAAATCCGAACGTTAGTGCACTATAGCCGCTTCGGGAATAAACTTCGCTTTCCGCGGGGGGGCTGGTGAGACCCCGGAATAGCGATAGCTCTGAGGAGGCTCACCGTTGCCCTTCCTCCCGCAGGAGTCTAAGTATATTCCCTACGCTGAAATAGTATATATTGTTCGTCTTTAATCTTCCTTATTTTACTTATGTCCCAACCTTTTCTCATTTTTAGATTAATAGATTGAAAACTTACTATTGAACAAATCAATATGCTGCTTTCAATTCTTTTAATACTGCCTCATAAACATCTTCTAAGTCTTTTCCCATATTGGATTCAACTGCGGCTACATAAGCCCCTTCGATTAAAGGTGCGTTGACAATTTTAGCAGAAGTACTTTCCAGCATCTCTAACGCTACTTCTGCATTCATCCTAGCACTGCCTAAATCATAGAATACGAGAACACCTTTCCCAGTATCAGCAGAGGTTATCGCAGTAATTATTTTTTCAACACTTGTTCCAATTTCATTCTCATCCGTTCCACCTGCGATTTCAATAGGAACATCCATAATCACTTGCCGGATAATCTCTTTTAACCCTTCAACGATTTTAGGACTATGAGATATTAGCACAATTCCAACATAGTTCATGTTACAGCTTCTCCTTTAAGACTTCTGCTAATGCTTCAAAAACATAGAAAGACGACGCTGAGCCAGGATCAATATGTCCGATTGATTTCTCTTTAAAGTATGCTGCTCTGCCTTTTGTAGCCTGTAATCCACTAGTATTTTCCATGGCAGTCCGAGCTGTATCCAAAAGCACATCCACCTTCAAATCGTTACCGCTACAATATTCCACTACCGGACCCCAAACATCGAGTAGTGTTTTCTCCCCGACCTCCGATTTTCCTCGTTGCTTTAACCCAGCTAGTGCCGCTTCCAATCCTTTAACAAGTGCATCCTGATCTATTGTTTCTAATCCCTTCACCGCCATAGACATCTTTAAAAAAGCTGTTCCATAAAGCGGTCCAGACGCACCACCAACCTTAGATAACAAAGTCATTGATGCATCCTTTAATACTTCAGACGGCTCCGAGTATTCCTTTGCCGCTAGGCGTTTAACTGTTTCTTGATAGCCCCTTGCCATGTTTATTCCATGGTCACCATCGCCAATTGGCTGATCAAGCGAGGTAAGGTATTCCTTATGTTGTTGAATTTTTTCATTCGTATAGTCGAACCATGCTACGATATCCTGTCCATTTAACTCCATGGAATCTCCCCTTTCTTAGCTACGAAAAGCAGGCGCCATTGATTCTGCATCTAACAACTCTTTTAGCTCATCATCTAGTTTCAATAGCGTGACCGAACAACCTGCCATTTCGAGTGAGGTCATATACTCGCCAACAAATGATTTATATACAGCGATTCCTTGCTCTGCTAAAAGTTCGTGGACTTTTTTATTCATAATATAGAGCTCCATTTCTGGCGTAGCTCCTAATCCATTCACAAGCACCGCAACTTCACCTGAAAAATCATAGTCCTCAAGAACCTTTTCTGTTAAGGTAGTTGCTATCTCATCTGCCGTTGCAATGGTTGTGCGGTTAATTCCTGGCTCACCATGGATTCCCATGCCGATTTCCATTTCGTTTTCCGCTAATTGGAAGCTTGGTTTTCCTGCAGCAGGTACTGTACAAGGCGTTAAGGCCATCCCCATCGAGCGAACATTTGCCACCACTTTTTCGGCAACAGTTTTCACTTCTGAAAGGCTAGCACCGGTATCAGCCTTGGCACCAGCAATTTTGTGAACAAATACGGTTCCTGCAATTCCCCTTCTTCCAGTAGTAAAGGAGCTGTCTTCCACCGCTACATCATCATTAACAATCACATGCTCCACTTGAATTCCTTCTGCTTCAGCTAATTCTGCCGCCATTTCAAAATTTAGCACATCACCGGTATAGTTTTTAATGACCAAAAAGACGCCATTACCACTGTCCACTGCCTTAATCGCTTCCAATACCTGATCAGGAGTTGGTGAGGTAAACACTTCGCCACAAACAGCTGCATCTAGCATTCCTTTACCAATATAGCCTGCATGTGCTGGTTCATGGCCACTTCCTCCACCACTCACAAGCCCGACCTTTCCTTGGACAGGCGCATCTGCTCTTGCCACAACGAATGTATCGGGAACTTGTTTTAGAGTTGTTGGGTTTGCTGCAATTAAACCATCTACCATATCCTGAACGACTTGATTCGGATCATTGATTATTTTTTTCATCCTTATTCCCCCTTTGTACAATTTATTCCACTTCTTCACAAAGAAGACCCTAACGTCAGGCTATCGATAGGGTCCTTGTATTTTTTGTTCGAACGTTATAATTTAAAGGTTCTAGTTGCTTCTACCGCTTTTTGCCAGCCAGTATATAACACTTCTCGTTTTTCATCATCCATCGTATTCTCAAATGTCTTCTCATTTTGCCACTGACTAGCAATTTCTTCTTTATCCTGCCAATAGCCAACCGCTAATCCAGCAAGATATGCCGCTCCTAGTGCCGTTGTTTCTTGGACAACTGGTCGTTCAACCGGAACACCTAGGATATCGCTTTGAAACTGCATGAGGAAGTTATTCTTAACTGCTCCTCCATCAACACGTAACGTTTTTAACTCAATGCCAGAATCAGCAATCATCGCGTCTAATACGTCCCTTGTTTGGTACCCTAATGATTCAAGAGTTGCACGGGTAAAGTGTGCCTTTGACGTACCACGAGTTAATCCAAATACAGCACCGCGTGCATCACTGTCCCAATATGGTGTTCCTAAGCCAACAAACGCTGGAACGAGATAGACACCATCGGTTGAATCTACACTTGTCGCTAGTCCTTCACTTTCAGGGGCACTATCAATGATTTTCAAGCCGTCCCGTAGCCATTGAATAGCTGATCCCGCTACAAAAATACTACCTTCCAGTGCATATTCGACCTTTCCATCTACACCCCATGCCAATGTTGTGAGTAGACCATTCTCCGATTTAACCCCTTTTTCTCCGGTATTCATTAACATGAAGCAACCTGTTCCATACGTGTTCTTTGCCATTCCGCTTTCAAAACATGCTTGACCAAACAGTGCTGCCTGCTGATCACCTGCAATACCAGCAATCGGTACCTCATGACCAAAGAAATGATAATCAACTGTATTCGCATAAACCTCCGAGGATTGACGGACCTCTGGTAGCATGCTCTTTGGTACAGTAAGAATATCCAGAAGCTCCTCATCCCATGCTAAATCATAAATGTTAAACATTAATGTACGAGATGCATTCGAATAATCGGTTACATGGGCTTTTCCACCTGACAGCTTATAGACTAACCAAGAATCAATAGTACCAAATAACAGATCACCATTATCCGCTTTTTCCCTAGCCCCTTCTACATTGTCAAGAATCCATTTAACTTTCGTGCCGGAGAAGTATGCATCAATCAGCAGCCCTGTTTTATCACGGAAAAGATCATTGTAACCCCTTTCAATCAAATCCTTACAAATATCTGCTGTCTGTCTTGATTGCCAAACGATCGCTTTATACACTGGTTTCCCCGTGTTTTTATCCCAAACCACAGTAGTTTCCCGTTGGTTCGTAATTCCGATTCCAGCAACTTGACTAGGCTCTACATCTGACTTTCGCAAAACCTCTGCTATACAAGCTGTGATCGATGTCCAAATCTCATTAGCATCATGCTCAACCCATCCTGGCTGAGGGAAAAATTGTTCAAACTCTTTTTGGGCGGTCTCTACGATCTGTCCTTTATGATTAAATAAGATTGCCCGTGAGCTTGTTGTGCCTTGGTCTAATGCTAAGATATACGTTTCTGCCATACTACCACTCCTTTTTTGAAAAATACTGGTCTAAACTGCCTCTTTATTCGCTTGAACTACCGTGTTATCACCCTGTTTCAGCTCATCATTAACCGCTCCTACAATAACTAGAAGCATGAGCACACTCATCACCCAGAATAATACCGAGAAATCCCCTAAGAAAACCGCTTGATAGAAGACCGCTCCATAGACACCACCAAATATTGGACCTAACACCGGGATCCATGCATATCCCCAATCCGAGTCACCCTTTCCAGGAATCGGAAGAATGGCATGCGCAATTCTTGGTCCTAAATCACGTGCAGGATTAATAGCATATCCTGTTGGTCCACCGAGCGATACACCGATTGCTACAATTAATAACCCTACTATTAATGGATTCAATCCTTCGGTAAAGTTATTAGCACCGATAAACATTAATCCCATTAATAAGACAAATGTACCAATCGTTTCTGTTAAAAAGTTTGCATAAATGCTTCGTTCTGCCGGAGCAGTAGAAAATACAGCTAGTTTTGCAGCAGGATCATCTGTCTTCCGCCAATGAGCAAGATAGGTTAAATAAACAATTGCTCCCCCAATAATCGCACCTAGCATTTGCGCGGTAATGTATAACGGAACTTGATCCCACGGAAACTCCCCAACTGCAGCAAACCCAATGGTAACAGCTGGATTAACATGTGCCCCAGAAATCTCACCTACAGCATATACTGCCATGGCAACCGCGAGCCCCCAACCAACCGTTACGACAATCCAGCCAGCACCTTCAGCTTTTGAGTTTTTTAATACAACTCCACCTACGACACCGCCACCAAAAATAATGAGAATCATCGTACCAATTAATTCTGCCATAAATTCCGACATCGTAAACAACACCCCTTTGCTAAAATTTATCAATCAATGCTCCTAGGAAAATTGGCTTGTATTGCTAGGGATACAAGTACCAATTTTTCTATTACACTATATTCCTATTAAAATTGATACATTCCTAATTCTTTAGAAAAACTCGTAATCACTTTGGCTTAAAAAGACCTACACTGACTTGATTTACGCCATTCAAGTAAACCAAGCCTACGTGTAGGTCATGTAACTTTCTATTTATTTGGCAACAGCACTAGCAGATGCTGCGATACGATTACGAACGGAACCGTGTGGATCAATGACAAACTTACGAGATACACCACCATCAAATTGCTTATAACCATCTGGAGCTTCATCAATCGAAATAAGTGTTGCATTAACTGCTTTGGCAATTTGTGCTCTGCCACTAAGGATTGCCTTCATTAAATCACGATTGTATCGCATTACAGGCGTTTGACCAGTAACAAAAATATGTGCTTTTGCAAAGCCTAAGCCAAAGCGAATTTTTAAAGTACCTTCTTTCGCATCTGTATCAATTGCACCAGGATCCCCAGTAACATATAGTCCTGGAATACCAAGGCGTCCGCCCGCTCTAGTTACGCCCATAATCGAGTTCAATACGGTAGCTGGTGCTTCTCCAGCATCCTTTCCGTGACCACTTGCTTCAAAACCAACCGCATCCACCGCACAATCTACCTCGGGAACACCAAGAATTTGTTCAATTTGTTCTCCCAAATTATCATGCTCACGAAGGTTGATTGTTTCACAACCAAAGCTTCTTGCTTGCTCAAGACGCGCTTCATTCAAGTCCCCAACAATGACTACTGACGCACCTAGTAATTGCGCAGAATGAGCAGCTGCTAATCCAACCGGACCAGCACCAGCAACATAAACAGTGGAACCAGTTTTGACACCAGCACTTACCGCTCCGTGATAGCCAGTTGGGAAAATATCAGAAAGCATAGTTAAGTCTAAGATTTTATCTAATGCTTGCTCACGATCTGGGAATCGTAATAATTGAAAATCTGCATACGGAACCATAACGTATTCAGATTGTCCACCAACCCAACCTCCCATGTCTACATAACCATAAGCAGAACCAGGACGATCAGGGTTAACATTCGTACAGATATGTGTATCTTGCTTTCTACAATTCTCACAACGTCCACAAGCAATATTGAATGGTACCGATACAATATCACCCTTTTTAATAAATTCTACATCACTACCCACTTCAATAACTTCTCCTGTAATTTCATGACCTAGTACTAATCCACTTGGTGCTGTTGTACGACCTCGAACCATATGCTGGTCACTACCACAAATATTCGTTGTAATAACCTTCAGAATAACCCCATGGTTACACTTCCGACCGACATTAAGTGGGTAAACACCTGGACCATCCCGTAAAACTAGATCCGGGTACCCAATATCCCGAACCTCTACCTCACCTGGCTTCACATACACGACTGCTTTGTTACTCACATTGACCACTCCTTAAAATTTTAATGGGTGCAAATTTGTAAGCACTTTCAATCTATCCCAACCATAACACTCCGTACCATTATTTTCAATAGTCTGTAAATTGATTACCTGTTTTATTATTAGACTATAATTCTCTTCTTTCGACAGATAGGGCATATTTTCTTTCCAAGTCAACCAGATAGTGACGTCTACTAGCGTAGAAATAGGCAGAAAAAAGCAGATATTTTTATGTAAAATTGTACTTTAACTGGTTATGTAACGTTCTAACAAACAAAAATAAGGGCCCCTCGTAGGAAGGAACCCTCATCTAAATTTTGCTATTAATTACTCAACAATATCCACTTGATATGTGCGGAGCCAATGATCAATTTGGCAAAGGTGGGCGATCAATTGTGGACCTTTCATGAGCTGCCCAAACCAAGGATCCTTGAATTCATTGCCTTCACTACGAACAATTGCCTCTACCTTATCCCGACTTAAAAACTCAAATAGCGGTGCCTGGGAATCGGACAGAATATCGTCCATCCAAGCAATCACCTGTTTTGTATACTCCGGCTGGAACGTCTTAGGATACGGGCTTTTCTTTCGGTATAGAATTTCGTCAGGTAAAATTCCTTCTAATGCCTTTCGAAGAATCCCCTTTTCACGGTTGTTATACATCTTTATTTCCCACGGAATATTCCATACGTATTCAACTAGATGATGATCAGCAAACGGAACCCTCACCTCTAGACTTGCCCCCATACTCATGCGGTCCTTCCGATCAAGCAACTGCTGCATAAACCAATGCATATTCAAGTAAAATAATTCTCTTCTTCTGGCATCCTGTTTCCCTTCTCCTTCTAGTCGAGGAGTTTCCGCAATCGTCTCTTGATAGCGGTCATAAACGTACGTCTTTAAGTCTAGCTTTTCCTGCCACTTCGGATGCAACAAATCAATTCTAGAATCTAGCGATCGCACCCAAGGAAATCCATCTGCAGCTGAGTCAGGATCATGAAACCACGGATAGCCCCCAAAAATTTCATCTGCACATTCCCCAGATAGGCTAACAGTCGTATGCTCTTTTATTTTTCGGCATAACCATAACAGTGAGGAATCGATATCTGCCATACCAGGTTGATCCCGTAACACTACCGCTTCCTTCAAGAAATAAGCAAGCTCTCCTCCTGAAATGATTTCATCATGGTGATTTGTCGAAAACGCCTGCACCATTTTTTCAATAAATGGCTGATCACTTGTAGGCTGAAACTTACTCACCACAAAGTACTTGTCATTTCCCTCATAATCAATGGAAAACGTAGCAAGTGGGGCTTTGCCTTGTTTTTTAAAGTATTCAGATGCAATTGCGGTAATCGCACTCGAATCAACACCACCTGATAGAAAAGTAGAGACAGGCACATCTGCCACTAATTGACGTTCCACTGCATCAACAAACAATTCCCGCACTCGTGCGATAGTATCTTCAACGGAATCCTGATGCTCCTTACTCTCAACATTCCAATATCGCCAAACCTTTAAGCCGTCCTTAGAAAATGTGAGTGAATGCCCTGAACGGAGTTCTTTAACATTTTTGAATATCCCATGACCAGGAGTTCTAGATGGTCCGAGCCCAAATATTTCTGCTAAACCATCATATCCAACCACAGCTTTTACAGCGTCATGTGCTAGTATTGCTTTCAACTCCGAGCCAAAAATAAAATGCTCCTGATTCTCTAAATAAAATAATGGCTTTACTCCTAACCTATCGCGTGACATAAACAATTTCTGTTCTGCATCATCCCATACCCCAAAAGCGTATATGCCATTTAAATGATCTACACAGTCCTCTTTCCATTCGATATACGAAGTAAGCAGTACCTCGGTATCGGAGGTCGTTTGGAAGGTATAGCCTCTGTGCAGCAATTCCTGCCGTAGATCCTCTGTATTATACAACTCGCCATTATAGACGATTGTGTAAGTATTCCCATTTGATTTCTTTTGCATGGGCTGTCTTCCACCCTCTAAATCTACGACAGCCAACCGCTTATGTCCAAATCCAACAAACGTATCCAACCATACATTTGTATCGTCTGGTCCTCTTAATGACAATGTTTCTGTCATTTTTTCTAATGTTTCTCGCTCTTCTCTAACGTAATTTTTCCAGTTTACAATACCGGTAATTCCACACATAGCTGCATAATCCTCTCCTCGTAGAATGGTGATTATTTTCACACCGGTATTTTTCCTAAACTATACTTTAGGGAAAATACTCTTCAAACCATACTATGCAAACGAGAGCCTAAACATTCCTAGCAACATAACATTATATGATGGAAAAACTTGTTTATGCATGGGAAAAAGAGAATTTATCCTTTACTACAAAAAAACGAAACTGCTTTCAGTTCATTTAGCGAAAGCAGTTTCTGTTATACAAAATAATAGCTAGACTATTTTAAGCTTGTTTTCGGGCGATGGTTGAGAAAGTTTTGAAATGCAAATCCCTTCACCTCGTCCTCGGTAAAATGCTTCAACAATACATTAATTAGGTTTTGATATTTCGAGGAATCCTCCAATCCAGTAATAAAGGATGATATCCCATCAAAGTCTGAACCAAATCCGATATTCTGAACTCCACCAAGCGAACATAAATAGTCAATATGCCGAAGCAAATCATCGAGGCTCGCATCATTCCGTTTATGATTGATGAACGGTGGCCAGAACACCACATGAATCATCGCATCTCGTTCAAACATCGCTTTAATTTGGTCATCACGTAAATTTCTAGGATTTGCACAAAGCTTATACGCATTCGAATGACTTGCAATCGGGTAGGCAGCAAGCTCCATTACATCCCAAAACGCTTGAAGGGACAAATGTGACACATCGGTCAAAACGCCACGTTCATTATTTAATGTGACAACCTCTCTACCTAGCGTCGTTAACCCACCACCTCTAGGCTCACCAATTCCATCTGCACATAGATTAGCATTATTCCACGTTAAGCCTATGGAAAGTACACCAAGCTGGTATAGCAAGCGTAGCTTCGTCAAATCATTGCCAAATGCATCCGCTCCTTCTAATGTCAGCACGGCACCGATTTCCCCGTCTTGTAACTGATCGATATCAGACCATGATTTGATATGTTTCATCTCCGGATCTTCACCAAGAATTTCTGTATAGAAAATATCAATTTGTTCCAATGCATGCTGCCACTTCTCGTCAGATGGGATATCAGGCATTATAAAAATAGCAAAAAACTGTACCGTTACTTCTCCCTTTTTCAAATAGGCTAAATTAGTATTCAGCTCTGGTGATGTATTGAATCGAAGGGGCTCCTTCGAAATCATTCTTCTTTTTGACTGCTGGATTCGGAACAATGCATCACAATGCGTATCAATGATTTTCAATTTTACTAGTCCCTTCCTTAGTGAAATATAGTGTTGTAGTTCATGGAGTTGTTTGGTAATTTGAGCGATGTTTATGTTGGTTCGGGCGATGTTTTGCTGGTTTGGGCGATATTTTGCTAGTTCAGGCGATATTCTGCTAGTTCGAGCGATACCTCTCCAGTTCGGGCGATGTTTTGCTGGTTTGGGCGATACCTCTCTAGATCGGGCGATGTTTCGCTAGTTCGAGCGATACCTCTCTAGTTCGGGCGATGTTTCGCTAGTTCGAGCGATACCTCTCCAGTTCGGGCGATGTTTTGCTGGTTTGGGCGATACCTCTCCAGTTCGAGCGATACTTCGCTAGTTCGAGCGATACTTCGCCAGTTCGAGCGATACTTCGCCAGTTCGAGCGATACTCCGCTAAAATAAGATGTCACCGTTAATACTAATCCCCAACACATGCAGCAATAAACCCGTTATAAATTCCAAAAGAAGCCTCATCATCAGCTACTAGCATGCTTTCTGGATGCCATTGTACGCCAAGGACAAACCGGTGTGCTGTGCTTTCAATCGCCTCTATCACATCATCATTCGCAAGCCCACTAATTTGCATAGGCGAAACCACGTTTCGATTTGCTTGATGATGTCTACTATTAACTCTCAGTCTAGCTTTTCCAGTTAACCGGTGCAATAGGGAGTCTTTCGTAACATTCACATAATGTGAGCCATGTTCCTTTGGTGCATTTTGACGGTGTTGCAATAATGCCGCATCTATTTGGGAATAAATATCCTGATACATATCGCCACCGGTTGCGATATTCAATGTTTGACAACCACGACACACGCCAAGAATTGGTTTATCCATTTCTAGCAATCTCTTCATTAGGGCTATTTCAAATTCATCTCTGGCTGGAATAATGGTCCCTAATTTCGGATGTGGTTCTTCCCCAAATAGTGTTGGATCAATATCATATCCCCCAGTCGCATAGAACCCGTCAATTTTCACAGCAATTTCTTGTAGATCTTCCTCTTGTTGAAAATACGGGAGTAACACTGGAAGACCACCCGCTTTCAAAATGGCATTCACATTATCCGTAGCAACAGCATACACATCCTGATCTGTCTCTGTAGATGTAACAATACCAATTACTGGTTTCAAATCCATTCCTCCTCAACTTAAATTCCGTTACTACCTACTTTATGCAAAGGCTGTTGAATTCTTGATCTAGTACCATCTTACCAAATACAAAAATCAAATCGATATTTCTTACTGTTTTTTGAGCATAATGGAAAACAAAAGGTATTTATGGAGGAAATATGTTATGGATTCCCTTTTTCAAACACATATCGAACTATCTAGTTTTTATGACCCTAATGGCAATAAGATAACGCGTAAGACGGAAATTCGCTATGACCCGCTCACTGGCGAATCATCTCGGGTCGTGTATGATCCTGGTATAAACATCACACCACCACAATATAGCAATAACGCAAAACAGACATCGGCAACGAATTGTCCTTTTTGTCTACCGAATCTTACTTCTAAAACGCCGACATTTTCAAAAACAATCACGCCTGACGGTCAAATTAATCATGGGGATGCCACCGTATTTCCTAATTTATATCCTTATAGTAAGTACAATGGAATTGCTATTTTTTCGAAAGACCATATTATCGAATTAGAAAATTTCACTGTTGAATTGCTGCGTGATGCGTTTCTCGCTTGTCAAACCTTTATCAAAAAAGTGAGGAAGCTTGAAGTAAATCGTATTTATCCATCAATTAACTGGAATTACCTCCCCTATTCAGGTGGCAGTCAGCTACATCCACATCTGCAAGTGATTATTTCGGAATCGGCAACGAACTACCAAAGTTTATTCATTCGTAAATCACGTTCCTTCACCAGCAATCATGGGGTAGACTATTTAGATTTTTTATACGAAAAAGAAAGGCAGCTTGGGAAACGGTGGATTGGGGAGCACGGTCAGATTGCATGGTTAACTACTTTTTCACCGAAGGGTCATAATGATTTTATCGCAATTTTTCGTGGTAAAAATTCCATAACAGATATCACGACAGAAGATTGGACTAACGTTGCTGTTGGTCTACAAGCCATATTTAAAGCACTGATCGAACAAGGTTTACGCGCCTTTAATTTGGCCGTTCATATTTTAGAGGAGACCTCTATTCATGTTCGATTAATCCCCCGTTTAAATTTTGGCGAATTAAATACGAGTGATTTCAATTATTTTCAAGTCATGCATGATGAAGGGCTAACGTACAAATCCCCCGAAATGGTAGCCGAGCTTGCTCGTAAATATTTTTAATAGGAAAACTCCGCTACATAAATACATTCTTTCCGCTAGGATTTAGAATTTGCTTCAAGGTGATTGGAGATAATCAACAGTTATTGGACTTACTTAGATATTTACGTCCATTACAGTGACTCTAATAGACATTCCAACTCATAATAAGTTAGCTTTTGTCCATTAACACCGTTCTATTAGACATTTCCATTCACCTACATTATCCTTTTGACCATTAGAACAACGCTATTAGACAAAACCATCACCTATATAACAAGTAATGTCCAATAGCGCATATCCTCTTTTATCCCAAGCAAAAAGGGGCTCCCCAAAAGAGCCCCTTTTCCGAGCATGCATGCTATTTGTTGCCGTTTTGCATACTCTGTTCGGCGATTTTAATCATTCGTTTGACCATTTCGCCACCCACGGATCCGTTTTCTCGTGCAGTCGTGTCTGCTCCGGGCTGTACACCAAGTTCATTTGCAATTTCTTCCTTCATTTGGTCAATTGCATTTCTTGCACCTGGCACCAATAATTGATTATTGTTTCTAGCCATCACTGATCCCTCCTAGTGGGTATATCGAACAGATTACTCTGTTCTCCGATTAGGTTACGATTCCTACTATATTATTATACGGGCACAACGGTTCACATATGTCTTGACAGTTCTTATTCCCTACTTTATATTTTTAATTGCGAGACTTTTCTTTCTATTTAATTTTAAAAAGGGGGTACATCGTTGAACGTTTCTGAAGGCACTTCAAGGAAGGATAAAGCTATACATGAGGTTATCCAAGAGGTAGAAGAATCGTATTTTATTGGTAGAAACGATGAATTGAAGTACTTTCATGAATACATTAAAACAACAAATCCTGAACAAAAAATTCTACACCTTTACGGTAATGGTGGGATTGGGAAAACCTATCTGTTACAAGAATTTGCTAGAATCGCTGCCCAGTATAATATTCCATTTATCCTGTTAGACAGCCACGATTTTACTCATACAGCGCAAGGTTTTATTGAATACTTACATTCGTATCTGTTGTCCATACTCCCTCATACAGAACAAGATACGTCGTCTGTATCCATGAAAACCTGCCTACAATTGATAAATAAGCAATCAACTAAAATCATTATTGCCATAGATACATACGAGCAAATGGAGGATTTAGATAGATGGTTTCGGAACACGTTTGTACGGAAGTTAAGTACACATTGCTCCATCATGATAGCTGGTCGGAAGCAGCTAACAGGTGAATGGCAGGAATCCCCTGCCTGGCGCAAGCTTACAAGAGTTATGGAACTTAAACCTTTTGACTTCGAATTAACTGTGAATTATTTACTCAATAATGGGATAACCAAGGAAAGGGATATAAACATAATTTGGCAATTTACAAAAGGCCATCCACTTACCTTATCCCTGGCCATGATGAGTGATATTTTGAATAAAAATAATACCGTACTCACAGGTAACACATCCGGGATCTTAACAGAACTAACCAAAAGATGGCTAAGTGAAGTAAAGCATCAGCAGCTCTTTAGTCTAATTGAAGTCGCTGCACTTTTTAATGAATTCGATCAAAATTGCTTATCCGAAATCCTCCATAAAGAAATTACGAATCAAGAATTCCGTGAGCTTACATCATTATCGTTTATTAAAGCGACACGGCGTGGATGGAGTATTCACGAGCTTATTCGAGATGCCATCCAATTCGAGCTAAAGCAACGGAATCCAGATCGATATGATTATTTTACTAAAAAAATAATTGAATTCTACTACCATCGAATTATTAAACATTCCAGAAAAGAGGATATTGCCTCCTTTTTTTATCACATAGGAGATGAATTAATTCAATCTATTTTTTTTCAGGAATCGGTAAAGGACAGTTCCTTGTACTTAGAGCCTATTGGACCTTACAATTTTCATGAAGCAGAGGATTTCTTTGACTATGTAAAAAAACATGTATCAAAAAGCTCGGCTGATTTTTACAATCGGACAACTAATACCACTTTTCACTTTAATGCATCATTAGCTCACAATAAGCGAGAGCTTGAATTAATTGGTCCTGAATATATTAAAGAAATTAACTATACCGGAGCTAGTTTATTGAAGGATGAAAGCGGTGAAAGTCTCGGGTTATCTATCATTGTTCCGATTCACGAAGGTACCTTGTCACACCTCGAAAAAGAGCCCATTTCCCGATCTTATTTTACAAATTTAACGGAAGCAGAGAAGACATACTATCGTGTTCCACCAAATCAAACAGCTGGTCATTATATCCGTTATCTCGAATATAAGGACGCATCAGATAGTTATGTTCGTTCGTATTTATTGTATAGCCTATTTCCATTACTATTCCATGGAGGAAAGATACTAACCTCGACACCGTTACCACTGTTTCGGGACTTATTGGTTAAATTCGGTTTTCAGGAAGTACCAGGTGCCCAGCATTATGATTACGACGAGGAGATAGCCACACCTACCTTTTTGCTGGATCTAAGTGGTCCGCACCTTATTTCTTACTTGAAGCAATTCCTCAATCAAATTTCACAGCAGGATGAACTGAAATTGCTAGCTGAGAAATTTTCATTAACTGACCGAGAACAAGATATTGTGAGATTAGTATTAGAGGAAAAACCGACCATCGAAATTGCTAATGAACTATATTTGGCAGAAATCACGGTTAAGAAGGCACTAAGTCGTATCTATCAAAAAGCTAACGTCAAAAATCGTATCCAGTTCATGAAACGAATGATGGAAATTATATAACGTCCGCAGCCTACCTTTCCGTCACATAAACCACCAGCTAATCAAATTGATTAGCTGGATCATATTTTATTTTCATTTCCAATACTTTATTCAGAGTAAAGTCCTCACTACTATTTTTCTGCGTAATCACATCGGCCTCTACTATTTCTGATACTGCTGCAAGCCATTCCTGCGCTTTCTCGGGTGATTGGTTATGATTTAGCTCCACAATAACTAAATAATTGGCATCACGGAATTTAAAGGCGGAATCCAACCGAGACGTTCGCTTTAATTGACCATGTAACGCTAGTAAATGAATCGTTACCGGAATCAATGCTTGTTCTACGTAGTCTTTCACCATCTGTAATGTTTCGCCTTGCAATTCCGTCATAAAAAAATACTTTCTCATAGCGTTGGTGCCATCAAAAAGTTGTGCGTATTTACTCTCTATTTCCTCGTAAGGAATTACCTCCGTATTGTCCGCAATAGGCGTTGCGAGTTCTAGCAATGGTTGAATTAATTCTTCTTCTACCTTTTTATTTAGTTCACCAGCAAATACACCAATTAATCGAATAGACTTACTAGCAGAATTATTTTTATTCGTTTGCCTCATATTCGTAAGAACGAAATGGAATGTTATTTCATCTACAGCATTGTTCCGATATTCCTCAGCCCTTTGGATAATCTGTTGAAAATCTTTTACGTCATATAGCACATCAATCGCTAGGATGTTCGTCTTTAACGGGTATAGTTTAAGTTCAAGCTTTGTCACGACTCCAAAGGACTTCCTTGAACCTCTAATTGCCCAAAACAAATCTGGATGTTCGAAACGATTTACGTACAACAGCTCACCAGTTGCCGTTACTACATTTAGTCCTACTACATTATCACTAGTTAAACCGTAGAGCCCTCTTAAAAATCCAAATCCACCACTGGTGACCATATACGCAATTTTCATCTTGGAAATTGGCGCTAGTGGCGTTACTAGTCCATATGCCATCGTCTCACGATTAAGCTGGGCAGCTGTCACGCCCGCTTCAATTGTTGCTATTTTACTAACCTCGTCTATGTGTACGGCATTCATGCTGGATAAATCAATAATTGCCAGTTCATTATTATCGGAGACTATATTTTCATCAAAACTTCCATCTGGTATGATAAGCCTTTGACCAGGTTGGGAAACTTTTTTTATCACTTCGATTACTTCTGTCTCTGTTTTACAGGTAAACATAACAGTAGAATACGAATTCCTATATCCGTCCATTTCCTTATGAGTTCCACTGTTGAAAGGATGATCAACTTCTATCTTTTGGACCTTAATAAGCTTTACATTTTGCCCCATTGAAATCCCCCCATTATCATTTTTTTACAAGGTGAGTACGCCCAGCCCATTACCCATGTATCAAATGACTATACTTCTTATCACCTGAAATTAGAGTAAGCTTAACATATAACCAGATAGGTGTAATGTATACGGAGGTATATATTTTATGGAGCACAAAAGGGCCGTAATTACTACAGCCCCCAACTTAATCCTTCTTATCGTAAAACCATACTTTACATCTACCTAATTAATCGCCTTCCATGTCCGTACTAATCCATCTACAATTGGTTGAATTACTTCTCTATCTGTATCATATTTCAAATGGGACAAAGGGTTCCAGCTAGTTAATAATCCACCGGCATTAACTTCTACATCCTTTGTTACTGCTTTTGCATAGGCATCATTAATACCCTTTAACGGAAAAGCAAGAATATCATCCTTATCATAAAAATTTAACCATTCCCCCCGTAGCTTAGGATAATATTCCTTCACTTGTGGTGCAGGAACCGAGATCGGGGAGCCGAAATCAATATAGCGTAATGACCACATTGCCATCGGACTACCCATGGTATAAAAAAGAGTCAATGTTTGGCATTGTTCCATCGGATTATTACTTGTACACCAGCTTGTTTCTGGTCCTATATTCTTCTTGTTGTTTTGTAAATCATAAAAATAATTACTAGCAATAATCGTCCCTAGACTATGGCTAATCACACATAAGGGGGCATGCTGACCCGCTTTTTCCCGGAGTCGCTGAATAGACTTCGCGACCAGGGCATGGATTCGATCATAATTTTGATCTTTTATTCTTGTAGGTTGATAAGCTACCGCATCTGCTAAAAACTCAAGCACAAACCGTCTTAATCTACCAAAATCTAACTTGTGACTTTCTCGCAGCTGATCCCATAACGTTACCTGTTCTGGGGCAAAGATAGCGTTCCAATAAACTGGCTCAAATACTAACTCTGAATCAATTTGTTTATTGGAAAGTTTCTTTCTGAACCCTTTTCGGATAAGACTGATTAGTTTATCTGCAAAATCCTCTTCAGGAGTACCAGCACCATGAAGAATCAATACAGCAATTTTTTGACTCATCATTCTCCTCCTTTTCAACTTAAGCGCATGTAGACAGGTTATTTAATCATGATAAGAGAAAGTCCTTTCATTTAAAAGGTGAAGAATACCTAAGTTTCCGACGCTGTTTTCGTTTTTTTATAATCCCAAAGTACCGTCCATTCCCCGTCTAGACTGGTTGCGTAGACTTTTTGGACGATTGTAAAATTCCCGTATGTCCCTTGAAAATACTGATACACAGTTACGCGATACACCTTATCAATTGGTTCAGCATCCTCTTCTAATTGCCAATTTCGAATTCGTTCTGTATCTTCAATCGAAAAGGTAAATGTATTCACACCAAAATGGTTGAAGAACACATGCGCTCGATCCTGCAGGTACTCCGCTTTTTCAAACCGTTCCTTCATTAGTGGGTGGAACATCTCCCATGACTCAGCGAATTCCCCATTTCGTTCATACGTATAAAACTTTTTTACCGCCTTCTCTGCTTGATTAGACGGAGAATTTATAATGAAAACAAAGACCAAAATAAATAGCATACATAATACAAAAAAAACTAGGAAAAGACTAATAAACAGCTTCCTGTTATGATTTCGTATCATCGCGTTTCCCTCTTCCTATTACTTGGACTACTACTATAACTATTCAGCAAAATAATTAAATATAAGTAGTACATTGGGAAAAGTCAATTGTAAGCTAGGTGAGATTGTAGAAAAAACTCGAAATATGTCAAAATCTTGTCGACATAGGTAAAAAGTTGTGCTATGCTTTTAAAGCAATTATATTTTTTCATACATATGTTCTATGGAGGTGAAACAAATGTCAGTATCAAGAATTTTGAAATGGGTAACTGGTGCTCTTGAAGCATTATTAGGTATTCCAGTTTTAGGCGCAGTTATCATAGTTGGTCTTGCTTGGACTCCACTATTAATCATGCTAGTTCTTCACATCATTACTTTAGTACTTACGAAGAAGGATGGCGGAGCTTCAACAGGAAGTATCCTCGGAATCATCACATCATGTGTTGGTTGGATCCCAGGAGTTGGAATGGTAATGCATATCCTATCTGCAATCTTCCTAATGATCAATGCAGCAAAACCTGATAACGCTTCTAACGGAGTAGTTGCTGGTTAATCGTTTAGACAACTAAGACTCATGACATAATTGAGTCTTTTTTCTTTGCTCAAAATGACAAGTAAAATTAACCATATAAAAAACAGCCCCTAACTAGCACTACGCTAATTGGAGCTGTTTTATTTTTACTGGATAATCATCGCATGACTACCCACTTTTTCATAAATATCAAAGAAACGATCCTTTGGATACGCTACATTACCTTTTAATGGATCCATCACATATACGTCCTGTTCACTAAAACCCGTTAGTACAACAGTATGTGAATTTCTCAACACATCTATACGCTTCTCGGTACCCGTAATATACCAAGAATAATTTTGAAGCGGCTCTGTTAAATCGACTGTCATCCACATAATCACCGGTATGCCTTGTTTAATAAGTGCCAATAATTCTTCCTCACTACTACCACTAACATCCACTGGCTGATGAGTACCATTCGCTTTGGTAAAATAGCGTTTGACCGTTTCCATTATTGGTGGTGTGTAACTAAAGAAGCCTTGATAGGCACTTCTAGGATCGCCTGCATATGCCTTAAACGGATCTGCACCATATAATTTACCATCCATAACCTCAAAGGCTACTTTTGGTAAATACTGATCGGAAAGTGTTGTCTTCTCCACTTCATAGCCATAAAAATTCAATACAGCAGTAAGGGCAGTAACTTCACATCCATTAGGTAGCTCGGGCTTTTGCAAGAGCTTTTCTACTGGTAAATTCATCTCGGTAGGGACGATTTCACGATTAGCTGTCCGCTCAAAAGCTAGAATGTCTGCACGTAGCTCGTTCGAAATTTTAAGTGTTTCCTTTTCTTGAGCAAGTTCTATTAATTCTGGTTCAGTATTCAATTGATAAGGACTTATCACATTCGTCTGAACTACTTGTAAGTGAGTACCTACTGGGAATTCATTTGATTGCGCAATCCCTTTATCGGAGGTTGAAAGTTCTTGTATGACTTCATTTGTTACAGGATCTATCAACTGATAGGTTGCAGATTTGATTGGATAACCATTTTCAGCATCGACACTAAAAATCGTAAGGACTCCAGTGTTATTCCCAAAGAACCCTTTCACCGAAGCGTATAGCTTCCCACCTTGCGTAGCTATTACAAGAACACTAACAAACAAGAGAAATAATAGGAATGAATTTCGCAAAATCAATTTCATTGAGAGATCTCCCTACCGGATTCCTGTAATAACTTGCATTTTCCCGCTTCCGATTATGATGATATTTCCGTTTCCATATCCACAAAGAAACGCTTGTACCACACTAAAAATACATAAACTGTCCAAATATATCGAGCACGATTTGCTTGGCCATGATAGTGCTCATCAAGGTACTTAAGCAACTCATCAACTTCAAAAAACTCTTCTGCGATAGTTGATTCAAACATTTCTCGTACACGACTATAGTATTTCGCTTGCTTCAACCAATCACGGAATGGTACTGGGAAACCAACTTTTGGACGCTTTGCCCATTCGTCTGGTAATACTTCATTCGCAGCCTTACGAAGTACATATTTCGTATCGATATCATTTACTTTTAAATGCGCTGGAATTTTTCCTGCCATTTCCATCACTTCTTTATCCAAAAATGGAACACGAAGCTCAATGGAATGGGCTGAACTCATTTTATCTGCTTTTAGTAATATATCACCTGGTAGCCAATGCTTCATATCTACATATTGCATTTTCGTCACATTATCTTTACCCGCAACACGTTGATAGGATTCACGAACAATCTCAACAGGTGTTGGTGCATTTTTATAGTCATCTTTCAAAACAGACAAAGCATCCTTCTCATCGAAAATTTTAGCCTGTCCGATGAATTTTTCCTCAACCCTTTGTCCCCCTTTTACGAAGAAGGTAGTAATGCGATTTTCAGGAAGAACCTTCGCAGCATGGTATACCATACGGCGTAAGAAGAACGGGATTTTCTCATATGCACGCATTTCTTTTGACGTTTCATACCAAGCATAACCGCCAAAGATTTCATCTGCACCCTCACCAGAAAGTAATACAGTCGCATGCTTACTAGCAAGCTCTGCTAAGAAATACAACGGTACAGAGGATAGGTTTGATTGTGGTTCATCCATATGGTACTGCACGGTAGGAATCACATCAAAAAACTCATCTGCACTAATTATTTTCTTATGGTTCTCAATGCCTAGCTGTTTCGAAAGGTCAGCAGCAATATTAGTTTCATTGAATATGCCTTCATAGTCTTTGAATCCAACCGAGAAGGTTTTGTCAGGCTTCAGTAATGCAGTGATATAGCTGGAATCTACCCCACCAGATAGGAAAGATCCAACTTTCACATCACTAATTCGGTGGTAATTAACCGATTCCTTCATCGTCTCTTTAATCTGTTCCACATAAAATTCAAGGGAATTTTCTTCGGTTTCAAACGGAACATCCCAATATTGGTTAATTTCCATTTCTCCATTTTTATAAAGCATATAATGCCCAGGACGAAGCTTGTATACACCCTTAAAGAACGTTTCATCAAGCGCAGAATATTGGAATGTCAAGTATGGCTTCAATGCTTGTTTATTTAATTCTTTTTGGAAACCTGGGAATTTCATAAACGATTTAATTTCTGATCCAAATAATAACGAGTTATCTGTTGTATTTTGTGTATAATAAAGTGGTTTAATCCCAAAGAAATCACGCGCAATAACTAATGTTTCTGCTTTTTTATCCCATAAGGCAAAAGCGAACATTCCACGTAATTTTTGTAAAATATCCACACCATACTCTTCATAGCCATGAATGATAACTTCTGTGTCACTTTGACTCTTAAACACATGACCTTTTTCCTTTAATTCATCCATTAATGCCTGATAATTATAAATTTCCCCATTAAAAATCAACGAAACGGAATCATCTTCATTAAACATTGGCTGACTAGCATCTGTTGTTAAGTCAATGATTTGTAGTCTTCTAAACCCTAACGTAACATTTCCATCCACAAAAAAGCCGTCACTATCAGGACCACGGTGTCCTATCGTATTCATCATTTCTTGTATTACATTTGATTTATCTATATCGATTGTATTAGTCGCGAATCCAACTATACCGCACATAGCATGATCTCCTCTTAGTTTGAAATAATATCCGGTATCCTACTAACTTATCTATCTAGTAGTGTAAACATGTTCTCTTTCATTTCATACCTACTAATTTTATCAAGTTAGTGACACAATCACAAGCCTAATTATGACAGCCTCCAGCTTTATTTTTTCAGGGAGTAGATTCAGGTTCACCGTTAATACGAAAAAAAGAAAGTAGTCCGGGGGTGAACTACTTCCTTGGGTACGTGAAGGGGCCAAGCGTGGAGACATGAGGAATAGAGAAGGAATATAAAGAGGGGATGTTTATCATGCAGGTGGTCTATATGACATTTCTGCCAAACGACGATTGGTTGCAGCAATGATTTCCAATAACTGTACAATCGTCTTCTCATGTTGCTCCACCCTCCTTTTCAACTCTTGAAATTCACTTTTATTCATTCATGATTCACTCCCTTCTATCCCTTGCCTTTATATGTATCACAAATGGGTATTTTAGACTAATTTCTATTTTTATGTTTTTTGACTTATTTCGACAGTATAAATGCTATAAAAAAATCATATTCCGAGATACTTTCATTAATTATTTGATTTTCAAGCGAAATTTTCTTATGAAAATAAATTTACTTCTTTCGTTCAACAAATTTCGACAAGAGTGATTGGAACCTCATGGAAATGTCTATGTTACCTAAATTTCACAAAGATTTCTTGAATAAAATACTTCCTCCTTAATATACTTGGTAACATGACTTAAAGGAGGGTGTTAAATGCCTGGTAGCACTTTTTCAACGGAATTAAATTTGCCAATTGAGATGATTTGGGATTTTGTAAGTGATATGAATAAGTGGGCACCTTTAGTTCCTGGCTATATCGAACATAAGATTCTTAACGAGAGACAGTCGACCTGGAAATTTAAAGGCGATATCGGTAAGCTCCAGAAAACAATTAGTATGCGAATTGATATTACCGAATGGATAAAACCAACAAAAGTTCGATTCACATTAACTGGTATTAGTGAGAACGTCACTGGTAATGGATATTTCGAAGCGAAAAGCATTACTGATTTGGAGACAAAGATGACTGGAAACCTTAATGTTACTGCAAAAGGTATTATGGGTCCGGTGATAAATCCCGTATTAAAAACATTGATCCCGAAAACAACCCAAAAATTAACCGAAGCAGTTGCAACCCAGCTAGTTGAAAATCAGCGAGTGATGGCAAGAGGATAGCAATTATGATTCGTTATTATTTTTTTGAAAGATAGTGGCTTTTGGGTCATCATGACGTAATCTAATCTCGCTCTATTTACGTGAGGATATCCATGACCACCAAAACGAAAAGGGACAAAAGTGTTGGTAAGATAAAATACGAACGTTGGTGCACGATACGTGATCCGAGAGTATCGTGTATTGTTCGACTTTTTATCTTCTCATTTACATTTGTCCCTCTTCGTTTTTATCTAGTTGTTTTTGTTACCTATTAACCTGAGAAACGTACTTCCTACTGCTTCATTTCCCATTCATGAATTTCATACCCTCTTGCACCAGTTTCAATATATGGATCCTTTACTGCCATCGCTTCAGCCTCCGCTAAGCTCACTGCTTTGTAGATAACTAATCCACCTGCACCGTCAGTAAATCTGCCCTTTGCAAAGATATGCCCTTCCTGTTGTTTTTCCTCTAGATAGGCTAAGTGCTCCGCTCGATATCGTGTACTTTTTTCTTGATCCTTCATTGGTAAAAACACTGCAAAATATTTCATATGCGGCTCCCCTTTGCTTTTACGATTTTTTCTTAAACTGTATTGCTATCATAATTCTAACAGAATTGCCAAATACTAATAAGTAAGAACGTACATATTCGTATTTGAAAGGAGTAATTCTAGATGAATTATAAGGCACTAGGTATCAAATTAATTATCAATATTATTGTTGTATTTTCTATCTTCGGTATTTTTTATGATGCTTCCTTATTGAATCTATTTTGGATTAGTATACTTTCCACACTACTTGCATATTTCATTGGTGACCGCATTCTCTTACCGCGATTTGGCAATACGATAGCGACAATTGCAGATTTCGGACTTGCTTTTATATCATTAGCTGCCCTTGGTAGTATTTTAATTCAAACCGACATGCCCATTGTCCTTGCAGCATTGTTCGCAGCCTTTTTCCTCGCACTTACCGAACCATTTTTGCACACTTACTTAATCGAAAAATCTAAAACTGAAAAGAGACACACCAGTAGAACAGCAAATCGTCGGTTTCAAACCGAGTTTGGCGAAGAGACCTCAACACTGGATAGGACGAAGAATAAGCCCGCAAATAGAGACCCAAGAAAATAATAGGCAAATAAAAACGCTACGAATTGGCTCACTCCTTTTCGTAGCATTTTTACATTACTCCAATCGATGGCGCTCACTATGAATAATCTCTTCTAATGACGTCTCCGATTTCGTATGGTTATGAATATCACAATAGTACACCACCGTTTTGATTCGGTGTGAAATATGGCAGGTTCGTGTTCGCTTCATAAAATTTTTCCAGTATGTATAGTCATGTGTCCCTACCTCGATGACATTATAATCAACACTGGATTTCTGCCAATTATGCTCTTCTAATGAAGTCGGGATTCTCTCCATCATCTCAAGGTTAGCCACACGATAATCAAATCCCGTTAAAGCCATCCATACAAGCAACAATATCCCAATTCGAAAATATAACAACCTCAACATCATCACCACACTAAATAGAATAACCTCAGTAAAGTAATTTCCTAAAATAGAAATGATATACATAAAGAGGTGCCAACCACACACCCATTCGACAAAATTCGGGTGGTGACAGGCACCTCTACAAGCTTACTCTTTGGTCATAATGTTATTTCTTGGTCTTATATTAATGGTCATTTCTGTTTCGCTTTGGGTGAAGCCATCTTCATTTACTGCTTCTGCTACCAGTTGGTATTCACCTTGTGGTAAGTATAGCTTTTCATTAAAGACGCCACCTGGATTTGTTTTTGTTTCAATTACTAGTGTGTCTCCATCATAAATGCGGATGGTCGTACTTGGATCAGCTGTTCCACCTATAACGATTGGTGCACCGTCTCGTTGCTCATCAGATTCTTTCTTCCAAACTGGTGCTGATGGTAATTGGCCTGTTGCATCTTTTGCCCATTCCACCGCTTGGGCAAATAGTTGTTTTCCTTCTTCTGTCCATCCTCTTGTTGGACCAACCATATTATTAACCGCAAAGGCCGATAATAGTAAATGCATATGCTCATTGCTACGGAATGTGTAGGCAATGGATGACCCTTTATCCGCTTCATCTACTGCTAAATTGCCAAGTGTCATACCACGATAATCGGTAAAGGTCGCATAAGGACTTTTCGCAGCCAAAATTGGAATTGGACCAGATTCAAACCCTTCAAATATCGGGTGATCAGTCATATCTGTTTGGATAAACACCTCGCCCTCATCGTATCCCTGTTCATGTAATGCTGGATATCCTAACGCCCCTTCCAGTAATGGAATAGACCCAGTCGTTCCCCACGTATCAAGGAATACTAAGCTCGTCTGATATTGATCACTGGCAGCAACTAACGCCTCGACATCGGCTGGTTCTGCATCACTAGCGTTCACAATGATTACATCGTACAAATTAACATTATCCAGCACATTCCAATTAACCTGCTCTGCTGCTAGATTTTTTTCCTGTAGTACATTCGATATTTCTCCCTTGAAATCACCGAGTACAGCAATATTATAGGAACTAATGGAAGCATTTAACTCCACGTTTTGCCCATTTTCAATCGTCACTGCTTCAGTCATTGTCAGATAGCCATCTTTTTCAAATGTTAAAACATACTCACCAGCTAAAAGCTCTGTTAATTGATAGTTTCCGTCCGAATCAGATGTAGCTGTCATTTCCAGTGCTTCGTCTTGATTTGTGGCAGTAATCGTCACATCGGATAATCCTTCACCGTTTGGTGTTGTCACTTGCCCATAAATCGTCATACGCTCTGATGCTTGGAGGGTGACGTTTAGTTCTACTGCATCTCCAATATTTTCCACCACAACTGTTTCCTGTACTGGTTCATAGCCAATCGCAGTAATGGAAACTGTATGCTCTCCCGTACCAACCCCGATCGTAAAGCGTCCCTGATCATTAGTACGGACCGAAATATTCTCATCCGGTATTCGGACAGTTGCACCTTCAATTGGTTCTCCGTCCTCTGTTTGGACAACACCCGAAATTTCTCCAAGGGACGCATGGATTGCCCAATCTACTGCATTGATATAAATATTTCTTGCATCGTCCGTCCACCGTTCTCCCGGAGACCCGTAGATACTTGATGCCAAACCACTAAGCAATAGATGGACATGTCCACTGGATCGGAAATCATATGCAATTCCGCTGCCTAAGCGTCCTTCATCAACATGTCGTAAATCAGCAATGGTTGTGCCACTATAATCATCAAACACACCATATTGTTGTGTACTATCCTTTCTCTCCAATATTGTAATTTGATCGCCTACATTATATCCCCTAAATATCGGGTGCTCTTCCAACACTTCATATTCAACTGAATCTGTAACAAAATCAGTATTCGTAGACCCTGGGTCATCTAAATAGTCTCGTAAATGATTGATTGAGCCAGTGCCATATTGATTTGGAAAAATCATGCTAACCTGCGCCTCATCAGCAGCATTAATTAAAGCTAGAAAATCTGCCTCTGTCATACTTGTAGCCGCATCGTTGAAAATAACTAGCGCAAAATCTTCTATTCTATCCTTAACTAGCCCGTGTTCATTACGATCAAATTCCACAACCTCATACCCATTTTCCTCTAAGAACGGAGTCAATCTTCCATGATTCGCACTAGTTGCGATGACCGCAATCGCCTGTGAATCTGCTAGCGTCATGGTTAACGATGATGTTTGCCCTTCTATCAGGGTAACCGAACTCGTTTGTGGCTGAAACCCGCTAGCTGTTACGCGTACATCATACACACCCTCTGGTACGACTAATTGGAATGTGCCGTTCTCATTCGTTTCTGTTTTTAACGGTGTACCTAGCACTTCCACTACCGCTCCAGCAATGACATCACCAGTTGCGCTTGAACGCACGATTCCTGAGAGCTCCCCAACTGCATCTGACTGTAGCACAAAGCTCTGCTCTAGGATTTTTCCGTTTTCTACTTGGACGTTAAATTGTTTCGTTTCATGACCAAATCCCGCTATCATTAACGTATAGGATCCTTCTGCAAGACCAACAAAGAAATTACCATTATTATCAGTTTCTACTGTTTGACCAGTTTCCTCCACCGTAATCTCCGCTTGAATCACAGCATCCAAATCATTCATTACCTGTCCTCTAATCTCACCAGCATAGCTACCTTCATGGTCAATCGCCCAAAGAACAGCATTGCTAATGATTTTTTCACGATTTTCATCAAATGCTGGTTGGCCAGGATAGTAACCATAACCAAATGTCATGCCACCAAGTAATATTTCTACGCTATTAATAGTACGCCCTTTAAAGCCCACCATATAGCCTTCTTCCTCTACGCCTTCCTTCTCATAATCCATGAGCATCGTACCAGTATAGTCATCAAAGCCGTAGTAATATCCGCTGTTCCCATTAAATTGGAACGTTTCTGGCACTCCTTCAAAAATAGGATGGTCCTGTACAATAGTTGCTGTCTGTATGCCACTGCCACTACCACGATACTCAACTCCCGGATCACCGAAATAGTCATATAAGTAGCGGATACTACCTTTACCACCATGTTGGCCCGTCCAGATGACTGATGTTTCCGTTTCATCAAGTGCTTTTACAAATGCTTTAAACGTCTCTTCATCTGGTATCAAATCATTGTTATAATCCGAATTTGCAAACACTAAATCAACTTCGTCCAACATCTCCACATCATCATAGAACATAGATACTGTATTATAGCCCTTTTCCTTCAAATACGCTGCTACAGTTCCGTAAGAAGCCGACTGGGCATCCACGACTATACCAACTGTCGGGGAAGGTCGTAATGCGGTATTATATGTTTTGGTTTCACCTGGACCGATTTCAATCGTTAACTTTTCTTCTAAAAATCCGTCCTTCGATATCTCTACGTCATAGGTACCTGGCTCCAAATCGTCAATTTGATAGTAGCCTAATTCATCCGTATATGCTTCACGTGGATAGCCAACTACTTTTACATACGCTTCTGGGATAGCGGAAAATTGTGCCTGGTTGGTAATTTGACCCTTTAATACACCAACATCCTCCTGTAATGCCATCTCCAAATTCATTGGCTCCAGTGCATCACTAATGGTAATAGTAAAGGTTTGTGTCACATAGCCATAGGCAGCTAATGTGATCGTTGCATCACCATCTAAAGCAGCAATGTTAAATTCAGGATTCTCTGGGCTTGTTTCTGCTGTCATTTCAACCCCATCCATCTCTAATGTAACGTCAGCCTCAATCGCTTCTCCATTTTCATTCGTAATGCTACCACGGAACACATTAAAATCTTCATATGCCGCCCATATTACAGAATCAATAAAAAGCTGCTTTCCGCTATCTGTATAATCTTCACCATCATGAGCAAGCTCTGCACTATGGCCACTTAGTAGTAACTCCATGCTGTCACCAGTACGTGGTTTAAACCCAACACCAGCCCCATGAACCGTTTCATTGCCCGCATGTTTTATATCTGCTAGGACATAGCCAGAATAATCATTAAACGAGGAAACACGACTACCATCCGGAACAAGTAAATCTATTGTTTCTCCAGCTGCAAGCTCCCCAAACAATGGATTTTCTTCACGGACAACATATTGCGCAGCGCTTGTTCGAACATTAACAGTTTCCCGTGTGGCAGGATCCTTTCTAGCGTTTGTCAACGCATAAATCCCCCCGCCGGAAAAATAGGAATCCCCATAGATAATACTTACACCTTGCTCGTCTGCAGCTTGTTCTAGATTTTTCAGACTCGCCTCCGTCACACCACTAGCATTATTGAAAAACACGACATCATAAGCATCAATTTCTTCAGTCAACGTCGCAATGGACGTATAATTCGTTGTATCAATATTCGCTTCTGCAAATAGCATATCAAGTGTATAGCCATAAGTCTTGTCTCCAAGAATAGCTAGCTCTGGCTCTGGTGTTAATGCCTGATTATATTCTACCGGCGGTCCATTTAACTCCAACACATTTTGACTAAGTACATATTCATCGTGATTAAACTCGATCGTATAAATGGCTGCCGGAAGCGCATCGAATTCATAATAGCCATTCGTCCCTGTCGTTGTCTCTGCCACAAGTTCCTCTGATTCGTTCTTCAACAGGACTTGAACATTTGCGACTGAATTCGTAGACATAGCATCCGTAACGATACCTGATAGTTTGCCATCAGTTGAAGAAGTTAACTGAATCGCTTCTGTGATTGGTTGACCGTTTTCAAAGGTAACCTCGACGATTTCTGTTTCATAGCCTGTTAGACGAACCTCTAATTCATAAGTTCCTTCATCATGGAACAGCTCGAATTGACCGTGATCATCTGCTTTCACTTGGACGCCTGTTTCGATTACTTGAACACGTGCCTGTACAGGATTTCCTTGTTGATCGGTGACTTGCCCGGTTAATTTTCCAAAAGCTGCATCGTCTAATAAAAACTGCACCGAATTTACGAGTACATTATGCTGTGGCTGTAACCAGTGTTGGGTAGGAAGATTCCAGGAAGCAGTTGAATTATTTGCTAACAACAAGTGTGCACTATTTTCAGAAACTGCTTTATACGCAACCCCTGCACCTACATTTCCTAATCTACCGCTAATGACAGTAGCTAAGTTCCTACCTGAGAATCCATTAAACCAGCTTCCTTTTCCACTATTCATGATGGGAATTTCGTCTCCCTGACTATAGTCATCAAAGATTGGGTGATCCTGACTAACTTTTAACGAAATAGATGCATCATTAAAGTCGCTCTCTAAGGAAACTGGGTCCTGATAATGGGTAACTAAATCACTAATAGAGCCATAACTTGGTCCCCAAACATCGGTAAAAATAACACTGACATCAGCGACTAATGCTTCTGCCAATAAAGCATCTAATTCCGCTTTACTAGGAGTCCAGCCACCAGATGTGTAAGCACCATTTAGATATAGCAGGCTGTAATTCTCAATTTCCCCTTGGATATCCTCCCAAGTACGCTCTTCTGCTGGTATACCATTTCCATTTAATAGATTGACAATGGTAGCATTATAGTCATTTAAAACGGCAACATCGATTGGATTAAGCTCAACCGATAACGCAAACTGTTCACCAGCACTGATTGTAACTGGTTGACTTTCCTTAACGTACCCACTTCCATCAAATAACACATCATAATTACCTGCATAAATCGATGGAAACTCGAACACTCCTTCCTCATCTGTTGTCGCCTCTAAAGACGTATCTTGAACGGTCACCTGAACCCCAGCTACAGCTTTACCACTCCGACTATCAACAACTGTTCCTGTGAGCTGTCCCTGTTCAACAGGATTCAACTGATACGTATGATTGAATCGGTAGCCTGATTGAATGACAAATTGCGATTCTACCTGCTCCAAGCCATTGCTACTAATTCGGACATCATAGCTACCAGGGAGCAAGGACATTTCAAATTCCCCATTGCTATTCGTGTCGGTTTTCAACTCCGTTCCAACAATTCTCACTGTTCCTACCACAGGATTTCCTGCACCATCCTGAATTGTACCAGCCAGAATTCCTGGGGCTAAGAATCGTTCTAGTCCATTTTGTGTTGCAACAATAATTTGTCCATTTGAAATTGCTGGCGTAGACGAACTGGATCCACTTAGGCTCCATTGATCTAAAAGTTCCCCACTGTTGACATCGACAGCCTTAAGGGAAAACGTACCATCAACGACAAAGTAAATTCCGTTGCTAGTAACTACTCCATTATTCACCGTCGTATTAACATTTTTATTATCCCAAAGCAATTCCCCACTGTTTCGGTCAAATGCTTTTAAGGACGGTACAGACGCGGAACTAACCATAACAGTGTCCTCATAAATAACAGGTGATGCTGCTTGGGTATCACCAATTCCATCAACATGCCATAATTCCTCACCCGTTTCTACGTTCACCGCCCATAACGTTCCATTACTATCAAAATCCGTACTGAACGCATAAACCGTATTTTCCACAACCACTGGGAACGAGGCAAAACCTCCCCCACTTACTTGGAATGTCCAATTCAAGGTACCATCCTGCTTGGACAACGCCTGCAGTTTACCATCTTCAACACTACCGATGATTAACTGTTCACCTGCTAATGCCCCACCTGAATAACTACTAGACGGAATTGTTGTCGACCATAGTTCACGACCATCTTCTGCATTTAAGGCGGACACTTTAGTCAATTCTTCGAAGCTTGACGTTACATAGAGTGTCCCGTCTTCATAGATTGGAGATTCATAGACAGGGAAGTTTTCCGTGTTAATACTCCAATGCACTACCCCACTTGTAATGTCTAACGCATACAGCTTTTGATCTTGTCCACCAGCAACATACACATAGTCATCGGTAATCGTAGGTGTGCTTCGGTTCATTCCACCTGTTCGAAAACTCCATTTTTCCTCACTTGTCTCGATATCATATGCCCGCACATTGCCTGATTCCGTTACAATTATCACCGTGTCTTCATTGACAACTGGTGAAGAAAAGACCACGTTCCCGCCAACTCGGATATCCCACGAAGGCTCCAGGTAATCAATTGCAATGTCCTCGTTCGATAACGGGTTTCTAGCATTATTATTGTTTCCCGTCTTCCATAATTCATCTGAAGTTGGGTTATTTTTGGCTACGGTCATATCTAGACTTACATCCGCTGTAACAGCTACCAATTCCGTCTGGCTCGTGATCCCTTTTCCAGTTACTGAAAGCTGATAGTTCCCTTCTGGTACACCTGTAATCGTAAATTCTCCATTTTCATCAGTCCGGACAAATCCAATTGGCGTATTCTGCACACGGACATAGGCAAACACAGCCGGCTCACCTTCAGTTGTTTCTACTACTCCCTGAATGTTATACTGATCAGACTTCGGCAGCTGCCAAGCAACATCAAGCACTTGGTCCTTTTCAACCGTCACTGTAAATTCCTCAGTTCCATAGCCAAAGGATTCAACCGTTATCGTATGAGTACCCTCACGTAAGTTGAATTGGAATGTCCCATCTGCAGGAACAACTATTTTCAAATCCTCTTCTGGAATTAAAATTGTCGCAGAAATTGGGGAGCCATTTTCATCCGTAACTGTCCCATTTACCTGACCTGCAAATCCCGCTGTCGTAACAGCAGCATAAGCATTTACAATCCCATTTCCATACAAATCATTCGGTAAATCTCCCATGTGAAGCTCTGTTCGTGCCGTATTTTTCAGTAATTCTTTTACCTCGTCAATGGTCAATTCTGGATTTGCCTCTAGTATCAAGGCAATTACGCCAGCAACATGAGGTGTTGCCATCGACGTCCCACTAATTGTGTGATAGCCATTCCCTGGCCATGCCGAGTAAATATCGTAACCTGGAGCAGATACATCAGGCTTAATTATCCGTTCATTTTCCCAATAGACAGGTCCTCTACTAGAGAAATATGCAATTTGGTCATTACTATCTGTCGCCCCAACAGCAAACGATTCTGGGAAGCTTCCTGGCGCACCAATTGAGCCTGATGCTGGACCATCATTCCCTGCAGCAAACAGTGGAAAAATACCCGCTGCAACCCATGCTTGAACATCCGCTTGGAAGGTGGTGTCTGTTGTATTGGGATTTCCCCAAGAGTTATTAACGACCTGTGGTGCTTTTGCAGGATCTCCACCTGGTGCCATAAACCATTGGAATGCCTGATGGATTCCTGATTCTGTCGCAAACCCGCTATCATTAAAGATTTTCGCAGCAATCCATTCTGCTCCAGGTGCAACACCAACTGGTTCACCTTCTCCTCCACCTACCGCTGTCCCGGCAACATGGGTACCGTGCCCATTTCCATCACCTGGTGTTTGGTAACCATCTCCGGAAAAGTCAGCCCATGAATATTGGTGGTCGCCATCACGACCACGATAATTAGCTGCGAGTGCCTCATGCGTTACGTCAACACCAGTATCCATGATTCCGACGACAACCCCGTTGCCATCAATTCCATAACGGCTCCATACATCAGTAGCATTTACTTTTTCTAGCCCCCATTCAGGCAAACGAGGTGCTGTATCACTCACTGTAACTTCTGGGACCTCAAATACTTTTTCCAGTAAAATTTTTTCAACATCATCACGCTTTGCTAATTCTTCTAATGCTTCTTTTGTCACACGCGTAGCAATTCCATTGATAATCCAAAGTGGCTTTATCTCTTCTGCTTGTCCTTTTTGTGAAAAACTATCCAGTTGCCTTAACACCGCTGATTGTGATGTTTCGGCAATACGTTGCAATTGATTTTGCACATGCTGTAAGCGTTCCTCACGACTGGTTTTCTTTTCAGCATCTGCCAAAACATTCTTCGCACTCGTCGTATCATCCTTCATGTGAATAATGACACTAACCTTCTCTTCTTCTTTTAGAGATTGGTAAATTTTTTGCTCTACCTTTCCCTCCATTACAATTTGATTTGCTTGATTGTCTATGGCATTTTTGTCTGTTTGTTCAGCAGTATTAGTTGAGCTGCTGTCATAGGAGGGCTTGTCTATTTCTAGCCCGTCATGTAACCGAGGTAGCCCGTCCTCACTAGTGACTTCGAGTTGCTTATTAGACGAATCTTCCTCTGTGTTCTTCTCACTAGCTTCCAGCTCCTTTTCTAGCTTCATATCTTCCTCTATCGTGTTTAGTGCTGGTGCTTCTGTCCCTTCAGCATGATATACTGTCAGAGGTGTAAACAAGGAAAATAAAACTAAGGCAATCGCAAAAATCGCCCATATTCTGCGATACTTTCTGTTCATCAACCGCATTCCAACTCCTCCACCTTCACATAAAATAATCAGATTCTTACTAATAATTTAAATTATGTTAACATTATTAAAATAATCTAACAATATCACAACAAACAAATAAGCACATAAACCCACACAAGATAGGCAAAAAGTAATCCCAAAACCAACAAAGACCTAGAACCAAACATTGGGTGCCTGTCACCACCCGGTTTTTGTCGATTCTTGTTGGTACAAAGCAATAAAAAAAGCACCTGCGTCGTTAAACACAAATGCCTTTCTTATCGATTCTCACTAGTTCACAAGCGCATATACAATCCTGTAAATCCTAAAAAAACACAATTTCCCCTCCATCCATTGGCATCTCCTTAATTTCCTTCTCCTCATTTACAAATTCCTGATATTTCTGCCGCTTCTCCAATGCATTCCCGTCCATACAATCTAACACCGCATTAACATTTAACATCGAATGCCCTGATGTATGTAAATATAAGCGATAGCTACTCCATCGGTAACTTTCAGGGGTTTCAACCAAGCCTGCCTTCAGCGGATTCAAATGAATATATCTACTTACTCTTAGCATAGCTAGATCCGTATTTATCAAGCGATCAAAGTAACGCTTTTCAAACACGTGTCCAGTTAAATTGTTTTTCGTATTGTAATAATCCGCATAACGTTTATTAATTAACGACATAACTTTTGAAATCGTCTGACTATCCGACCTCATCTGTAAGTGAAAATGATTGGACATCAAGCAATATGCAGCTAAATCAAATGGTGTTTTTTGCTTAACCTCCTTTAACAAATAAAAAAATGTCCGGTAATCTATCTCCGTCTTAAACAAATCGTCTCGCTGATTCCCACGGCATACAATATGATAGTAATACCCTGGCAACCATTCCCTCTTCTTTCTCCCCATTATGAATCCCCTTTGTTCTATATAGTGTTTTCCCCTTCTACCTTAATAAAAAGAAGCAAAACCGTCTAAACTAAATAAATCGAAATTAGCACCTCATGATTAGCGAGAAATCCATAAATTCCTAAGAGGAAATTGTATCATTTAGCAACAGAACTAGTTAAAAGACAAAATTACATGATTATTTCATTCGACAATATTCGGGTGGTGACAGGCACCCAAAAGGGGGATTGGATTGGCTTGATTCAGGTAATTGCTATTTCAGAGATGGATGAGCGGGTGATGAATTTGGCGATCGATGAGGTGGATTTGGAGCAGTATCAGTGGTGGTGGATTGATTTTAATAACCCAACAGAGGAAGAGATTAAGAAGCTCGATACCGTTCTACATTTCCACCAACTGGCGATTGAGGATTGTATTCATGGCCAACAGCGGCCAAAGCTAGATTATTATGAGGACTACTCACTTGTTGTTACGCACACACTTGATCCCGAAAACTTTAAACCATTCGAAATAAACTTTTTTATTGGTAAAAACTATATCGTTACCTTTCATAAACATGACCTGCAAGAAATTAATCAAGTTTGGAATGCCTTTTTACAATTACCATCTTATGAAGGGTGGGACGAGTATCGTATTTTCTACGAAGTATTCGATAAAGTGGTGGATAATTTCTTCCCGATTATCTATGAGCTCGAGGATAAAATTAATGAAGTAGAACAAAATCCTCATGCCGTATCGATGAATGTCCTGCTAGATACGCTCTTTGAATTACGACATCAGCTCTTGCGATTAAGGCATGCGATCCACCCAATCAGAGATTTATTGTATCGCATATTAAATTCACATCATCTCGATGGGATTGAAAAACGAAGAGAATACTTTCTCGATATATATGATCATTTATTAAAGCTGTCCGAAATGGTTGATTCCAATCGGGATATTACCAATGATATTCGTGATAATTTCATTTCCTTAAACTCCTACCAGCAAAATAAAGTCATTCAAATCCTAACAGTGATTACATCTATCTTTGCACCACTGACCTTTATTGCTGGAATTTACGGCATGAATTTCTATAATATGCCTGAGCTTACATGGCATTACGGGTACTTCCTCATCCTTGCAGTGATGCTATTGATTAGCGCATTCATGATTCTCTGGTTCAAAAAGAAGGGCTGGTTCAAATAGCGCCTGTTTAAAACATTGATTATTCGACAAAATTCGGGTGGTGCCAGGCACCTCCTTGACACTAGAATGCTTTGTCTTTATAATTAGCCGAGTGATATTTGATGTATCCATATTTAAAGATTGGAGAGGTTCTTAGCTATACCCTCTATAAAAAACTAAGGCCAGATGATGCGATTACGAAGTCATGTGCCTCTTAGGTACATGGCTTTTTTAGTAGATTGATAACAAAGGAGGTAACAAAATGGCAGGAAGACGTGATGAAGACTTAACAGAGCTAACACTTCTTGGCAGTCAAGGCACCACCTATGCATTTGACTATACACCTGAAGTACTAGAAACCTTTGATAATAAACACCCAAACCGAGATTATTTTGTTAAATTTAATTGTCCAGAATTCACCACACTATGTCCGAAAACAGGGCAACCAGACTTCGGTACCGTATACATAAGCTACATTCCCGATACTAAAATGGTCGAAAGCAAATCACTAAAACTATATTTATTTAGCTTTCGCAACCATGGTGACTTCCATGAGGATAGCATGAATATTATTATGAACGATTTGATTACGATAATGGATCCAAGATATATCGAGGTATGGGGAAAATTCACTCCACGAGGTGGTATTTCCATCGATCCTTACTGTAATTACGGTAGACCTGGAACGAAGTATGAGCACATGGCTGATCATCGCATGATGAACCATGATATGTATCCCGAAAAAATTGATAATCGCTAAAAACTGACAGAGGGTTAGCTTTTTCCTTTCCTAAAAAGGAAGAGGTATTCATATGCAAATTTATTTAAGTGCGTTATTTGTAGGACTCCTATTAATCTCCAATATATTAGGAGTAAAACTATTTTCTATTGGTAGCCTCATGCTACCCGCAGCAGCTATTGTATACGTAGTCACCTATCTTATCACCGATATAATTGGGGAAGTGTACGGGAAAGATGCTGCTCGTAAAACCGTTCATGCTGGATTTTTCACACAAGTGATTGCTTTAATTTTCATTTATATTGCCATTCAGCTTCCGGCAGCGCCAGCATTTACAGCACAACTTGAATTTGAACAAATACTTGGTGGAAGCTTCCGAGTTATTGTAGCCAGTCTATTAGCCTATGTGGCAAGCCAGCATTTAGATGTAACGATATTTCATTGGTTAAAAGAGAAGCATGGCGAGAAGAAGCTTTGGCTACGTAATAACTTATCGACGATGTCTAGCCAGTTAATCGATACAACGATATTCATAACCGTCGCATTCTGGGGAACCGTTCCAATTGCTATCCTGCTTGGAATGATTGCGACACAATATGGATTTAAATTCTGTATCGCTGTCATCGATACACCAATTGCCTATTATATTGTTAGACTTGCAAAACGTACAGAGGGTGCCTAGCACTCTCTTTTATTTATATTATAAATTTCATGTAATCCATTCTCATTCCTTCACCGTTACAAAAAGATGACAAAGGTATAGGACAATTCCGACTGTACATACGCTATACAAATAACGCGAAAGGGACTGAGGAATGTGGATTTTATCAAAATTGAATGGGTCTCATGTCAACAGATCAAAGCTCGACATAGTCAGCTCCCAACGAAACAGACAGCCTCCATACAGTATCAACTCTACATAAACAACCATCGGCCATTTATCCATGTATTCCGAACTAAAAAAGGAGAATTATTACTGTATCGTGGCCTTGAAGCATACAATACCTACCTTACCATTCACCCATCACAAATGATCCCTGTTTACATAGTCGATATCCCCATGCTTTCCCAGCTTGATTGGACATGTAAACTCCTCCAATCCTGTTTAAAAGAAAATGTACACTATAAACTCAAACGAGAATATATTATGCTGCTACTACGGGAAACCAAGCATAACCTACCAATAATTAGTGAAAAAACCGGCTACTCAACAAAAGAAATTCTGCCATATATTATCGATGAAACCGTACCTGACAAATACCAAGAGCTTGCTATTCAATATAATCGGCAGCATATCGTAAATGAGATTAGTCGAAATCCAAAGCTCCGAGGCTACAAGACTTTACTATATCGAGCTGTTTTCCAAGAAAAAAATCGTTTAACCTATGATAAGCTAAAACTCTTCCTAAAATTTTTAGAAGCGGGACACCAATTAAATGTAGATTCCATTCTTTCGTTACCTAATTTAAATCGAATAGTCGATTTAAACCAAGCCCTACACTTCTACTGGAATAACTTAGATATCCCAAACTCATCTATATTAGAAGGATTATTCTACTATAAAGGAAAGAAGGACTCACAAATCCGTGTAAAACTATAATAACGGTTCTTTATTTTAAACCATCAAAATCGCGGCTGGGACATACGTGTTAATGGTTAGATAAAATCCGAACGTTGGTGCACGATACCCGCTCCGGGAATATACTTCGCTGAATCAGTGCATTGTTTGTCCTTTTATCTTCTCATTTTACTTATGTTCCAGCCTGTTCATTTCCTTACAAAGATAACTACTTTCCCCTCATGTCACCTCTCCCAAGCCTATCCTCGTACACTTCAATCTAGAAATTAATTACATTAAAACCCAACTTCTGACAACATTAAGTCCTATAGTTAGCGTATAATGAAAGATATGTAAAAAAAATCATTCTAATTGAAAGGAAATTCGCGTATGGTAAAACAGCATAAAAAGGAGTCCAAATCCCATTTAATTTTCCGCCATATTATGATGCTTATTGGAGCTACTCTGGCAGCGATAGCCATTGAATTATTCCTAGTTCCAAATAATATCATCGATGGTGGTATCATCGGTATCTCATTACTAGTTAATTACCTAACAAACCTCAGCTTCGGTATTTTAATCTTTATTTTCAACATTCCATTTCTAATTGCCGGCTATCGTCATATCGGCAAAAACTTCTTTATCTCATCTCTGTTTAGTATTATTGCATTAGCATTCATCGAATCTTTTCTACATCATATTTTACCGTTTACTAATGATGCCTTATTAGCTACAGTATTTGGTGGGCTTCTATTAGGTGTTGGTGTTGGTATCGTTATCCGCAACGGTGGAGCGCTAGATGGTACTGAAATTCTAGGAATCTTACTGTCCAAGAAATTCCCGTTCTCGGTTGGCGAATTTGTAATGTTCTTTAATATCTTTATCTTCGGATGGGCAGGATTTGTCCTTGGGTGGGAGCAAGCGATGTACTCCATCATTACGTACTTTATTGCATCAAAAGCCATTGACTTAGTTGGACAAGGCTTATCCGGTGATACAAAAGCAGCCCTGATTGTATCAAATGAGTATGAAGAAGTTGCAGATGCAATAACGCAACGCCTCGGCCGTATGATTACAAAGCTCCATGGACAAGGTGGTTATATGGATCACGATAAAGATGTTATTTTTGTTGTCTTAACTCGCCTCGAGATTGCCAAGCTAAAATCAATTGTCCATGATACCGATCCAAATGCTTTTATTACGATTATGGACGCACAAGAGGTTCATGGTGGGAAATTTAAAACAGCCATCCATTAAATAACATTGAAGCACTACCATAAATTAGCGTTAAAAGATTGCGACCTTCAACCGTCAGCAATCTTTTTTTGAAAATTCCTCTCCTTACCTATTTAAATTCACTTGAAGAGTACATGCTCTGCAAAGGTATTATTGTGCTATAATAACCTAAATATGAAAGTCTTTAGGTAGATAAGATGTAACTATTATCAGGAAATTGTCTATACTGTCTTCATATGCAAACGTTACTATCTGGAGGTGGATAAGATGGATCCATTGAAAATAATGCTTCAGTTGGAGCATGTAATTCCATATTATAAACCAATCGTTAGTGCAGATTCACAGTTAGTGATTGGTTACGAGGTTTGTCCGTATTTCCATGATACAGATACAAACGACGAACAATCCCTTGACTGGTTTTTCAGTGATTCCTCCATTCCAGAGGATTTCCAATTAGAACTAACGAATTACATACTTGAAAAGACATTAGATAGATTTATAGAAATGCAGGATTCACCATTACTATTTTTCAATTATAATGTCCAGCTCTTGTTTAACGATAATGCTAAAACCCTTTTGGAAATATTACAATCCTATGCGACTAGGGGTTTTACTTATGATAAGATCGTCGTGCAGATTAAAGAAACTGAAATAACAGAAGAAATGGAAACAATCGGTTCCTTATTAAAATATATGAATGCTACCGGAATACAAATTTCATTGGATGATGTCGGTCAGCGAAACGGTAATCTTGATCGTCTAGTATTATTAAAACCGAATATCGTTAAGGTTGATGCGGGCTTTCTAAAAGAAGATGAATTACCACACCTATATCGTGATGTCCATCATGCTCTGTCCATGGTTTCTCGTAAGATTGGCGCGACACTGCTTTTCAAAGACATTCGGTCATATAATCAGCTTAATTATGCATGGCGGAATGGTGTCCGCTATTACCAAGGGGAGTATTTAATGGGGGATAGCCCTGATTTAGTAGACCCAACCATTTGCCAGGATAGACTGAATCGTGATTTCCAACGATTTGTCCAGTTTGAACGTAAGAGAGTACAAGCGCAGCTCACGTTTACCAATCAAATCAATGACCTGTTCAAGAAGATACTACCAACAATCAATTCCGACGATGATGATTATGATATAATCGTCGCCAAAGTAGGTCAGTTATGTGATGAATTTGTCTTTCGGGTGTATATCACGAATGAAGAAGGTGTTCAGCTATCATCGAACGCCGAAAAAAATGAACTAGGCGAATGGCAATTGCACCAGGAAGGCAAGCAAAAGAACTGGAGCTGGAGACCATATTTCTTTGAAAATATAATACGAATGAACGTAGAGAAAAAAGGTATTCTTTCTGACATGTATACCGACATTATGCGAAACGAACAAATCCGTACCTATGCATTTCCGTTATCCAAAACACTTTATATTTTTCTAGACATTCCGTACACCTATTTGTATGAACAAGATGGCTTGCTATAGGTGAATCAACTAATCAAAAAATGGCTGCTTAAGATAGACATCCTCTAACCCAGGAAAACTATGCTTTAAGTAGCTATTTTTTCATGGTGTATGGTTTACCTTAAGTTCTTCTATTAACAACTGTACCTTCTCCAATTCGCTACGAGTAGTCTCCCAATCCATTGATAAATCTGTAATTTTTCCAGCAACAATGGTTAGATCTACCCACATATTCACCTCTAGTTCTAATGGAAATTCCCGCAAGGATACAATGAATTCTCGATTCGAATTTTCTACTAATACAACAGCTTTCTTTTCACCTTCTAGCCTATCCACGACACCCTTTACCTGTTCGACTTTCAAGTGCTGTTCTTCCGCCGGTGGTTTACTACTTGGTTCCAGTGCCATTTTTTCTGCAAAGATGGTTACTAAACCACCACAAGCAAATAGTAAAAAAGAAATGGATATCACACGCTTCCAATTACACCATCTGCTTACCGGAAATTTTAGCCGCATCGTAATCCCCCACACAGTTTTTTTTCTAGTATGACAGGATTTATTCAAAAGTGCATACGTGTAATCGTTAATTTCCGCACCAAGATAGAACCTTATCAATGAACTATCCCGTATGGAAAATAGCATTTTATAGCCCTTTACCATTAGCAAAACTGAAAAATTGTTAGTTTATTACAAGCCTGAAATATATTACCTTAAAATGGCTTTTATCCCTTACCAATCATGTAGATTTATCGTGTTACTTTTGATAGGATTAGGTAGAGAAAGAATCAATTACGGGGGAAAAAGATGTATAAAAAAATAATGCTTTCCATGTTCTTGGTCATATTTTTAACTGCTTGTGGTCAAGTTACGGAACAGGTAAATCAAGAAGATAAAGCGGAATCAGTCGAGATAGAAACGGCAAGTCAAGCGGAGGAAGAAAAAGAACAAGATTCAAGCTCTGACACTGAAAAGGCAGAGGAAGCCACAAAAGAAACCGCAGAAACTTCCAACACAAATACAGACAACCATAAAGCTGGAGACCTACCGAAGCTTAACGTACATTATATTGATGTAGGGCAAGCTGACGCAACGCTATTTCAATATGGCAATCATAGCATTCTTTTCGACACTGGTGATTGGCGTGGAGATGAAGTAGTAACTTACCTGCAATCACAAGGAATAAGCAAACTAGACTTAGTTATCGGTAGCCACCCAGATGCAGACCATATTGGACAGTTAGCCAATGTGATGAAGTCGTTTACGGTTAGTGAAGTATGGCTATCAGGGAACGAAAGTACTTCACAAACTTTTCAACGTGGATTAGAAGCCGTTTTAGATAGTGGAGCCAATTACCATGAACCGCGAACAGGTGAAGAATTTTCCATAGGAGACATGGATTTAACCGTTCTGTACCCTGAGTCGATTACTGGAGCAGCAAATGAAGAATCGATTTCTGTTTTATTTACGTACGGCGGGGTAAAATTTCTATTTACTGGCGATGCTGATCAACAGGCAGAACGACGAATGATGAATACAGGGATTACTATCGATGCTGATATTTTACAGTTAGGACATCATGGTTCGAACACATCTAGTGATCCGTCCTTCATTGCGAAGGTCAGTCCCGCTGTTGCTATTTATAGTGCTGGCGCAGGTAATAGCTATGGTCATCCACACGCAGAAGTCGTATCACGAATACAACAGGCAGGCATAACACTATATGGTACTGATGTTCATGGAACCATAATCGTAACAACAGATGGAAATGATTATTCCATAATAACGAAAACTGATGGAACGATAACACCTAAGAGCAGTGGGAAAAGTACTGATTCGGGATCTAGCGCAGGGTCAGGCTCTACTTCTAATTCAAGTTCGGGATCTAGTTCAAGCGCATCTAATTCTAATACAAGCGCAGACTCAGGTTCCAGTACTAATAGCTCTAAAACAAAGAAAACCGAACCAAAGCAGTCCGCACCAAGTGCAGGCTGTGTCAACATAAATTCTGCTTCTGTTGAAGCTGTGCAACAAATTATTCACATCGGGCCAGAACGAGCACAGGACTTAATTAATTTACGACCATTTAGTTCTGTACGTGATCTAGACCAAATATCAGGAATTGGACCGGCACGAATCAAAGATATTCAAGCACAAGGACTTGCTTGTGTAAACTAAGCGATTGGTGGGATTTTCATGAAAGGTGTATTAGACCGATTTGAGGGAAACTTAGCCGTCATACTGATTGAAGAAGTTCAGAAGGAGCTTATTTTGGACAAGGAAAAACTTCCTAAAGGTAGCCAAGTAAACACCGTATTTTCAATCGAGCAACGTGATGATGACTTTCACATCCTCGGAATTGACGAAAAAGAAGAACACGTTGCAAAAGCAACAACTTCTGATTTACTTGCAAAGCTACGCGCTAAAAGCAATGGAAGCCGATTTAATAAGAACTAAGGAATGAGCCTAGGTCATAAGTGTTGATACCAAGATAAAACCGAATATTGGCGTACTTAACCCGTCTAGAAGCGCTTAATTAGTGTATTGTTCACACCTTTATCTCACGTATTACTTATATACCGGGCTTTTTTATATGTTATTGTAAATCGGGTTTATTTTCTGAATTTTCCTTATTTGGTGGTTCTATGCTATAATTTAGTTGATGTTTAGTGAAAGGGGTTTTTTTGATGGATCTTGGATTAGCAAATAAGTCTGTCATAGTCATGGCAGCAAGTAAGGGACTTGGCAAGGCAACCGCACAGCAGTTCGCCGCAGAAGGTGCTCGTGTAGTAATTGCTAGCCGAAACGAAGCAGAACTTAAAGCAACTATCGCAGAGATTCAGGAAAACACACCAACAAGTCAACTTTTTTATAAAACTTGTGATGTTACCAAACCCGCAGATATAAAGGAACTTGTGCAATTCACAGCCGAAACGAACGGAACTGTCGATGTACTTGTCAATAATGCAGGTGGTCCTCCGGCTGGTGGTTTTGAAAAATTCGAGGATGATGCTTGGCAAAAGGCATTCGAACTAAATCTATTGAGCTATGTTAGAGCAATCCGCGAAGTATTACCATACATGCAGCAGCAACAGCGTGGACACATCATCAACTTTACCTCATCATCGATTAAACAAACCTTAGATAATCTCATCCTATCCAATACATTCCGTGCCGGTGTTGTCGGTCTTGCAAAGAGCCTTTCACAAGAACTGGCAAAGGACAATATCTTAATCAATACGATTGGACCGGGAAGAATTGCAACTGACCGCGTAGCAGAGCTTGATCAAATTCGAGCAAACAGCCTCGGTATATCCTATGAAGAAATCCGTAGTAACACCGAAAAAAGCATTCCAATCGGCCGCTACGGTAAGCCAGAAGAATTCGCACGTCAAGCCGTCTTCCTCTGCTCCAGTGCCAATACATATGTCACGGGACAAACCCTACTAGTAGACGGTGGACTCGTCAAAGCATTATAGCTGAAATAAAAAACATAGCCATTCTGTTCATTCACGAAACAGAATGGCTTTTACGTTCACTAATCGGTTGCTACTCTGGTCGCAATTCTCCTAGTAATCTCCTTCCCAATCTCGAGGCTAGCTGTCGCTGCTGGCGAAGGGGCATTACAGACATGGATGCTCCTACGACCGTTAACGATAAAGAAATCATCGATTAAACTGCCATCACGTTGCAATGCTTGTGCACGAACACCCGCTGGTGCAGAGATCAGATCCTCTTCCTCAATACTAGGTAAGAGCTGTTGTAAATTTTCCACAAACCTCTTTTTACTAATGGACCTACTCATTTCGTCCATTCCCTCTTTGGTATAGGTTAATCCAAGCTTCCAGAAACCCGGGAACGAAATAATTTCATAGAAATCCTTCCAGTCAAAGGCTGTTTTGGAATAAGCTTCTCGTTTAAATCCTGGCACTGCATTCGGACCAACTTCTACTTCACCATTAATCATTCTAGTTGCATGTACACCTAAAAATGGGAAGTTTGGATTTGGGACAGGGTATATCAGATTTTGCACAAGATGGTGCTTTTCCTGTTTCAATGCATAGTACTCGCCACGAAATGGGAAAATCTTTACATCAACATGATAGCCTGCCAGTCTCGCAATACGATCACTATACAAGCCCGCACAGTTGACTAGAAAATTTGCCGAATAGCTTTTAGTGCTAGTTTCTATCGTTACTATTTCCGTTCTTTCATCGATGGCACACACGTCGGCATTGGTGACAATTTCACCACCTCGATCCCGAATAATCTCTGCCATTTTATGAGACACAGCCTGATAATCCACAATTCCGGTTGACGGTAAATAGATTCCCTTGAGCCCATTCACATAAGGTTCCTTTTCCAACAATTCTTCCCGTGATAACCATTTGGCATCAAGACCATTTTGAAAAGCACGTTCATACAGTTTTGCCAGCTCCGGAATTTCCTTCTCATTAGTCGCAACAATTACTTTTCCACAAATATCATGTGGTATATTATGAATCTCGCAAAAGCTGCGCATACTGCCATTACCAGCTTTGGCAAACCGGGCTTTGTAGCTCCCTGGTTTATAATAAATACCTGAATGAATCACACCACTGTTATGACCAGTCTGATGCTGTGCTAGACCTGCTTCTTTTTCCAAGATGGCTAGCTTAGCGCCTGGATGCTTTTCTAGTAAAGTCATTCCCACAGAAAGGCCAACAATCCCACCGCCAACTAGTAAAAAATCATACATTCAAATCGCCTCCTCACTGACAATACCCACAACACAATTACATAAATCCAATTACCTGCCACCAAGTAGCAGCAACCACTATCGTTAATACAACTGTTACAATCGTGGCATAGATTCCCGGTCGCAAGAAATCACGCTGCTCAATTAATCCTGTACTATGTACCAACAAATTCGGCATCGTTTCCACAACTAGTAAAAATCCGAATAAACTAGTCACACCTGCTGTGAATGCTAATGGCAACGGATCCACTCCAGCATTAGAAGCAACACTAATCATAATGGGAATCAAGGTGACAACCGCAGCCGAAACATTGGAAACAAGCTTATGAAATATTTGGGATAGTAATATAATCAAAAATGCTGCCAGCAATGGACTTTGCATACTTTCCAAGAACCATCCGACACTTAAATAGTCTCCAATTCGATCCACCGCCCCAGAATCAATTAACCCGTAACCAATGGACAATGTCACACTAAGCAGCAGCACAGTATTATAATTAATGTTCACAACGTCATCCCAACGAGCAATTCCAATACCTGGAATCGCCATCAATACCGCACCGACTAAGGCAGGAACACTAGGATGCAACCCATGGAATGGTTCCGTTATCCAGAGGGCAACAATGACACAAAGAATGATCAAACAACGTATTTCCCGAAAACTCATTGAACCTAATTCCGTTAACTTCTCGCCCATTTCTTTCTGTACCTGTGGGAAAAATTTATCCTTTTCCTGTAAGGGAAAGATTTTATACAGTAGTATCCAAATCGCAGGGATTAATAGTAACCATAATGGAAACGTATAGAGAAACCATTGATAATACGTTATTTTTATGTTCGCATACCGCCCTAAAAGCTCTACTGTTAAAATATTACCCACAGCAGCAGTCAGGATTGCCGTCCCACTAATATTTCCGCCAAACGCCACGCCTAAAAGGATCATTTTTCGCAAATTACTTCCTGGCTTGGCTCCAATTGATTTTATGATCATAGCCGTAATCGGTAGAACGAGCGTAGTACGTACGGCAGTGGAAGGAATGAAAAACGCTTGAATCTGCTGGACAATAATTAAGCTGCCTAGCAGGCCTTTTGCTTTTCCACCCCATTTTTTCACCATAAAATAGCTCACTCGTTTTACAAGTGCGGTGGCATTAACAGCTTGAGCAATCATCATACCGCCCACTACCAAATGCGTTGCTGGCGATGCAAAGCCACTGTACACAACAGAGCTATCCGCTAGATTAAATAGAAGCATCAACACTAAAATCAGCAATGCCGTTAAACCAATTGGAATTGGTTCTAGCATCCATAGCACGACACCAAATCCAACAATTGCTGTCATGAGCCTCGCTTCGTAGGTAAAGGTGTCTGGTAACCAAATCATCAAAACACCGAATATAACAATGGCAAGTAGGACACTAATGACATGCCTTCTATTTATACTCCCCGTCCATTCGCTTACCCTAAAACCCGGTCGCCTCATGATTGCCATTCCTTTCAACTAGACACTTATGTAATTAATGACATTCTGATGACTGCAAAATTCAAGGGATGCTAAAATAGCACCCCATCATTAATACTCTACTTTTTCAAAATGCATTAATTTGCTAGTTTTTCTACTTCTACTGAACTGGATTTTCGTTTTGTAAGTAATTGAAAAACAACGATGATAACGAGTAACCCGAGCCCTATCGCATCTGTCCAAAATCCTGGAATAACCAATGTTACCGCACTCGCTACAGAAAGGATACGCAACAGCCACGGCATTGCACTGAACAAGTAACCCTCTAGCCCAGCACCTAATGCAATGATACCAATCACAGCAGTAATCGTAATCCAGATTATTCCCACTACATTCGTCCCTTGCATCAATAACTCAGGCGAGTACACGAAAATATATGGTACTAAAATTCCCGCAGCCGCAAGCTTTAGCGAAATAAATCCGGTACGGGTCGGGTTTCCACCTGATATACCTGCCCCAGCAAAGGCAGCTAATGCTACTGGAGGGGTTAAATTAGCAAGAATACCGAAGTAAAAAACAAACATATGTGACACAAATGGTTCAATTCCAAACTGAACTAAGGCTGGAGCTGCCATAGATGCTGTAATAATATAGGTTGGAATTGACGGTAAACCCATACCTAGAATGATAGATGCTATCATTGTAAAAAATAACGTTAAAATCAGCGTGTCCTGGCCTAACACCAATATCGCTGTAGTCATCTTCAAACCAAATCCTGTTAAAGAAGCAACTCCTACAATGATACCAACCATTGCACAAGCCATCGCTACACCGATTGCACTACGTGTCCCATCCTCTAAAGATTGGATAAGCTTCTTTACATTTAACCGAGTCGTTTTCCGTAGCATTGCCACTACGACGGTAGCAATAATTGCCCAAGCAGCTGCAAATATTGGAGTACGACCACTAAATAACAAGTAAATGAGTACCACGAGTGGTATGAGTAAATGGCCCCTTTCCTTCAGAACCTCTATCATATTCGGTAGCTCATTCCGAGATAATCCACGTAATCCTCGTTTCTTTGCGCGCAGATGGACGACCGTTATAACTCCCATATAATAGAGAAGTCCAGGTATAATTGCAGCGATTGCGATATCACTATATTTCATCCCCAGTGTTTCCGCCATAATAAATGCCGTAGCCCCCATTACTGGCGGTAACACTTGACCACCAACAGACGCCGCAGCTTCAACCGCACCAGAAAAGTCCTTCGAGTAACCAGTTCGCTTCATCAACGGAATCGTAAAAGATCCTGTCGTAACAACATTAGCAATTGCAGATCCATTTATAGAACCTAGAAATCCACTAGAAATAACAGCAACCTTCGCTGGTCCACCAGCCGTATGACCAGAAATCGCCATCGCTGAGTCATTAAATAATTGACCGAGTCCAGTACGATTCAAAAAGGCACCAAACAACACAAACAGAAAAATATACGTTGCCGATACCCCAATGGCAGTACCGAATATCCCCTCAGTCGTTAAATACATATACGTAGTAATATCCTCAATTGAATATCCTCGATGTGCAATTATTCTAGGAAGATAGGGACCGAAATAAGCATATAGCAAAAATAATGCACTTAAGATGGTCAAGCCATTCCCTACGACACGACGCCCTCCCTCAAGCACTAGGATTACAATTAAGATGCTAAAGAGAAAGTCGCCTTGATTTGGCAAGCCTGCTCGATTAACAATTCCCATATAGTCGATAAATATATAGGCGATAGTCGTTACCGATAAAATAGCTAAAAGAAAATCAACCACAGATGCTCGTTCTTGCGGCGCCTTTTTATGAGATGGATACAATAAAAACACAAGAATTAATATGACACCAGTATGTAATGCTCGGTGCTTTAAAGTTACCAATGGACCCGTAAAGGATGTGATTAAATGAAATAACGCTAAACCAACCGCAATACATGTAACTAGCCACGCCATCCAACGAATATTTAAATTTCGAAATCTAGATTCGGCATCATATTTTTCTATTAATTTCTGCTTCTGTTCTTCCGACAATTCTTCTGTTGTTTTTACCACTTCACTCATGTCACCCATCCCTCCCAAATTTAAAAATTAAGCTTCATCTTTAGCCAACTATAAACCGTTATATCACCATAACGAATTTGAACCGTTTCATAATCTGGAACATAGTTTTTAAGAGGATATTTTGTTGTACCATCTTCTAACGTATACTGGGAGATGGGTACGTAAAATAATGAATAATATGGAATATCACGTTCGATCCCTGTTACTTGGATATATCCATCCGTTAAAAATGTTACCTTTCCCTCCGTATCCGGTGTTCCCGCTCCATAGGATTTATAGGTCGTAGATAAAAACGACAGTGTTCCATCCTTCTTAATCTGATACGTTTCCTCCCAAGGTGTAAGCTCAACTGAATGACGCCATCCTACAGTTAAGGTATTACTTTTCCACGGAAAAATATGATAGGTTTTTCCATCCATATTTGTAAGCAAAAATCCTGACTGCACCGGGATCACAAATATCCCGGAAGCAATCAGTACAATCGCTAATGCTATCAAAATTTTTCTTAGCATTTACATTCCTTCTTATGATTTATTCCGTGATACCTTGCTCGTCAAAATATTTCTTCGCTCCAGGATGTAGTGGTGCAGGTAAATTTTTGAGGGCATTGTTAATATCGATATCACTTGCTGCATTATGCGTGTTTTTCAAAGTATCTAGATTGTCAAAAAATCCTTTTGTTAAGGCATACACAACATCCTCTGACACGTCTTTGTGGGTCAGTAACACATTATTTACACCGATTGTTGGTACATCAGCATCTAACTCATATACATCCGCAGGAACGGTAGCTGGGAAAAAGGATGGATAATCCTGCTGCATTTCTAAAACAACTTCCTCAGAAATTTCAACGACAACAATATCATTCGTTGTCTGTAGTTCTAATACCCCTGCATTTGGAAGTCCAGAAGAGATAACTACCGCATCAACAGTACCATTTTTAATCCCTTCTACGCCTTCAGCAAACGATAGAAAATCCTCATTAATATCGTCATAACTCATCCCATACGCTTCTAATACACGCTTCGCACTGATTTCTGTTCCAGATGCTGGTGCACCAACTGCGATATTTTTTCCAGCAAGATCTTCTACCGTCTTAATTCCCGATTCAGCAGATGCAACTATTTGTAAGAAATTCGGATAAAGCGATGCTACAGAGCGAATATTTTCCTGTGCACCCTGCTCTTCAAAACTATCAATTCCGTTATAGCCATCCTCGGCCGCATCTCCCATCGAGAATGCTATTTCAGCATCTCCCTGATTCAACGTAGTAATATTAGCCGCAGATGCTGCAGTCGATTGGCTATTCGCATTCGCACCCATTTCTTGATAAATTTTTGCCATCGCCCCACCTAACGGAAAATACACACCAGATGATCCACCAGTTAAAACCGTTACAAACTCTCCATCAAGCGATGCATCACCACCTGAACCTGAACCCCCAGCACTGTTCCCACATGCACTTAGAACAAGTACCAAGGCAATAAACAAGCTAAAGAATACTGTCCTTTTCATCCTTCATTACCCCTCCGTTTTTTCAGTTGATATCATTAATTCCTATTGCTAGTAGGATATTAATTAGGTCTTCATCCCGTCAGTCACTTTAATAGTAAACGCTTACAATAAATAACTAATTTCTGCAAAAAAACCACCTCAGATAAGACTCATAGTTTTCTAGATGCCTATCGTAGCTGGTCGCTGATTAAACGAATACTCTTTAAAAACTTTCGTGTAAGCGTTTTATTTATTTTTGCTGTGTTCATAATAATATATTTATTGTGAATTGTAAATAATTTTTTGTTAATTTTCTCAAACCTTTTTTCTGTACCGTTTAGCCCGGAAAAAGGTTACGTAATTTCTACTAAAAGGAAAGCTATTGCTGAGGAAAAATCAACCAATAAGAGTAGTCCCATTCGACAAAATTCGGGTGGTGCCAGGCACCCACTTATCAAGTGCCTGGGATATTTTCTGTGATTACTTGTTTTCTACTAAACCACCATTTCAAGGTGATTGGTACAAGGAGGACGATTAATAGAATTCTAACTAGCTGAAAAGCACTTACTATCGCAGGATCTCCTCCTACATTATATGCGGTTAAAACCATTTCAAAAAATCCACCGGGGGAAATTCCTAATAGCGCTGTGGCATAATCCAGCGATGTAAATTTAGCCAATAATGTCCCTAACCCAAATGAAATGATAATGATCGTTACCGATAACCCGAAATAGACAGCCGTGTACTTGCCACCAATCTTTAAATCTCGGAATAAAATATTTTTACCAAGACTAGCTCCAACTGCAACCTGTGCCACATTCATCATTGGTGAAGGAATAGAGGCTAGTTCAATCGGACTTACATTTAAGATTGCCGTAACCCCTAACGCACCAATTATAATGCCTGCTGGGATTTTATCCCGTAAAAGAATCGATGCAACAACAGGAATCACAAACCAGAGATAATTCCACCCAATTTCAGGTACAATTACCGCTGCTGTTTTTTGGAATCCTCCACCACTTCCCCCTCCAAGAAAATATGTCATAAAAGGAGGTATCGTAAAGAGCACCGTTATCAAGCGAATCGTTTGAAAGATAACGACTAATGAGGCTTTGGCATGTAATGACTCACTAGCCATCGCCATTTCTGATAATCCACCAGGAATACACGAAAAAACACTCGTTATTTTATCAATATTAATCCATCTGGTCACTAATGTTCCCAATACTACACACGCAACAATTAGGATACAGGTCACGATAATATAAGGGATTAGGTAGGGGATTACAGTATGGAAGGTTTCCTTGGTAAAATACAAGCCAAAGTAGATTCCTAGAATTATAAATCCACCATCACGAACGGCATTTGGAATCACCAACTTTCGCTTCGTAATTCCTTGCCAAAGCATAACAAAGGTTAAAGAACCAAGCACCCATGGTAGTGGGGTGTTTAAGCTAAAAAATAAGTAACCGCCTAAGAAGGCGACTAGAATTGGTTCAGCTATCGGTATTATGTATTTATGTAGCATTACTATTCTCCTTTTGAATGGACACGGTGTTAAGGGGTAAAATATATCCGTTTTATATTTTTGTGAATAGTATTATTTTAACAGAAGATTGGGGTTGTGTGTGGGATTGGGGATTTTCGAGCACGTACTAAAAAACCGCGGAGATTATATCTCTACAGTTTTAAGGATTGAAAAATCAGATTAGAATCTAGAATTCAATTGCATTTTCGGTTATATCAGTTGGTACCTTTAAATCTTCATCAGCCACTTTATTAACATTCGTATATGTAGCACCAATTTTTGCTATATATTGTTGTGTGTCCCCATCCACTTCTTGTTGCACATCCACCGTACCCTCGGAAGATTTCAACATAAATTCACTATCAAAAACAAGATTATATTCTAGACTAAATGATCCTCTTTCAATCTTTTGTGCGTAGCGAATCAATAATTAATATTCTATAATCACCCACTGAAAACCAGTCTAAATATAAAATAAATTTTAATTTAGTATAAATATTCTACCCTTTTAATTTATCGGCAAATTTTTCCAAAAGTTAAGGTTAACCTAGTAATTGAAGCCTGACGAAAAGTGAGCCTTCGTTTCCTGTAGGCAAAATCTGTATTTCCAATGCTTCTTCATTTAGTTTTGCGCCACTAATTCCTTCGTATCTAAAAATATGTATCAACTTCAATCCATGCTCTTTACAATATGCTTTTATTTCATCTTCTTGATATTTCAAGCTATATCCACCTCTTGCTTGTCCTTGAGTGGAAACTCGTATATACCCAACAACGTTCAACTTTTCACCCTCCCGTTACGAAAATTACAATTTATGTAACGCTTTTTAGACGAATAGCGAGTATTATACGACCGTCTCTAGGAAAAATACAACCCAAAATTTATATGCCAAAGCAGTATACGTTACCCGTTGTTATCGCACGAGCTTTGTCATTCTCGTTAGTTTTTTAGCCATTCCATGTCATAACTACCCCTGCCATGTAAAATGTCATCTCGCCACTTTCTCGTTCTTGTACAGCTTCCCAAAGTGTTAAAACGATACTCCATGATGGTACAACCTTCATGAGTTATGAATTTCACTTAAGCATTATTCAATGTCTACCTAACAAATGCTTTTCCTTTTATTGCTCTATTCATTTTCTTATGATACAAGTTTATTTACTTATTTATCACTACGAGCTTTGTTATTCTCGTGTGTAAATTTAAATCGAGTAGTAAGATGGCCGTTATATTTAAATGTCACTGCAACCAATCTCGTACGCCTTTTTACCATCACGAGTTTTTGATTCAAATATCAGACTATATAAACGTATAACTATAAAAGCAATAAAAAACCTTGAAAGGCTATAGCCAATCAAGGTTTACAAGTCTATTCTTCACATACTTGAATAATTTCTTTGGGTACAGATTCAAAAATTAACACTTCTGGCTTTGAATAGGGCTTCTTTATCAAATAGTCTTCATGTGTCATCATACTTTTCCAGTATAGTTTAATCCAATATTCAATTGTTTCTCCAGTATCAAAATTTAAAGCTTCCTCATCAAAGTCTTTAAAATCCTCATAGAATGCTTGGTCATAGATCGAAAGGGAAATATCACCATCAAATACTAGGATTTTATCCGTAAATATAGGAAAGCAAAAAGATTTGGAAAAACGATTCGATATATCAACACCTATTGCTTCTTTAAAGTTAAGCCAATTAGGTGTATTGGAAGGGCTTAATAGTTCTGTTATCTCAAATTTCACTCTGCCACCATTACTATATCTATTATTTGACTTAGTAGAATATTTAATGCCACCACTCATGACTTCTTCCAGCGAAACATGATGTTCGTGATTTTCAGGCAAATATGCATGATACAACAAATTACTCAAGTATCCCACCTACTTAATATTTATTTTCTTGGAACATAAGGAAAATGTGAGCTTCTGGTTGGGTCATCTAGGTTTTCAAATACCCTATGACTTCCAGTCGGTGTATCAGGTGTACTGATATTTTCGTCAAATTTTTTATAATACTTAGTTATTTTGTTTGGATTTGGATTATTAGGATTTGTCCAGTTTGAATAAGCTTTATCAGGATTAGTCATTGTTTCTTGCCTTAGCTTGGCTACATCCACATCTTCACCATATTGTGACCTATTGGGAGTAGATGGTCTACTTGGGTCATACATATGTTTTTCAGAATGTGGGTTGACAAAGTCTTTAGGATTACTACCACCACCTGGTTTTGTAGGTACTGGGGCATTACCCGTACCCTTAGTACCTCCGGCCTTCTCTACACCCTTCACTACAGCCTTAACATCATCAGCCTTCCTACCTAAACTCGTAGCCGCGTCGACTCCGAGTTTTACACCTTTTACGGCTTTTCCAAATGGATTTGGTATTAAGCTAATGAATGCTATACTTTTGTCTAACACGGATGCATTCGGGTCTGCAAGGGTTCTGATGTCATCCATGAACAGGAAGTCTGCTGCATCTTTTAGGAAGCCCCCAACTTTGGAGAACAAGCCCTTTTTCTTCGGTTCTGGTTTGGCCACAGTCGGTTTAATAGAATTCTTCATAGACGAACCAGTCTTATATGACGCTAGTGTAGCATACGAACTATTTCGCTGTACAT
>NZ_LDPV02000012.1 GCF_001038425.2 Ornithinibacillus contaminans
AGCAACGGGAGCAACCGGTCCAGCAGGAGCAACGGGAGCAACCGGTCCAGCAGGAGCAACAGGTCCAACGGGTCCAGCAGGAGCGACAGGCCCAACCGGCCCAGCAGGAGCGACGGGTCCAACGGGTCCAGCAGGAGCGACAGGCCCAACCGGCCCAGCAGGAGCGACGGGTCCAACGGGTCCAGCAGGAGCGACAGGCCCAACCGGCCCAGCAGGAGCGACGGGTCCAGCAGGAGCGACGGGTCCAGCAGGAGCGACAGGCCCAACCGGTCCAGCGGGAGCAACGGGTCCAACGGGTCCAGCAGGAGCGACGGGTCCAGCAGGAGCAACGGGAGCAACCGGTCCAGCAGGAGCGACAGGGGCAACCGGCCCAGCAGGAGCAACGGGAGCAACCGGTCCAGCAGGAGCGACAGGGGCAACCGGCCCAGCAGGAGCAACGGGAGCAACCGGTCCAGCAGGAGCGACAGGGGCAACCGGCCCAGCAGGAGCAACGGGAGCAACGGGTCCAGCAGGAGCAACGGGAGCAACGGGTCCAGCAGGAGCGACAGGCCCAACCGGCCCAGCAGGAGCAACGGGTCCAACCGGCCCACCAGGACCGACAGGACCACCAGGCCCAACCGGTCCAGCAGGCGGTGGAGGTATTATAGCGTTCGCTACCGGAGATACAGTGTCCCTCACCACTGACGGTACTGGTGAATCAGCAACTGTATTGGCATCAGGATTTGGTCAATTTAGTCCAGCTATGGATATAGAAGATGGTACGTTTAGTTTTGCGCCAGGGGATGCTTATTCCTTTGTGATGCCTACTGATAGTACAGTAGATAGTATTTATATGACAGCAACAAACCTTGCATTTACGCCACCAGCAGGACAAGAAATTTTTCCTTATATAGCATTAGCAATTGCGGAGCCAGGAAGTAATGAGTTTACAATAATTCCAGAAACGCAAACATTTGTTGATGAACCATATGTAGGTGGAGCTGCAATTCCCGGCAATACGATATTAAATGGATCGTTAACTGGCATAGGCGTAGAAATCCCTGCAGGTACTCGCGTTGCTATTGTTGCAGGATTTGAAACTGACGGAACACCAGCAGCAGCAAGTTATCTATTTTATTACACTGGTGGTATTTCCTTGAGCTAAGGATTATATCCACAAATGATAAAAGAGGAAAACCCTCAAAGTGGGTTCTCCTCTTACATATCTTCGTTGTCCTTATCGTCAAGCTTGCTTGTGGTGATAGGATAATCTGCATAGTTATCATGATTATTTCCATCATGGTGCAGGTTTTGACCTTCGCTCTTTTTATTTTTTCGTGCGTCTTTAATAGATCTTTTATTCATCGTTATAATCCTCCTCACTTTGTTTTATTATTTCCCAATTAATAAAAAAGAACTTCCATTTCAAATGAAAATATGCCATAATTAGAAAAAAATTCACAGGCGATGATAAGGAAAGTAAATCAACTTCATTTTCTTACCAGAGAGCTTCGGTAGCTGAAAAGAAGCAGAAAAGACTTGATTGAAAATGGCCTTTGAGCTTTAAAGTCGAGTTCGATGTCATAATGAACTAGAATTAGGCTTTAACGAGATTTGGCACTCGTTATAAATGTCATAGTATAAGAGTGTTCAATCACTCCGTACTTATGGAGGCTAATAATGTGAGTTATTAGTGAATTAAGGTGGTAACACGAGCTAATCCTCGTCCTTAGACATTGTCTAAGGGCGAGGATTTTTGAATTTAAAAGGAGGAATTTTCATGAGTATTTTTATTGGTGGGGCATGGCCATATGCGAACGGGCCACTGCATTTGGGTCATTTATCAAGCTTATTACCGGGAGACGTATTAGCACGTTATTATCGCTTGAAAGGGGAGGAGGTCTTATATGTATCAGGTAGTGATTGTAATGGCACTCCGATTGCCATTAAGGCCAAACAGGAGGGGGTAACACCTAAAGAAATTGCTGATCGCTATCATGCAGAGTTTCAGGAATGCTTTGAAAAGCTAGGATTTACGTATGACTGTTACACTCGTACTGACACTGTTTTACATCATGAGGTTGTGCAAGATGTATTTATGCAATTACTTGAGAGAGGAATACTTTATAAAAAAACGGAAGACCAGTGTTACTGCGAGGATTGTAACCAGTTTTTACCCGATAGATATGTAGAAGGGACTTGTCCGTATTGCGGTGAGCAAGCTAGAGGGGATCAATGTGATTATTGCTCTACCCTCCTAAATCCTGTGGCGTTGCTGGATAAAACGTGTAAGACATGTGGTAATACTCCTATTATAAGAGATACGGAGCACTTTTATTTCGAATTAAGTTCATTACAGCATGAACTCGAGGAGTATCTGACTGAGGCAAAAGCAAATAAGCGTTGGAGAGAAAATGCAATACAACTTACATCACGGTATTTGTCGGAAGGACTCCAGGATCGTCCGGTTTCAAGAGACCTTCCCAATGGGGTGCCAGTCCCAGTTAGTGGATATGAAGACAAAAAAATATATGTGTGGATTGAAGCGGTAACTGGCTATTATACCGCAAGTAAACAGTGGGCAACTATAAATAAAACAGATGAATCTATATTTTGGCAAGAGGATACCACAGCATACTATGTACATGGAAAAGATAACATTCCGTTTCATACCATAATTTGGCCCGCGATCCTAAAAAATATCGATAAAGTGCCATTACCGACTCATATTGTTTCCAATGAGTTTTTAACAATTGAGCAGAAAAAGCTTTCCACCAGTAGAAATTGGGCTGTATGGGTACCGGATATTCTAAAGCATTATCATCCGGATTCGATTCGATATTTTCTTACAATTAATGCTCCAGAGAATCGCGATGCTGATTTCTCATGGCGTGAGTTTGTCTATAGTCATAATAGTGAATTACTAGGGGCATACGGGAATTTTGTTAATCGGACGTTAAAGTTCATTGAAAAATTTAATGATGGTATCATACCGACTGGGGAGTTGGATCTTCGGGTTCAGGCAAGGATTGTTTCGCTTTATGATGAAGTGGGTTCTTTAATTGAACGAACGCAATTTAAAAAAGCTTTGGAAGCGATTTTCAACATTATTCGTGTTTCCAATAAGTATTTTGATGAGCAGAAGCCTTGGGTTCAACTAAAGGAAAACCCTAAAAAATGTACTAACACCTTGACGACATGTGTGTATATCATTGCTAATTTAGCGCAGCTACTACATCCATTCCTTCCTTTTTCCAGTGAAGCTATTCAGAAAATGTTGCGTGTGAAGGAGCTAGCGTGGCAGGAAACTAAAATTGAGTCAATAGAAATAAAAAATGTGGAAGCATTATTTGAAAGAATTGACATTGATCGGATTGCTATTGAAACAAAAAGATTGTTGGATAAATCTAGGTAGCAAATCAAAAAAGTGATACTATTGATATAGATATGCAAAAGAGAAAGGATTATCCAGATGCATAATGTAACAGTGAGAAACATAGTCATTGGTGACGGATTACCTAAAATTATAGTTCCGATAGTAGCAAAAACTAAACCAGCACTTATGCAGGAAGTGAATATAGTTAGGGAAATGAAGCCGGATATAATCGAGTGGCGTGTTGATGCATTTGAGCATGTTGAAGATTTAATTTGTGTGCAAGATACGCTTGTAGAAATACGAAAAGCAATAGGCGATATACCGTTACTTTTCACATTCAGAAGTTATCTAGAAGGTGGAAAAAAGCAGATAAGTGCGCGCTATTATCAAGAATTGAACCAAAGGATAATACAATCTAAACTAGTGGATTTAATAGATGTAGAATTAAATACAACTGACGACATACTTGAAGACTTAGTGACAAAGGCTAAAGAGAACGATGTATGTATCATCATGTCACACCATGATTTTGAAAAAACCCCTACAAAAGCGGAAATGATTTCTACCCTTTGTACGATGCAAGACAAAGGGGCAGATATTTTGAAGATGGCGGTCATGCCTAGCAATGAAGCTGATGTAGTAACATTACTCGATGCAACAAATACAATGAAAACAGAGTATGCTAATCGACCACTCATCACAATGTCGATGTCTGGAAAAGGGGTCATTAGTCGTTTGGCCGGAGAATTAATTGGTTCAGCAGCTACTTTTGCTTCTGGGGTCGATGCCTCTGCACCGGGACAAATCGACATTAGAGCTATGCGTTCTATTATACAACTTCTTCATCAGAATATAGCTTCAATAGATGAGTAATAGTATTCTGAAGGTCTAGATGGAAAACGGGTTAAAAGTGCTGCTCTAATGGTGGAGTAGCACTTTTTTGAATGGATATTGAATAGCAAAGTCACCGACAACCGTTAACCGAATAATTATTTGATACATCGAATGACACGGAATCCTAATTGCTCTCGATAATGACTAGTATATTCAGCGTGTTTGCTAAGCGCATCCATATATTCCATACTGATTCCTTCTGTAATAGTAAAATCAGTAGCAAGCTCAAGCTCCAAATCCTGGTCATCCATCACGATCTCATGTTTTTCCATTTGGATAGTATGAAATCCCGCAGCTTGGAACATGGTATTCCATTCGTCCTCACTTAAAACTTGAGAGAACCCGTAAAATGCTATAAGCTCCTGAATATCCTCTTCGGATAGATTTTTTTCTTGTGTCACTTCAATGGCTAGAAGTACTCCATTTGGTTTTAACACACGTTTTGCTTCAAGGATTGCTGAAGAAATATTTGTAAAGGAAAGGACAGATTCGGATAAAACAAGATCAAATGAATTATCCTCAAATGGAAGTTTCTCTGCCTCCCCTTGCATTATCACTATCGGTAATTGAACGTCTGAACATCTTTGTTTTGCTTTCATAATCATGATTTCATTATTGTCCAAAGCTGTAATAGGGCAACCGTATTGTTTTACTATAAAGACTGAAGTTTGCCCTGTACCACATCCAATCTCCAATACGGATGTTGTTTCATCTAATTTTTCTTTACCTAGTAGATTTTTTGTAAGGTGTAATCCCCCTGGGTGTGCTCCACCAACTCCAAGGTATGCTAGATAATCAAGGTAGCTATTATTCACTATAACTCCCATCCTTTTAGTAGATTTAATACATCATGGTTTTGCAGCTATCTTTTAATAAATCTTGATATAAGTGGGCTAAACTGACCATATAGATCCATGATTTGCTTGCCTGTAGTCGTTAACTTGTTAAAATCGAGATTCCCATCCGCATGTTGAAAGTCTCCTAAAATTGGTAACCGTGAGGATGCTCTGCGAGGTCGATATGGATGTATAGAATAGGGGGTCCTTGCAAACCTCTGTATTGGTCTTCGTGGTCTTTGAGGAAACATAATTACACCTCCATTAGATTGTTTATGTATACATGTTATTCATTGCTATGTTTATTGCAAGTGCATATGTCCTGATGGCGGTAGTATTTCCATGTTGATTTCCAGGTTACATCTTAAATAAATGTTACATAGATTAGTAAAAAGGTTGGTTGATGGAGTGTTGTTAATGGGTGTAATTCGAACGGATCAGTGGTTGTTATCAGACTACAAAAATCCGATTCAGCTATGTGAAAGGTTAGCGGGATATTTTCAGGCATCTGCTGAAGAAGTCTATGACTATTTATACCTTCATGGAATGTATTTTCCTACTGACAAGGGAGAGAAGTCGCTTAATACCCTGCTGCAGAAAAACCCTTGGAAGGTGGTAGAAGCAGAGTATGAGATTCTATCAGAATTATGGGGTGGTCCAGACATCCCAATATTTCTATTTCCAATCGATGAAAGTGTTTATAGAGTGCAGGGAGAAGGGAAATCTGGTTTAGCTTTTCATGACAAACTGTTTTTATTTTTATCTGACGCTATACCAACTAGCAGTTTAAGAGCATTACTTACCCATGAATATAATCATGTCTGTAGGTTAATACAATATCCTAAACTGGAGGATGAGTATATATTATTGGATACGATCATACTCGAAGGAATGGCAGAGTATGCCGTTCTGGAAAGGTTCGGAACCAGCTATCAGGCGAACTGGCTATCGTTCTATACAGAAATGGAAGTACAAGAAATATGGCGAGATGTCGTTTATCCGAATAAAGATGTTAGAAAGACGGCAATTAAACATCAAGAAGTTTTATTCGGGACAGACGCATACCCTACTATGGCTGGCTATTGTGTTGGCTATTATTTAGTCAAAAAATGTGTTGACGCGAATCACCTTACTAGCAGGGATTTATTGAAGTTACCTACAAAAACAATTGTAGAACTTGCAACAACATAAAAAACTGCACCTCATTGTTAGATGTGTCTAATAATGGGGGTGCAGTTCACTATCGTCTGTTTTTTAAAATATATTACCAGAAGAAAAATGGAATTAAAGCCAATGTAGCAATGGCACCTAAGGCAATACCCGCTCCAAAGCCACCATACCCGTATCCATAACCAAATGGGTAACTAAAGCCACCCAAATTTCTAGTAGCATCTATTGGATGTAAATACACTCTATTATTACTTACATGACGAATTACCCCACGATGCATTCTTCCATCATGCGTTCTAATTTGTACAGCTCTGCCTTTATATCGGCAGCACATATTATAATATTGCTCAACAGACATTCGTTCACCTCCATACGCATATTTAAACCATATGACATCATATGCGTAGGAAAAAAAGATATAAAGGACAAATACATCAGGGGAAATGTTGATATTGTATAACAAATTTCCATATTGGAGTCTTAAATCGAAAAATAATATTCTTTATTAGATAAAGTTAGGTTACTATCCATACCAAATTTTTTTGTCTTACATATGTTAGTATCAAATGATTTCTGGAGGTGGAATAAAATATGAGTGAAGTAGCAGGTGGATATGGTGGAGGATTTGCGCTAATCGTAGTGTTATTTATCCTTTTAATAATTGTAGGAGCAGCTTGGTTATAAAAACAAACTACATGTAGGCTAACTAACAAGAGATTGCTGGGATATTTTCCTCGGCAATCTTTTTATGTTCTTATCTCATCTAGAAAGTGTTGAATAGGTTACCACCCAAACCCAAATTGGTACATTCGCATATAGTATCCTGAAGATGCCAAAATCCATTACTAATCAACTAAGGAGGTTACATGATGGGATATAACTGCGGAGGATATGGCTATGGATATGATTCCGGTAACGGATTTGTGTTAATTGTAGTACTGTTCATTCTTTTAATTATAGTTGGAGCAGCTTGCCTTTAATTTTTTAAAATTAATATTCCCACGAGAAGAAGGTAGTCCATCTGGGTTATCTTCTTTCATTTTACTAGACCTAACCATGAAACTTTTCTATAGAATTATCGTATATAGAAGTAGTTAAACTATAGGGGGAATTCATATGTTCCAAGATGTAAATAATCAACTCATTCAAGTGAAAAGTGACAGGAAACGAAAAATAAAACTGGAAAATCAGTTAGAAGATTATCAAGTTGAGAGAATGGAAATGGAGCGTGCGGTTAAGAAGTTAGAAACACAATTGGGTGAAGAAAAAGCAGATGTGAAAAAGCTGGAAGGAATAAGTATTGCCAATTTCTTCTCCACGATAAGCGGTACGAAATATGAAAAACTAGATAAGGAAAATAAAGAAGTATTAGCCGTTCAACTCCAATTAGAGGAAGCGAAAAAAAACCTGGAAGATATCGATTCCGCTATATTGGAAATACAATCTAAACTAGAGAAGGTTATCAATAGCGAAAAGGAATATCAGCGATTAGTAGTAACCAAGGAGCAATTGATTAAAACTAGTAATTCCAAATTTGCTGAGGATCTATATCAATTAAGTGAGCAAGAAGCGGACTTACAAGCATACATACAGGAGCTTGAGGAAGCGATACATGCAGGCAATTCCGCAACAGAGGCTCTTACGAATGCAGTAGATTCTTTAAAGGATGCCAAGAATTGGGGTACACTCGATATGTTTGGTGGTGGAATGCTTTCCAGTGCTATTAAGCATAGCAATATGGATAAAGCATCGGAGTATATCCATACTGCACAGCAACGAATGAGAAGTTTCCAGAAGGAATTATTAGACATTGACGAACGAATACACATCGAAGTGGATATTTCGGGACTATTAAAATTTGCAGATTTTTTCCTAGATGGTTTGATTGTGGATTGGATGGTACAAGGAAGAATTAATGATGCATATGAACAAGCATATAGCCAACTTTCTAAAGTCACTGGTATTGTTAAAAGGTTGGAAAATCAACTCGCCACTGATGAAAGCAAACTCGCAACATTGCAATCAGCAAAAATAGAGATTATAGAGCAATCTTAAACGTAGTTAGTTGACATTTACCTCTATAGTGTATAAAAGTAATAACTAGTACAGAAAAAATATGGAGGTTCAAATCATGAAAGAAATTTCAGCAATAGAGTTAGCAGCGAAACTAAAAAGCGGAGAGAAGCTTAATATTATCGATGTCCGTGAAGACGAAGAAGTAGCGATGGGAAAAATTCCTGGAGCTCGTCATATTAAACTGGGTGAAATCCCGGAACGTTTGGACGAGTTGGATCAAGACGAGCATTACTATATGGTTTGTCGTTCTGGTGGTAGAAGCGGAAGAGCGTGTGAATTCTTAATCGACAATGGTTTTAATGTTACCAACATGACCGGTGGAATGCTAGCTTGGGAAGATGACGTTGAAGTAGAAAATTAATGTATTATTACTCCAAAAGGGCAGGAGCAACTATATGGATTTTAGAGAATGGATTATTATTGGTTTAATCGTTGTATTTATTGTAAGTAGGTTTATTCCAGTTAAAGGAATCACGAATATCACGACTGGGGAAGCCAAGCAGAAAATGGACGGAAAAAATATACAATTCATCGATGTACGAACACCTGGGGAGTATAATCGTGATCATCAGAAACCCTTTCGTAACATTCCACTCTATGAATTAGCATCAAGAGTGAGAGAACTAGATAGATCAAAGGAAGTTGTTGTCATCTGTCAAAGTGGAATTCGAAGTGCTAAAGCGACAAGAGTATTGAAGAGAAAAGGGTTTGACCGAATCGCTAATGTCAAAGGTGGCATGAAAGCATTGCGGAAAAATGAATCAGAAAATGAAGCGGCAAGATGATTATTCATCTTGTCGTTTGTTCTATATCGTACAAGGAATAATGCTTGAATTGGAATGAAATTCTGTTAATTAATTTGGATTAGCGTTACTATAAATGTAAGAAGGAAATGAAGGGAGTAATTGTTTGTGACTACATATCCGAATGTTAACGAGACAAAAGAATTAATTAAAGAGCTAGTTTCTATTCCGAGCCCAACAGGTTTTACTGCAAATGTCATTCAATTTGCTGAAGAATTTTTGAAAAAACTAAATGTAGAAACAATACGAAATCGAAAAGGTGGCTTAATTGCTACACTGCCTGGTGCAAATTCAGACCAACACCGCATGCTAACAGCACATGTGGATACATTAGGTGCGATGGTGAAAGAGGTTAAGCGTAATGGTCGTCTTCGCCTAGATTTAATTGGTGGTTTTCGGTATAACTCGATTGAAGGTGAATACTGTGAGATTCATACGTCAAGCGGAAAGGTAATTACTGGAACTATCTTAATGCATCAAACATCTGTACATGTCTATAAGGATGCAGGTAAAGCGGAAAGAAACCAGGAAAATATGGAAGTCCGAATTGATGCGGAAGTGGCTGATGCAGAAGCGGTTCGGAAGCTAGGAATCGAAGTGGGAGATTTTGTTTCGTTTGATCCTCGCGTTCAGTTGTCTGATAACGGGTTTATTAAGTCACGACATTTGGATGACAAAGCGAGTGTTGCGATTTTACTTCAATTAATTAAACGTTTAAAAGAAGAAAATGTGACACTTCCCTATACAACCCATTTCTTGATTTCGAATAATGAAGAAATTGGTTATGGTGGAAATTCAAATGTGACAGCCGAAACGGTTGAATATTTAGCGGTTGATATGGGTGCCATGGGTGATGGTCAATCAACAGATGAATATACCGTATCAATATGTGTGAAGGATGCAAGTGGTCCATACCATTACGGCCTACGTAAACGTCTAGTTGAATTAGCGGAAAAAAATCAAATCGGTTATAAACTAGATATTTATCCATACTACGGCTCTGATGCATCTGCCGCAATAAAGTCGGGACATGATATTGTTCATGGCTTGATTGGACCGGGAATTGATTCCTCCCATGCGTTTGAACGCACCCATGAAAAATCCTTAATCAATACGGAAAAATTAGTCTATCATTATGTGTTATCCGATATGATTTCCTATTAAGTATAGAAGGAATTGAGACATTTTATCTAATCATAAATACATGTGTCCGAGCATCTCCACTACAATACGAAAAGACCACTTCCTTATGTGATGTGGTCTTTTTACGTTGGCCAAAAAAGTGATTGTAAATATATAGTGTTTCCATTTAACGAGAACGATATACTAGAATAGTAGATTTACACTACTAAAAAAGAACTAATCTTAAGAAAATCTTAAGAAAAATAATAAAAGAATGTTAAGAAATAATGATTATGATAGATACATGAAGGCCGCGGAAAGTAGGGTAGAGAATGGCTAATTATAATGTATTAGTAGTTGATGATGAAAAAGAAATACGAGAAGCAATCGAAATTTATTTAAAGAATGAAGGAGTGACTGTGCTACAAGCGAAGGATGGTATCGATGCTTTAGAAATATTACATGAACATGAGGTACATCTAATTATTCTAGATGTCATGATGCCGAGGCTAGATGGGATATCCGCTACCTATAAGATTCGTGAGCAGAAGAATATACCAATCATTATTCTAAGTGCCAAAAGCGAGGATACGGATAAAATTCTGGGTCTTCAGGTCGGAGCAGATGATTATGTCACGAAACCATTTAATCCAATGGAGCTCGTTGCTCGGGTGAAATCGCAATTGAGAAGATATGTTTCATTCGGCACATTTGAAGGAGCGAACAAGGTGATAAATCTAAACGGACTTACCTTGGATCAATCGTCAAAAGAAGTCACTGTCAATGGGGAGGTTGTAATGCTTACCCCGATTGAATATAAAATTGTGGAGCTATTGATGACCAATGCTGGACGGGTGTTTTCCATCAGTGAAATCTATGAGCGAGTATGGAAAGAGCCTAATTACAATGCTGAAAATACAGTGGCAGTACATATTCGGAAAATCCGTGAAAAGATAGAAATAGATTCTAAAAATCCTAGATACTTAAAGGTGGTGTGGGGCATTGGCTACAAAATGGAAAAGTAGTTTCGCGATTATAGTAACATGTACAGTCTTATTTATAGCAGGACTTGGAGGAATTCTTCTTTTATCTGGAAATGGTTACTATTACGCTCAAAAAGATTATTTCCATACGGATGAATTTGAATATGAAGTGTTAGATAAATATACTCGGGATTTAAGTGTATATGAAATAAGTAATCTAACATTGGAAGATGCTAAAGAAGCGATTGTCGTGAGTGATGAGGAGATTGAAGAACATCGCTATCGATATGGGGATTTAGAAGAACAAATATCCAATATTGAATATCAGTATGAAGACATAATTCAAGAAGCAATGAGAGGAGATGAACAACTTGCAGATGCCTATACGGCTGAGAGAGATGAAAAGATTGACGATATTACAAAGAATTTTGAGAGTGATGACTATATAAAAGCGAAAATTATTAACGAAAAAGAACAGATATTGGGAACTTACTACGATAATATAGAAAAAAAACGAACTGATTTTGAGAGAAACAAAGATAACTTTAGCTATTATTTTACAGATCGTGCAACTGGTGAGGTTTATACAAACCTAGCTAAAGAAAATGCATCATTAGATCAAATTAATGCAAATAACATGCTATTTGAAACCGATTATACTATTTTCGATACGAATAACGTTAACTATGAATTCATACCGGACGATGTTTGGTACCCTATCATCCATGAGTCAGATAGGAACCTGGAAGGGAAGATTGGTGTCCCAAAAGACCTCTCTGCATCGAGTCAATTAATGATTACCTATAACAACTATAAAATAGAGAAAATTCTATTTTGGTCTGGTGTTGGACTTAGTTTGATTGCTCTATTCCTATCCTTGTTTATTTTCAAAAGGGCAAAGAAATCAAGAGAGTCGATTAAGCAATGGCGTGAACTATATAACAAACTTCCAGTTGACATTAGAATTTTGCTAGCTGGATTTACGGGAATTTTTACATTATATATGGTAGATGTATTTATCGATGATGTGAGATATGGGTGATTTGAAATTTCTATTACTTATGGTATTTTCTTGCTTATCATGACGCTAATTCTAGCGGTTTGTATTGTCTTGACAGTAATTCAAGTAAGTTTTCTCTTTGCGACATTAAAAGACTGGAAAAATGTAAAGAAGGAATGGACTTCGAGTGTATTATATAAAGCATTTTTACTACTAAAACGAGAATTCATTAAGCTAGCTGAACGGCTGAAAGATGCGTTTCTAGATCAGCCAACTGGTACGCAAATAATGGTTTTTTTTGGAGTAGTATTTGTATTAGGATTTGCTGCTATCTTCATTGTGGCCCACCCTGTTTTTGCCATTTTGTATATCGCATTACTTGGGTTAGTTGGTATTCCAATTGTGATGAACATCATCGATAAGATTGGTTATTTTAACCGAATTGTGGAAAATACCAATGAGTTAGCAGCAGGAAACCTTAGTAAAGACTTGGAGATAACAGGTGAAACAGCATTTGCGACACTTGCAAGGAATATTAATCAATTGAAACAAGGTGTAAAAGTATCCCAAAATGAACAAGCAAAAAGTGAACGGCTGAAGACAGAATTAATAACGAATGTAAGCCATGACTTACGAACACCACTTACTTCAATTATTACTTACACAGAGCTACTAAAAGCACAGCAGGATATGAAAGAGGACAGTGTAGCGTATCTCGAAATCATTGACCGAAAATCTAAACGATTAAAGGTTTTAATTGATGATTTATTTGAGGTATCAAAAATGGCGAGTGGAAACATTGAATTAAAAAAAGAAAAAGTAGACCTTGTCCAGTTGCTACAACAAGCATTAGCAGAATATGATGATCAAATAAACGAGTCCAGTCTACAATTTCGAGTATCAAACGATGACCCTCCGGTGAATGCGATAGTAGATGGGCAAAAGCTATGGCGTGTGTTTGATAATTTAATCGGAAATATATTGAAATATTCATTAGAGAATTCACGTGTGTATATAAATTTAGCAACGGAAAATAGTAGGGCGATTATTTCTTTTAAAAACGTGTCGAAATATGAATTAAACGAAAATAGTGAGGAACTATCAGAACGTTTCAAACGTGGGGACACGTCGAGGAATACAGATGGAAGTGGCTTAGGACTAGCAATTGCACAATCGATTGTTGATCTGCATGGCGGAACAATGGAAATCGAAACAGATGGGGACTTGTTCAAAGTAACGATTGTTTTAATGTTGCAAGACTAGCTGTGAAAAGGGGGAGGCAGGTAAGTGTGAATACAATTGATTTTTCTGAACTATATGCGGTTAATTACGATTGGTTAATCAGGGTAAGTTATTCCATATCAAAAGATGTCTACTTAGCCGAGGATGTTGTTCAGGAAACATTTATAAAAGCGATGAACAAAATTGACTCCATCAACGATACGGAAAAAGTTGCTGGCTGGTTAGCGATGATTACCAAGAGAACCGCAATTGATATGATTCGAGCTGAGCATAGGAAGAAAGGGTTATTGTTGGAGCAAGATATGCTAGATGGCCTAGCCAGAGAAATGAATCAAAATGTTGAAAAAGAAGTGGAACATCTATTGTTCATCGAGCAAGTCGGCCATGCTATTCTGAACTTAACCAATAGATATCAAGATGTGATGATACTTAAGATGCATCATGAGTTAACGGAACAAGAAATTGCTAGCTTATTAAATGTAAAATCATCATCCGTTAAAACAAGGATTTATCGAGCGAGAAAGCAATTAAGGAGTTTGTTTGCAGAGCAACTTAGTGCTTGAAGATTGGAATATTATATGAAATTCTCAAAAATTTACTAGGAAATAAGGAGACCCAATGGTTTATAAGCATTGGGTCTTTGTTCTTATAAAACAAAATAATAGATACAAAAGAAATGAAATAAACTTCCAGCGAGTATAAATAAATGGAAAATTTCATGGAATCCCATATGTTTAAACTCGAGAAACTTTGGTTTTAACCAATAGATAAATGCACCAACTGTATAAACAACCCCACCTAAGATTAATAAGGTCATCCCAGCAGAAGATAATACATCTAATAGGGAAGAGCTAAAGAAAATGATAATCCAGCCCATGATGACATATAATGCTGTCGAAAGCCATCTTGGTGCCTGGAACCATATTAATTTATATAGGACTCCTAGTATTGCTAATCCGTTAATGACAGAAAATAACACCCAGCCTAGAACCCCTTCTAAACCGATTAAACATATCGGTGTATAGGTACCAGCAATTAAGACGAAAATCATAGAATGGTCAATTTTTCTAAGAAAAGCAATAATACTATCTCGAGCAATAACCATGTGATACGTGGCAGATGCTGAGTAAAGTAGGATTAAACTGATACCAAAAATAATCACAGCGGTAATAGCAAGTGGAGAGCCACTATCCATTGAAGCTTTTATAACTAAGGCTAATAGACCAATAAAGGATAGTATCGCTCCAAATAAATGCGTAAATCCATTAATTGGTTCACGTATATACGTGTTCATGTAATCAACACCTTTTAATATAGTTTTAATAACTACATACTACAATACACGTATTATATCATCTAGTCAACATTTACTTTTCTTGTAGTTTTACAGTATAATGAATATAAAAAATTGAGGGTTAGGTAATGAAAAATATAATGAAACTAGTTGAAAACCTGCATTTAGAAAATCATTTACGATTAGAAGAGCTGCCAGATTTAGATTTGTATATTGATCAAGTCATACAAATATTTGAAAATAAATTAGAAGCGTCTAAGCGAAGTGAAGACGATAAAGTATTAACAAAGACAATGATTAATAATTATGCGAAAGGTAAATTATTCTTTCCAATCGAGAATAAAAAATATTCTAAGAACCATATAATCTTAATTAGTTTAATCTACCAATTAAAAGGTGCATTATCTATAAATGATATAAAGGTAACATTAGACAAACTAAACCATAAGATTGTTGAAGAAGAGTTAGAGGTTGAGAATATCTACCAATCCTATTTAAAATTATCGCAAAATAATATCGCACGATTTATGACAGAAATAAAAGAGTGCTCCGAACAAGTACAGGAAGAAGTCTCCAAGCTAGAGGATGAAGATGCTTATTATCTGGAGCAGCTGTTGTTAATCTCTTCTGTGGTCAATATGAGTAATTTTTATCGCCGTTTAGCAGAGAAGCTAGTGGATGAGTTAAATTCTAAGAATGATAAATAGTCATCTATTGATGCCACCTTGTTACGCTATAATTCGATTATAGTATTGAAAATGTGGCATGATATTTTTAAATAGATGACACTGAAGGTGAACTATGAAACTGAGTATTTTAGACCAAGCACCAATTGCAATTGGAAAATCAACGCATGAAGCCCTGTTGGAAACCATTAATTTAGCTAAACTTGGTGAAGAATTAGGCTATAACCGATACTGGATTGCCGAACATCATGATCTAAATGGATTAGTCTGTCCAGCTCCAGAAGTGATGCTTAGTGCGATTGGTGGAAAAACAGACGGCATTCGGATTGGGGCAGGTGCAATATTGCTTCCTCACTACAAACCATTTAAAGTTGCAGAAACCTTTAATATGCTTGCGACGTTATATCCTGATCGAATTGATCTTGGGATTGGAAGATCCCCTGGGGGTTCTGCAGAAGCATCTATTGCGTTGTCTGGGAATTTTTTGGAGAATGTGCGCAATATGCCAGTAGCACTCGATGAGTTACTGCATTTTATCCATCAAGACTTTGAAGCAAGTCACATGTTTTCTAAAATCAAACCAACCCCAATTCCACCAGTGGCACCGGATGTTTGGCTGCTTGGAACAAGTGAGAAAAGTGCGATTTTGGCTGCTGACAAAGGGATGGCATATGCATTTGGACATTTTATGACCGATTATAATGCGGAGTCAATTCTGAAAATGTATAAGAAAAATTTTCGCGAAAAGCATCCGAGCAAAGCGTCTAAGCTTGTTGTTGCGGTGCATGTAATCTGTGCCGATACGATGGATGAGGCAGAAAATATTGCATGGAAACAATATTCTAGGACAACTAGTCAACCTACTGTAGATTTGAATGTTGCTGTACACGATCAACTAACCGAATTCAAATCAAAGACAGCTAATATGATTATTGGCAATCCGAAGCAAGTGAAAGAAAAGTTAGTACAGCTTAGCGAATTATATGAGGTGGAAGAATTTATGATTCTTACCAATACTTCTTCTTATATAGAACGAAATAAATCGTATGAACTTCTTGCGAAAGAGATTCTAACATCGTGATTACTTTCTAACGTATCTTGGAAAATTTTCCGGGAAATAATGGATAAGCTATGGAACAAAATATTGTAAATGACCACCAGTTAATCTATGATTGATGTAATAGATTAATGGAAGATGGGGGTCATCACAATGCGATATAGACGTGATGAAGCGTTTCGATTTGAGTTTGAAGAACCAGTACCAATAACATTTACGATTGACGAGCTTAATGGTAAACCTGTTCAAACATCGGACGGAGATGCTAAGTTGCTAGATATTAGTCTAAGAGGAATGAAAATCAGGACATCGTTATTGCTCCCAGTATCTAAGCAACATGTAGTGAAGCTAACAACGCATTTTCAATTGAACAACCACGAATACGCCATCAGAGGGATATTAGTTTGGAAAAAGCAGCGATTAAGTGACTGTTATTATGGTATCCAATTTCTAACAAATGCTGAATTTAAGAAAGATCTGTTAGATGATTTAAAATTAATTGGCAAGCGATTGGTATAGAAAGAATTACTATGAGTAGTTCTTTTTTAGTTTTTGGTAGACGAGTTAACGTTATTTCTGCTATCGTTAGGATGCATAATGCGATGAATACTCGCTTATATTTATATGGACAATCACTAATTTGATAAGGTGTGTTGATAACAGATGCAAGCTTGGATAACCGATATTATGGAACAATTCGGCTATGTCGGGATATTTTTAATGATGGCACTGGAAAATATATTTCCGCCAATTCCATCTGAGATAGTTCTTCCCTTTGGGGGATTTTTAACTACTAATTCTGATTTAACAGTATTGGGAGTATTAATTACTTCTACTTGTGGTTCAATTCTTGGTGCAATTATTCTCTATGGTATCGGGCGAATCATTGATGTTAGCCGCCTCGAACGAATTGTAGATAGATGGGGACATATTATTCGGATAAAGAGAACCGATATTCAAAAAGCGGATAGTTGGTTTGAACGACATGGTTATTGGACAGTGTTGTTTTGCCGGATGATTCCATTAGTACGGAGCTTAATATCACTACCGGCTGGTATGGCGAGAATGAATATGACATTGTTTCTATTATTTACGTTAATTGGTACATTGATATGGAATATGATTCTTATAATAGTAGGCGTTGTATTAGGAGAGAATTGGGAAGAAATTATTGGCTTGATGGACGTGTATTCGACCATTGCGTATGGGCTGATTGGTATTGGGATCGTAATTTTTGTTGTTATGTTTGTTAGAAAAAGAATTAGACGTTAGGAGTAGTAGAATGACTATAATTGAAATTTTAAAAGCGATTATTTTAGGGCTAGTTGAAGGATTAACGGAATTTGCTCCGGTATCTTCAACTGGGCATATGATTCTTGTAGATGATCTTTGGTTACATTCAAAAGAGTTCTTGGGTAAACAACCTGCTAACACCTTTAAGGTTGTGATTCAGCTGGGATCGATTTTAGCAGTTGTTGTTGTATTTTGGCGACGTTTTGTTGATTTATTAGGATTAAATCGTTTGATTAACCAAGAAAGAGCAGAAGGTCCACGCTTAAAGCTGAGCCAAGTAATCGTAGGACTTATTCCGGCAGGGGTGTTTGGGTTACTTTTTGAAGATTTTATTGATGAGCATCTGTTTACATATGAGACTGTACTCATTGGATTATTACTTGGTGCTGTGTTGATGATTATCGCAGATCGATATGCTCAAAAAAATCCGCAAGCTAAAACGGTTGACCAAATTACGTATAAGCAAGCACTTAGTGTTGGTTTAATTCAGTGTTTCTCCTTATGGCCAGGTTTCTCTAGATCAGGTGCGACGATATCTGGTGGGGTATTAATGGGGATGAGTCATAAAGCAGCGGCTGATTTTACCTTCATCATGGCAGTGCCGATTATGGCTGGTGCAAGTGGACTTTCGCTATTGAAGAACTTAGAACACTTTTCTGTAGATGCTATCCCATTCTTTATCGCAGGGTTTATTAGTGCATTTGTATTCGCACTTATTTCCATTAAATTCTTTTTGAAATTAATTGACCGAGTGAAGCTTTTACCATTTGCGATTTATCGAATTGTATTGGTAGTAGTTCTTTACTTTATATTCTTTTAAACAATAAAGAGATCATGTGTGTAAATCATTACAAGACATGATCTCTTTCTGTATAAAATCGTTCAACTAATGAATAGATAGAAATTAATTCATACATGATAATTAGCTCGGGTGGAAAACTTGTTGAATGATTGTGACCTCCTTTTGTAATGTCCTCATTATCCTGCCAAAGCCTAGTGGCTATTTTTTCAATTTGTTCTTCGTGAGTAGTAAGGTTAAAATTCTCATGATGTTGTAATGTGTATTGTAGTTGCTTTGCTGCTAAGAATACTTGTTCTTTATCCTTTGATGACCACGGAATGGTATCCATTGTTGTGTTGATTAAATTTTCCAGATGATAGTGGATTAATCGTAATAGATGGAGTTTTTCCTGAGCGAGAAGGAATTCCTGCTTTTTTGAATCCACCAAAGGATGATATTTGGATTCTTCCTTTTGAAATTGGATGAACATTTCCGCTTTCCGGATGGTCTGATTTAACTCTTCCAATAACCGTATGCTTTGAGAACCCCCTGTTTTTTTGTACTGTAATACTTCCTCAAATACACATTCGATAGATTGTCCGACCTTTTTTCGTATTGTTTCAATCCCCTGTTCAATATTTCTTGTATAGTTTGGTGGCAACATAAACATATTGACTGCAGTCGATACTAATAATCCGATTGTTGTTGTCCCTAATCGTATTAAGAAAGCAAGGAAATAATTATCGTGGATTACTTCCACCATTGCGACGGCTGTAATGGTAGCAACTAAAAGTCCGGCATGTAATCGTAGCTTGGAGCAGGTAACAATGGTTAGAGTTCCGGCAAGTGTGTAGGTTAAGGCAGAATTTCCAAATAGCGAAATAGACAGAACAGCAAAGGCTGAACCAATAGCAGATGCAGGAAAGCGTATGATTCCTTTTCGAATGGATTCTGATACGGTTGGCTCTATCGTTACAATGGCAGTAATAACAGCAAATACTGGTGGCCAGTTCAGAAATTCACAGATGAATGCGGTCAAAAAGATAGCTACAGCAGTTTTAAGAATACGACTACCTGCAATAGTAAATTTTTTCATGGCTGATTCCTTCTTTCCATATTTATTATAACGCATTTGTTAGCACGTATGAATCGGAGCGCTTTTATGTTTTTTACCGGAAAATATAGTGTTCTATCAGCCTAAAGAACCTATAGTTAGGTAGAAGTAAAGAAGTATTTACGTTTAAACTATGATTAGGGAATTAGCACTAGCTACTACACCACTTAGTACCTAGTGATAGGTTTTGAAACCTATTTGTAACATAACAATAATACTGGTGAAACGTTACCATGCTATACTTCTAATTACCTAATTAATAGATGTAATAGATTCAGTGATTAATATAAAGATAGAAAAAATAAAAGTAGAGTTGTCTGGAAAGCGGGGAAAGAAAGTGAGAAAGTCTTTCATTACACTTACTACGGTTGTCGTAGTAGGATTAACGAGCAATGCAATACTTGATACGGTATATGCAGAAACGACAAGCGAATTACAGAGCAGACAATCCCAAATACAAAGTGATCGTTCTAACATTAATGCTAAATTGTCTGATGCAGAATCAGAAATTGCTAATGTTTTACTAGATTTAGAAGAGTTAAATGAAGAAATTTCCAAGGTTGAAAAAGCGTTGAAAGCCAATCAGGAAATGATTGATGATACGAATAAACAAATGGATGCTACTAAGAAAGAAGTAGCAGAATTAGAAACAGAAATAGAAAAACGCCAAGATATCTTAAGTGATCGTATGGTTACATACCAAAAGAATGGTGGAAATATTGGTTTCTTAGATGTTATATTTGGTTCAACTAGTTTTACAGATTTTATTAGTCGTGTAACAGCCGTTAATAAAATCACATCTGCTGATGCAGAACTTGTAGAAGAGCTTGAAGCAGATAAGACAAAGCTTGCAGATAAAATCGCTGAGTTAGATGCGATGCAAGAGGAACTAAAAGGAATGCAAGAAACTATCTTAGTTCAAAAAGAACAAAATGAAGCAAGAAAGAAAGAATTAAGCAGTAAGGAAAATACCCTTCAGGCAAAAATAGATTCTTTACAAATGGAAGCAAATGAATTGGCTGCAATTGAATCGGAGGTAAAACGTCAGATTGCTGCGAAACGTGCAGCAGCAAACCCGGTTGCATCTGCTAGTGGTTCAAAGAGTGCAACGTCTAGTGGCAATTTAAGTCAATTAAGCTATAAAGCTCCTAAAGTAAGTAGTGATGCAGTTCAAACCGCTATTAATGCTGGATATCCTCATCTTGGTACGCCTTATGTATGGGCAGGTAAAGGACCAGGAGGATTTGATTGTTCCGGATTCGTTTCGTGGGCATATGGACAAGCAGGTGTAAGCTTGCCATCAAGTACAGCGGGAATGCAAAGCGTTGGAACAAAGGTTTCTTATAGTAACATTAAACCTGGAGATCTTGTATTCTTTAATACGTATAAAACAAATGGTCATGTAGGTATTTATGTAGGAAACGGTAAATTTATTGGGGCACAAAACTCAACTGGATTAGCAGTGGCTGATATGACTTCGGGCTATTGGAAGAATCATTTTAGTGGTCATGTAAGAAGAGTTGTAAAATAAATAAACTGTGAACGTTGAAGATGCTAAAGACTATCCCGTCTAGATTGGGATAGTCTTTTTTGATATACTTTATTAAACAATGCGCAAATTATTAATTATTTCGTGTTAAATAAACAGCAGAGGTGAGGAAATATGAAAGAATTACAGGATTATCGAACAGCAGATTACGAGATTGATCCAATTTACTTGAAGCGCTGGTCCCCTAGGTCATTTTTGGAAAAGGACGTACCAGAGCAAGTATTATATAGCTTGTTTGAAGCAGCGAGATGGGCACCATCTGCAGCAAATGTGCAACCTTGGCGATTTGTAGTGGCTCGTACAGTAGTTGATAGAGAGAGGTTTTTGACCTTTATTAATGATGGAAATAAAGCTTGGTGTAGGAAAGCACCAGTTCTAGTTGCTGTTATCTCAAAAGCAGTAGAAGAACGATTTGGTGGAAAGAACCCTTCACATGCGTTTGATACAGGGACCGCTTGGGGATTCCTAGCGTTAGAAGCAGCAAGAAAAGGATTAGTGACACACGCTATGGGTGGATTTAACAGACAAGAGGCGAAGAAGCTTCTGCAAATTCCAGAAGGGTTTGATGTGCAAGCGATAGTGGCGATTGGATACCAAGGGGACAAAGCAGAGTTGAACGAAACATTACAAGAAAGAGAAATACCTTCTAATCGACATCGTGTGGAGGATTTTACTTTCGAAGGGCTATTTCCAAACGAATAATGAAAAGCGAGCACCGTGTTGATATGCTCCCCCTAAAGTAGACACCAAAAAAACAAAACTACTTTAGGGGGAGTTTTTTATGCGTTCTAATAGTAAACATTCTGTTGATGAACTTGAAAGATATATTCAAATGTACCTTGATGAAGGATGGAGCTATCGGGAGTTAAGTGAAAAGAAGGGTCTGCTGTTAAGTAAATCGGTATTTAATAAAAAAGTGCTGAGATACCAAGAACAGGGGATTAGAGGCATTCAAACGAAGAGGAGAAATAATAAATATAGTAAAGAGTTTAAGGACTTGATCGTTAAAGAACGCATCGAACAAGGCACACCTTTCATACAGTTAGCTCGCAAGTATGGTATTCCGAATGATAGTACTGTTCGAAATTGGATCATCAAGTATACTGAGGGGGAGGAATTAAAAACTTATTCTCCAAAACCCGAGGTGTATACAATGAAAAGTAGAAAAGTGACGCATGAAGAAAAAGTTGAGATTGTCAAAGCATGTTTAGCCAATAACTTATCTTATAAAGACACAGCTGAAAAATATCAGGTTTCTTATAATAATATTTACTCATGGGTTCAAAAGTACAAAGCGCATGGTCCTGATGGACTGGTAGATGGACGAGGCCACGGAAAGCCAGACAAGATCCAAACAGATGAAGAAAAGTTACGAACAGAAATTGCAGCATTAAAAGCACGAAATGAGTACCTTGAAACAGAGAACGCTGCGCTAAAAAAGTTAGAAGAAGTGGAAAGAGAGTTGATGTTACGCAAACGCGGTATGAGGCAGAGTACCAAACAATCAAAAAGCTCGAAAAAAAGGGGTTCAAAATAACCATACTATGTGAAGCATTAGGTGTGAGTCG
>NZ_LDPV02000013.1 GCF_001038425.2 Ornithinibacillus contaminans
ACGAACTATTTCGCTGTACATCTGTTTTCCCATATGAGGAACCTGTATCCATATTCGTTCCAAGTACCTGATACCCGGATAATGCTCCGGTCGTGTGGATACGATCCCGAACTTCCTGACCATTCACATACCACGACGTAGTAGTTCCTACTTTTACACTGCCTGCTGGGACTTCTTTGTAACCCGCTAGTAACGCGAGGTTACTTTCCATTAATTCCTCGGCAGTGATCACTTTATATTTCGTGTCTGAACTCACTCTACTATAGTGTAGGAACATTCCCTAACGAGAATGCCCCTGCTTAAAGTTCTTTATTTACGAGTAAAAGAATTGGAAAACAAATGGGAAGGCGGTCATATTCAAAATTGGTCTTTAGCCATGAACCATCTATTAGTGGATGACCGATTAAAAGATAGGGTTCTCAAATATATCTGAGTGTGAATCAGGACTTACATACTTTAGTTAACAAACCCACAGGGGTTACTCATATTCTCTGCATAAAATATGAACTATTCGTCACTGGGTATCCCCACCAACCAAAAAGAAACCTTGAAAGACATTTAGCCAATCAAGGTAAAGTAAACTATTTATTTCCCTTTCAATAATATATTTATTAATCGCTCATTACCTACTTGCTTTGCAAAATCCAAAGGTGACCTTCCAGCATTATTTTCATTTGAGATATCTGGTTGGTAATTCATAAGTAACTCGACCATTTCATAATTTTTACCTTTGCAATTAAATACAGCAGTCCACAATGCATTATTACCATATTTGTCTTTAATGTTTATCTCTATATCTCTTTGTAACAGTTCTTTTGCAACTTTTAAATCTTGATTTAAACAAATAAGATGTAATGCTGTTTGACCATCAACGTTTGTCATATTAATATCAATCCCTTTGTCCAAAAGAAAATAAGCAATCTCAAAATTTTTTCCTGAAATTGCGTAATGCAACAATCCAGAACCATTACTACTTTTTTTATTCACTAACTTAATATCAAAACTGTCCTTAAATTTTTCTAGGTCACCAAATTTAGCTAAAGTAAAAATATCTGCATTCTCTGTTGGCATATTATTCAACTCCCACTTTATTATTCATATTTATGACTTCTGTTTGCAGAGGGGCTTTCTGGTCTATAATTTTTAGGATTTCTATACCAATCTAGAAACTCCTGTTTCGTTATTTCATCATTTAAATATTTTTTATGCCATTCACTATATTTATTTTCAGGCGTATGTCCCATATCCCATTGTCCAGCTCTTGATTTACTTTTATCCCATAACAACTCTTCCCCTGTGTTTGGATCGTATACTTTTCCATCTATATCTTTAGCATCTTCCCAAACTCTGTCAACCTGACCATCTTCATATTTGGGTCTGTTTTTAGGGTTTGAGTATGGCTTAGATTTTACCGTACCCTTAGGAATATCTAAAAATGTACTTTATGAAAGGTGGCAGTTTATTCAACCACCACCCAAATTGATTAACTAGCTATTGTTTCAGGTTGATCTGGCATGATATAAGCCCTTTTATTTTTCATCATACCATATATTATTCTGACTAATCTTCTCATAATGCAAAGAAGGGCTTGTGACTTGGATTTTCCTTCATTTAGTTTCTGATTGTAGTAAGCGTAAAACACAGGATTACGAGGAATTTTACTCCCTTTACATACTTGGACTTGTTGGACAGCTAGGTTGTAGAAGGTATCGTATAGCTTTCTATTACCTTGTTTTGTTTTCTTCATCGTTTCCTTACCGCCCGAACCCATCTTGATAGGAGCTATTCCTGCATATCTTGCTAGTTTGTCAGAATTGGCAAATCGATGAATGTCTCCGATTTCTGCAATTAAAGCGGATGAAGTAACCGTATCAATCCCTGGCATGGTTTCAAGCTGCATACCTAACTTCTGAATAGTGTCTTTTAACTCTTTGTCTACCTTCTTGATTTCCTGCTTTTTAAAGCGAATATCTCGCACTATGCTTTGAATGATAAAGTCTCTTGTTGTCTGATATTCTCTTTAATGAGTGATAGTATCTGTTCAGCCTTTCTAGTTGAACAAGCGTTGTTACTCGCTTCTAATAAAAACTTTCGTAAGTCCTCTACGGTTGCCCCCTCCAAATGGGATGGTGAAGGATAACTCTCCCAAAAAGCTAATGCCGTTTTCCCATCTACTTCTGAAAAGAAGTCCTTGTAGCTTGGGTAATGGTAGTTTAATTGCATATGCAGTTGGTTTTTCAAGGCAGTTTGTGCTTTTACCAAAGCATTTCTTCTGCCAACAAGTTGAGCGATTATCCAATGAATATCCGATGGTGTAGCGTCAGGTAAATATGGTAGGTCACGTATTAAAACCCTTGCCACACATTGAGCGTCCCAACTATCATGCTTTTGAGTCATCGCATAGCTGTTACGCTCTGAATTGGACAAAGAGGAATTAACGAACTTTACAATGTATCCTTTCTCTAATAAGTATAATGCTAAATCTCGTCCGTAACCGCCCACATCTTCTAATCCAAATACAGGGGTCAAACCTTCTGTAAGATACCTATTTACATATTCTAATAACCTAGGAAAGATAGATGGTTTATTTTGAAACGTCATCTCTCCTAACTTTTCAAACCAACAATCTAATATCACCGCTGTGTGTTGGAACTTGTGTAAATCTAATCCTATATAAATATGCTTGTCTCTTTTCATCAGAAAACCTCACCCCTATTTTAGATTGAACGGTAAAAGCAAGACAGAGAATGTCGGCAACCTTAGGTCGAGCGTTAGTCTATTAAGACTCGCAAGGGTACGAAAGCCTATCCATTCTCTATCTGTTAACCGTTATAAAATGGCTTGATGTTTGCCATTTGCTGTTATGTCTCCGGAGTGGTATAACCCACTATAAAACGCTTTTCTATCTAAAATCCGTTTGACTTGGACTTTCGTAAACAACTTTCCTTGTTTTGTTTGATGTCCTTCACTATTCAACTGTTCTGCTAGTTGAGTTAAAGACCATGAAGGATACTGTTCTTTTAAATCAAATACTCTTTGTACGGTCTGGGCTTGTCTATCATCAATGACAAGTCTTTTCTGACCTTTCTTCACTCTGTATCCTAATGCGACATTTCCACCTGCATAGCCACCCTGTTGGGCTTTCTTGTTTCTCCCTCTCCCTAGCTTCAAAGAGATTTCTAATCGTTGATATTGGTCTAATAACTCCATTAAGCCATTGATTAAAAAGTCGCTAGGGTCTTTCTTATGGATACTGTATTGCGGTTGTTCAATACTCCGAATGTCTACTCCATACTTTTTCAATTCCCGATGAACTAACACTTTCACAATGTCTGACCGCCATAAACGGCTTGTATTCAGTGTGACAACATAATCCACCTCATGGTGGGTTAGATACTCCAACATCTCCTGAAAGCCTATTCTATCCACTTCTAACGCTTCTTCATCAACTTTAGCCCCACTGATACCCTCGTCCTTAAACAAGTGTAAAAGCGTGTATCCTTGTGCCTGACAATACGCCTTTATTTCATCTTCTTGGTAAGCAAGGCTATAACCATCCCTTGCTTGTCCAATCGTTGAAACACGAATATAACCAATCATATTCATGTTTATTTTCCCCCTCCGTTACGCTAATTGGGATTAACGTAACGCTTAGACGCTATATTTAGTATAAATTCATTGTATGCGGCTTTAGCGATACAATCAACCCCTTTACCGATACAAATTTATTGTGTATCGTAAAAGTAACATGAAAAAAGAGGAAGGGAATTACCATGCCAATTTCAATCAAACTAAAGGAAATCCTTAAAGAACGTGACCTTTCACAACGTGAGTTAGCACGAATGACAGGGCTACGCCCTAATACAATAAGCCATCTTTGTTCAGACAATGTTGACAGGGTTTATCTATCGACATTAGAAACAGTATGCAAAGTGTTAGACATCGACATTCAGGAGTTAATCGAGGTGGAGTAGTCCTCACTTTAGTAATCGTTCTTTGTACGTAAAAGTTGCGAAAAAAATTAAAAGGCAGGGGGAAAACGAAGGTAAAAGATTTGAGGATGTAAATGATGGTAACTGATGATTTCATAATTACTTTTATAAGGTAGAATACATTAAATAGGTCATACGTTTTAAAGGTGTGTGCGTACTTTATAATTCGTTAAAACATCATATAGGGCTTATATGGGTTATCTCTTTCTTGTAAGTAAAAAGCGGATTATTCCGCAGTAGGTAGCCCCACAAAAGAGAAACCTTGAAAGGCATTTAGCCAATCAAGGTTTTTTATTAATGACAGTTTGTCAAATTAAGCGCAACAGTTCTTCCTGAAACGCTTCGTGTGTAGTTTTCCAATTCAAACATTTTCTTGGTCTATTGTTGATTAGTGATAGTGCATTTTCGAGTTCTTTGTCTGAGACTTTAGCCAAATCGGTTTTCTTAGGGAAGAACTCTCTTAATAGACCATTCGCATTCTCGTTGCTGCCACGTTGCCATGAAGAGTAAGGATCCGCAAAATACACCTGAATGTCTGTATCTTGCTCTATCGCGCTATAACATGCGAATTCTTTACCTCTGTCAACTGTGGCGGTTTGAAATGCACCAGAGGGCAATTGTCCATTTAAAGTTCGTATGGCTTGTTCCATAGAGGTGGCAGATCGGTTCGACATTTTAAGTGCTATGTACCATCTAGTTTTTCGTTCTACAAACGTGGCGAAACATCCTTTGCTTTTGCCACGGCTTGAGACAACGCTATCAAGCTCCCAATGTCCAAAAGTTTCTCGCTTTCTAACCGCTTTTGGTCGTTCCGTAATGGAAGTTCCAACATTAAATCGCCCCCTTGTTTCTTGGGGTTTCTGACGCTTTCCTTTGTGGCGAAGAACATTTAAGTCTTGTTCCACTAACAGTCCTTGATAAATCCAGCGATAAATGGTTTTAAAGCTGATGGAACCTTGGAATAAGCGACCTACGATTTGTTCTGGCGACCAGGTGAGCACTAACTTTTCATTAATGACTTCGGCTAGCTCTAGAGACCATTTACCAATACGCCCACAATTTAATCTACGTTCGTTATAGTTCTCTTGTGCCTTTTCAGATTGATACAAACCTCTTTGTGAATTGCGTTTTAATTCTCTTGAGATCGTAGATGGTGAACGTTCTAGTTTTTCAGCGATAGTACGGATAGATTTTCCTTGATCATAAAGCGTTTCTATACGTGCTCTTTCAAATGTGGTAAGATGTTTGTAGCTCATAACAGTCCTCCGTGTATGTGTTGGTGTGGTTACTTACATTTTACACGAAGCTGTTATGGGCTGTTTTGTTTTAGTTACAATTTTTAGGTGTTGCACTTAATTTTACAATTCGTCT
>NZ_LDPV02000014.1 GCF_001038425.2 Ornithinibacillus contaminans
CCCGCAGTGAGGGTGCTACTTGAATAACCTTCTTCGTTCCCTTGCGCTGAGGAAGCATACTCCGAAGCGATACTAGCAGACACAGGCGCACTGCTTTTCAGCGCGAGGAGGCTCACCAGCCCCCCGCGGCAAGGTAGACACTGCGAGGTAGTTTCGATTAGATGTCACCCCTGTGCTGGAAGTGAAAGCGAAGTATATTCCCGGAGCGGGTATCGTGCTCCAACGTTCGGATTTTATCTAACCATTAACACGTATGTCCCAGCATCTTTTTTAATAGGATTGCCAAACGCCCCCAGCACTTGGTGTGAAACCACTAGTTTTATAGAAGTTAGTATTTTCCTCTTCAAACGATACGGTTACTATTCCCAATCCAAAACGCTCAGATTCACTTAATAATGCCTTCACTAGTGTTACCCCAATACCTTGCCCCTGGAAATCAGGGTGTACCATGACATCCTCCAGATAGCCATGCTCTAAGCCCATTCCACATACATAACCAAAGGCAATGAGTCTATTATCCTCACTTCTTACTCCTGCCCAAAAATTACATCGTTCAAATATCGCAGGATAATCATTATCTCTTCTTCCCCATCCAATCAATTCCCTTAGTTCTGGCACTTCATGATTTGCTATTGGCAAATTAATGATTACGTTATACGTCATATAGTACCCCTTTTCTGTTTTTTCCTTGTCAAGAAGGTTAATGAGCACCTATCACTACTTCTGACTCAAGTCCCTCTTCACTAGAGTGATATATTTCCTTCAGTGGCAGTTGAACAATTTCCTGTATTTCCAGTGCAAGCTCATTACTCTTTAATTCCTGATACGTTTCTGGAAAAATTGGATCGTGAATCATCAATTTGATCGCAGATCCTTTGATTCGCCCATTATCTTCTTCCAACATCTTATAAGTTCCGTCAATTGTTACTGGTACTATTGGAACATTCGCTTTGGTTGCCAATCGAAGACTACCGGGTTTGAACGAATTTAATTCTGCTCCTCGGCTTCTAGTCCCCTCTGGAAAAATAACAAGTGAATGTCCATTTTTCAAGTTTTCAATCCCTTGATTAATGGCTTTCACCGATTGCCTTCTGTCTGCACGATCAATAAATACGCAATGTAATAATCCCATCCAATTACTAATGATTGGAAGTTTTTTAATTTCCTTCTTTGCAATAAAGCCTACTGGTTTTCCTAGATGTCCTAAAAACGCTAAAATATCAAATAATCCTTGATGATTTGCCACATATAACACTGCACCTTCTGGGATTTTTTCCTGACCAGTGACCTGTACGGTGGTACCTGTTTTTTTGATGACCTTTTGCGAAATGCGTTGTGGTGTTGCAAAGATTCTGTGTCGATTTTCCGATGTGCTAGGTTGTTGAACGAGTCGCTTAGCTTTATAAAAGCTAAAGCAACTACTAATAATCAATAGAATGGCGTATGTATATATCCATAATGTAAATACCATAATTGCTCCCCCCAATATTCACTATAATTATACTGATTAGCGAAGGATGTTCAAGAAACAAGGTTTATTCCCCACTCCAAAAAGCTGACTGTCCTTGGTCAAATCACCATTACGAAACACGAAAAAACGCCACATGATAAGTGACGTTTTTGGAATATATTCTTTTTCTTTAAGCATGCATGTATTACGCAATAATGTCCTGTAATGTTTCATGAATCGTACGATAAGTAAATTGATAGCCCTCTTGCTCTAATCGTTTGGGAATTACCCAACGGCTTTTCAGCACTAGTTCTGTCTCTGTCCGAATTAGGATCGCACCAATTTCCAATAACCAAGTCGGAGAAGGGAATCCAAATGGTCGATTCAACATGATTCGCAGTTCTGTCATGAATTTTTCATTACTCACTGGTTCAGGGGCTGAACAATTAAAGACACCACTCAACTCTTTGCGTTCGGTTAAAAAACGTACAATTTGAAATACGTCCTCAATATGTATCCAGCTAAATTTTTGCGTGCCTTTTCCTTGATTGCCACCAAGTCCAAATTTCACTAGGTTATAATAAGGCATCATAACCCCGCCTTCTTTACCTAGAACAATTGCCGTACGTAGGGCAACTTGTCTTGTTTTTGGCAACTGAAAATCGAAGAAGGCTTTCTCCCAGCTTGTTGCGACATCCACCGAGAATCCCGAACCGATTTCCCCATCTTCCTCAGTCATTGGGCGATCCTCTGCATGGCGGTAAATCGTTGCTGTACTTGAATTCATCCAAACCTCTGGTGGATTCTCACATGCCAAAATAGCCTCACCTAGTATCTTCGTAGTGGTCAGCCTTGAATTCATTATTTCCCGCTTATTTTTCTCATTATACCGACAGTTGACTGTTTTCCCAGCTAGATTCACAACTAGCTCAGCACCTTCTAATGCATCGATAACCCCAGCTTGATCATCCCAAGAAATATATGGTGATTTTCTAGAGATTATTTTAACATCATACCCCAGCTCACTATATTTCGTTTCAAAATACTTGCCAATAAAACCTGTTCCGCCCGCTAACACAACTTTCTTCAATCCAAATCCCCCCATTTTTTTATCTCACACTTGTTTAGAAGTAGTAACGATTTCCTATGGTTAAGAAAAATAAGGGAATCTTGGTAGAGAATCTTTGATGCATTTCCCAGCGCTACGTCATGTATGCTCTATTTAAAGTATAACGCAAATTCCTATTTTAGGTCTATTTTCCAATAAACTGCTGTGTCCAGATAACTTCAGCTTTATCAAAGCCTACCCCGATATGTGTGTAATCCGGATTTAAAATATTTGCCCGGTGACCTTCGCTGTCCATCCACGCCTGCACTACTTCCTCTGGTGTAAACTGTCCTCTAGCAATATTTTCCCCCGCCGTTTGGTAGGATATCCCAAATGTATCCATCATATCAAACGGTGAACCATAGGTCGGGCTCATATGGTCAAAATAATGCTGTTCCTTCATATCAATTGATTTGGCACGGGCTGATTTTGCTAACTGTTTATCAATTTTTAATCGGGCTAACCCTTTTTTAGCTCGCTCCTCATTTGTTAAATCAACAACTGCTTGCTCAAATTCCGTTTGCCTTACCGCATCATCCACCCGCTTAATAAATTGCTGTGTCCAATAGTATCCTTCCTGAACAAACCCAACTCCAATATGGGTATAGTCCTCATGCAAAATGTTCGCGCGATGCCCTTCACTAGCCATCCATGCCGCAACCACTTCTTCTGGTGTACGCTGCCCCTTTGCAATATTTTCACCGGCAGAATAATAATGAATACCGAAGTTATCCATCATATCAAATGGTGAACCATAGCTCGGACTGTCATGAGAGAAATAGTTGTTCTGCACCATGTCCAATGATTTTTTTCGAGATACATTCGCTAGATTTTTATCTAATTTTAATGGGGCTAATCCATGTTTCGATCGTTCCTTATTCGTTAAATCAATTACTTTCTGCTCAAATTCTGCTTGATTGATAGTTGGTGTTTTCTGCTTTTGTTCTTTCTTCTGTTCATTGGCATGGTTAGTTTCATTCGTGTTTGGTTGATTCGGTTTTTGTGTATTTTCCGTAGGCTGCTTTTCTGGTTCAGTTGCTTCTGACTTTGTTTCTTGATCTTGTTTCGCAGCTAACCGTTTTGTTACAATTTCATTTATTTCTTTCCAATTAACTTGCGTAAATGCATCTTGTTTGGTTAAAAAGGTGTAATCAAAATATTCTTCTAACGAGTTAACATGATATGGATAAAAGGTTCCGTTCCAAAAATAATAGTGGGTCACACCTTTATCCTCTGCCCCTGTTAGGCCAGGCATCCCTAAACTAAAAAGAATTAAGGCGACTGCCAATAGTCTAATGCGATTAAATTTTCGTTTCATATTTTTCAACCCCTCACTAGACAATTTCCGATACAATCCTACTTAAAACACATTATCTCACGTTTATTCCCGAGATGACTTTCCATTTTTATTACAATCGACAAAAAATGTAAAACAATTGAAACTTGAGTTCCGACCAAATATACCTTATTTTAATATAGTAGCACTTTTACCTTTTACGATAAATTAACTAGCCAATTATTGTTAATAATGTTAATTAGTTTAGTGAATAATAAAGGTATCTGTTCGTTAACACCCATAAAAATCATGTCGATATAGAACCTTATATCGTACTAAATTACATTATTCGTCATCATTGGAGGAACTCATTATGTTTTCTACTGCAGAAATCGGAATTGATTTAGGAACTGCAAATATACTTATTTATTCAAAAACCAAGGGGATCGTTTTAAACGAGCCATCTGTTGTTGCGATTGATATAAATACAAAACAAGTTGTAGCCGTTGGAACAGAAGCAAAGGAAATGATCGGTAAAACCCCTCGTAATATCGTACCAATTCGCCCATTAAAAGATGGTGTTATCGCCGATTATGATATTACCGCACAAATGCTAAAAGCTTTCTTAAAGAAGGTAAGTAAAATTATGGGGATGTCCATGAGAAAACCTACTGTTGTGGTTTGTACCCCTTCTGGTAGTACAACCGTTGAAAGAAGAGCCATTCATAATGCGGTAACAAGCTATGGCGCGAAACAGGTTCATTTAATTGAAGAACCAGTTGCTGCAGCTATTGGTGCCGACTTACCAGTTGATGAGCCAATCGCAAACGTAATTGTAGATATTGGTGGCGGTACAGCTGAGATCGGTATTATTTCACTCGGTGGTGTTGTATCATCTAGCTCTGTTCGTGTCGGTGGCGACAAGATGGACGAGGAAATCATTCAATACATCCGTAAAAAATACAACATCCTTATCGGTGAACGTACTGCTGAAAATGTAAAAATGGAAATTGGTTATGCCCATATTAATCATAAAGAGGAATTTATGGATGTCCGTGGACGTGATATGGTAACCGGTCTACCAAAAACCGTTAGTATTTCTTCCAAGGAAGTTTATGAAGCGATTAAAGAGTCATTGGAGCAAATTCTACAAGCAATTCGCATCACGTTAGAGAACTGCCCACCTGAACTTAGTGGTGATATTGTTGACCACGGAATCGTCATTACAGGTGGTGGATCTTTATTAAAAGGTATGCAAGAATGGCTTGCACATGAACTATCTGTACCAGTTCATATTGCACCAAACCCACTAGAATCCGTAGCAATCGGAACTGGTAAAGCGATTAAAATGATTTCTAAACTAGAAAAAGCAATGAAGTAAGAGGACAGGAGCCCAGGTGGCTCCTGTTTTTTTTGGGGATTGGGGTTTGAGCGATATATCCGCGGTTTGAGCGATATAATGAGCTTTTGAGCGATGTTTCCGCCGTTTGAGCGATACAATGATATTTCGAGCGATATTTTCGCGGTTTGAGCGATATGATGGGATTCCGAGCGATGTTTCTGCCGTTTGAGCGATATATTGGGCTTCCGAGCGATGTTTCCGCGGTTTGAGCGATATATTGGGCTTTCGAGCGATGTTTCCGCGGTTTGAGCGATATGTTGGGCTTTCGAGCGATGTTTCTGCCGTTTGAGCGATATATTGGGCTTCCGAGCGATGTTTCCGCGGTTTGAGCGATATGATGGGATTCCGAGCGATGTTGGGATGTGGCTGGGCTGCTGATGTTTCGAGATTTCTGCTGATATTTTAGAAAAGCTGCTGATATTCTGGAATAATTGCTGATGTTACCATATATCTGCTGATATTCCTAAATATCTGCTGATGTCACCAAAAATCCTACTGATATCCCTAAATATCTGCTGATACCTCACACCCAAATCACCACCACACACATGCTAACGCCCTCCTACAAAACTTCTACAATCCTCGTCCTAACAATCCAACTAAAAATCTCAAATTACCTATTTACATATTATTCAGAATACATTAAACTGTATTTAAGAGTCATGTAAAGCGCTTACACCGTTAATCACATGACTAACAGAATGATATATCCACAATCACTGCCTAGCTTGTTCACAGTTCATGCCCTGAGCTGTACCAACAAGCAAAAGCCAGTTCTTCTTGCAATACAGCATTCTTGCTGTGTTCTTGTTGAACTGGCTTTTTTTCATACAAGAACCGATCTGGAAAGGAGTGAAATAGTGTCAGGAGCGTTAAATAACATTACCGTTCTGGACTTATCCAGAGTGCTTGCTGGCCCTTATTGCACGATGATTCTTGGTGATCTTGGTGCTGAAGTTATTAAGGTGGAAGCGCCTGGTGGAAGTGATGAAACGCGAAAGTGGGGACCACCTTTTCAAAATGACGTCAGTGCCTACTATCTCTGTGCGAATCGGAATAAAAAAAGTATCACATTAGATTTAAAATCCAATGAAGGTATTGAAACCATTAAAGAGCTCGTAGCGAAAAGTGATGTCATCATCCATAATTTTAAAACTGGTACGATGGAGCGCTTTGGAATCGATTATGAAGAGCTCGCAAACATCAACCCGAAGCTTGTATATTGCTCGATTACTGGTTTTGGAGAAACTGGCCCTTATAAGGATTTGCCAGGCTATGATTTTATTATTCAAGCGATGAGTGGTCTTATGAGTATTACTGGCGACGAGGACTCAGGACCACAAAAGGTTGGTGTAGCGATTACCGATATTTTGACTGGTCTGTATGCAGCAACTGGCATACAAGCTGCATTACTGGAACGCCATCAATCCGGTAAAGGGCAGAAGCTTGATATATCCCTATATGATTCCGCAGTAAGTGCACTCGTGAACATTGGAAGTAATTATTTGATGGCTGGAAAAATCCCAACCCGACTAGGCAATCAGCATGCGAATATCGTTCCTTATCAAACCTTTCAAACGATGGATGGCGAAATGGTTATTGCGATAGGAAATGACCATCAATTTAAAGCTTTTTGTACTATTTTAGGAAAAGAACAATATAGTGATGATGAACGTTTCCAAACAAATCCAGCTCGTGTGCAAAATCGAGCCATTTTAGTGCCCCTAATTCAAGATATTCTCATCACTAAACCGACAAGTTATTGGCTTGATCAGTGTCACCAATCTAACATCCCTTGTGGCCCAATTCAAAATCTCAAGGAAGTTACGGATGATCCACAGCTTCAAGCCAGAGAAATGTTTTTAGAAACCGTGCATCCAACAGCTGGAACAATCAAAATGATCGGTAGTCCATTAAAGTTTTCTCGGACGCCTGTCACTTTACGGCACCATCCGCCAAATGCTGGTGAACATAATGAGGAAATCTTGCTAACTAAACAAGCTACCAAATCCAATAGTAACGAATAGGAGTGATTTTTAATGAATTTTAATTTTACAGATGAACAAAACATGTTGCGAGATACGGTTAGGAGTTTTGTAGATAAGGAGATTATGCCTTACATTGCTGATTGGGATCGCCAAGGAAAATTCGATCCAGCTATCACTACTAAATTAGCAGCGCTTGGACTAATGGGGGTATGTATTCCGGAAGAGTATGGAGGCAGTGGTATGGATTATAATTCTCTTGCCATTGTTTGTGAGGAGCTAGAACGAGGCGATACCGCTTTTCGTACCGCTGTATCGGTTCACACCGGCTTAAACAGCATGACCTTATTACAATGGGGTACAGAAGAGCAAAAACAGAAGTATCTCGTCCCACAAGCAAAGGGAGAAAAGATTGGTGCCTTTGGATTGACTGAGCCAGGCGCAGGGTCAGATGTTGCCGCCTTGCAATCAACCGCTGTCAAAGAGGGCGACTACTACATTCTAAATGGGTCCAAAACGTGGATATCGTTATGTGATATCGCCGACCATTTTCTTGTATTTGCCTATACCGACAAATCAAAAAGGCACCACGGAATTTCAGCATTTATCGTAGAAAGAACGTGGGAAGGGTTCTCCTCCAAAGCGATAAAAGGCAAACACGGTATCCGCTCTGGTAACACTGGCGAACTATTTTTCGATCACGTAAAAGTACCACAAGAAAACCTACTCGGCGAGGAAGGTGAAGGGTTTAAAATTGCCATGGCAGCACTTGATAATGGGCGATTCACGGTTGCGGCAGGTGCTGTCGGCCAAATCATGGCATGTATCGAGGCTAGTGTAAACTACTGCCACGAACGGGAAACCTTTGGTAAACCAATCGGGAAGCATCAATTGGTGCAACAAATGATTGCCAAAATGGAAGCTGGACTACAGATGAGCCGGCTACTTGTTTATCGTGCTGGTGAGCTTAAGAACGAAGGAAAACGAAACACAAGAGAAACATCCCTTGCCAAATGGCAGGCATGTGATTTTGCCAACCAGGCTGCAGATGATGCCTTACAAATTCACGGAGCTTATGGTTATTCCGACGAATACCCAGTAGAACGCTACTTGCGTAATTCCAAGGCACCCGTTATTTATGAAGGAACTCGTGAAATCCATACGATTATGCAGGCTGAGTATGTGCTCGGCTATCGTAAAGATAAGCCGCTTAATAAAATGTTACCAGCATGGAATTCAGATAAAGAACTAGTAAATTAATCACCATATCGCACCTACAAATTGATGGAAGATTGTAGGTGCGATATGCTTAAGATAGAAAAAATTTAAGGGAGGATTCACTATGATCTCGACATTAACAAAGAGCATTTATATTAATGGACAGTGGCGAGAAGTAAATTCAGCCAAGACACAAACCATCTATAATCCTGCCACATTAGAAGCTATTACTGAGATAGCGTATGGCGGTCAAGAAGAAACGAAAGAAGCAATTGATGCAGCGTCACAAGCATTTCCAAATTGGAGTGGAATGACCGGACGAGAGCGCTCCCGCATCCTTTATAAGGCTGCCGAACTAATGCGAAAAGACGCAAAACGCTTAGGCGAAATTTTAACCACAGAACAAGGAAAACCACTAAAAGAAGCGATTGGTGAAGTAAAAGGTGCGGCTGGATTTTTACTTTGGTATGCAGAGGAAGCTTCACGTGGCTATGGGGAATGGATTCCATCCTCCACGAAGTCAAAACGATTACTCGTGATTCCAAAGCCAATCGGCGTTGTAGCTGCTATTACACCATGGAACTTCCCTTCATCCATGATTACAAGAAAACTAGGTCCAGCTCTAGCTGCCGGTTGTACTACCGTCTTAAAACCATCACCAGAAACCCCATTATCTGCGATTGAGATTGTGAAAATTTTCGAAGAAGCAGGCATGCCACCCGGCGTGGTCAACCTAGTAACTGGTGACGCACAAGAAATCGGCAAGGAAATGCTAACGAATAAAGAAGTAAAACTAATTACCTTTACTGGCTCTACTGCGGTTGGTAAATACTTAATGCGTGAGGCGTCAGATACGGTGAAAAAGGTATCCTTAGAACTCGGTGGTCATGCGCCAATTATCGCTTTTGACGATGCTGATTTAGATAAAGCCACTACCTTGGCAGTAGCAAGTAAATTCCGCAATAATGGGCAAACCTGTATTTGTGCCAATAGATTATACGTACACGAAGCGATTGCTGATGAATTTACGGCATTGCTAAAAGAAAAAGTTGAGAAGCTAAAAATAGGTTTAGGTCTAGAAGAAAATACAGATCTTGGTCCACTTATCAGCGAGCAAGCACTTGAAAAATTCAATTCACACTTAGACGATGCCTTAGCAAAAGGTGCTGAACTTGTAACGGGCGGAAGTCAATGGAAAGGCGATTTACCAGGCTATTTCTGTCCACCAACAATCGTTAAAAACGCAACTGATGAGATGAAGGTAATGCGCGAAGAAACATTTGCACCACTTTTCCCAATCCAAACCTTTACCAATGAAGATGAGGTTATTCGAAAAGCGAATGACACGGACTATGGTTTAGCCGCATACATTTTCACGGAAAACACAAGCCGGACACTGCGAGTTTCTGAAAAACTAGACTATGGCATGATTGGTGTCAACGATGTCTTCCCTTCTGTTCCAGAGGCACCGTTCGGCGGTATCAAGCAATCCGGTAACTCTAAAGAGGGTGGGCATTACGGAATGGATGAGTTTTTAGAGAAGAAGTTAATTTCGATTGGGATTGAGTAAGGTTTGCAGACACCATAATTCTCGCAAACCATTCGTGGAAAACATGGGGCTGGGACATAAGTGTTAATGGTTAGATAAAATCCGAACGTTGGTGCACGATACCCGCTCCGGGAATATACTTCGCTTTCACTTCCAGCACAGGGGTGACATCTGCTCGAAACTACCTCGCAGTGTCTACCTTGCCGCGGGGGCTGCTGAGCCTCCTCGCGCTGAAAAGCAGTGCGCCTGTGTCTGCTAGTATC
>NZ_LDPV02000015.1 GCF_001038425.2 Ornithinibacillus contaminans
CCCGCAGTGAGGGTGCTACTTGAATAACCTTCTTCGTTCCCTTGCGCTGAGGAAGCATACTCCGAAGCGATACTAGCAGACACAGGCGCACTGCTTTTCAGCGCGAGGAGGCTCAGCAGCCCCCGCGGCAAGGTAGACACTGCGAGGTAGTTTCGAGCAGATGTCACCCCTGTGCTGGAAGTGAAAGCGAAGTATATTCCCGGAGCGGGTATCGTGCTCCAACGTTCGGATTTTATCTAACCATTAACACTTATGTCCCAGCCCCTGGTTAATGTGAAGATATGGTGTGGCTACTGTTTTCTGTGGCGTATTCAAATTTATACCAGGCTACTAAGAGAAATACACCACTTAGGATGAGTAGACCGCCAGTCACTAGAAATACGGATGATATACCGTAAAAACCCGCAATAAATCCACCGAGTGCGGGTCCAATAATGTTTCCGAGAAAACGTAGGCTAGTGTTATATCCAAGAACTTCCCCTTGCATGGATAATGGTGCCTCTTGACGAATGTAGGCAATTCTAAGTGGGATAATCCCACCAATCGAGACGCCTAACAGAAAACGGACGATAACGAGCTGCCAGATCGACTGAACAAATGCTCCGGGTAAATAGACAATTCCTGCCATGAACAGAAGTATAATTAATATTTTTACATAACCGATACGATCTCCTAATTTACCCCAATTACGTGCCATCAATAAATTCCCAACCCCAGCAGCTGAAAAAGCAATCCCGGCAAAAAAGGCAATACTTGATGCGCCATGAATTTCCTCTACATATAAGGACAAGATTGGCTGAACGCTAAAGTGTGCAATCTGCACGAGTGCAGAAATTAGCATCACGACAAGTAATACAGGCTGCCTTACAATGTGCAGAAGTACTTCCTTCCGTGAATAATGCTTATGATCCTTATCTTCAGCAATAGGAAGTGGCTCCTCTTTAACGCCAAAAATAACAATTACACTAGAAAGTAGGATGGCAATAGAAATCCATTTAAATGTTGTGGAAAAGCCAAACGCATCGGCTAATGCGCCACCTAATAGTGGCCCCATTAACGAACCAGTGATACTACCAGTTTGTAATGTGCCTAGCACACGGCCTGCGATATTCTTAGGTGTCTGGGTGGCAATAAGTGCTTGAGACATCGGAATAAATCCAGTAAATACACCCATTAGTAGCCGGAGCATAAATAGCTGCCAGACATTTGTCGCAAATCCCATTAAAAAGACAGAAAGCCCAATTCCACTAGAAAAAAAGATTAATAGTTTCTTACGACCATATTTGTCTCCGATTCTTCCCCATATCGGAGCAAATAAAAACGCTGCAATAAAGGTAACTAGAAATACCCAGCCAGCCCAATTCTGTACATATACATCAGAAAAATTACCAAACGATGCGATATATAAAGACAGGAATGGGATAACCATGGTCGTACTTCCAGCAATGAAAAAATTTGCAAACCACATAATGACTAAATTACGTTTTACATTGGTGTTTTCAGTATTAATTGGTACGTGCCTTCCTTCTGTAAAATTATTTCGCTACCCTAAATATAACGGAAACCGAAATAAATTTAAAGTATTTATTTCTAGCACATATTGGAGATTTCGAATAGACCTAAGTATAATGAGACTAATCAATCATATTCATATTAAAATAGGACAAACATAACTTTAGCGATAATAATGGAAAAGGAGTTACGAAAACATGAAACCTTTCTTTAAAATAACGAGTGTCATCGTGTTAGTGGTTAGTTTGCTAGCGTGTGTTATTTCACCTGTAGCTGCAGAAGATGTCATTGATGAAAAAAATGGCTTACCCATTGTTGTATATGGTGGAAACTTAACCGATGAGCAAAAAGCACAGACAAAAGAGTTATTAGAGTTATCGGATACAGAAACGGTTGAAGAATACACAGTGACGGGTGAAGATTTAGCGAATTATATTGGTGGAAATGCGAATTCAAGGATGTTTTCCTCTGCGAAAATTACTATAGAAGATACTGGTGGGTTGGATGTTTCGATTATTACACCGGAGAATATCACAGAGGTTACCAACGAAATGTATGCCAATGCATTATTAACAGCGGGAGTAGAAAATGCGACCGTTTTGGTAGCATCACCTGTTGCTGTAACAGGGCATTCGGCACTAACTGGTATCTATAAAGCATATGATGTGCAAGGTGTAGAGTTAGACAAAGAACGGATGGAGCTTGCAAATGAAGAACTGGGACTTGCCACTGATCTGGTTAAGAATGCTGGTCTAACGCAAGAACAGGTGAGCAACTTAATTACCGAAATTAAGCAAGCTATTGCTGAGCAAAATCCTGCCACAGTGGAGGATGTAGAACGAATTGTTCAGGAGCAATTAGATAAATTGAATATTACATTAAGTGAGGAATATAAACAATTATTAATTGATTTATTTGATAAAATGCGTCACTTGAACATCGATTTTGGCCAAGTATCTGAACAATTGAACGATATTGCTTCTAAAGTAAAAGATAAGATTACAGATTTAGTAAATGATGAGGGATTTTGGGATAGTATTGGAAACTTTTTTAAACAGCTGGTAAACGCGATTACAGATTTTTTCTCAAGCTTATTTAAGTAATGAAAGAATAGCCGTGATCTTCTAATAGACTAGGAGAGTCGCGGCTTTTTTATTGCGTCTAAAGCACCATAAATTTAACGGAAAATTTACAATATATGACTATTTACTTATATTTGAATACAGTAAAATATAGTACTATATTAAATTTTTTCAAAAAAATAGATGAAATATTTAATGATAAGTTGTATAATTGTTTTCAAGGTTCAAGATTTAGACTGTCTTGAATTGTTAGAATCATTAAAAAACGGGAGGGTCTACAAATATGAAATTTAAAAAGTGGTCATTACTATTTGTTCTAGTTCTGGCTATGGGTCTTTTTCTAGCTGCTTGTGGCGGTGACGATGAGGCTGGTAGCGAAACAGATGGCGGAACAGAAACAGGTGGCGAAACAGAAGGTACTGATACTGAAGGTACAGAAACAGTTGAACAAGTACTTAATGTCAATATTAAAACTGAACCACCTTCATTAAATCCTGGTACAGCAACAGATACTACTTCTGGTGCAATTCTTGATCAGGTATTTGAAGGTTTAATGCGAATTAACCAAGAAGGTGTCGTAGAACCAGCAATGGCAGCAGGTGAGCCAGAAGTATCTGATGACTTATTAACGTACACATTTACAATTCGTGATGATGCAGTTTGGTCTAACGGTGACCCTGTAACAGCAGCAGATTTCGAATATGCATGGAAATGGGTATTAGATCCTAATAATGCGGACACTGATTATGCATATCAATTATATGTAATCAAAGGTGCTCAAGCTGCTAAAGAAGAAGGAGCATCATTAGATGAAGTTGGCGTTAAAGCTGTTGATGAAAAAACGCTAGAAGTTACATTAGAACAACCAACTCCATATTTCTTAGATTTAACGGCTTTCTATACTTACTACCCTGTTAATAAAAATGTTGTTGAGGGTAACGCTGATTGGGCACTTGATGCAGGTGAGAACTACGTAACTAACGGACCATTCTTGCTTGATTCTTGGGCACACTCAGACAAAGTTGTACTTACAAAGAATCCTGAATATTGGGATGCTGAAACTGTAAAACTTGAAACAATCAATATGTTCATGGTTGATGATGAAAACACTGCACTTGAAATGTATAATGCAGGAGATCTTGATTGGGTAGGATCACCAACTGACTCACTACCATTAGCTTCAATCCCAGCATTAAAAGAAGATGGATCACTTAATATTTCATCTTTAGCTGGTGTATACTACTATGCATTTAATACAGAAGCAGCACCATTTGATAACGAAAATATTCGTAAAGCATTTGCATTAGCAATTAACCGTCAAGGTATTGTTGAGAACATTACAAAAGGTGAACAGCAACCAGCAATGGCGCTAGTACCACCGTCAATTTTTGAAGAAAACAATGAAGGATACTTCGCTGATAATGATGTAGAACAAGCGAAAGAATACCTAGAAGCGGGCTTAGAAGAGCTTGGCTTATCTGAATTACCACCAATTACACTATCTTACAATACAGATGAAGCACATGCTACAATTGCGCAAGCTGTTCAAGATATGTGGAGTACTAACCTAGGTGTTGATGTAACACTTGGTAATGAAGAGTGGAATGTATACCTAGATTCAATGGGTTCAGGTAACTACCAAGTTGGACGTATGGGATGGCTTGCAGACTTTAACGATGCAATCAACTTCCTTGAAATCTTCCAACAAGTAGGTGGAAACAACTACACGAACTGGGAAGATGCAGAGTACCAAGAATTACTTGCACAATCTAGAACTGAAACAGATGCAGCTGCACGTAAAGAAATCTTACGTCAAGCAGAGCAAATCTTCATGGATGCAATGCCAATTGCGCCAATCTACTTCTACACGAATGTTTGGATTAGCCAAGATTACGTGAAGAACATCGAAGTTTCAGGACTTGGTGGCGTACAGTACAAGTGGGGCTATATTGAAAAATAATAGTTCACTATAATAATTGAAAACAAGAAGCAAATAACCAAGATGGGAAGCACGCAACAAAAGTGTTTCTTGTCTTGGTTGCTTCCTTATATAGGGTTAATTTATCTAACATTACTAAGTTTTCTACAAATTTTGAGAATAATAATTTAATATGTAACGAGAGATGCAAACCAAAAACGAGACTCCTTATAGAAATACTAGACTATCGTATTTCATTGCATATTTTATGAGCTTATTCTCTTACTTGAAAAAAGTGGTATGGGGGGAGCTTGTCTCGCTCTATTTTTAATTTTACGTCATTGGAGGTGGATGTGTTGGCAAAGTATTTATTAAAGAGATTAGCGTATATTCTGCTATCCCTTTTCTTAATTATAACCGTCACGTTCTTCATCATGAAAGCGGCGCCGGGTGGACCATTTGCTTCAGAACGTAGATTACCACCGGCAATTGAAGAACAAATGAACGAAGCATATGGATTGAATGATCCAATTATTGTACAATACGTTGATTATCTAGTTAATGCGCTAACATTTGACTTCGGACCTTCCTTTAAATATGAAGGACAAGAAGTCATGGATATAATTTTACGTGGTTTCCCGTACTCCCTTATTTTAGGGCTAGAGGCAATATTTATTGCTTTAGGGATCGGTGTCTTACTCGGAGTATTTGCAGCACTAAAGCATAATAAATTTGGTGATTATACTGCAATGGTTATTGCGGTGCTTGGAATCTCAGTACCGAGCTTTATCATGGCTACCATACTACAATTTATTTTTGCATCGAAGCTAGAATGGTTCTCGATCGCTCGTATGGAGTCATTTTCAGATACGATATTACCCGCACTAGCATTAGCGACAACACCACTAGCATTTATTGCGCGATTAATGCGCTCTAGTATGTTAGATGTGTTGCATTCAGATTATATTAAAACTGCAAAGGCAAAAGGAATGAGCCAACGCATCGTTACGTATAAGCACGGTCTTAGGAATGCCATGTTACCGGTTGTTTCCTATATTGGGCCATTGGTTGCGGGTATTTTAACGGGTAGTTTTATTATTGAACAAATATTTGGGATTCCTGGACTCGGAAAAGAGTTCGTGACTAGTATTACCAATCGTGATTACACGGTTATTATGGGAACTACCGTCTTTTACAGTGTCATTCTATTATTCTCTATTTTAATTGTTGATTTAATTTATGGATTAATAGATCCGAGAATAAAAGTAGCTGCAAAGGCAGGTGAGAAATGATGGCACAATCACAATTAACAAGCGCAGACTTCGAACCACTGCATGTTGACCAAGCGGAATCAGAACGTATAGTTGGAAAGAGTACCTCCTTTTGGAAGGACGCTTGGAGAAGATTTGGTAAGAACAAGCTAGCACTAGCTGGAATTATCGTAATAGCTTTGTTAGCATTAATGGCTTTTATCGGGGCACCGATTTCGGGTGAGAACTATAAAGATAATGACTTAATGAGTGGTAACCAAACGCCATCCGCTGATCACTGGTTTGGAACCGATAGTTTAGGTCGTGATATATTTGCCAGAACATGGGAAGGTGCAAAAATCTCCCTATTCATTGGGTTAATGGCAGCATTCCTCGATTTAGTTATTGGGGTAATTTTAGGAGCGGTTGCTGGATTTGTCGGCGGTAGGGTCGATGAGTATATCATGCGATTTGCTGATATTTTATCTGGTGTACCATACTTGCTCGTTGTTATTCTCCTCATGGTGGTAATGCCACAAGGCTTATGGACGATGATCCTCGCGATGGTTATAACTGGGTGGATCAATATGGCAAGAATCGTCCGTGGTCAGGTTATGCAAATGCGATCAGAGGAGTATGTCTTAGCGTCAAGATCGTTAGGAGCTAGTAATTCAAGACTCTTATTTAAGCATTTAATTCCGAACACATTCGGACCAATCCTTGTAACATTAACATTAACAGTACCATCCGCTATTTTCACGGAAGCATTCTTGAGCTTCTTAGGATTAGGGGTACCTGCACCACTCGCGAGTTGGGGCGTTATGACAAGTGATGCGCTAGGTTCGTTTAAATATTATCCATATCAGCTGTTCTTTCCAGCATTTTTCATCTGTTTAACCATGCTAGCATTTAATGTAATTGGTGATGGATTAAGAGATGCACTAGATCCGAAAGAACGTAAGTAGGGAGGAGGATGCGAAATGAAAAAAATACTAAGCGTAAAAAATCTTTCTGTATCATTTGATACCTATAATGCAGAAGTAAAGGCTGTGCGTGATGTATCATTTGACTTACACGAGCGGGAAACATTAGCAATAGTTGGGGAATCTGGATCAGGAAAAAGTGTTACGGCTCAGTCTGTTATGCGTCTGATTCCTATGCCTCCCGGAAAATTTGTCAATGGTTCAATTGTGTTTGATGGGGAAGATTTAACAGAGAAATCGGAAAAGCAAATGGAGAGCATTCGCGGGAAAGAAATCGGGATGATTTTTCAGGATCCAATGACTTCATTGAACCCTACCATGACGATTGGAAAACAAATAGCAGAAGGTTTAATTAAGCACCAAAATATGTCCAAACAAGAAGCACACAATCGTGGTGTAGAGTTACTGAAGCTAGTTGGAATTCCAACCCCCGAGAAACGTATTGATCAGTACCCACATGAGTTTTCAGGTGGGATGAGACAACGTGCTATGATTGCGATTGCGTTAGCTTGTAATCCGAAGATTCTTATAGCGGATGAGCCGACAACAGCACTAGATGTTACCATCCAAGCACAGATCTTGGATTTAATGAAAGAATTACAAAAAGAAACTGGTACCGCAATAATCCTCATCACTCATGACCTTGGTGTCGTTGCTAATGCAGCAAACCGTGTAGCGGTTATGTATGGTGGTAAAATTGTGGAGACAGGTTCAGTCGATGAGATTTTCTATAATCCGAAGCATCCGTATACTTGGGGACTGCTAGGATCCATGCCGAAGCTAGACCAACAAGGCGAGGAACTACAAGCAATTCCTGGATCGCCTCCAGATTTAGCTGATCCACCAAAAGGTTGTCCGTTTGCTGCTCGTTGTCCATATGCGATGAAGGCCTGTGGAACACAAATGCCAGCATATTACGAGTTATCTGATACACAAAAAACGGCTTGTTGGTTATTGGATGAGCGTGCACCGAAAGTGGAACCGCCAGAGTTTGTAAATGTTGGAGGTGCGAAGGTAAATGGCTAATGCAAAGGAAACATTAATAGAAGTAAAAGATTTAAAACGTCATTTTAAAGTAGACCGTCAAAACGTGTTAAAGGCAGTGGACGGAGTGTCATTTGCCATCTATAAGGGAGAAACATTTGGTCTAGTAGGGGAATCTGGCTGTGGTAAATCAACTGCTGGCCGTACAATTATGGGACTTTATCAAGCATCCGATGGAGAAGTTACCTTCAAAGGTGCTAGTGTACATGGCAAAAAATCTAAACAAGAATTAAAAGACTTAAATCGCAGCATGCAAATGATTTTCCAGGATCCATACGCTTCCTTGAATCCAAGAATGACGGTAAAAGATATTATCGCAGAAGGTATCGACATTCATGGGCTTGCGAAAACAAAAGAGGAACGAACAAATCGTGTCAATGAATTGTTAGAGACGGTTGGATTAAATGCGGAGCATGGAAATCGTTATCCACATGAATTTAGTGGTGGACAACGCCAGCGGATTGGGATTGCCAGAGCACTTGCTGTAGACCCGGATTTCATTGTTGCCGATGAACCAATCTCAGCGTTAGACGTATCGATTCAAGCGCAAGTTGTAAACCTGTTGAAAAAGCTTCAAAAGGAAAGAGGATTAACCTACCTCTTTATTGCCCATGATTTATCCATGGTGAAGCATATCAGTGACCGAGTTGGTGTTATGTATTTAGGAAACATGGTTGAGATTTCAACAAGTGATGATCTATACGAAGAACCATTACATCCATATACACAAGCATTATTAAGTGCAATTCCAATCGCAGATCCACAGGTGGAACGTTCCCGGGAACGAATCATTGTAGAGGGAGATGTACCTAGCCCGATCAATCCACCGAGTGGCTGTCGTTTTCGGACAAGATGCCCAATGGCAATGGAAATATGCTCGAAAGTAGAACCAAAACTTGCCGAGCATAAACCAGATCACTGGGTAGCTTGCCATTTATATGGCGAAGAAAATTAACGTATAAGAGATTTATTCTACGGAATAAGTCTCTTTTTTTATGGAATGAATATTGCGGTATCTGATCGATTGTAACGTTACGCTGAATTAGTGGTCGTTACCGCTGAATTCCACCTCACAACTCCCTAATCGAATCTATAATCCAACCGCAGCTACGAATCCCGAACAAAACAGATTTAATGCCGAAGTGCCATTCAGTTATCCCGAACGAATGCGATACAGTCCCGAACAACACGTAGAATCCCGAATGAATGGGACACACTCCCGAACATCGCGGATAAATCCCGAAGCAATGTAGCGCACTCCCGAACATCCGTGCATAAATCCCGAAGCAACGCCACCACACTCCTGAACGCAGCGACCACGCCCTAGCAATAAATGAACAAATCGTTAAAATAGTGACAAAATACAGTTATTTAACGACACAGAATATTGACAATTTTATAGATAACATTATCTAGTGATAAAGTAGGATAAAAAAATTAGAAAAAATTCTCGTTTAAGTCAAGTGGGTCTAAACCTATACCTATAAAGGAATCACGCGCTTTCTCCTATAAGTAAAATTACCTAATAACTGTAGTAAAGTTACTATTTTTCTAAAAATAGACGTGCATTCTTAAAAAAATGGTAGTATAATAGTTTCTATCACATAAATTCAATAACACTAAATTATCAGAATAATTTAAACAATAATAAGATTGGCTTGTTTCATAAATTCTACAAAGATGTATACCCTAAAAAGGCATATTGTCTTGGGCGACACGATAGAAATAGGGGGATTAAGAATGGCTGAGAAATTATTAGAAATTAATAATCTAACAACATCATTTCGTATAAAAGATGATTACTATGCAGCGGTTGATAATGTTTCACTAACGGTTAATAAAAATGAAGTATTAGCAATCGTTGGAGAGTCAGGCTGTGGAAAGAGTGCATTGGCATTCTCAATCATGGGACTTCATACCCGTGCCAAGATTGAAGGAGATATCCTTTTCAAAGATAAAAACATCGCTAAAATGACGCCATCTGAATTTAATAAAGTTCGTGGGAAAGACTTAGGAATGATTTTCCAGGATCCATTAACGTCATTAAACCCTTTAATGGAAATTGGCGAGCAGATTGGTGAAACCCTACTATTACACAATAAGAATCTTTCAAAGGCTAAGCGTACAGAAAGAGTTTTAGACCTATTAAATAAAGTTGGAATTCCACGTGCTGATCACGTGATTAACCAATTTCCTCATGAATTATCCGGAGGGATGCGCCAACGTGTTATGATCGCGATGGCAATTGCTAATGAGCCGGAGCTATTAATTGCGGACGAGCCAACAACAGCATTGGATGTAACCATTCAATCTCAAATATTAGAGTTAATCAATAAATTGAAGAACGAAATGAATTCAGGGATTGTCTTAATTACACATGACCTTGGTGTTGTTGCTGAAATGGCAGACCGTGTAGCGGTTATGTATGCAGGACAAATTGTTGAGATTGCTGATGTTAATACACTATTTTCAAACCCGTTACATCCGTATACCAAATCATTATTAAACTCTGTGCCGAACGCAAGTACAGAACAAGATAAATTACATGTCATACAAGGTATTGTTCCTTCATTACAAAACCTACCAAGAGAAGGCTGTCGTTTTGGTGCCAGAATTCCATGGGTAGATGAATCTGCTCATGAAGAACATCCAGAATTAAAAGAAGTATCAGCAGGGCATTATGTGCGTTGTACATGCTATAAGCATTTCAGATTCCCTGATGAAAGCAAGGAGGAACAACATGTCATATCTTGAGGTTAACGATTTAAAAATTCACTTTCCTATTAAAGGCGGTATTTTTGGAGGGACAGTAGGACATGTCAAAGCAGTGGATGGCGTATCCTTCTCCTTAGAAAAAGGTAAAACATACGGACTAGTAGGAGAATCTGGTTCTGGGAAAACAACTACAGGCAGATCGATTATTGGTTTAAACGATATTACATCAGGAAGTGTCTTGTTTGATGGACAAAATATTACTGACATAAGACGGGCAGGTTCTGATGTGCGTCGTAATATCCAAATGATTTTCCAAGATCCGTATTCTTCTTTAAATCCGAAAAAACGTGTTGCAGATATCGTGGCAGAGCCACTTCGCAATTTTGAAAAGCTAACGAAAAAAGAAGAACGTAAACGAGTTCAAGAATTAATGGAGCTTGTAGGACTTAGTCCAGAAAGCATTTTAAAGTATCCACATGAATTCTCTGGTGGACAACGCCAAAGAATTGGGATTGCTAGAGCAATTGCATTAAAACCAAAACTAATTATCGCTGATGAACCAGTATCCGCATTGGATGTATCTGTTCAAGCGCAAGTTCTAAACTTTATGAAAGAGATTCAAAAAGAATTAGATTTAACCTATCTTTTCATTAGTCATGATTTAGGGGTAATCAAACATATGTGTGATCACATCGGTATTATGTATAAGGGTCGCTATGTGGAAGAGGGCACGGCAACCGATATATTCAACGAGCCACAGCACATTTATACAAAACGACTAGTTGCGGCAATACCGGATATTGATCCGAATAAACGTGAAGAAAAGCGAAAATTCCGAGAAGAAGTGAAATTGGAATATGAAAAATCCTTCAATGATTACTTTGATGAAGAAGGATTAGCTTATAAATTACAGCCAGTGTCTGATACGCATTTAGTGGCTTTACCGGAGAAAGGTTGATATTATGTGGAAATTTAGTATTCGACGCTCATTAATCATGATTCCTCAATTAATCATACTAAGTATCTTGATTTTTGTGCTTGCACAATTAATGCCAGGGGACGCTCTATCTGGACAAGTTGGTCCGGATGTGGATCCGAAGCGACTGGATGAAATTAGAGAAGAAATGGGCTGGAATGATCCTTGGCATGAACAATATGGACGCTGGATTGGTGGCGTTGTTAAAGGTGATCTAGGCGATTCCTTCCGATTCAAAATGCCTGTAACAGAGTTAATTGGCCAACGTATTGCCAACTCATTCTGGTTATCAGTCGTTACGCTAATTATCACCTATTTGATTGCCATTCCATTAGGGATTACAAGTGGTCGTTATAACGATACATGGCGTGACCAGCTCGTAACCGGCTATACGTATGTTGGGTTTGCGACACCATTATTCATCTTCGCGCTTGTTATGCTATGGCTATTTGGGTTCAAGCTCGGCTGGTTCCCAACGAGTGGTAGTGTTACACCTGGTCTTACGCCAGGAACATTCGATTACTTTGTAAGCAAGGTATATCACATGCTATTACCGGCGATTTCGATGGCATTAATTACAACGTATAGCACCATTCAATATTTACGTAATGAAATCGTAGATACAAAGCAAAAAGAATTCATTTTAACAGCGAGAGCAAAAGGTGCTTCTGAATCACGTGTATATAATCGTCATATTTTGAGAAACTCACTATTACCGATTGCTGCATTCTTTGGATTTGAGATTACTGGATTAATCGGCGGGTCGATCTTCATTGAGAATATTTTCGGTTATCCAGGTATGGGACAATTACTAGTCGAATCAATCACATTACGTGATTATACGGTTGTAACAGCAACGACATTACTGTTCGGTGTTGCGTCAATTGTAGGTGCACTACTTTCTGATATTATTCTTAGTCTTGTTGATCCAAGAATCCGTATTAAATAATTTGGCAAAACAGTGAGGTGAAGAAGATGGCAAACAACAAGACGAACGAGAAAGAAGTACAAGCTCCAATGAAAAGCCCATCTGGTTTTTCCATTATTTGGAGAGAGCTTGTTCGAGATAAAATTGCGTTAATTTCATTAGTATTTTTAATTCTAATCGTTGCATTTGTATTTGGTATATCCATTATTTTAGATCAAGATGAGATTGTTAAGGTAGATTTATTCTCCATTAATAAGCCGCCTTCTGATGAATTTATATTAGGTACTGATTACGGTGGTCGTGACATCTTTGGACAATTAATCATTGGAACGAGGAACTCACTTACAGTGGCGATTCTGGTAACCCTTATGACAGGGCTTATCGGAATTATCTACGGATTAATCTCTGGCTATTTCGGTGGGCAAATCGATAACATCATGATGCGTATATTGGATTTCTTCTTAATCCTACCATTTACAATGATTGTAATCGCATTTGTTGCAATTGTTCCGAAATATAACGTCATAACATTCTCGCTTATCATGACAGCGTTCCTCTGGATGGGGATAGCGCGATTGATTAGATCGAAAACATTACAGGAAAAAGAGCTAGATTATGTACAAGCATCGAAAACATTAGGATCATCGAATTTGAAAATAATGTTTAAGCAAGTATTGCCAAACCTAAGTTCACTTATGATCGTAACGATGACATTAAACTTAGCAGCTAATATTGGACTAGAGTCAGGGCTTTCTTTCTTGGGATTCGGTTTTCCAGAAAGCACACCAAGTCTGGGTACATTATTAAGCTATGCAACTAACCCACAAACACTGGAATATCGTTGGTGGATTTGGGTACCAGCATCAATCTTGATTTTATTATTAATGCTTTCCATTAATAATGTTGGACAAGCATTGAAACGGGCAACAGATGCAAGACAACGAAGAGGGTAAGAAAAGTACCATGATGACAATCATTTAGTTGGCTTGGCCGCGTCAATTGGAAGGGCCAAGAAAAAGCTATTTATTAAAAAGGGAGGCAACAAAATGAGCAAGACAAGCTTAAGTAAATCGTTATTAGCACTTATGTTAGTATTAGTGCTTGCACTAGCTGCTTGTGGTGGCGGTGATGACGCTTCTGACAAAGATAAAGACACAGAAGGTCAAGCTTCAAACAACCCTACTCCGAACGAGGATGGTATCTTCAACATTGATGATTTTAAAGTATCAACTTCAAATGATGCAGAAGCTATTGAAGATGGATCATTAACGTATGGTATCGTTTCGGATACAGTACTTGAAGGAACATTTAACTTCAACTTCTATTCAGGAGCTCCTGATTATGAAGTAATCGCTTGGTTCGATGAGCCATTATTCGATAATGATGAAAGCTATACGTACACACAAGACGGAGCAGCAACTTGGGAAGTTGACGACTCTGGTAAAGTTTACACATTCAAAATTAAAGATGGCGTAAACTGGCATGATGGTAAGCCTGTAACAGCTGAAGACTGGTTATTTGCTCATGAAGTGATTGGTCATAAAGATTACAAAGGTATTCGTTATGGCGCTGACTTTGAAAACATCGAAGGTATGGAAGAATACCATGCTGGAGAAGCAGATACAATTTCTGGTATTGAAGTAATTGATGAAAAAACATTACAAATCACATATAAAGAAGGCGGACCTTCTCTAATTACTGGAGGTATCTGGCCATATGCATTACCGAAGCATGTATTCGGTGAAATGGAAGTAGCAGAAATGCTTGAATCTGACGCGGTTCGTAAAAACCCAATTGGATTCGGTCCATATAAAGTAGAAAGCATCGTACCTGGTGAGTCTGTAACGATGGTTAAGAACGAAGACTACTGGCGTGGAGAGCCTGCTTTAGAGAAGGTTACTGTTAAAGTAGTATCCCCATCTACAGTAGTACAAGAATTGAAAACTGGTGGGGTAGATATGGTTGATAGCTTCCCAACAGATCAATTCCTAGATAATGCTGATATGTCAAATGTACAGTTCTTAGGTCAAATTGATGCAGCATACACGTATATTGGTTTCAAATTAGGTAAATGGAATGAAGAAGCAGGACAAGTAGAAGTAGATCCAAATGCAAAAATGGCTGACGTAAACTTACGTAGAGCTATGTGGTATGCAGTTGATAACAATGCTGTAGGAGATAACTTCTACAATGGATTACGTTGGAATGCAACTTCATTGATCATTCCATTCTTCCCAGAATACTACAATGCTGATATCGAAACACCAACATTCGATCCAGATGAGGCTAACAAAATTCTAGACGAAGCTGGCTATAAAGATGTTGATGGTGATGGAATGCGTGAAAACCCTGAAGGTGAAGAGTTAGTAATTAACTTCGCATCAATGTCAGGTGGAGACACTGCAGAACCAATCGCAAACTACTATATCCAAGCATGGGGTAATGTAGGACTTAATGTACAATTAGTAGATGGTCGTCTATTAGAATTCAACTCTTTCTATGATCGTGTAGAAGGTGACGATGAAGGTATCGACATCTATCAAGGTGCATGGGGAACTGGTACAGATGTAAACCCTGCTGGTATTTTCGCAGGAAACTCATTTGCTAACTACCCACGTTGGACTAATGAAGAAAATGATGAGTTATTAGCAAAAGGTTCTTCAATGGATGCAATGGATACTGCATACCGTAAAGAAGTTTACGATCAATGGCAACAATTAATGGTGGATAACATTCCATTGTTCCCAACATTATATCGTTCTGTTATTGTTCCAGTTAACAACCGTGTCGTTAATTACACATTAGATCCAGGTTCTGACCTACGTCGTTACGAAATCGGCGTATCACAAGCTGAACCAGTTGTAGCGGAATAATAGCAATTAGAAGAAGCTCTCAAGTAGGGCTTCTTCTTTTTTTATGTCCAATATAGTAAACAATCCAAATTTAGTAATCAATACACAGGTACTATAGCTTCCATAAAACACATTGCCAAAGCAGGTAAATACACCCAATTCCACTAATATATGTCGCTAATTCTAGCAACTATACCCTAATAATTATCCGTTATGTTCTTTTTAACGAAATAATCAAAAAAATTTAAAAGAAAAAATAAAAAAATACTTGTTAAAAGTCTGAAAATAATATATACTTTATAAAAATTGATAGTATATTACAGGATTGTTACGAATGTATAAAAATTGTGTAATTCAGTAATAAAAGTCCAAATATAATTATTGGAAAATTTAAAACAAATAGGTATTTAGTAGGGCAGAACAGAGAGAGAAGACCACCACACCATGACACTATATTCTGCTCTTTACTATGTTCTATCAATGCAAATTAAATTTTTGTAATATTTAGTTAGGGGGATTATTTTGGCAGAGAAGTTATTGGAAATCAAAAACTTAAAGACTTCATTTCGTATTCGAGATGAATACCATGCGGCGGTTGATGACGTTAGCCTTACAGTAAATCGAAATGAAGTACTTGCGATAGTTGGGGAATCTGGTTGTGGTAAGAGCGCACTCGCTTTTTCGATTATGGGTCTTCATAGTCGGGCAAAAATCGAGGGGAATATATTATTTCATGATGAAGATATCGCTAATATTTCACCGAGTAAGTTAAATAAGTTACGTGGTAAAAATATGGGAATGATTTTCCAAGATCCTTTAACTGCACTAAATCCACTAATGATTATTGGTGATCAAATAGGAGAAGCATTACTTCTCCATACAAAAGATTTATCAAAATCCAAACGAAAAGAAAAAGTTATAAATTTACTAGAAAAAGTAGGAATTCCTCGTCCGGATTATGTATATCATCAATTTCCGCATGAGCTATCTGGGGGAATGAGACAGCGGGTAGTAATTGCTACTGCCATTGCAAATGAGCCGGATATTTTAATTGCAGATGAGCCGACAACGGCACTGGATGTAACAATTCAATCGCAAATCTTAGATTTAATTAAAGATTTAAAGGAAGACATGAACTCCGGAATCGTCCTAATTACCCATGATTTAGGTGTCGTAGCAGAGATGGCGGATAGAGTTGCTGTTATGTATGCGGGACAAATTGTTGAATTAGCCGACATTCATTCACTATTTGACAATCCACTTCATCCTTATACAAGATCATTATTTAATTCCGTTCCTAATGCAAAAGAGGAACAGGATACATTACACGTTATTCAAGGAATTGTACCTTCCTTGCAAAATCTTCCGCGTGAGGGTTGTCGCTTTGCAGCACGTATCCCTTGGGTAGATGAATCAGCACATGAAGAAAATCCAGAATTGCATGAAGTAAAACCAGGACATTTTGTTCGTTGCACTTGCTATAAACATTTCAACTTCCCGGAAGAAAGTAAGGAGGAACAACAGCATGGCGTTTCTTAAGGTAGAGGATTTAAAGGTACATTTTCCAATTAAAGGCGGTCTTTTTGGAAGAACTTTAGATTACGTTCGAGCAGTTGATGGTGTTTCTTTTTCACTGGAAAAGGGGAAAACATACGGCCTGGTTGGAGAATCAGGATCTGGAAAATCAACTACTGGAAGAGCAATTATCGGATTGAATCATATTACTGATGGTGTCATAACCTTTGAGGATAAGCCAGTTACATTGGCTAAAACAGCCAAATCAGAAGCACGTAAAGATATTCAAATGATTTTCCAAGATCCATATTCTTCATTAAATCCGAAAAAGAGAGTATTAGATATTGTAGCAGAACCGTTACGGAATTTTGAAAAGCTATCCAAAAAAGAAGAAAGAATACGTGTACAGGAATTGTTAGAACTAGTTGGACTAAGTCCAGAAAGTATTTTGAAATACCCACATGAATTCTCTGGTGGACAACGTCAACGTATCGGTATCGCAAGGGCAGTCGCGCTGAAGCCGAAACTAATTATCGCAGATGAGCCAGTATCGGCACTTGATGTTTCTGTACAAGCCCAAGTACTGAACTTTATGAAGGAAATTCAGAACGAATTAGACCTTACGTATTTATTCATTAGTCATGATCTTGGGGTCATTAAACATATGTGTGATCACATTGGAATTATGTATAAAGGAAGATTTGTTGAGGAAGGAACGGCAAAAGAAATATTTGAACAACCACAACATATCTATACGAAGAGACTAGTTGCTGCTATTCCAGAAATTGATCCGAGTAAACGTGGTGAGCTGAAGCGATTCCGTGATGAGGTTAATAAGGAATATGAACAAGCCTATAATGATTATTTTGATACTGAAGGATTAGCCTATGCATTAAAACCAATAACGGATACACATCTCGTAGCATTACCGGAGAAAGGTTGATAATATGTGGAAATTTTCATTACGTCGTATTTTAATCATGATTCCTCAATTAATTGTGTTAAGTTTACTAGTATTTGTCCTTGCACAATTAATGCCAGGGGATGCATTATCCGGAAAAATGGGACCGGATGTTGATCCAAATCGAATTGAAGAGCTAAGAGAAGCATATGGTTTAAATGACCCATGGCATGAGCAATATGCTCGTTGGGTTGGCGGGTTTGTAAAAGGTGATTTAGGCGAGTCATTCCGTTTTAAAATGCCGACCTCAGATTTAATTGGGCAACGAATTGTGAACTCATTTTGGTTATCTGTAGTTACGTTAATTTTAACCTACCTCATCGCTATACCACTCGGAATAACAAGTGGTCGTTATAACGATACATTCCGAGACCAAATGATTACCGGCTATAGTTATGTTGGTTTTGCAACACCATTATTTATTTTTGCGCTCGTTATGCTTTGGTTGTTTGGCTTCAATTTAGGGTGGTTCCCAACAAGTGGAAGTGTCGAGCCTGGTGTTGACAAGGGAACCTTTGAATATGTGATGAGCCGGTTATATCATCTACTATTACCTGCCATTTCAATGGCACTAATAACGACGACAAGCACGATTCAATATTTACGTAATGAAATTGTCGATACGAAACAACGTGATTTTATCGTCACAGCTCGAGCAAAGGGTGCACCGGAATCTAGAGTGTACAATCGACATATTCTAAGAAACTCATTACTTCCTATTGCGGCATTCTTTGGATTTGAAATTACAGGCTTAATCGGAGGATCTATCTTTATTGAAAATATATTCGGTTATCCAGGTATGGGGCAATTACTCGTAGAGTCGATATCACAACGCGACTATAGTGTTGTGACAGCGTCAATCCTACTGTTTGGGGCTGCATCGATCCTTGGGGCGCTAATCTCCGATATTATTTTAAGTCTTGTCGATCCAAGAATTCGGATTAAATAAAATAGGAAAAGGGTGAGGTGATAAAAGTGGAAACAAATACGGTAACTATTGAAGGAAATAGTGTTATTAAGAGTCCATCTGGTTTTAGTATTATTTGGCGTGAACTTGTCCGAGATAAGTTGGCACTCCTATCATTAATATTTTTAATTGCGATTACCGCATTCGTATATGGCACATCTATTGTGCTGGATAAGGATGAAATTGTAAGAGTAGATTTATTCTCAATCCACGAGCCGCCGTCAAATGAGTTTATCCTCGGTACGGATTATGGAGGACGTGATATCTTTGGTCAGTTAATAATTGGAACACGGAATTCTTTATCAATTGCGATTGTAGTAACTGTCGCAACAGGTCTCATCGGAATTATGTTCGGATTATTGTCCGGCTACTATGGTGGTCATATTGATAATATCATGATGCGAGTTTTAGATTTCTTCATGATCCTACCATTTACGATGATTGTTATTGCGTTTGTTGCCATTGTGCCGAAGTATAGCGTGCTCACGTTCTCGGCAATTATGACCGCCTTTTTATGGATGGGTATTGCCCGGCTAATCAGGTCAAAGGCACTCCAAGAAAAAGAACTCGATTATATTCAAGCTTCCAAAACGCTTGGATCATCAAATCTTAAGATTATTTTTAGACATCTATTACCGAATTGTAGCTCAATCATTATCGTTAACATGACACTGAATCTAGCAGCAAATATTGGATTAGAATCTGGATTATCATTCTTAGGCTTTGGATTTCCAGAAAGCACGCCAAGTCTAGGAACTTTACTAAGCTATGCAACCAATCCACAAACATTAGAACATAGATGGTGGGTTTGGGTACCAGCTTCACTCTTGATTCTCCTGCTTATGTTAAGTGTAAATAACGTTGGTCAAGCGCTAAAGCGTGCAACAGATGCACGACAAAGAAGAGGATAATCATGGTTAAAAGTCTCGTTTCTTTCTAACTAAGAACGAATCAACCACATCAAGACATTCATTTTAAGGAGGTGAGGCTGGTCAAGAACGATATCTGAATTTGTTACCTACATGGATACAAGGTATCTGTGTTGCGTATAAATGTCGATTCAAATTTTTATTTAATCGACAAAACCAATTGGTTCAATAAAAAGGGAGGGTATTAAACATGGGAAAGACAAGTTTATCAAAATGGTTATTCGCACTAATGCTAGCACTATTACTAGTACTTGCTGCTTGTAACCAAGATAGCGGAAGCGACGAGACAGAGGACCCAGATACAGAAGAACCTGCTGGCGATAGTGAAGAAGAAGCAGAAGATGACGGGTTATACTCTATCGATGACTTCAGCATGACAAAAGAAAACCAAGGTGAAGCTATTGAAGGTGGAGAGCTTACGTATGGTGTAGTAGCAGACACAGCGTTTGCTGGTACATTAAACTTCAACTTCTATGAAGATGCTTATGACTATGAATTCATCGCTTGGTTTGATGAGCCATTATTTGATTCTGATGCAAACTTCAACTACACCAATGATGGTGCAGCTACGTATGAAGTATCAGAAGACGGTTTAACATTTACGTTAACCATTAAAGATGGTGTTAACTGGCATGACGGTGAGCCTGTAACTGCTGAAGACTGGGCTTATGCGTATGAAGTAATTGGTCACGCAGATTACAAAGGTATTCGTTATGGTGCAGATTTTGAAAATGTTGTTGGTATGAAAGAATACCATGCTGGCGAAGCAGATACAATTTCTGGTATTGAAATTGTTGATGAGAAAACATTAAAAATCACGCATCTATCAACTGGTCCATCCATGATTTCTGGTGGTATCTGGCCTTATGCATTACCGAAACATATCTTTGAGGGCATTTCTGTAGCTGATATGCCTGCATCTGAATATGTTCGTGAAACTCCAATTGGTTTCGGACCATATAAAGTGGAAAGCATCGTTCCTGGTGAGTCTGTAACATATGTGAAGAACGAAGACTACTGGCGCGGTGAGCCTGCTTTAGATAAAGTAACTGCTAAAATTGTTAGCTCAAGTACAGTAATTAATGCACTTGAAACTGGTGAAGTTGATTTAGTTGATAGCTTCCCGACTGACCAATATCCAGATGTAGCTGATATGGCTAACGTTGAATGGTTAGGTTCTGTTGATGCTGCTTATACGTACATTGGATTTAAATTAGGTAAATGGGATGCAGAACTTGGTGAAAACGTAATGGATCCAGATGCTAAAATGGCAGATGTAAACTTACGTAGAGCTATGTGGTATGCAATAGATAACAACGCTGTTGGAGATAACTTCTACAACGGATTACGTTGGAATGCTACTACATTATTAATTCCATTCTTCCAAGAGTATCATGATGCATCAATTGAAACACCAACTTATAATCCAGAAGAAGCTAAGAAAATTCTTGATGAAGCTGGATATGAAGATGTAGATGGTGATGGTTTCCGTGAAACGCCAGAAGGTGAAGAGTTAGTAATTAACTTCGCATCTATGGAAGGTGGAGAAACTGCTGAGCCATTAGCAAACTACTACATCCAATGTTGGGCTGAAGTTGGTCTAAAAGTTGAACTTGTAGACGGTCGTCTATTAGAATTTAACTCATTCTATGATCGCCTAGAAGCAGATGATCCTGCATATGATATTTATCAAGGTGCATGGGGAACTGGTACTGACGTAAACCCTGAAGGTATTCATGGACGTACGTCTTCAGCTAACTACACTCGTTACACTAGTGAAGAAATGGATCAATTATTCAAAGACGGTAACTCTATTGAAGCGATGGATGTAGAATATCGTAAAGATGTCTACAATAAGTGGCAACAACATATGGTGGACAATATCCCAATGTTCCCAACACTTTACCGTTCTGTATTAATTCCGGTTAACAACCGTGTTCTTAACTACTCAATTGACCCAGCATCTGACCTACGTCGTTACGAAATTGCTGTAAGTCAAGAAGAACCATTTGTTGACTAATTATAATTCGAGAAATTGATGAAGAAGAAGCCGTTAATGGCTTCTTCTTTTTTACTATTTGAAGATTTATCTCCTACTTTTGTCTTATTTCTATTATTTTTGTAATAATTTTTAGTAGTTTCGGGAATCCTTGTAACAGACTTTTAAAAGTCTTGTAACCGCAGAGTCTAGTAACCTATGTTACGATAGGCTTTGTCCGGAAATTAAGGAGGGACTACTATGAAGAAAATTGTAGCAATGCTCGCTACAGGAATTATACTTGCTAGCCCAGCATTAAGTGCATCGGCACAAGAGTATGAAATTGAAAAAGGAGATACCCTATGGGGTATAGCGCGAGAGTTTGAAACGACAGTTGATTCTTTACTTGAAATAAATAATTTAAACTCTGACTTAATCTATCCAAAACAAAAACTAGCAGTCTATAAAAAGTATTTAGTAGAAAAGGGAGATACCCTATTTGGTATCTCAAAACAGAATGATGTAACAGTAGAAGAATTAAAAGAATGGAATGACTTAACATCAGACTTGATCTTAGTTGGGCAAGAGTTGCTAATTAAGGAAGCAAAAGAATATTCAAAAGCAGTAGCAGCTGCGCAAACAACAAAACAAGCTGAAGTCAAAGCAAGTACTACTAGTAAAAAAGAGGACAAGCCTGAAGGGCAAACATTAACGGTTGTCGCAACAGCATATACAGCTGAATGTGATGGATGTTCCGGTGTGACATACACCGGCATTGATTTAAACGCTGATCGCAATGCAAAAGTAATTGCGGTTGATCCATCCGTAATTCCATTAGGATCAAAAGTATATGTAGAAGGCTATGGTACTGCTATAGCAGGTGACATTGGAGGAGCAATCAAAGGAAATCGAATTGACATCCATGTACCAACTACAGAAGAAGCACTTAACTGGGGCGTTAAAGAAGTAGAAGTAACGATTATTGAATAGCAAGTACAAGCAAGATAATGGAAGCATTGATAGCCAATGCTTCCATTTTTTTATGTTTTCTTATGATTGAGTTTGAATCGTTACCCCAGAGTCAGTGGGTTCGATTACCTTTTCTGTTTCATCGGTCGCCTTTGAAACGCCAACTGCAGCAAATCCTATTATAAGCATCAACAATAATGCTACTAATATATTCCTCATCATTTTGCCTCCAAAAAATTCTTTCCACTTGCTAGTATAATAGGATATAAACGAGAAGACAATTAGATTCTTTACAAAATTTAATAGAATTTTCACCAATGCTTTACAAGATTAGAAGACCTTTCCAAGAATGACTATTTGAATTGATAGTAATCGGAAAAAGAAGCAAAAAATAGAAGATCCGTATGAGTAAACATTTAAGGTATATTGTGATAAACTATATATGATTACCTGCTTGGTAACGCTTTCATAACGAAAAAGAGAAAATCACGATTAGGAGGCAACAAAACATGACTAGTAAAGCATTAGATACATTTTTAAATGAAAACCTTGCTGATTTAAAAGCACATGGATTATATAATGAAATTGACCCAGTTCAAGGCGCAAACGGAGCGAAGATAAGTATTAATGGAAAACAGCTTATCAATCTCTCCTCTAATAATTACCTAGGATTAGCAACAGATGAACGTTTAAAACAAGTGGCAAAAGCTGCTGTTGAATCACATGGTGTCGGAGCCGGTGCGGTTCGTACGATTAATGGAACCCTAAACCTACATATCGAATTAGAACAAAAACTAGCGGAATTTAAAGGTACGGAAGCGGTTATTTCCTATCAATCCGGGTTTAACTGTAATATGGCCGCAATCTCTGCGGTAATGGACAAGAACGATGCTATTTTATCAGATGAATTAAACCATGCCTCTATTATTGATGGCTGTCGCTTATCACGAGCAAAAGTTATCCGTTTCGGCCACTCTGATATGGAAGATTTACGCCAGAAGGCAAAAGAAGCTGTGGAATCAGGCTTATATAATAAAGTTATGGTCATCACAGATGGTGTCTTTTCCATGGATGGTGACGTTGCGAAACTACCGGAAATAGTGGAGATTGCTGAGGAGTTTGATTTAATTACCTATGTTGATGATGCTCATGGTTCTGGTGTACTTGGAAAAGGCGCAGGAACGGTAAAACACTTTGGCTTACAGGATAAAGTGGATTTACAAATGGGAACACTTTCTAAAGCAATCGGTGTAATCGGTGGCTATGTGGCGGGTAAAGCAAATCTAATCGATTGGCTAAAGGTTCGCTCGCGTCCCTTCCTATTTTCAACAGCAGTATCACCAGCGGATGCAGCTGCTAGTAAAAAAGCAGTAGAGATTTTAATGGAAAGCACAGAGCTTCATGATAAGCTTTGGGAAAATGGGAACTATTTGAAAGCCGGACTAAAGAAGCTTGGATTTAATATCGGTGATAGTGAAACACCAATTACACCTTGTATCATCGGAGACGAAAAAGCGGCACAGGAATTCAGTACACGTTTAGCTGATGCAGGCGTGTATGCAAAATCAATTGTTTTCCCAACGGTTCCTAAAGGTACTGGACGTGTACGGAATATGCCAACAGCAGCACATACAAAAGAAATGCTAGATGAGGCAATTGCTGCTTATGAAAAAGTTGGTAAGGAAATGGGTTTAATCTAAAGAAAAGCAACGACATTAGAGGAGATCACGATGAAAAAAATACTTGTAACCGGAGCCTTAGGACAAATTGGTTCTGAGCTCATTACCAAGCTAAGAAGTATATATGGGGATTCAAATGTTATTGCTACTGATATCCGGGTAGACAATCAAATAGCAGAGCAGGGACCATTTGAACTGGTGGATGTTACCGATGAACAACGTATTTTTCAGGTAGCAAAGGATTACCAAGTGGATACCGTCATGCACCTTGCAGCATTATTATCGGCAACTGCTGAGAAAATGCCAAAACGAGCATGGGATATTAATATGGGCGGTCTTATGAACACGCTAGAGGTTGCTCGTGAATTGAACCTGCAATTTTTCACGCCTAGTTCCATTGGTGCTTTTGGGCCGTCAACCCCGAAAGATAATACCCCACAGGATACATTACAGCGACCAACAACGATGTATGGAGTGAACAAAGTATCTGGTGAATTGCTCTGTGATTATTATTTTCAACGATTTGGTGTCGATACCCGCGGGGTACGTTTCCCAGGGTTAATTTCGTATGTTACGCCTCCTGGTGGTGGCACAACAGACTATGCAGTGGAAATTTATTATGAAGCCGTAAATAATAAATCCTATACGTCATATATTGCAGAAGGTACCTACATGGACATGATGTTCATGCCGGACGCGCTAGACGCCATTGTACAACTAATGGAAGCAGATCCAGCTAAGCTTATCCATCGAAATGCATTTAATATTTCAGCAATTTCAGCAGAGCCAATGGACTTTGCCCGAGCAATTCAAGCACATATCCCTGAATTTAACCTAACATTTAACGTCGATCCAATTCGCCAAGGGATAGCCGAAAGCTGGCCAAATAGGATTGATTCATCCGTAGCGACAGCTGAGTGGGGCTTTAAAGCCAACTATGATATCGACCGGATGACAAAGGAAATGCTAGAGAAGATTAGTAGTAAAGTGAATCTGTAAACAATAGTGATGCGCCCTCATTTAGATGGGGGCGTTTTTGTGTTGCTAAAATGCGAGGGGAAGTGCCGAAGTTTGCAACGAATCTCGAACCTGGAAGCGGATATCCCGAACTCCACGCGAGGAATCCCGAACCAAGCCACGCATATCCCGAACATCGCACGAGCAATCCCGAACCCCAGACTGAATCCCGAACCCAGCGGAAACCACCCCCCAAGCAAGCACTACCCCAAAGCACGCTCCCACCAACCAACACCGCTCTCCCCCAAGAAAAAAAAGCCCGCTAACCAGCGGGCTTCCCAATTACTCAGCATACATTTCTTTAATTTTCTTCTGTAGTTCTTTATCTTGCACGTATTCGTCATAGCTCATTTCTTTATCGATAATACCTTTAGGGGTGATTTCGATTAGGCGATTGGCGATACTTTCGATAAACTGATGGTCATGTGATGTGAATAGAATCGAGCCTTTAAACTTAATTAAACCGTTGTTTAATGCTTGGATAGATTCTAAATCAAGATGGTTAGTTGGTTCATCTAGTACTAACACATTGGCATTACTTAGCATCATTTTCGAAAGCATACAGCGAACCTTTTCTCCACCGGAAAGGACATTTGCTTTCTTCAATGCCTCTTCACCGGAGAATAGCATTCTTCCTAAGAAACCACGTAGGAAGGTTTCGGTTTGATCCTCTGGTGAAAACTGACGTAGCCAATCAACAAGGGTTAGCTCACCATTTTCAAAGTACTTGCTGTTATCCTTCGGGAAGTAGGATTGTGAAGTGGTTACACCCCAGCGATACGTACCAGCATCTGGTTCCATTTCTCCCATAAGAATTTTGAAAAGGGTTGTCTTAGCAATATCGTTTTTACCAACGAAGGCAATTTTATCGTCTTTATTTACGATAAAGCTCACATTATCTAACACCTTTTCGCCACCGATTGTCTTCGTGAGTCCTTCTACACGTAATAAATCATTTCCGATTTCACGCTCAGGTGTGAACCCGATATACGGGTATTTACGAGAGGATGGCTTGATATCATCTAATGTGATATTATCCAATAATTTTTTACGAGAGGTTGCTTGCTTCGATTTCGATGCATTTGCGCTAAATCGGGCAATGAACGCCTGTAATTCTTTAATTTTTTCTTCTTTTTTCTTATTCGCATCTTGAGCCATTCGTGATGCTAACTGGCTAGATTCATACCAGAAATCGTAGTTTCCGATATAAATTTGAATTTTTCCGTAGTCAACATCGGCAATGTGCGTACATACTTTATTTAAAAAGTGACGGTCATGGGATACGACTATAACTGTATTTTCAAAGTTGATTAGGAATTCCTCTAACCATTGAATTGCCTGGATATCCAATCCGTTTGTAGGCTCATCCAGTAGTAAAATATCAGGATTACCAAATAAGGCTTGGGCTAGCAATACCTTTACCTTTTGGTCAGCGGTTAATTCGGACATAAGCTTTGAATGAAGGGATTCCTCAATACCGAGTCCTTTTAAAAGAATCGCTGCATCGGATTCTGCTTCCCATCCATTCATCTCTGCAAATTCGCCTTCAAGCTCTGCAGCACGCATGCCGTCTTCTTCGGTGAATTCTGCCTTCATATAAATTTGATCTTTTTCCTGTTTTACAGCATAAAGTTTTTCATGTCCCATTAATACGGTTTCGATGACAGGATATTCTTCATACGCAAAATGGTTCTGCTTTAGCACCGTCAATCGTTCACCAGGTGACATGGAAACATTTCCTGTTTGTGGATCAATTTCACCAGAAAGGATTTTTAAGAAAGTAGATTTTCCAGCACCATTGGCACCAATCACGCCATAGCAATTGCCAGGAGTAAACTTCAAATTAACATCTTCAAATAATTTTTTATCGCCATATCGTAAACTTACATTCGTTACTGTAATCATGTAATGGTTTTCCTCCAAATAAAGTACTTCAAGGTTAGCTTACGGGATTTAACGACTTTCGTCAATGCAAAACCTTGATTTTAAGGGTATCTTGGACAATTTTATACATACAATTGAAAAATTGTCTTGTGTATTTCTTGTTTTTTGGGTAAAGTTTTGGTATATCAGTTTTTTTAAAAGAAGGTAGAATGACAAACCTCAGTTGTATAGGACCTGAGTGGAGGGGAAAACATGAGAGAAAGGACAATCTACTTTATCTTTACGGATACAGGGACATACCTTTCAAGACTAATAAACTTCTGTACGAATAATACGTTAAATCATGTATCGATTTGTTTTGATCATGAGTTAAAAGAAGTTTATAGCTTTGGTAGAATTAATCCGAAAAACCCGTTTAGCGGCGGCTTTGTACGTGAAGATATTAGAGGTGACTTCTTAAAGAACTCCAAGTGTGCCGTTTATACCATGAACATTACAGAAGAAGACTACGTTAGTATTCGTCACCATATAAAAGAGATTGAAAAAAGAGCTTCCGATTATAAATATAATTTCGTAGGATTAATTGGGATTCTATTAAAAATAGAAATACAACGTAGTAATGCGTTGTTTTGTTCACAATTTGTGGCAACTGTATTACAAGATACCGAGACATTTAAACTAGCGAAACCTACTAACTTTGTCACACCGGCAGATATCCGTGAGCAATCAGAGCTGCAATTAATCTATCAAGGTAGATTAGGAGACTATCCAAAGCATCGACTGGCAGAGGACGATCTGTTTGAGCTTCCAAAGCAATCGATTTTCAATAGCTTGTCCCAAAAGCTAAAGGAATTTGTTGTCCGGTAAAATGGCTAGCGCGATTCTTACGCTTCAATCAACACATCACCTGGAGTAGACGTATAACAATCTAAATCATTCAACAAAAGCTTGTGGCATTTCAGCCGCAAGCTTTTTCTGTTGGTCGCTAATGTACAATCGTCTCGATACCTAGTGTTTCATAGGGTATTTCGATCTTAAATGCTAGATTATTGGCAGCTAAGTCAATGCGTTCCACACTAACCTGAAAATTACTCTTAATGTCCATATCTGTAACGGCCACATAGATTTCCTCGTCTGCTGGATTAATCGTAATCCAGTCAGGCATCGATAAATATTTCTCCATGTATTCCATGATCTTTTGATTTGGTAGAGACAATAAGCCTAGGGTAATAGACTTTTGCTCGAGCACGACATCACCATTTTCCTGTACAAATGGCTCCAAATGAATGGAAACTGGAACCGTCGTAGAAAACACTGGTAACTCTCCAATCAAATGAACATCATCCTCTAAGGAGACGTGAAATTTATGCTTCGAATCCTTTAGAATTTCATTCATATAGGAATTGATGAGCTCGTTCAGATTGCTTTTTGTCGTTCGGATAATGAACTCAGAGCTTTCTTGTGTAGGCACTTGATTGCCACCAGAAATCTCAGGCTGTTTAACAGGCCAAAAGATAAGTAAGCATAGCAACAAAACAATAGCAATATTGATAATGAGCAAGGTGATAAAGGACCTTTTCCATTTTATATAATTCGTTTGATCTTGTTTCATCCTGCTCACCCTCTAAATCCTCTTAATTAATGGTAATTACTCGTCCACAACCAAATAGTTTAGTATTCTTTCTGCAATTCGCTGGTACCCCTCATCATTTGGATGAAAATGATCCTCGGCAAATAAGTTCGTCGAATTACTAATAAATAAATCCTTAGTGGGAACAAATGTCGCCCGGTAATCTTCTGCAACTTGTCTTCCTGTCTCGTTCCACTCATCCACAATCATATCGAGTTCTTTAATATGCTCGAAATAATTTTCAAATGGGTTATAGAATCCAATTAAGTAGATGGATGCATCCGGATTGATTGCTGCTAACTCTGCAAAAATATCACGTAAACGTGTTTCGTAATTGTTACGCTCACTTGCGAAGATTTCATAGGTGATATTCATAAAATTCTCTTTGACAACCTGCATAATATCATTGGCGCCAATTGTAATCAGGACAATATCTGCTTGCTGAATGGAGTCGTGAATTTCGGTTTGTTTCAAACGTTTGATTAAATGATCGGTACGGTTTCCGCGTTTTCCATAGTTTTCAAACGTCACAACCTCACTATTTTGGTTCAATTGCCGATCGAGAATCCCGACATAGCCACCTTGCTCTGAACTATCCCCTACACCTTGTGTCAATGAGTCCCCAATAGCAACTACATTTGTCTTTTTACCAGAGAAGTAATTGATCGTACGTTGTATTGCTTCAGCAAATTCATCCTTTAATTCAGATGCAGGCGGTTCGCTTATTTCTCCCTCTGGCAGCTCGATTGGTTCATTAGGTTCCTGTCGTTGATCGTTGATGGGGGTCTCTTCACTTGTTGGTGTTGGATTAGCTTGATGGTTAGTAGACAGAAAGATTGCGAAGCCTAGAGCCAATAACGTCAATATTATCGTAATCATTGTTGTCTTTTTTCTCATATGAACACACCTATGCTAATTCTTTTTTAAAAGAAAGGGCAGTTGAGGACTACATCATTTTACAATACTGTATGAAAAAATTCCCCATAAATCTACTGAATAAGTCAATGTTAGTAAGGTTTTCGTAAACCACTTTATTATATATACCCAACTTTAGCAGATTTTAAAAGTGTAGGGTTTTATGTAGAAAAAGAAAAACGCCTCGAGGGGCGTTTAAGTAGCTTATTGTAAAATGCATGGGGAGGCATTAACATCATGCATTTGTCCTTTTCTTATCGAGAAGTGGTTGAGACGAGATAGGGACGCTTCGTTGCTTCACCATGCCGTAGGATAATTGCTAAGTCTTCTAGCATGGCACTCGCAGTTGGATGTGCACCTGCACCTAGTCCAGATAGCGTTAAGGTACCAACGATATCACCTTCTAAAAAAATACCATTATAGGCGCCATCAATGGTGTAAAGTGGATGGTCAGCTGTCAGTACCTCTGGAGCGACCTTTGCTTGTGGTGCGCCGTTAATCATCTCTACTGTTGCCAGTAGCTTTATCCGCTCCTGCTTGGCTTGGTGTCGCACGACTTGATTTAATGTTACAGAGCTTATACCAGTACGTTCGACCTGACTCCATTCTGGTTGGGTATTAAACATGACTTGACTCAGAATCATTAATTTATAAAATGCGTCATGGCCATCTATATCATTGGAGGGATCGGCCTCGGCATAGCCGAGCTGTTGTGCCTGATGGAGTGCCTGTTCAAAGGTGAGCTGACGAAGACGCATTTCGGTCAACACGTAATTCGAGGTTCCATTTAATATTCCCGTTAGTTTCGTTATACCATTCACTTGGAAAAGCTGATTCAAGGTTTGGATTATGGGAATTCCCCCAGCTGTTGTCGCTTCAAATCCTATCTCGACCTTATTGGCGTTTGCCAAAGCAAGAAGTTGTTTCCCATGGTGGGCAAACATTTCTTTATTCGCGGTTATGACATGCTTTCCTGCTTGGATACTTTGCGATAAATAGGTAAAAGCGGGCTCCTTGCCAACAATCGCCTCCAAGACGATATCTATGGACGGGTTATCAAGAACGGTCTGAAAGTCTGAGGTGATTAATGCGTTCGCTTCAAATGCCTGATGCTTTTCTGGATGCTTGACGACAATGACAGCAATATCGATGGATATGCCGAGTTTTTCTTCTATCCGCTTTCGGTGTACGGTTAGATTTTGATAGACACCTTTTCCGACGGTTCCCAGTCCAAGCAATGCTACTTGGATTTTTTTCATGTCATCACCCCATATTCATAAAAAATTTAGATGGAAGTAAGGAAATCATGCACACCATCTGCCCACTTTTCGAATTCGGTAAGAAAGCCATCATGCCCATAGGTTGTCTCCACATGCTGGTAGGAACAGTTCGGTGTTTGGCTTGCAAATGCTTGGATGCGAGTAGGCTCGTAAATTAAGTCATGTGCATAACTGATTGCGAGTAGGTTGCAGCGGAATTGCTGGCATGCCTTTTGCCATCCGCCGCGATCTCGCCCAATATCATGAGAATTCATCGCCTGTAACAGGTATAGATAGCTGTTTGCATCAAATCGTTGACTTAGCTTATCCCCTTGGTAGTTTAAATAGTTGGAAACCGAATAACCTTCTGAAGTCTTTCCTCTATTAAAACGTTCGGAAAATAGCGCAGCACTTCGATAGGTAACCATCCCGATCATTCGCGCAATCGCAAGCCCAGGAATAGCAATCGTTACATCGTAATGCCCATTTAACCACAAAGGATCATTTGTAATCGCCTGTTTGGCGATATGATTATAAGCAATTCCATAATCAGCAAGGGTAGGGGTGACGGCAAGCAAGACTATCCTTTGCATGAATGCTGGGTATAATAAACCCCATTCTAGTGCTTGCATCCCACCTAAGGAACCACCGATGATGGTGTGAAGCTTATGAATTTGTAATTTCTGCAAGGCAAAGAATTGCGCATGGACCATATCACGTATCGTAATATTAGGAAAGCTTAAGCGATATGGTTGATTTGTTATTGGGCTGATAGAAGATGGTCCAGTGGAACCATTACAGCCACCAAGCACATTAAATGTAATGACTTGGAATTCTGATGTATCAATCGTTTTACGATTCCCAATTAGACCACTCCACCAGCCTGGATTGCTAGGAGTTCCAACGGTTCGATGATTTCCGGTTAAGGCATGGCATACTAAAATAACTGGAGCAGAGCTAGGACCGACTCGCTCATAGGTAAGTGTGACCTGTGGCAGCACCTCACCTGATTCTAAAGGGAGTGGACCGATTGTGACATGATCAACTATCCCGAGCTCCTGCGATGTATTTTCCAATGTACCACTCCCTCGCGTAATGTATGGATATAAGCCTTATCCGATCTGGATAGGCTGCTTGTCAATACCACGAAGCTTCAATAGGTCATTAAGAATAGACCGATTCACAACCGTGGTAACACCTGATTCTTTACCATGTTGTAGGGCTGTGTTAGCGCCGTTAGCCCGCTCAATCCATAGAACATTTACCTGCTTATTCCGAATTGCCTCAAGCGCATCTGTTGACGGGAGTTGATCGTAAATTAGTACAACATCTAGCACAGCTTCGATGGTCGGTAGCTCGCTCGCTATGTCTGTTAGGGCAATGACGTCATAGCCGAAATTTTTTAATCTAGCAATGGTTTGGGTGAAATCTGGATCGGTGTTATTCGTTAAAATGGCAATTGTTTTCTTTCGAAGGGAACCATTGCTTCGATCAAATGGGGATTGTAATACCCAATTCACAACGGATGCCTCCGATGGTACACGTGTGTTCGATGTATTGGTTGCCTTGGCAATTGCCTGACCTAAATCGAAAATGATGTCTTCGATGGACTCTATCCCAACAGATAAGCGAATTAGCTCTTCCGTTACACCGCTTTTTTTCAAATCATCAGCATTTAATTGCTGATGAGTCGTGGAAGCGGGATGGATGATTAATGATTTTGCGTCACCGACATTGGCAACATGTGACCATAGCTGAACAGAATCAATTACCTTCCGTCCTGTCTCACGCCCGCCGGTAATACCGAATGTAATGATAGAACCATAACTGCCCTTTAAGTATTTTTTCGCAAGCTCGTGTGATGGGTGATTTGGTAAACCTGGGTAATTGACCCATTCTACCGCAGGGTGGTTGTTTAGATAGTTAGCTAGTAAATTAGCATTTTCGTTATGGCGTTCGATACGTAAATGTAACGTCTCTAGTCCTTGCAGGAATAAAAAGGCATTTTGTGGACTTAAGGATGCACCGATATCACGTAACAATTGGACACGGAGCTTTGTCGCATACGCCGCTGGGCCAACATCTACATAGCGAAGTCCGTGATAGCTTTCATCGGGTTCAGTGAATTCAGGGAATCGTTCATGATTCCAGTTGAATCGGCCACCATCTACGACAATTCCGCCAATGGAATTACCGTGTCCACCAATCCATTTTGTTGCGGAATGAACAACAATGTCTGCTCCCCATGTTAACGGTTTGGATAGGTATGGTGTACCAAATGTGTTATCGATGATGAGTGGAACATGTTTTTGATGGCAAATGGTGGCTACCTGCTCCACGTCAAAAATGTTTAAGCTGGGGTTCGTGATGATTTCGCCAAACACGGCTTTGGTTTTATCTGTAATGGCTTGATTAATTTCCTCGGGCTTGGTGCCATCTACAAACTTCACTTGAATGCCGTATTTCGGTAATGTTTTCGCAAATAAATTGTAGGTGCCCCCGTATAAATTGCTATCCGCGACAATTTCGTCACCTGCACCTGCGATGTTTAGAATGGCTAAGGTGATAGCCGCCGCACCAGAAGCTGTTGCAACGGCGGCAACACCGTCCTCTAGGAGTGCAACACGTTGCTCAAATGCATCTACGGTGGGGTTCATAATGCGGGTATAAATATTTCCGGTTTCTTTTAGCCCAAACAGATTTTGGGCATGCTCGCTGTCTCGGAACACATAGGAAGTAGTTTGGTAGATTGGAACAGCTCGTGATCCTGTCGTAGGATCAGGCACCTGTCCGCCATGAAGTAGGGTTGTTTCGGGTTGATCAACATGAAAATTGGTCATAAAAAACTCCTCCTTTAATCTTATTTTTCTGGAGGAAAGAGGGGAAACAAAAAAACCTCTTCCTAAGAAGAGGGCGTGTATACGGACCGTTCCTCCTCTTATCTTCCAGATCGTATGACCTGTAGGATTTAGCACCTTTTAAGGAAAGTTCAACTTTCACCTAAGGTTGCCGGGTTTCATAGGGCCTATTCCCTCCACCACTCTTGATAAGAGATACAACTATTTAATTATTGACTATTATATTAACGGTGATTGAAGTGGATGTCAACAATTTTCTGAATTATTTTTCTTCCACTTTCATTTTTCGAACAGGGAAGCGATAAACGGATGCTAAATAAATAATCAAAGCAAGCCAGATCAATCCGAATGCAACAAAATGCTCTTTTGAGAATGTCTCATGATAGAGAAATACACCAATAATAAGCATTAAGGTTGGTGCGATGTATTGCAAAAATCCAACCATGGCAAGCGGAATACGTTTCGCACCACTTGCAAACAATAACAGTGGTAATGCTGTGACAATTCCACCACCGATTAATAGTAGGATATCTGCTAAACTACTATTTGGAGCAGAGAAGCTATTGGTTGGAATTATAAGTAAATAGATAAGTGCGATTGGTGTTACAATCATCGTTTCAATAGCTAAACCATACATAGCTGGGATGTCGACTACTTTTTTAAAAACGCCATAAAGTGCGAAAGAAATCGCTAAAAATAACGATACCCACGGGAAGACCCCATAACTAATCGTCAGATATAGTACACCAGTTCCAGCTAATAAAACCGAGAGTGCCTGGCTTTTCGTTAGCTTCTCCTTCAGTACAATGATGGCTAACAAAATACTAATCAAAGGATTAATATAGTAACCAAGACTAGCTTGAATAACATGATTACTGTTTACTGCCCATATGTAAGTAAGCCAATTGAGACTAATTACGACAGATGCAAGTGTAATAAACATAAACTTCTTTTTATCCTTTATAATCCGCTTAAACTCTTGGACGAACCCAGACCATTTACGGACAGAAAGGATGACCAGCACCATAAAAACAAAGGACCAAATAATCCGATGGGCTAATATTTCGCCTGCATCGACCTGGTCGACCAGCTTCCAATAAATCGGTAAGAATCCCCAAATAATATAAGCGCTAGCCGCATACAGCATGCCGAGCTTTTCTGTGTTTTGCTCCATCTTTAACCCTCTTTTAACCAAATTTTATTTCTACTTTCTTTCGCTCACCGAAATAAACTCATTTTAGAATGCTTTACGGAAAAAGGCAATAAAAAGGATTGGGAACAATTAATCGGAGTTAACGTGGTCGTTTGCTCCAAGGTTTTAAGGTCCCAATTACGGTTTCTTTCAAATCGCGTTTGATAACCTTAATAACACCATTGGCAATTTCCTCATGGGTAAGCCATCTTGAGCCATGCTCCTCCATAACAAATCCTAAATAGACACGTCTGTATTCACAAGTTGCTGGAACAGTCGTGTTTTCTTTTACAAAAAAGGAAGAACTGCTTTGTACGTGGATTAATTTCCACGGTTTTTCAAGCGATTGCACCTCCTGGAGAATAATTGGAAGTGCCTTCGGAGCAGAATTATGAATCCAACTAACAATTAGATCTGGAGAGCTTCCATATGGTTGAAGAGCCGCGCGCACTTTAGATTGTAGTTGTTCATCCTCATGATAATCCACCGAGATAGAATGTAGCTGTTCGGGGTTAGTACTTCTAAGCTGCATGGTTTTAAATTTCGCAAGGTCTCGGTGGATAACCAATACTTCATAGCCCTCGTTCACGAGCCAATGACAAACACCTTCAAGCATGCCAGTTCCGCCAATTACAATGGCAACTAATTTTTGTTGCATGAATTCACCACCCTTCAGTTATAGATAAGTATAAGCAAACGGATTTGTATAATCGTATTCCCAGGAAGTATGCTATAGTATAATAGGTAAATATTCGTATGTTAAGCACCATACATTAAAAACAAGTTAGAAATAGCATGAACGTAAAGGGGTAATCGAGATGGAAATCATGCCCTATCTTTTTATGGCATTTATCATTTTTAATATTGCTTTAGGGTTATCAATCGTATTTTTGGAGCGAAAAGATCCATCAGCCACATGGGCATGGTTAATGGTATTACTATTTGTCCCAATTGTTGGCTTTATTCTGTATTTAATTTTCGGTAGAAGGTTGAGCGGTAAACGAATTTTCACCTGGGACGAGAAAGCGAAGCTCGGGGTGAAAACAACCGTCCAAGGGCAAATGCGAGCGATTGAAAATAATGAGTTTATCTATAAACATGAGGACTTAGCGGAGAATAAGGACTTATACTATTTACATTTGCGTAATGATGCGGCGATATTTACACAGGATAATAATGTAGATATTTTCGTTGATGGTGAGGAAAAATTTGCCGCACTATTGAAGGATATGGAGCAGGCTACTGATCATATTCATCTGTTATATTATATCATTCGTCATGATGGATTAGGGCAGCGAATTGCCAATATGCTAGTCAAAAAAGCAGCCGAGGGTGTGGAAGTTCGTGTGCTTTATGATGCATTAGGCACGCGTTATTTACGACCAAAATATTTAAAAATACTGCGCAAAGCAGGCGTACAATTAGATGCATTCTTTCCTTCTAAAATTCCAAAGATAAATTTTAAAATCAATTACCGAAATCACCGAAAACTAGCTATTATTGATGGGAAAATCGGCTATATTGGTGGCTTCAACATTGGTGATGAATATTTAGGAAAAAGTAAGAAATTCGGATACTGGCGCGATACACATCTACGAATACGCGGTGATGCTGTTCAAAGCATGCAGACACGCTTTATTTTGGATTGGAATCAGGCGTCCCGTCATCGTATTGCCTATGATGAGCGTTACTTTAACTCGGAACCAAATGGCGATGTTGGGGTGCAAATTGTCTCCAGCGGACCAGATTCGGATTGGGAACAAATTAAAAACGGGTACATTAAAATGATTTTTTCGGCGAAGAAATACGTCTACATACAAACGCCGTATTTTATCCCAGATGAAAGCTTGAAGGATGCGATTCGTATTGCTTCGCTATCTGGTATTGATGTTAAAATAATGATACCGAATAAACCAGATCACCCATTTGTTTACTGGGCAACACTTTCTTATGTCGGTGATATGTTAGAGGCAGGGGCAGAGGTCTATATTTATCAAAAAGGCTTCCTACACTCCAAAACGATTATTGTGGATGGTAAAATAGCATCAGTAGGAACAGCAAATATTGATGTACGTAGCTTCCGCTTGAATTTTGAAGTCAATGCGTTTTTATATGACCGAGTTCTTGCATACCGACTAGTTGAAGCTTTTAATAATGATATTAAGGTTTCCACCCAAATGACGAAGAAATTATATGCGAAGCGGTCACTTGGAATCCGGATTAAGGAATCGATTTCAAGATTGATATCGCCAATTTTATAACAGGCATTTTTCATTTGCGTAAAAACAAAAACAACAAATGGAGGCATCATAATGGAAAAAAAACCATGCTCTAGTTCGTTAGCAGTGAAAACCTCACATGTATTGCCACCAGATACCAATTATCATGGTACCCTTTTTGGCGGGATCTTAATGGCCCATATTGACGATGTAGCGGCAATTGCTGCTGTCAGACATGCAAGGCGTGCGGTCGTGACCGCCTCAACCGATTCGGTGGATTTCCTGGAGCCTGTAAAAGAAGGGAATTCGATTTGTATCGAGGCATTTGTTACATGGACTCATAATACATCGATGGAGGTATTTGTGAAGGCTGTTGCAGAAGATTTGCTATCGGGGAATCGTAAAGTATGTGCGACAGCATTTCTAACCTTTGTAGCGGTCGATGAAAATTTGCGACCAGTACCAGTGCCTGAGGTGTACCCAGAAACAGAATCAGAGAAGCTATTACATGACGGGGCACCATTACGAGCAGAACGTCGCCGTGAACGGAGAAGTAATTCCAAGGAGTTCGCAGCTAAATTTGGTACGACATACCCATGGAATAAATAAGTCATTTAGGATAAAGTAGTTAGGTAAAGGAGCCTATTTTTAAAATGGGCTTCCTTCTTTTTGAATGGGAGCGCATAATGTGGTACTCGTTGCATAAGTGTAAGGTATACAATCCTCACGTTACGTTTACTATATTTGGTTCCCTTGAGGAATTTTTTCTGAATTGGTTAAGCTAGATAGTAGAATAGAAATACATGAATGTTTTCACCTGAAAGGAGAAAAAGAGTGAGCATCTTAGAGAATATCATCGGTCATATCAATGATTTTTTATGGTCATACGTACTTATTATCGTTTTAATTGGATTGGGGTTATTTTTCACCATCCGAACGCGTTTTGTTCAATTTATTAATTTTCCTGAAATGCTGCGTGTTATCTTTGATAAACGTTCCATAGATGCATCAGGGAAAAAAGGTACCTCATCCTTCCAAGCTTTTGCCATCAGTGCTGCGTCACGGGTAGGTACTGGAAACTTAGCTGGGGTTGCATCTGCAATTGCGCTAGGTGGTCCAGGGGCAGTATTTTGGATGTGGATCATCGCCTTACTCGGTGCTGCGTCAGGATTCGTTGAAAGCACGTTAGCACAAGTGTATAAGGTGCCAGACAAAAATCAATACCGTGGTGGTCCGGCATATTATATGGAAAAAGGGCTAAATAAGCGCTGGCTAGGGATTGTATTTGCGATAACGATTACGTTTACATATGGACTCGTGTTTAATTCGGTTCAGTCCAACACGATTAGCCTAGCATTTGAAGGGCAATTTGCAGTGGACAGTTATATCATGGCCATCGTATTGCTTTTGCTAACGGCTGCTGTTATCTTCGGAGGATTAAAAAGCATTGCGAATGTGTCACAGGTTATCGTTCCAATTATGGCAATACTATACCTTGCCATCGCATTCTATATTGTGCTGTTAAACATTGGCTTAGTTCCAGAAATGCTATCACTTATTTTGGCCAATGCGTTTGGGCTAAAAGAGGTAGCTGGTGGAACCTTTGGTGCAGCGATTATGATGGGAATTAAACGTGGTCTATTTTCCAATGAAGCTGGTATGGGTAGTGCACCAAATGCTGCCGCAACAGCAGAGGTTTCCCATCCGGTAAAGCAAGGCTTAATCCAAGCCTTTGGAGTATTCTTTGACACATTATTAATCTGTTCTGCCACTGGATTCATTGTCATTACGGCAGGAGGATATGAAGGCAGTCAATTAGATGGAATCCAAATAACGCAAAACGCCTTTACCCAACATATCGGGGATTGGGCAGGAATATTTGTAGCCATCGCTATCTTCCTATTTGCGTACAGCTCCATTTTAGGAAATTACTATTATGGAGAGAGCAATATTGGTTACATTAAAAATAGCCCAGGCTGGCTCTTTGTATACCGTGTTGCTGTCTTGGCGATGGTTGCATTCGGTGCATTAGCAAGTTTTGATTTCGTCTGGGCATTAGCAGACCTTACGATGGGTATCATGGCATTAATAAACTTATATGCCATCACCAAACTATATAAAGTCGTCCATCGTGCACTACAAGATTACCGCACACAACGAAAAGCCGGAAAAGACCCTGTATTTACCCGCGACAGCTTAGATGACGCAACCGGCGTAGAATTTTGGCAACCTGGCCAGGTAAAGGGTAGAGATTAAATCGAATAAATGACCGCTTACTTTCTTGGAGAGCGAGCGGTTTTTTTGTGGGGTGGTGGAGCGCAGTTTGGGAAAAGGGTAGAACATCGCTCGAAAACCAGAACTATCGCCCGAAATGCCAGAACATCGCTCAAAATCCTAAACTATCGCTCGAACGGCCAGAACATCGCCCGAAAGCCAGAAGTATCGCTCGAACGGCCGGAATATCGCTCAAAATCCTAAACTATCGCTCGAACAGCCAGAACTATCGCTCGAAAACCAGAACTATCGCCCAAACGACCAGAACATCGCTCGAAATCCAAATCCAGTTTTACCACCACACCCCTACCCCTTGCAATCCAATAAGAAACCGTTTACAATTAAAAGTAAGAAAATTAACACAATGAGGTGCGAAGAATGCGTAACATTCACGCGCAATATCAATTAATCCTTAAATATGCTGGAGGCTGGGAAAATTCCTGAGCCTCCTTTTTGTTTGATCACTTTATCTTGGTAAAGCACTACTTTGGAGGTGTAAGCATGGTGTTATTAACTGGCAGTTCATTAACGTTAGAAGAAGTTAAACGCGTTATTTATCAACGGGAGCCTGTCGTTTTATGTGATAGCCAGCGGCAGAAGATTGATGAAAATAGGTGCACAGTTGAACAGATGTTGGAAGACAAGTCGGTTATGTATGGGATCAATACGGGCTTTGGGAAGTTTAGTGATGTCGTCATTGGCTCGGCAGACGTTGAGGAGCTTCAGCTAAATTTAATCCATTCCCATGCATGTGGGGTAGGGGAACCATTTGAGGAGTCCATTAGTCGGGCAATGGTATTGCTACGCGCCAATGCACTTGCCCAAGGGTATTCAGGTGTTCGGTCAGCGCTTGTGCAGCAGTTAATTAATCTCGTCAATGCGGCGATCCATCCCGTAATCCCGCAGCAAGGGTCGCTTGGCGCGAGTGGTGATTTAGCACCGCTTTCGCATCTGGCTCTCGTTTTATTAGGGGAGGGAGAAGTATTTTATCAAGGGAACAGAATGCCGACAATGGAAGCATTACAAGCAGAAGGATTGCAGCCAATTACCTTACAAGCGAAAGAAGGCCTAGCACTCATTAACGGGACACAGGCGATGACGGCGGTTGGTGTTGTTGCCTATTTGCAGCTGGAAAAATTAATGCATCAAAGTGAATTAACGGCCGCGATGACGTTAGAAGGCTTATATGGGATTATTGATGCGTTCGATGCCGACTTACACCGTGTTAGAGGGCATCAGGAACAAGTAGAAGTGGCCCAAAGAATGCAAACAATACTTCGAGACAGTCAACTCACAACCGTACAAGGTGAAATTCGTGTGCAGGATGCGTACTCCTTAAGATGTATTCCGCAGGTTTTAGGTGCATGCTGGCAAACAATCAACTATGCAAAGGAAAAGCTAACAACAGAAATCAATGCGGTCACCGACAATCCATTAATTTTTTCTCATTCGAATAAAGTTATTTCTGGTGGGAATTTTCATGGTCAGCCGATTGCCTTTGCGATGGATTTTCTCAAACTAGGTATAGCTGAAACAGCAAGTATCTCAGAGCGACGAATCGAGCGGTTAGTTAATCCACAACTCAATGATTTACCTGCCTTTTTAAGTCCGAATCCAGGACTAGAATCAGGTGCGATGATAATGCAGTATAGTGCAGCTTCACTCGTATCGGAAAATAAAACATTGGCACATCCAGCAAGTGTGGATTCGATCCCATCCTCAGCCAACCAGGAGGATCACGTCAGCATGGGGACGATAGCCGCTCGGCATGCATTGGCAATGCTGCAAAACACAAGACGTGTCATTGCAATTGAACTGATTTGTGCGATGCAAGCAGTGGAATATCGTGGGATTGAAAAAATGGCAAGGGCGACGCGTGATTTTTATAAGCGTGCGCGGAAAATCGTGGCGAGTATCACGAAGGATCGCGTTTTTTCAACGGATATTGAGAAATTGACCAACTGGTTAATGGAATCGAGTGAAAGTGAAGTCAATTTGGAAAAAGGAGAGGTGAAGCCTGTATGAATCGAGTAGAGGTTCGTGCCAAAAGAGGATTGGAATTAGAGTGTAAGGGCTGGGAGCAGGAAGCGGCACTCCGCATGCTGTACAACAATCTTGATCCCGAGGTAGCAGAAAACCCGGAGGAATTGGTTGTCTATGGTGGGATTGGAAAAGCAGCACGAAATTGGGATGCTTTTCATGCCATTGTTAAAACGCTACGAAATCTGGAGAACGATGAAACAATGCTGATCCAATCTGGAAAACCAGTTGGGGTATTTAAAACCCATCGCCACGCACCACGAGTACTATTAGCAAACTCTGTATTGGTACCGAAGTGGGCAACATGGGAACATTTTCACCAGTTAGATCAACAGGGGTTAATGATGTATGGACAAATGACAGCGGGAAGCTGGATTTATATTGGAACACAAGGCATTCTCCAAGGGACATATGAAACCTTCGCCGCAGTTGCAAAAGAGCATTTCGGAGGATCCCTAAAAGGTACGATCACCTTGACCGCAGGACTAGGTGGAATGGGTGGTGCACAGCCATTAGCGGTGACGATGAACGAAGGTGTGGTTATTGCAGTTGACGTTGATAAATCGAGGATCGAGAAGCGGCTCAAGACGAAATACTGTGATGTCATGACCGAAAGTATTGAGGATGCTATTAACCTAGCGACTGAGGCAAAGGATGCGGGTAGAGCCCTATCAATTGGTTTAATCGGAAATGCTGCAGAGGTACATCACGAACTCCTCAAGCGACCAATTCAAATTGACATCGTAACCGATCAGACATCGGCTCATGATCCGTTAAATGGCTATATTCCGCTCGGCTATACAATAACAGAAGCGGAGTCACTACGTAAATTAGACCCGGAAAAATATATGTCTCTAGCGAAGCAAAGCATGGCGAAACATGTGGAGGCGATGCTTGCTTATCAAGAAACAGGGTCCATCGTTTTCGATTATGGCAATAATATCCGACAAGTTGCCAAGGATGAAGGAGTTACCAACGCATTTGATTTTCCGGGCTTTGTACCTGCTTACATTCGCCCACTATTTTGTGAGGGCAAAGGTCCATTCAGATGGGCAGCATTGTCTGGTGACCCAGCGGACATTTATCGTACCGATCAATTAATAAAGGAGCTTTTCCCGGAAAATGAAGCACTCCTGCGCTGGATTGATTTGGCAGCGGAACGCGTGGCATTTCAAGGATTGCCAGCTAGGATTTGTTGGTTAGGCTACGGGGAAAGAGCGAAACTGGGGTTAGCGATTAATGAACTCGTACGAACAGGGGAATTAAAAGCACCAATTGTCATCGGTAGGGATCATTTGGACTGTGGTTCCGTTGCCTCACCGAACCGGGAAACAGAAAGTATGAAGGATGGAAGTGACGCAGTAGGCGATTGGGCAATCCTCAATGCGTTACTAAATACAGCAGCAGGTGGCTCATGGGTATCGTTCCATCATGGTGGCGGTGTTGGAATGGGCTATTCCTTACATGCTGGGATGGTAATTGTAGCCGATGGGACAGATTTGGCAAAAGAAAGACTAGAGCGAGTACTTACAACAGATCCAGGTATGGGAATCATTCGTCATGCAGATGCAGGTTATGAGACAGCACAACAATTTGCAGACGAACATGGTATTACGATACCGATGAAAAAGTAAGGGGGAGTATAGGTGCAGATAGATATTCTGATTACCAATATCGGTCAACTACTACCGATGGATAAAAAGGGACCTGTAAAAGGCAGAGACATGACTATGTTAACTGTATGGAATGATGCAGCAATTGGGATAAAAGGAGACCAAGTAGTCTGGATTGGCTCGACGAAAGAATCTTCTATTCTAGAAGCTTCCAAAACAATTGATGCGAATGGAAGACTAGTAACCCCGGGATTAGTTGATCCCCATACCCATTTAGTCTTTGGTGGATCACGAGAAGAAGAGATGGCACTAAAACAGCAAGGAGTGCCTTACCTCGATATCTTAAAACAAGGTGGCGGGATTCTATCAACTGTTCGAGCGACACGAGAGGCAACGTATCAGGAGCTACTAGAAAAGGCGCTCTTCCATCTGGACCGAATGGCCATGCATGGTATCACGACAGTTGAGGCTAAAAGTGGCTATGGATTAGATGCAGTAACCGAGCTAAAACAGCTACGAGTGGTAAAAGAAGCAACTACTGTTCATCCACTCGATATAGTTTCCACATTCCTCGGTGCTCATGCAATTCCGCCGGATTATCGTGATGATCCGGAAGCATTCTTAACGGACATGAGCGAGCTGTTCGATGTGATTAAACAAGAGAATCTAGCAGAATTCATTGATATTTTTACCGAAACAGGGGTATTTTCTATTGTCCAGTCGAGAAGATATTTATTAAAAGCCAAGGAAAAAGGCTTTGGATTAAAAATTCATGCCGATGAAATTGATCCACTAGGGGGAACAGAATTAGCCGTAGAGCTTGGTGCAATTAGTGGGGATCATTTAGCGGTAACCTCAGATGAGGGGATACAGAAGCTAGCAAACTCACAAACGATTGGTGTTATTTTGCCAGGAACAAGCTTTTACCTTGGAAAGGATGACTATGCACGGGCTCGGGACATGATTGATGCAGGGGCAGCAATTGCACTCGCAACGGATTTTAACCCAGGTAGCTCTGTGACGGAAAACCTGCAGCTGATTATGGCAATTGCCGCTTTGAAGCTAAACCTATCACCTGAGGAAATTTGGCATGCGGTCACAGTTAATGCGGCTCATGCTATTGGACGTGGGGAGCAAGCAGGCCGGATCGCTATTGGAAGAAAGGCTGATATCGTGATTTGGGATGCACCGAATTATAAGTATATTCCCTACCATTTTGGTGTGAATCATACAAATACCGTGATAAAAAATGGAAAGGTACTTTATGAAAGGCCGGCGATTCGATGAAGGAGATACGTCATGTTAAGCATGCTGGGCAAGCAATTTTCAAGGATCGTTTTACTGTAAAAGCGAAGGAATTACTTACGCCATGGTCACCGGCATTACAAGGAAGCTATGGGTTACTAGGGCTACCATTATCCAAGACCTCGATTAGTCATTCAGGAGCATCTTTTGCGCCAAGTGCTATTCGAGAAGCACTCCAAGGCTATTCAATCTATTCAGGTGAGCATCAGCTAGATTTAACAGAGTCAATTTTGGATTTCGGTGATATTATAATGCATCCAACCGACCTACTGGCTAACCACACGAGACTATATGAAGGACTAGTTGATATGTATCAAACAAAGGCAGCACAGAACTGGTTTTTGCTAGGGGGAGATCATTCCGTCAGCTATGCTTCGATTAAAGCTTTTAAGGAGCAATATCAGTCTGTTGGAATTATTCAGTTTGATGCCCATCATGACTTGCGGAATCTAGCGGACGGTGGACCAACAAATGGCACGCCATTTCGTAGATTACTGGAAGAAGGCATCATTTCTGGCGATGCATTCGTTCAAATCGGGATACGTGATTTTTCGAATGCAAAAGCCTACCATGAGTACGCTATAGAACAAGGCGTTACCGTCTATGCGATGGCAGATGTACGACAACAATCCCTGCCGGCTATCCTCACAAAGGAAATTAATAGACTAAAAGAACAGGTTGAGTTTATCTATCTTTCAGTGGATATGGATGTGCTGGATCAAGCATTTGCACCAGGTTGCCCAGCAATTGGCCCAGGCGGGATGGATAGTGTGACATTACTAGAAGGAATTAGCTGTGCAGCCAAGCACAAACAAGTAAAAGCGATGGATATTGTGGAAATTGACCCAACGATCGACTTCCGCAATATGACGAGTAAGCTAGCGGCTTATATATTGCTAGAATACATGAAAGGGAAGCAAATAAAATAGCGTGCAAGGCTCATCGCCCTGCACGCATATTAACTCTCCGTAATCTTATCACTAACTTCGTCCAATTCAATCCAATCATTAGCCCAGCTCTGAATATCATCAATAACTGGTCGAAGTGATTCACCTTTTTTGGACAAAGAGTATTCAATTCGAACTGGAAATTCGGAATAAATATTTCGCTCTACTATGCCTTCCTTTTCAAGCATCTTGAGTCGGTCGGAGAGCAGTCTGCCGCTAATTGGTAAATTTGATTCCATTTCCGAAAAACGCTTTTCGCCGGTTAATAGTTCAAATAAAATCAAACCAACCCAGCGTTTGCTTATGATCTGCATCGCTTTTTCAAATCGTGGACATAATTCACTCATTAGGATCACCTCTCTAACCGTGGTATCGTAATAGGTTACCTTAACTTACTTACAAAAAGTAACTGAAATAATCATATCATAACCATTTAGAAGTGTAAAATGCTAAAATTTAGAAGCAATTCACAAAACTAGTGAAAGTTAGTTGGATATTTTGGTATTTTGTGAAATAATAACGGTATACGAAATATTATTTTTATTGGAGGTTTCGAAATGGTATCACAACAAATTCAAGAAAAATATGCCGAATTAGCTCTTCGTACAGGTGTTAATTTGCAAAAAGGGCAAGCATTAATGATAAACAGTTCATTAGAAGGGGCAGATTTCACCAAGATTGTTGCAAAAAAAGCCTATGAGCTAGGTGCTAAAGACGTACATATTAACTGGGCTGACGATGAATTAACATTATTAAAATACCAATATGCGCCAGAAGAAGTTATTGCCGACTATCCAGAATGGAAGGTTAAACTTCATGATACGTTTGCAGAAGATGGGGCAGCTGTTCTAAATATCCGTTCAACCAATCCAGATCTTCTAAAAGATATCGATCCGAAAAAAGTAGCAAAAGCAAATAAGGCTGCGGCACAAGCTATGACGAATTTCCGTAAATATACGATGAACGATAAGATAACGTGGTCAATTATCTCTATCCCAACAGGGGACTGGGCACAAAAGATTTTCCCAGACAAATCTCGTGAAGATGCGATCGCAAGTCTTTGGGAAGCAATTATTAAAATTGTACGCGTGGATCAAGAAGATCCAATTGCAGCATGGGATGCCCATAATGAAACATTGAAAACTGCGCGTGAGATTTTAAATGAGAAAAACTACAAAAAGCTTATCTTTAAAGCACCAGGAACTGATTTAGAATTAGAGCTTCCAGATGGCCATATTTGGAAGGGTGGATCAGCTGTTTCTGAAAAAGGCATTACCTTCAATCCGAATATGCCTACCGAAGAAGTATTCTCGATGCCACATAAATATGGTGTCAATGGAACAGTTGCGAGCACGAAGCCATTGAACTATGGTGGAAGCTTAATCGATAACTTTAGCCTAACATTCAAAGACGGTAAAGTAGTTGATTTTAAAGCAGAACAGGGACAAGATACATTAAAACACTTGTTAGAAACAGATGAAGGAGCAAGTCGTTTAGGAGAAATCGCACTTGTACCACACGAATCTCCTGTTTCCCAATCAGGGTTAATTTTCTATAATACATTATTTGATGAAAATGCCTCCTGCCATATCGCACTTGGAAAAGCATATCCAACCAATGTTAAAGGTGGATCTGCGATGAATGAAGCAGAGCTAGATAAAGCGGGCGTAAATGATAGCTTAACACACGTGGACTTCATGATCGGATCTGAAAAGCTTGACATCGATGGTGTAAAAGCTGACGGTTCAAGTGAGCCAGTTTTCCGCAACGGAACATGGGCATTAGATATTACAGGAAAATAAACCATAAGAAAAACCTGCTACACGCTAAGGGTGTGGCAGGTTTTTTATGTGGTAAGAATCTTTTAACCTAGTATTCTTTTTTATTGAAAATACTTGCGATAGCATGGGAAATTTCTATTCCCTGATAGGAAAATAAAACAACCGCAGTTACCGAAAATACTCCCATCATAATTATACGAGCCAACATAATTCGCTTTAGCCTCCTCTAAAAAACAATGTGATTATCTAATTTGTTTTTAAAAGAGGTGAAACAACGTAATTCGATTGGTAAAAGATCGGTGTGAGTACGATAAGTCGTCTTACTAATTGGATAACAAACCGGAATGAGAAGATGAAGTAGAATCCTACAAAAACAAACATCTCGAAACCTTGCATGGTTATCTTATGTTTCCCGTATCCATCAATAGGCTGCAAATCCTCCGAAGTAGAGGAAGCGCTGTTTCCATTTTCTTGAACAACTAAAGGACTGCTATGATCAATATGGGCGGGAAAAAGTAAGAAAGAACCACTTATAATCGCGACAATCATCAAAAGGGCAACGTATTTTTTCATCAAAATCACTCCCCTTTTTTGTAATGTATATCAGTATACACCCATTTTCATTAAAAAAGAAGTTTAAAAGATTAATGAAATTGTAAATTTACACGGATGGGTGGCTTGAGTCTACGCCATTCCTTAATTCTTCGCAAAAGCCCCGTCAACCTCTACCGTTTCATAAACATTGATAAATGCTTTCGCATCATGCTTACGGACAATTTCTTTAATTTGCATCGTTTCATAGCGGGTAACGACCATCATCAGAACTTGTTTCTTCTCTAATGTATAGCCGCCATAGCCATCGGTAATCGTGATACCGCGATAAATCGATTGCAGGAGCTCCTTACGAATCGGCTCTCCCTTAGTCGTGACAATTTGCATCGTTAGTTTGATGTGACTCGTATGGATTTTATCAATAATTCTTCCGGATATATAGATAGACAGCAATGTATATAACGCAATATTCCAATCAAAAATCGCGCCAGAAATGAGAACAATAATCCCATTCATACCGGTCAAAATTAACCCAACACTAACATTGCTTACCCGTGAAACAATAATCGCGACAATGTCTAAGCCACCTGATGAACCGGAGTATTTCAGAATGAGTCCAATTCCGATTCCGCATAAAGCACCACCAAATAGGGTGGAAAGTAAGATGTTGTCAGCGACTTGAACGACTGGTAATACATATAAAAATATTGAAAGTGAAATCACACATAATAAAGTATTCGTCGTAATTTCTTTTCCAAGTTTATAATAGCTTAATATGATAAGCGGAATGTTTAACACGAAATTCAGAATTCCTGTATCAAATGGCGTTATGAGCCCAAGTAATATGGCGATACCGCTGATGCCACTACTTAATATATGATAGGGAACAAGAAAGAAATTGAATGAAAAAGCGATGATCAACGATCCTAGAATTACAATAATATTCTTCAAGCTGTAAACCTCCTCGTGAAGCAGAAAAAATAACCATATAAAATGGAGCATTATTTCTAGTATTGTCTATCGAAAGGGATGTATAATCCTGATTTGGATGTGTAAGGATATGATGTTCTGTATAGTACAGATTGTGATAAGCCGTAAGATAAATAAAAAAACTTATCCTGTTATCGGGACAAGTTAAAAATTACAATATAACAACACTACACCAACCGGTGGACATGCCCCTAGTTAGGAGGATGCCAAGGGGAATCTCTTAGCTATATCGAAATTGTTCACTTTATCGCTTTAGTTAATTGAAATAATGTTATCAGAACAATAGACCCTCGTCAATGCTCATCACAGATGTAAAAATAAAGAGAAAAGTCAGAGACCTGGGTAAGTAAACCATGCCACGCTTTTCTCTGGAAATCCTCTACTAACCAAACCATGTAGGAACAGCACATGAAACGGAAAGAAATTCATCAGTACTATCTGAAATGACGAACTAACAGATGAGAAATAACTCAAGATTTTCCCCGTTACACTCACATTTCTAATACCCCATTCTTAGCCAATACAGCCCTGATTTTCGTATAGTCATAGCTATCAGGTAACGCTTCTTTTAAAGGCTTAAGTTTTGGATCTGTTATTTCTTCTCTTGCTGCTAATATGGTAGCTTCTTCTTCCTCATTAAAGAAGATATTCCATGCAATAGGATAGCCATCTTGGAAGGCTTTAAACAAATGGTTTTCAATTGTCATTGGCTTCATATCACGAATAACGGCAATATCCTTGATCGATTTACCAGATTGAAAAAGCTTATAGCTGGCTAAATGGCTTGGACCGTCTTCTTGTTGATTTCGTGGCTTTGGTGCAGGGGTGGATCCCGATATTTTGACTCTTGTTCTCGCCTCAGGATTTTCCGCGCGCCAAGATTGGATGACGTGTAAGAATGCTTCACCATATTGGTCGTATTTCTTTTCACCGACTCCTTTAATTTCTAACATATCTTCTCTAGTCGCTGGAAAGTAACGACTTAGTTCTTTTAATGTGGCATCTGAGAATAAAACATAAGGTGGAACATTTTTTTCATCGGCAATTTCTTTTCGTAACGCTCGTAAGGATTCAAATAGATCTTTGTAATAATCGTCCTCTTCACCAGTCGGGATCGGTGCTGTGTACATTTCAACAGTTCTTATGCCCTTTAATACGTCGACCGAGTTCTGATTTAATTTTAATGTCGGGAATTTGCCCTCTTCCGTGGCTAGAAGTTGTTCTGCCACTAGAAAATGGATGCGTTCAGTTAAATCCTTTTCGGTGTAAGCAGACAGTAAGCCATAGGTCGAGATTTTGTGTAGGTTGAATTCTTGGACCTTCTTATCCTTTGATCCTTTTAAGACCTTTGCCGTCATACTAACGCCAAAGCGTTCACCCATCCGCTTAACACAAGACAAAATCATTTGTGCTTCTTCCGTTATATCTTCCTTTTCAAGCTTTTCAACACAATTACTACAGCGTCCACAATGAGGCTGGGAATGTGTATCATTAAAATAATCTAAAATGAATGTACTCAAACAGCCTTGTGTGTGGCAGTAATTGACCATCGCTTGTAGCTTCCGATATTCCTGCTGCTTCGCTTGTTCATCCATAAGTGATTGTTCAATTAAAAACTTTTGTAGTTGAATATCCTGCGGGGAAAATAGTAATATACAATCACTTGCTTCTCCATCTCGACCAGCACGTCCAGCTTCCTGGTAATAGGATTCAATATTCATTGGCATCGCATAATGAATCACATAACGCACATTGGATTTATCAATTCCCATTCCGAATGCATTAGTGGCAATCATCACGGGCATTTCATCATGAATAAAAGCAGCTTGAGCTCTTTTTCGATCTAATTCTGTCATCCCAGCGTGATATTTCGCCACTCGGATCCCTCGTTTACTTAACTGCTCATACAGTGCGTCTGCCTGTTTTCTTGTCGCTGTATAAATAATACCGGACTCATCCGGATGTTCTTCTAAAAAGGCGCGAATATAGGTTGCGCGATCTTTTCCTTTTACAATATGAAAAGCAAGATTATCACGGGCAAAGCCAGTGTTAATCACATGGTCATTATCAATATGAAGTAACTCTTGAATGTCGGTAATAACCGCTTCAGTTGCGGTGGCTGTTAACGCCATCACCACCGGGATATTGGTCAATCGTTTTAGATTTGGAACAATGGATCGATAGCTTGGACGAAAATCATGGCCCCATTGGGAAATACAATGGGCCTCATCAAAGGCTACTAAAGCAATTGTTAACGATTTTATTAATGAGACAAACGCTGTTGATTCGAAGCGCTCAGGAGCAACATATACAAATTTATATCGCCCAGCGGCAATATCCGTCATCCGCTGATCATGTTCCGCGTTTGTTAAGGAGCTATTGATAAATGTTGCAGCAATACCTAATGCGAGGAGGGAGTCTACTTGGTCTTTCATTAATGAAATTAACGGGGAAATGATAATCGCCGTTCCGTCTAATGTCAGGCCGGGAATTTGATAACAAATCGATTTTCCTCCACCTGTCGGCATAACCGCTAACGTGTTGGTGGATGTAATAACTTTTTCAATGACCTCCTGTTGGCCAGGACGGAATCCTTCATAGCCAAAATAGGTCCGAAGTGCTTTTTCTTGTGCAGTAATCATGTTACGCCTCCTCTCAATGTTTAATCCTATCATATTTTACAGTCTACGACGAACGATTAAAAAGTAAAAAAGTAGTCTAATTATTGTTAGAAAAATGAAAAGTGTAGGAAGAATATTTTTGTTTTCTCCACTCATAAAATAGCGTTATTAAATTTCCGTAAAAGAAGATACTAATTTTATCCAGTACGAACGATGTTTTCGCGAAGCAGGCGATATTTTAGTGGTTTGGGCGATAATTACGCGAAACGAGCGATAAACTTGTGTTTCGGGCGATAATTACGCGAAACGAGCGATAAACTTGTGTTTCGGGCGATAATTACGCGAAACGAGCGATAAACTTGTGTTTCGAGCGATAATTACGTGAAACGAGCGATAAACTTGTGTTTCGAGCGATAATTACGTGAAACGAGCGATAAACTTGTGTTTCGAGCGATAATTACGCGAAACGAGCGATAAACTTGTGTTTCGAGCGATAATTATGTGAAACGAGCGATAATCTCACATTTCAAGCGATATCAAGCGAGTACCAGAGATAAAGGAGAAAATAGTTTACTTTTTGGGCATAGGCATTTAGAATGACTTTATATTTTAAATTAGGGGGCATGAAATGGTAAATTCGTTATTATTTGAAATCATGCTTGTCTTCTTTCTAGGGATTGGATCTCAATGGGTAGCCTGGCGTTATCGCATGCCAGCGATTGTTGTGATGGCTGTCACAGGTCTCTTGATTGGTCCAATTTTCGGATTTATTAATCCTGAGGAAGACTTTGGTGGCCTTTATCATCCGATTATTTCTGTTGCAGTAGCGATTATACTATTTGAGGGTAGTCTTAACTTAAGCTTCAAAGAACTTAGAGGACTTGGGAAACCTATCTTCAGAATATCCACTGTTGGTGCGTTCATTGCATGGATATTGGGTTCACTAACTGCACATTATATAGCTGGACTTTCTTGGGCGGTTGCGTTCGTTATTGGTGGGTTGTTTATCGTAACGGGACCAACTGTTATTATGCCGTTACTTCGGCAATCAAAATTGAAGCCTAGACCGGCCAAAATTTTGAAGTGGGAAGGAATTATAGTTGACCCAATTGGTGCCTTATTAGCTGTATTTGCCTTTGAAATTATTGCTTATTTAACTGCTAATGACCCAGACGGATCGACATTATTAATGTTCTTTGCTGCGTCCTTATTTGCAGCGATATTTGGATGGTTATGTGGTAAAGGGATTGGCTGGATGTTTGAAACAGGCTATATTCCTGAATTCCTTAAATCGCCTGCAGTTTTTACAGTCGTTATTCTCTGCTTCACGATTGCGGATGAAGTGATGCATGAGACGGGACTATTATCGGTGACGGCGATGGGGATTACCCTTGCGAATATGGGTATCTCATCAGTTGCAGATATGCGTCACTTTAAGGAAAATATTTCGATTCTGCTTATCTCAGCAATTTTCATCATGCTAACCGCATCCCTACAAGTGGAAACAATTCTTGAGATTTTCAGTCCAAATATTATTGGGTATGTTGTGTTAATGATGTTCTTGGTTCGACCGTTGTCCATCTTCCTTTCTACGATTGGAACAGGGTTAACGATTAATGAGAAGTTATTAGTTGGCTGGATTGCGCCTAGAGGTATTGTTGCGTTGACGGTTTCGAGCTATTTTGCTTCTATTTTACTAGAGGCAGGCTATGAAGATGCATCTATCTTAACGACATTAACCTTTGGCCTCGTATTCTTTACGGTACTTGCCCATGGCTTTTCTATTGGGTGGCTGGCTAAGAAATTAAACCTTTCCATGGAAGGTAGACCAGGAACATTAATTGTTGGTAGTAATGTTTTTACAGTGGAACTAGCTAAATCACTGGCAAAAGTAAATGTGCCAATTATTATCGTCGATCATTCTTGGGAACGATTGAAGGTGGCGCGTGAAGCAGGCGTGCCGTTCTATCACGAGGAAATGCTTTCGGAGCAAACGGAATATCATCTGGACACGATTCCATATGAATATTTGATTGCTGCAACCGAGAGTAGGTCTTATAATTCCCTCGTATGTACGACGTTTATGCCAGAATATGGCCGGACGAATGTCTTTAAGGTGAGTCCATACGATAAGATTTATGGTACAACGACGGAGATTGTTTCAAAGGTAGGCGGAAGAATCCTCTTCAAGAAAGAAGTTAACCTTGAGGATTTAATCAATAAGATTAATCAAGGCTATGTATTCCGACAAACCACGATAACCGATCAATACAGCTATAAGCAATACAGGGAAGAAGCGGATGATGAAACGGTGTTCTTATATCTCATTAGACCATCCGGGCAAATCAAGTTTTACTCGGAGGAAATGCGAACTGTTCCAAGTACTGGCGACATCATCGTAAGCCTAATGCCGAGAACAAAAGAACAAGCAAAGATCCAAGCAAGACTAGAAAACGAAAAAGAAGATTAAAAAAATGAGCGTCTGCCTTCATTTGATATGCTCCCCCTAAAGTAGACACCAAAAAAACAAAACTACTTTAGGGGGAGTTTTTTATGCGTTCTAATAGTAAACATTCTGTTGATGAACTTGAAAGATATATTCAAATGTACCTTGATGAAGGATGGAGCTATCGGGAGTTAAGTGAAAAGAAGGGTCTGCTGTTAAGTAAATCGGTATTTAATAAAAAAGTGCTGAGATACCAAGAACAGGGGATTAGAGGCATTCAAACGAAGAGGAGAAATAATAAATATAGTAAAGAGTTTAAGGACTTGATCGTTAAAGAACGCATCGAACAAGGCACACCTTTCATACAGTTAGCTCGCAAGTATGGTATTCCGAATGATAGTACTGTTCGAAATTGGATCATCAAGTATACTGAGGGGGAGGAATTAAAAACTTATTCTCCAAAACCCGAGGTGTATACAATGAAAAGTAGAAAAGTGACGCATGAAGAAAAAGTTGAGATTGTCAAAGCATGTTTAGCCAATAACTTATCTTATAAAGACACAGCTGAAAAATATCAGGTTTCTTATAATAATATTTACTCATGGGTTCAAAAGTACAAAGCGCATGGTCCTGATGGACTGGTAGATGGACGAGGCCACGGAAAGCCAGACAAGATCCAAACAGATGAAGAAAAGTTACGAACAGAAATTGCAGCATTAAAAGCACGAAATGAGTACCTTGAAACAGAGAACGCTGCGCTAAAAAAGTTAGAAGAAGTGGAAAGAGAGTTGATGTTACGCAAACGCGGTATGAGGCAGAGTACCAAACAATCAAAAAGCTCGAAAAAAAGGGGTTCAAAATAACCATACTATGTGAAGCATTAGGTGTGAGTCG
>NZ_LDPV02000016.1 GCF_001038425.2 Ornithinibacillus contaminans
AAAAGCAGTGCGCCTGTGTCTGCTAGTATCGCTTCGGAGTATGCTTCCTCAGCGCAAGGGAACGAAGAAGGTTATTCAAGTAGCACCCTCACTGCGGGGGTCTCACCTTAGCCCTTCCTCCCGCAGGAGTCTACGTATATTCCCTACGCTGAATCAGTGCATTGTTCGTCCTTTTATCTTCTCATTTTACTTATGTCCCAGCCTCTACGGGTTCTATTACACAATATACTTTTCTGCTTCAATAATGCCTGCTGCGATTTCACGTTTTTTGGCAATTACGTTTGTCGGTGTATGGCGGGTTAATTTACGTAATGAAGAAAGCATCATTCGTAATGTGTCACCATCTTCCACAGCAATTAGTGTTTCTTTCGCATCTGCTTCAATTCGGTTAAAAGCTTCTTGTACGTAAACTTGGGTATACAATAGCTTCTGCTTATTTTTCTCTATACCCGATTTCGTGATTGCTTTTTCCGTACGAAGGATCACGCTTTCCATGTTATAGACTTCAGCAACCATATCTGCTAGATTTACTAAGATTTCCTGTTCATTCTCTATCTTTTGCATGAACTTTTGAGCAGCTAGGCCAGCACCAAGTAAAACTATCTTCTTCGCATTACGTAGTAAATATTTCTCTTGTTCTAGTGGTTCTGTACCAGGCTCCTCTGGCATCATCATCATTAATTCTTCCTGCAGGCTCATCGCTTTTTGGAATAATGGTAAGTCACCTTTCATCGCCTTTTTCAGCAAAGTTCCTGGAACAAGCAATCTGTTAATCTCATTCGTTCCTTCAAAGATTCGATTAATACGAGAATCCCTATAAATACGTTCTACTTCATACTCCTGCATAAATCCATATCCACCGTGCATTTGTACCGCTTCATCGGCAACATGATCTAATAATTCTGTTGCCATGTATTTATTCATCGAGCATTCGATTTGATATTCGGCAATGGCACGAGCAATTTCACGACCATCCTTTAATTGCTCAGCATCTAAAGACCCCATTCGTTGTTCGAATAAGCCTACCGTACGATATACCGCACTTTCATTCGCATAGATTTCCGATGACAATGTAGCTAATTTTTCTTGTGTTAGCGTAAATTTAGAAATTGGTGTGTTGAATTGCTTCCGCTGGTTCACGTATTGAGTCGCTACCTCAAGTCCACGCTTAGCTCCACCGACACCACCTATTGCTAGCTTATAACGTCCAACATTTAAGATGTTGAAAGCAATAATGTGTCCACGACCTTTTTCACCTAGTAAATTTTCAACAGGTACTTCCGCATCCTCTAGGATTAGCGTACGAGTGGAAGAACTCTTAATCCCCATTTTCTTTTCTTCAGGACCTGTTGATACTCCAGGGAATTCTCGCTCCACGATAAACGCAGAGAAATGTTCACCATCTATTTTAGCGTACACAACAAATACATCCGCAAAAGCAGAGTTTGTTATCCATTGCTTCTCTCCATTTAAAATATAATGGGTACCAGCCTCATTTAATTTAGCAGTTGTTTTTGCTCCTAATGCATCTGAACCTGAACCAGGCTCTGTTAAGGCATAGGCAGCAATTAATTCACCAGTTGCAAGCTTTGGCAAATACTTTTCCTTTTGTTCTTCATTTCCGAAGAATACGATTGGCAGTGAACCAATACCAACATGTGCTCCGTGCGTAATGGAAAAACCGCCTGCACGAGCAAATTTTTCCGTGATTAAGGATGAACTTATTTTATCTAATGCTAAACCACCATACTCCTCTGGAACATCCGCACCTAATAATCCTAGTTCACCTGCTTTTTTCAACAATTCTACAGAATGTTCAAATTCATGGTTCTCCAGTTTTTCCGTTAATGGTAATACTTCACCCACTACGAAATCCTCTGTCGTTTTCGCAATCATTTTATGCTCATCGGTAAAATCTTCTGGCGTAATAATGTCTTCTCCTGTTAAATCCTCAATTAGAAATGAACCACCTTTGAACAATTTTTCCTTTGTTTCACTCATTCGTTTCATCCCTCTCTTAATTTAAATGAATAGATACTAGATAACTAGATTACAGCAATTCAAATACACCCGCTGCACCCATTCCGCCACCGATACACATCGTCACGACACCAAACTGAACGTTACGACGCTTCATTTCATACGCAAGACTTAAGGTTAATTTCGTCCCTGTCATCCCTAAAGGGTGTCCAAGAGCAATTGCGCCACCATTTACATTGACAATTGTAGAATCTAAATCAAGGGCTTGGATAACCCGAACAGATTGTGAGGCAAAAGCTTCATTCAATTCAAATAGCCCGATATCTTGAACACTTAGCCCCGCAATTTCTAATGCCTTTGGTATTGCTTTTACTGGTCCAACTCCCATGATTTCTGGTTCCACCCCAGCAACCGCAAAGGAACGGAATTTAACGAAAGGCGTTAAGCCTTCTGCCTCTGCTTTTTCTCGGTCCATAACAAGCACCGTTGCAGCGCCATCACTCATTTGAGAAGAGTTTCCTGCTGTTACACTGCCTTGCACATGGAATGCCGGTCGAAGCTTCGCTAAAACTTCTAACGTAGTATCAGGTCTTACCCCTTCATCTGTATCAAATAAGAACGATTTTTCTTCCACTTTATTGTTATTTCCAATAACGCGTTCGGTGATTTCAACTGGGACAATTTCGTCCTTAAATTTTCCATCCGCAATCGCCTTGGCTGCCCGCTCGTGGCTTTGTACAGCAAATGCGTCCTGATCCTCACGTGAAATATTAAATCGTTTTGCAACCTCTTCTGCCGTATGCCCCATTCCCATAAAATAGCCAGGTGCATTTTCTACTAAAGTAGGATTTGGTTTAATAACGTGACCAGGCATTGGGACAAGACTCATAGATTCCGCACCACCGGCAATAATGGTGTCACTCGCACCAAGCATAATTCGCTCTGACGCATAAGCAATACTTTGTAAACCAGATGAACAATAGCGATTAATCGTAATTCCTGGCACATCGTGTTTGAGTCCAGCAAGACCAGCAATATTACGAGCCATGTTCATCCCTTGCTCTGCTTCTGGTATAGCACAACCAATGATGACGTCATCAATATTGCCATCATAATTTCCAGCACGCTTTAATGTTTCTTTTATCGTTAATGCTGCTAAATCATCAGGTCTTGTATTTCGTAATGATCCTTTATTCGCTTTCCCTACAGGGGTTCTAGCACCTGCGACAATAACTGCTTCCTTCACAATTTATCCCCCTCCTCATTAATTCCTTAATGGTTTACCTTTTAAGAGCATGTGCTGCATGCGAGCTTGTGTTTTTGGTTCAGCAATTAAGCTTAAGAATGCTTCTCGTTCTAAATCAAGCATCACTTGCTCATCAATCAATGTCCCTTCCTTAATCCGTCCACCTGATAATACATATGCTAATTTCTCCGCAATCTTCACATCGTGGTCGGATGCATAGCCGCCAAATTGTAATGTCTTGGCCCCAAGTAACATGGCCGCATATCCGGCTTCTCCTACCACAGGAATTTTTTCCCGTTTAGGAGCACGGTAACCAGCATTTGCTAATTCTAGTACACGTTGCTTCGCATCAAAGATAACATGATCTGGATTTACACTGATACGATCAAACGCATCTAAATATCCGTTTTCACGTGCTTCCGCAGCCGAAGTTGATACTTTGGCCATGGCAACTTTTTCAAATACATCATTGGCAACCTTTGTTAAATCAAAATTAATTCCTTTTGGTAAGTTACGAAGCTGTTTTAGGTAAAGCTCTTTCGTACCACCTCCACCAGGGATTAACCCGACGCCGAACTCAACTAGCCCCATATATGTTTCAGCTGATGCTTGGATAGCCGCTGCTGGCAAGGATACCTCCGCACCTCCACCAAGTGCCATATTAAATGGCGCTACTACGACCGGCTTTTCCGAATACTTAATGGCGGTACCCATATCCTGGAACATTTTAACGACCATATCGAGCTCAAAGAAGTTGTCATCCTGCGCTTCCATGAGCATTAATGCTAAGTTAGCACCGACACAGAAGTTCTTCCCTTGGTTACCAATAACAAGTCCTTTATAGTTCTTGCCAACCTCTTCTATTGCAAAATTAACCATTTGCATAATATCTAATCCAATTGCATTACTCTTCGAATGAAACTCCAGTAACGCCACATCATCCCCGATATCAATTAAGCTTGCTCCTGTATTCTTCTTAATAACGCCATTTGCATCCTTTAGCCGTTTAAGATTAATTTCCTTTGGATTAAATTCTTGGACTGTATAATGACCATTCGTAATGTAGTACACATTCTCATTATCCGTTTTATAAAAGGACTCATTACCATCTTCAATAAGCTTCAATACCCAATCTGGAATGGTTTCACCTTCCTGTTGCATACGCTCAACCGATGCTTTCAATCCGATGGCATCCCACGTTTCAAACGGACCAATTTCCCAGCCAAACCCCCACTTCATCGCTTGATCAATCGCTAAAATATCATCAGCAATTTCACCAACGAGCTCTGCAGAGTAAAGTAAAGCAGGCTTTAATATGGACCAAATCAAATCTCCAGCACGATCACCACGAGCTGATACAAGCGCTTTCAATTTATTACGAGAGCCTTTTGCCTGTTTCGCTAATTCAACCGCTGGTGACTTTAATTTTTTGCGATCCTCATATTCTAATGTTTCAGGATTTAATTCTAGAATCGTACTACCATCTTTTCCTTTTTTCTTCCAAAAGAATCCTTGACCACTTTTCGCACCTAACCAGCCATTCTCTTGCATCTTCACCATAAACTCTGGTACATCAAAAACTTCCTTTTTAGCACCATCTACCTGATCATAGACATTACGTGCGACATGGATAAACGTATCTAACCCGACTACATCCAGTGTGCGGAAAGTCGCACTCTTTGGTCGACCAATTAACGGACCAGTGACAGAGTCAACCTCACCAATACTATAGCCACCTTTTAACATTTCCCTTACCGTAATTAGTAAACCATAGGTTCCTATTCGATTAGCGATAAAGTTCGGGGTATCCTTCGCCTCCACAACACCCTTTCCTAATTCATCTTCACCAAATTGTTTAATGAAGGCTAATATATCCGGATCCGTATGTTTGGTCGGGATAACCTCAAGCAATTTTAAGTAGCGTGGCGGATTAAAGAAATGCGTCCCTAAGAAATGCTTCTGGAAATCATCTGACCGCCCTTCAGCCATCGCCTCAACTGAGATACCAGAAGTATTTGAGCTAACGATAGCTCCCGTTTTCCGGAATTGGTCTACTTTTTCCAATACAAGCTTTTTAATATCTAGTCGCTCCACAACAACTTCAATAATCCAATCAACCTCGCGTAACTTTTCCATATCATCTTCCAGATTACCGACTGCAATTAAGTCAAGACTTGCCCTTGATGTTATTGGTGATGGTTTTTGTTTTAGTAACGCTTGCTTCCCTTGTGTTGCAATTCGGTTTCGAACCGCCTTATCTGCTAATGTCAATCCTTGCTTTGCTTCTTGGTCGGTTAATTCTCTCGGTACGATATCAAGCATTAAGGTAGGAATACCGATGTTAGCCAAGTGTGCGGCAATTCCAGAACCCATGACTCCTGAGCCCAAAACCGCAGCGCGCTTGATTGTTCGCTTCATGATTTATCCCCCAATCATTTTTTGAATGAATACTCATTCATTTTATCGTAAAAAATTAAGGACAGTCTCCCATCCATCTACCTTAACTATAAAATAAATTCTGATATTTCGCAATAAAAATACGGAAGAAAAAAATTATTCCTTATTTGCATCATAAATACCGTTAAGAAATCAGGCATCAGTCCCAACTGTTTGGGGTAATTGTGTATCTACATCACCTAGTTCTCGAATAGATTGTCTATATAGTGGCAAATTACGAAAACCAAGTCTATCCATCTATAAAAATCGTAATCATTCTTATTTACAAATCGTAACGATTACGATAATATAAGTACAGTAGATTATACTCGAGAGGAATTACCATGAAAAATTATACCTTATTTTATATAGCCTTATTAGTTATTACCCTATTTATTTCTGGATGTGCCATTGAAAAATCAACTGGTAATCCAAATGCCGTTTTAACGATTTATACATCCGTGTATCCAATTCAATATGCGGTCGAACGAGTTGGTGGTGATACGGTAAATACCGCTTCTGTTTTCCCTCCTGGTGTCGACGCACACACATACGAGCCCACTTCAAAAGAAATGGCAAACATTGCTAAAGGTGAGGTGATGCTTTTATCTATATTGGGAATGGGATGGAAGGTTTTACCGATAGCATGGCAGATGCATTAGCTTCACAGGAAGTTGAACTGATTGAGCTTCATGAACATGAAGAATTGTTTACTAGCACTCATGAAGAACATGATCACGAAGAGTCAAGTGCAGAACATAATGGTCATCAACACGGTGATTATGATCCTCATTTCTGGATAGATCCACTTCGCATGCTGGAAATGGCTCAAATTGTGGAAACAAAACTCTCCGAATTAAACCCAGAAAAATCCGATCTATATCAGGAAAATTTTCAGAACTTAAAAGAAGATCTGCTTTCGCTAGACCAGGAGTTCATGGATACATTAGAAGCAAAAACCAATAAACATATTCTTGTCGCACATGCTGCGTTTGGCTATTGGGAGGAGCGTTACGGAATTGAGCAAATCGCTATTAATGGCATGACGTCAAGTAGCGAACCTTCACAAAAAGAATTAACAGAAATTATTGAGTTAGCAAAAGAACATCATCTACAATACATTATTTTTGAACAAAACGGTTCCAGCCATGTCTCCGAAATTATTCAAGAGCAAATTGGAGCGGAGGCATTACTTATTCATAATCTTTCTGTTCTAACAGAAACTGATATAAACGAAAACAAAGACTACCTATCATTAATGCGTGAGAATTTACAAGTTCTCAAAACAGCCATTAACTAGAGGAAAGGATGCTTATTCATGCGTGAATCCATCATCTCTATACAAGACGTTAGCTTTACCTACGAATATAAAAATGTGCTTGATCATATAACACTTGACATTCCCAAAGGTTCTTTTATGGGGCTAATCGGACCAAATGGCGGTGGAAAAACAACGCTCATTAAGCTATTACTTGGTGAATTGAGACCTACGTCAGGTTCCATTACGTTATTTAATACACCAATAGGCACCTATAAAGATTGGCATAAAATAGGTTTTGTATCACAAAAATCAAATTCCTTTAACAAGGAGTTCCCCGCAACGGTGTATGAGGTTGTATCGATGGGCTTAACAGCAAAGATAGGCTATTTACGGTTTTTCAATCAAAAGCATAAAGCCAAAATATTACACGCGATAGATCTAGTTGGTATGCGTGAGTATGCATATGAGAATATCGGTAACCTTTCAGGAGGACAACAGCAACGGGTCTTCATTGCCCGTTCACTTGTAAACGATCCAGAATTGCTGATATTAGACGAACCTACCGTTGGTGTTGATACAGAAAATGTTCAACGGTTTTACGAACTACTTCATGACTTAAATAAAAATCATGGCATTACCTTACTACTTGTTACACATGATACTGGTACAATGACCGAATATGCGACAGATATTGCTTGTTTAAATAGAACATTGCATTTCCATGGAGAGCCTAAAGAGTACGTAACGCTATCAGAGAAGGATTTATCAACGGTATATGGACATTCGGTTAGTCTTATGTCTCATAACCATTGATTGTTGGAGGAAACCAAATGTTTACTGATTTAATCGAATTTGATTTTTTACGCCATACGTTTTTAACCGGAATTCTAATAGGAGTTATTGCACCACTACTTGGCACATTTATTGTCGTTAGACGGTTATCCTTAATAGCCGATGCACTTTCCCATGTTACTTTAGCAGGAATTGCATTCGGTTTATTTTTAGAGAAAAAATTTGCATTTATGTTACTCCCGCCTCTATACAGTGGCATGGTCTTCTCTGTCATCGGATCGATTTTCATCGAAAAACTTCGTAGTGTGTATAAATCGTATCAAGAGATTGCTATCCCGATAATTTTGTCAGGTGGGGTTGGATTAAGTGTTATTTTCATTGCACTTGCAGATGGATTTAATACAGAGGTTATCAATTATTTGTTTGGTTCTGTTTCTGCAGTGAGTAAGACGGATTTCATTACCATCTTATGCATTTCTATTTTTGTTGTCCTTATCATCCTATTTTTTTATAAAGAGTTATTTACCCTGTCCTTCGATGAAGAACATGCACGAATTTCTGGAATCCATTCTAAACCAATTCACTTACTCTTTATTGTTTTAACAGCTTTAGTAATTGCAGCTTCCATTCGTATTGTTGGGGTACTTTTAGTATCTGCCTTAATGACCTTACCGGTGGCGGCAAGCATGCGACTCGCAAAAGGGTTTAAACAAATGATGTTTCTTTCTATTGCATTTGGTGAGTTAGCTGTTATGATAGGATTAATATCTGGTTATTACTTGAATATTCCACCAGGCGGAACGATTGTTGCTGTATCGATTATTATTCTACTAATTTCGATAAGTGTGAAACGAATCCGTTTTGGTAGTAAAGCGAGGGTTTAATCATGAACACAACCGATGCGATTGAATTATTAAAGAAAAAAGGCTATAAAACTACTGGAAAACGCAAGGATATTTTAACCTATTTTGAAGAAGCAAACGGTTATCGTACTGCGAAGGATTTAATTCAACATTTAGAAGAAACCTATGAGGGTATTAGCTTTGACACGATATATCGTAACCTTCATCTATATAATGAAGTCGGTATTTTAGAAACAACGGAATTAAATGGAGAGAAGCATTTTCGCATGAATTGTACGAGTCATCACCACCATCACTTTATTTGTAAGGATTGTGGCAGAACAAAAGAAATTGAAGTATGTCCAATGGACGAGGTGAAACAGTCCTTATCCAACTACGAAATCGAGGATCATAAATTCGAGATTTATGGCTTATGTCCACAATGTCAAAGCGTTTGAATTCCTTAAAGCTATTGCTGACTATTGGGATTGGTGGTATGATAGGCGCTTCTTCTCGTTACGGGATATCAATCGGCGTAGTGAATGCAACCTCTTTTCCCATGGAAACATTGCTCGCCAATTTAATTGGTTGCTTCATCCTTAGTTTTTTACTACATTACGCTTCAATAAAGAAGAAATTATCAAAAGAAGTGTTTACAGGACTAACTACTGGAATCCTAGGTTCATTTACAACGTTTTCTACCTTTGCAGTAGAAACTGTAACCCTTGGTCATCAAAGTATTACACTTGCTATACTGTATGTTTTCATTAGTGTTGTCGGTGGTGTCCTGTTATGCTTACTCGGTTATCATTTAGCAATTAGAAAGCAGGAACATATATGAATTTACTTGCAGTCGCAGCAGGAGGATTTTTCGGAAGTATCCTCCGCTACTCTGTTACTATTTTCTTTCATAAACGATTATTAGGTACATGGATTGCTAACATTTCTGGCTCTGCACTACTAGCCATTTTGTTTTACTACCATTCTACGGCAGAACTCTCTGATCTGATATGGCTATTCTTTGGTGTTGGCCTATGTGGGGCCTATACAACTTTTTCTACATTCGGCAATGAAACCATTCACTTAATCATAGCGAAACAATATAAAGCTGCCGCTATTTACGTAATTAGCTCAGTACTCGTCTCGTTAGTCGTAGTTGGGATAATGCTCTTTTTATTACGTCATGATTTTTAAGCCAATCGCCGCTGATAAAACCATTACAATAAACAGAATACGCCATCTATCTGTCGACTCCTGATAGACAATCATACCAACAATAACACTACCGACTGTCCCAATTCCTGTCCAAACAGCATACGCAGTTCCCATTGGTAATGTTTGCATGGCCAAGGATAAAAATAAGAAACTAAGTGAAAAACCGCCAATTAAGAAAAGAAAATTTCCAATACTTTTTTTCTGATTTACTTTATTAATTCCCGTAACACCTAATACCTCACATAAACCAGCTAAAACAATATATACCCAAGCCATTAACCCTTCTCTCCTTCTACACTTTTCTGATTACTTACCATCTTCAACCCAATGACACCAATAAGTAAAATACTAATCAACAGGATCTTGATTCCCTGTAATGGCTCACCAAAAACAACCGCTTCCGTAATAACAGTTCCTGCTGTTCCCATTCCGGTAAACACCGCATAAGTCGTACCTACTGGTAAACTTCTCGTTGCAACAAGCAATGCGTGCATACTTAGATATATCGCTACAATTGTCAAACTCCACGTTAAAAAGCTATCCGCATATTTCAAGCCGCTAACCCATCCTACTTCAACTATCACCCCTAGCCAAACCATGTTCCAGGCTCTAGTTGTTTTTCGCACACTAATCATCCTCCTATTGTCTCCCGACCAATCAAAAAAAGCCCGGGAGATATCCTATTAACGATATCCTCCCGGGCTTTTATCCCTCCGTGTACACTTTACGTGCGTTTTCTCTCGGACCTGGCCATGAATTTCATGCGGAACCCTAGAAAACTTTTATTAGAATTCCATTATGCCATCATACGTAAATTAGTTCAAGTCTTTCCTGACACTTACCAATTTTTGCTCTAACAACCTTAATACAGCTTTTAGCTGCTCTACTTCCTCCACTGTCACATCCAATTGGCCATAGCGAACCTTCTGATACACGATTGAATCACCTTCAACTCCAATTCGTGTAAACCATTCTTCAATTGACTCATAGCTTCTCCGTCCTAATTGATGCTTAGCGGCTCTTTTTTCCAGTTGATACATTAATTTTCGAACTGGGTGATCAAGTTTATCCTTACGTCGGTTAACTATCCTCCTAAAGAATTGACGCCTTTTGTCAAGCTGCTCTACCTTGTTCGTCTGTTCCTGTTCAGACTGCTCCACTACGTCCGCCTTATGTTTCAGCTTCCGGTAAATAATTAGGATAAACAGCGCAATAATTACGAGCGTAACAATAAATAAAAACAGATTAAAGTTTCCACTCTCATATGTATTAATCGGCATTTCTTCCTGTGATGAACCAATTTCTTCCGGTACATCTCCGCTAGGCTGACTCTTCTCCACCAATAAATCAAACTGTAGAAACTCTAGCCCTTTAGCGACAACTCCAACCACGACCGTTAGTGCTCGGCCAAAAATATCCCAAACTGCTCCCATCATCTTAGTTGCTGTGTTTGATAAATAATACACGACGAAAGTAATTAGTAAAAAAAGTCCGCTCCAGGTTAACCATATTGTACGATTAAATGCGTTTCTTTCTTCCTTTTTAATCATGACAAGATTACTTATCGTAAACCCAAGGAGGATGGTAAATATTTGGATAATGAGAAAGACAATAATCTCAAGATCTCGTATAACAAGTAGCCCGATTATCGTTAAAGCAAACGTAATCACTAAATAGGTAGCTTCGTTATTTAATAATGTCTTGGTACGAATCGTGATATATCTCCAGATGAGCAATCCAGTAAATACAACACTGACTGTATAAGAATATCCTACTAAGATAAATAATAGAAGAATAATAGGGATTGCGATAATTGCTGGTAGATGACTCGTAGTAAATTTTGTACAAACTAAAAAAGCAAGGCCAATTCCTAAAATCAAAGCTATGTAAATCCATCCTGGTACCGTCTCGAAATAATAAAACAAAAACGGAATGACAGCTAAATATATGATGATTCCTTCACTAATAAAGTGGTAGGTATTAGTTATATGTTGATGTTTTACGACCATATAATCATCCTTTATCAATAGTCTTAATGGAATTCTGATATTACAACCATTAAGGCACTATAGTCTATCACAATATGATTCTCCATTCTACAGCAAATCAATAATTAAGCAATTCGTATATCTAATTAACATCTTTCTTAGAAGCATTTAGCACCATTGGCTTAATAAATGCCCCTTCGTCTTGAGCCTCGACAACTTGATAGATACTACTTTGCACCTGGTTCCATGACCGCATAATTCCCATCGCTTCAGATGATATATCACCAATCATAATTACTGTTTTTGGCTTTATAAATTGCTTTCCAATCTGAAATAGCATGTTTTTAAATGGGAGCATTGGCGCTTGCTTGTGTACACGAGCCAACATTTCTAGCGCGTGCATGTAGTGGGTTCTTCCCTCTCCCTCATGTAATTGCATGTAGGAAACCTTCCCATGTTTTCTTGCATTTATATACAGTTCAAATGGTATGCCCATCTTTGTTGCATACTCACTTAGATACGCTGCATAGGATAGTAGGTTTTCTAAATTCTTATTGAAGCTTACTAGACTTTTATCATTTTGCATTCCAAGGTTAATGATAAACACAAAGGAACGATCAACTACCTTCTCATAAATATTAGTTTGTAACTTTTGTGTTTTGACAGATGCCTTCCAATTAATTTTATGGAAAGGATCACTATAACTGTAATCTCTTGTTCCAAGTGGACTTTGAATATCCTCAAACGGTGAAAAATTCAATCTGCTCTCACCCTGCATCATATGGTAGACAACATCAATACCTTGTACTGGAAGTAGTTTAGGATACACAATAAGTTCCGTCCGATAAAAATCATGATACCGTAATCGTACCGAGCTGAAATTAAGTAAATGTGGATATGTATACGTAATATTTTTCACTCGTGCAACTCCACGATGCTCAGCCACTACAGGAACCTCTACGATAGTATTTTTCTTTTGAATAAGTGTCAGTGAGTGTTGTAGTTCCTTCCAGTACTCCTTATCTTTCGTGAACGTATAGGCCCTAATTGCCGAACCAATTTGAAAACTGAAGGAGCCGTTGATTATTGGAAATATGGACTGATTTTCTATTTCCAATGTCATTGTTGCTTTTTCTTCGGGAAATAACTTAATCGTTGTAGTTGGATTTCTCATCACGATACGTTTTCGTATACTACGATCATAAATTCGATAAGCAACTAAATAAGCAGCAAAGATTCCTACCCCGATGAACACAATCCCTGCTCGAAAGATGGCCCCAATAATGAAGAATACAATTGAAGCCAGTAGAATCGCATCATAGCTACTAGAATCCTCTGATCCTACTTCCTTTCTCCAGTTCATTGGCTAACTGCTCCTTCTTCAACCGGAACAGGTATATGCTGAAGAATTTCCTGAACAATTTGTTCCGCAGTCTTTTTAATAGAGCCCTCCATGGTCAAAATAATTCGGTGTTCAAACACATACGGTGTTAACGTTTTTATGTCATCCGGAGTAACATATCTGCGCCCTTGTAAAAATGCTCTTGCTTGAGCTGCTCGCATCAAAGCTAGCATTCCACGCGGACTTATCCCCAAGTCAATCTCGAAATGTTCACGAGAAGCATGTACTAAATCTAATAAATACTCATTTACGACCTCAGAGATGGCTACTTGTTTGATTTCCCTCTGTATCGATCGTATCTCGTCTACTGTTAAAACTGCTGTAATTTCCTCAAATGGATCATTTGACCGATACGTAGTTAACATTTGCTTCTCTTCTTCTTTAGATGGATACCCTAAATCAATTTTAAATAGAAAACGATCAAGCTGTGCCTCTGGCAATGGAAAAGTTCCGTAATTACTCTCCACTGGATTTTGTGTTGCGATAACAATAAATGGAGATTCTACTTTAATTGTTTCTCCATCAATAGTAGATTGATATTCTTCCATAACCTCTAGCAAGCTTGACTGCGTCTTAGGTGTTGCACGGTTAATTTCATCCGCTAGTAATACATTAGATACGACCGGACCAACACGTAGTTCAAACTCTTGTGTTTTCGGATTAAAGAAGCGTATCCCTGTCACATCGCTCGGTAATACATCAGGTGTAAACTGAACACGACTAAACTTGCCGTCCATTATTTTTGCAAAACTTTTCGCAAGCTTTGTTTTCCCGGTACCAGGAACACTTTCCAATAAAACGTGACCCTGGGCTAACAATGCGATAAATAATAAATCTACTACTGATTCTTTTCCGTAAATTACTCGATTTAATGCCGCTTTTGCCAATTTAATGTTTTCCATCTATATTACCCCCAATTGTACTAAAAATTAGATAATTATCACAATTATAACATAATTAGTAATTGTATACGGAGGTATCCGTTAAAAAGTTTCAGATTACAGAAAAAAACAAGCCCCTAGGAGCTTGTTTTTAACTAAACGCTTTAATGATTTTTACTTTTTTAATTTGATAGCCATCATTTTCTTCAACCACAAACTGATAGCCATCATGCTCAACGGTTGTTCCTTTTTTCGCTTCTACATTATTATTAATGATCCAACCAGCTATCGTATCAACTTCTTCCTCATCTAGTTCCGTGCCTAGATATTCATTCAGTTCATACAATAACAGCTTCCCATCTACTAAAACTACACCATTATCCAATTCTTCTATCATTGGCGTTTCATGAGCATCAAATTCATCTCGGATTTCCCCAACGATTTCTTCTAGAATATCCTCAACCGTAATTAAACCAGCAGTCCCACCGTACTCATCAACAACAATTGCCATATGAATTCGTTCTTTTTGCATTCGCAATAAAACTTGCTTTATCGGTGTAGATTCAGACACATGCAATATAGGACGTATATGTGGTTCGATTGATTCCTTCCTACTAGTAATATGACCAGTAAACAGCTCTTTAATGTTTACTAATCCAATAATATGGTCTTTATCCCCATCAGCAACTGGATATCTCGTATATTGCCCTTCACTGATGACATTAATATTCGTTTCATAACTATCCTCTTTAAAGAAGCAAACCATTTCTGTACGTGGAACCATAATCTCTCTAGCGACTCGCTCATCAAATTCAAAGATATTGTTCACATACGTCATTTCTGATTTGTTAATTTCCCCATTTTTGTAACTCTCCGAAAGAATGAAACGCAGTTCTTCTTCAGAATGAGCACTCTCACTAGCCTGAATAGGTTTCATACCAAATAAACGAATGATAGCTTTAGCTGCTCCATTTAATAGGAATGTTAAAGGCATTAATATAATCCGGAATAGAAGCAGAGGCTTAGCGACTTTTAGAGCAAAAGTCTCAGCCTTTTGCGTTGCTACTGCTTTAGGTACCAGTTCCCCGAAAATAACACGTAAACATAACATAATGACAAAGGCAATAATAAACGATAAGAAACCAGCTGATTCCTGAATCCCTGTCTTGTCTAACATTGGATGAAAGGCTGCCTCGACTGAGCCTTTACCAATCCACCCCAAGCCTAATGCTGTAATCGTAATACCAATTTGACAAACATTAATATAAGCATTCAGATTATCTGCTATTTTCCTTAGCGATTCAGCTTCTCTTTTACCTTCTTCAATCATTTGGTCAATTCGAGTAGAACGGACCTTTACAATAGCAAATTCGGTTGCTACAAAGAATGCTGTTAGCAGAATCAATGCAGCAACCCAAAGTAAGTTAACTATATCCAATTAATATCCTTGTACCAGTTGATACAAGGACTTCACCTCCTGATTTAACAATAAATTGTATACTCCGACCCATTTGTAGATGATTCAATCCGTGTGGAAATAGAAACATCTATAAATTGTAAAATAGTAGTGGTTAATGTTACCTTCCCATCACAATCACCTACCTTCCTAAGATAATTATATTCTATCTAATTTCACCCGTCTACAAAAAAATAATTTAAAAGAATAAGAATCACAGGGTATAAAGAAAGCGAGCACTTTACATGAACTGCCCCCTGTCAAGTAGACAGGTAAAAAAACAAATTTTTTGTGCCATGTATGAATTCCATGCATGGCTTTTCTTATGCTGGAATTCTTAGCCCCATCTTCAACGTCACGCGCTTTGTATTATAAAATTCAATATAAGCCTCAATATCTTTTTCTAATTCTTCAAATGTGTTATAAGTGGTTAATCGATACATCTCTTCCTTGATGATCCCCCAAAAATTCTCCATTGGACCGTTATCAATACATCTACCAACACGTGACATGCTCTGGATAATTTTGTGTTCTTCCACAAAGTTTTTAAATCCATGGGAGGTGTATTGAAAGCCACGATCACTATGAAATAATGTCTTCATTGGAATAATCGTATCTTTAATCTGAGTGACCGTATCACGTACTAAGGCATTGTTATTATGTCGTGATAATTTATAGGCTACAATTTTATTTTCACCATAATCCAAGATGGCACTTAAATATGCTTTCGAATGAACTCCGTACTTGAATTCAGTGACATCTGTTAATAATACTTCCATCGCGTTATAGTCGGCTTGGAATTTTCTATTTAAAACATTTTCAGCTATATGTTGCGGTTTATGTGGCTTATAGGT
>NZ_LDPV02000017.1 GCF_001038425.2 Ornithinibacillus contaminans
TAAAATGGTACCTGTAGTTAGGACACTTGAAAAAGAGTGTTTTATCTACAGGTATTTTTATATATAATTAAATTTCACAATACGGGGACTAGGAGATATCATGAGTAAAATAATATTTTCAGATAAAGAGATAAAAGCACTTCAAAAGAATCCAAATGTACAACGCGTTAGTGAGAAATCCATCACTTACACGGATGCTTTCAAGAATAGGTTTATGGATGAGTATCTAACTGGTAAACTCCCACGACAAATCTTTATGGAGAGTGGATTTGATGAAGAAGTAATTGGGATAAAACGCATTGAACAATCCGCATGCCGGTGGAAGAAAGCTTATGAAACGAAAGGGTTAATAGGGCTTACTGATACAAGGAAAACAGAATCTGGCAGAACCCTGAAACGGGAGCTTACACCTTCTGAAGTGATCGAGAGGCAAAATGCACGAATCAAGCTTTTGGAAGGACAGGTGGAGCTGTTAAAAAAGCTAGAAGTGATAGAAAGGAGGCTGCTAAACACAAGAGAAAATCTAAGCCCAAGTAAAGCATATCAATTGATTCAAGAGACAATTGAACAAAATGGTTTTAAAAGGATGACTAGATACTTTTGTGATCTTTTAGGTGTTTCACGTTCTGGATATTATAGTTGCTTGAAGGCATCTGTCGTTCGGGAGGCTAGAGAGCAGCTAGATTTAGAAGTGAAGGAAATCATCCTAGAAGCTTTTAACCGCAGAGGTTATAAGAAAGGTTCACGTTCCATTAAAATGATCCTAGAGAATGAGTATGATCTTATTCTTAGTCGTAAAAAGATACAGAGAATCATGAAGAAATACGGAATTGTCTGCCCTCACAGGAAAGCGAATCCTTATAAACAAATCGCAAAGGCGACAAAGGAGCACCAGGTTGTACCAAACAAATTAAACAGGGAATTTAAGCAAGGAGTCCCAGGAAAAGTATTATTGACGGATATCACCTACTTGCCATATAACGGTAATTGTATGGCTTATTTGTCAACCATAAAAGATGGTTCTACCAATGAACTCCTGGCTTACCATGTGTCTGACCGAATCACTTTGGATATCGCAATCCAGACGGTCCATAAATTGATGAACAATAAGAAGGTCCCTCTTGATTCAGATGCCTTCATTCACTCGGATCAGGGAAGCCATTACACAAGCCCACGATACCAAAAACTTTTAAAGAAGTATGGCTTAGGCCAGTCTATGTCACGAAGGGGTAACTGTTGGGACAACGCTCCTCAAGAATCATTTTTTGGTCACCTAAAGGATGAAGTAGATTATAAATCAGCCAAAACATTAAAGGAATTAAAATTGAAAATCAATCATTACATGACTTACTATAACAATTACCGTTATCAGTGGAATCTAAAAAAGATGACCCCTATTCAATATAGGAATCATCTATTATCTGCATAACCTCTTTTTTTATAAGTGTCCTTGACACGGGTGCCAGTGTATTTTAGGGGCTACTCTTATTTTACTTTCACCTATTTTTGCTTCAGCTGCTCAAGGTACATGGAGTTCTAGTTGGGGTTATGATGTGAATGGGGCCTCAAAAATTGGTGCAACAAGCGCGATGGAAGCTCCATATTACTTTCAATTTCAAGTATGGGGCGCAGGAAGTAAAATTTTGAGCAGTAGTTCTAAACAAATTGGTGCTCATCAAGAATACAGCACTACTCATTGGTCTGCACCTTTAAAGGATAAGCAAGGTCGTATTTCAGCATCACCTCAAGTATGGTTCACACCGTACTTCAACCATTAAGAAAAGAGGATACTATGTTAGATTTAAGAAATTTAACAAAATCTTTTGGTGATAAAATTGTTTTAAATGATATTAACCTACAATTAACTAATCCTTCTAGTCTTTATGTCTTAACTGGGGAAAGTGGTAGTGGCAAAACCACCTTATTTAATATACTATTCGGTTTAGATAATGACTATCAAGGTTCTTATAAATTATTTGAAAAAGATAGCAAAGCATACAAAAAGCAAGACTGGGATCATCTAAGGACCAATGAAATAAAAATGGTTTTTCAAGATTTTAAATTATTTGAACAATTAACCGTTTATGAAAATCTTTATCTATCAGGTGAGTATAAAGGGGATGAAATTTATTCTGTTCTAGAAAGTATGGACTTACTTGAGTTAAAAGATGAAGTTGTAAAAAATATTAGTGGGGGGCAAAAACAAAGAGTAGCAATCGGGCGTGCAGTCTTAGGTTCTCCAAGGATTATCTTACTTGATGAACCTACAGGAAATTTAGACGGAATGACAACCGAAAAAATCATGAGTTATATCAGTAAATTAAAAAATAAAGGAATATCATTCTTTGTCATTACACACGATGATTCAATTCTTGAGTATGCAGATATAGTTTTTAAGTTAGAAAATGGGAAAATTAATCAAACTTATTCAAAAAACGAACATGAATATAGTGAACCAAAACAAAAATCATATCAATTAGAAAAAACTAAACAAAAAAAACATGTTTTTCTCTATACATTTTTAAGTGTGTTTCGTAAAATGAAACGAATTTCTTTATTAGGAGTACCAATTGTAATTATTCTAATGCTGTTCATTTTAAGTTTTACTGCTTTTCAAGCGGCTTCATTAGAATCATTTACTAACTTTTTTTCAGGAGTGGATAATAAATCCATTGTCTTTAGTACTCAGAAATTAACCTCTGAAGCAGCAGAGGAATTAAAAGAGAATAATATTCTAGCAAGTCATAATGGGAAACGAATTGGGTTCTCAAATGAAGATATTAAAAAGGTCGAAAACATTCAACATATCGATAAAATTGAACTTACAATGGAAGGTATACAATCTTTTTATGATCATGAAGGAAATCGATTTGAATATAGATTAGACTATGAAAAGATACCTGCATTTTTAAGAAAAGATCTTGCCCAGATTCGAAATGGAGAATCCATAACCTTTACATTAACAGCACAGAGCGTTCCTTTTTCAGTCATTCATAATTACAACGTTAATAATATAAATATAATTTCAGGAGAGTTTCCTAAGGATGATTCAAAAGAAATATTAATTCCAGATCTATATGCTTTTATGATATCGGAATCAGAAAATTATAAAGATATAATTAATAGTACAATTGAATTAGATGTTACTTCTGCTAAAAATGACATGATTACCGAGGAATATAAAATTGTCGGTATTTATGATACGGGATATAGATATAATTTATCGCCATCTTATCCAATCTATGTGGGTTACTTTCATCAAAATGATATCCAAGATAAATTGAACGAAGAGGCTTATCAATTTCATGTACAAGCTTATAAAATAAATAAAGCAACAGAAGAATATTCCGAAAATATTATTAAAGATATCCAACATTTTAAACAAGCTATGGGAATAGGTTTTGATCAAATGATAATTGTGGTTGACAATGAAGAAAACTTTGGTAGTGTCTATAATGAATTAAAGAATGTTTTCCCTAAATATCAATTCATTTCACAATATGATTTAAAGAATGGAGATTTATCTTTTGTATACCACTCGTTAGTTCGGAATTTAGTTGTAGGTTCTATCATAATTGCTGTAATTATTGGTTTAGTTGTAATCTTCCTTAATAAAGGCTATATTTACGACCGCACCAAAGAATTCGCTATTTTATTTTGTCAAGGATATTCCAAAAAAGATATAATCAAAATAATATCTTTGGAAAATGGCGTAATTTTCACTGTTTATTTCTTAATTGCTTATTTATTAGCTTTCTTATCTGACTTTGTATTTTTAAATACTAGTAAGTATGGTCATCTTTTTGTAAATTTACTAGCATTTGAAAATATTGTTTCCTTATCTCTACTTGTTATTCTTATCGTATCACTTTCTATCATTTGGGGAGTTAAAGGAATTAAAAATAATAACTTAATAAAATTATTAAAAGATTAATTTAACTTTCGCAGAGTATTATCCTTTGTATAACTAGGTCCTTCTTATAAAAAATGAACAACAAAACAAAAACCTTGCATCAGCAAGGTTTTTGTTTTGTTAAGTAAAAGGTGAATATAGAAAACGATATTTTTAATCAACTATCTATTCAACCGGAAGAGGAAAGTTTTATCCAATATATTGATAATAGAGAAGTTGATAGAGGAAACTATGAAAAAGTTGAAAATGGTAAATATGTACTGGCTAGCGACAAACAACCTTTTACTATCAGCTTAGAAGAGGATAATTTGTTTTATTTGAAGCTAGAAAAACTAAATGATGGTAACCCATTCGTAATGGTAAACATCAGTGATACTCCTGGAGGTTTCCCTCAAAATTTTGATGATGTAGATGAATATAAAACATTATTAGATGATAGTAAATAAACAAAAGAAGGCTAATCTATTAATAGATAACCTTCTTATTTATTTGCTTTATACCATATTCTTCTTTAAAAACTACGTTCCTCTGGCCAAGCTCCTTGCAGTTTGCTTATAAGTACAATTTGCCCAATATGATATGCGTCGTGCATTGCTAGGCTCTTCAGTTCAAGAACTAATGAATTATCTTCTCCCGGAACCTCTCTATACAAATCTTCCTGATCTGCTGTTGCTAGAATTTGTCCAAGCTTTCGATGAACAGAAAAGTATTCTTGCTTTGTTTTCTCCCAATTTTCTATCGTCTCTGTTGGTAATCGAAATGTATCCGTATTATTTTTTGCCTGTGGTTCATTCGCTGTTTCACCAAGAAATCGCATCAGATATCTTTTTTCAAAGAACAGTAAATGACAAACTATTTCCCAAATGGAATTCATTGCCCCCTCATCTGGTTTCCAAAGTGCCTGTTCAAACGTAATTTTCTCTAGCACCCATTCAAGTGGTGGAAACCAATCTTCTTTATCTAAGCAGCTTGCCCATTGTTGTGACAAAAGTGTCCTTGCATCCATTTTCATTTCCCTCCAATGTAATCCTTTTGACTTCTGTTAGTACCGAAAATTCTGATAACATAATTTTATCATAAGTAGAGTTTACCGTGAAAGAATTAATGGCTATTGCTAGAATAGTAATCACCGACTTTCTTAACACATAACCCGCCAATTGTTGTATACTAAAATCACTGGATAGACTTTAGACGTCTAATTCGGTGTTTTTATTTTTGGGAAATTTGAGGTGAAAAAATGGTTGTAGCTATTATTTTATTAGTTGTTTTTGCCGTGCTAGTATTTCTAGTGTCTTTTCGAGTTCGAAAGTTTGATGCAGAGACAAGCTATGAGGAATTAAGTACCAGACAAACTGTGGAATATTATAATTTGAATAAGCGAATAAAAGTGTTAGAAGAAGAATTGATGGTGGAATACGAAGAATGAGAGATTTATTACGCGGAATATCATTAGGTGTTATATTAGCTACTGGACTACTAGCCTATGTCCACTACACGAATCCGGAAGAAGCCGTAACAAAGGAAAAGGAATACACCATAGACGGAGCAATTGCTTTCTTAGAAAAGCAAGAATACGAGATTACTAAAAAAGAAGCGGACAAGCCTAAGTCTTCAGCAGAGAAGCAACCGGAAGAAAACATGGATGATGTAGAGGAAAAAGAAGAAACCGTTGAAGAACCAGAAGAATCTACTGAAGCGAGCATAAAAGAATACGAGCTCGTGATTCAAAGTGGAATGTCCTCCATCGATGTATCCGATCTCCTATATGAAAACGGAATTGTCGATGACGCGACGGAGTTTAATCAATATTTAGAAACACAAGGGTATCAATCCATAATTGGCGTCGGTACATATCAAGTAACAGACCAAATGAGTTATGAACAGATCGCAACGATCATTACGAATTAAGGTATGTAATAGTAAGTAAATAACTATTATTCATAGAAAATCCGAACTAAAAATGGGAATTATTCTCATAAAGTTAGTTCGGTTTTTTTGAGAAGCAATATAGTTGCTAATTAAAACAGAATGATGCGGTATCTTAGCGGAGTATCTTTCCGAAGCGGACAATACGCAGAACAGGGTTAAACAGTACAAAAATTCCATTAATTTGTGATAAACCCTTTAAAAAAATCATAAAATGGTCTAGAATATAAACTAATTAAAAGTTTTAACATTTCACAATTTATGAAATGTAATCGGTTTCAAATATTTCAAATGAGGTGATTAGATGGACATGCAACGAATCCCGGCAAGAGAAGGTAACCACAACTTAAGCAACTATCAAGAACTAAGGGAAACCTTCCAATGGGAGGATTTAAATCAAGTCTTTACATGGAATGAAACAGGTAAAGTAAATATTGCATACGAAGCAATTGATCGTCATGCGGAAAATCCGGCTAAAAAAGATCAAATTGCACTACTCTATTCAGCACCTGGAAAAGAAGAATCCTTAACCTTTGAACAGCTAAGTAAGCGAAGTAATCAGTTCGCCAATGTCTTGAAGAAACATGACATTCAAAAGGGCGATCGTGTGTTTTTGTTCATGCCTAGAAGCCCAGAATTCTATGTTAGCTTTTTTGGAATATTAAAGGTTGGCGCAATTGCTGGACCATTATTTGAAGCATTTATGGAACAGGCAGTACGAGATCGCCTGCAGGATAGTGAAGCAACCATGCTGATCACAACACCAGAATTATTAGGACGTGTTCCACAAGAAGATTTACCTAAGTTAGAAAAAATTATCTTAATAGGCGATTTTGACGAAGAATCGGATAAATATATTGATTTTAACCATGAAATGGAAGCGGCAAGTGATTCCTTTGCAATCGAATGGGTTGATTTAGAGGACGGCATGCTCATCCATTATACATCTGGCTCAACAGGCAAACCAAAAGGTGTCTATCATGTGCATAATGCGATGATTCAGCATTATGCTACAGGGAAATGGGTATTGGATTTAAAAGAAGATGACGTGTATTGGTGTACGGCAGACCCGGGCTGGGTTACCGGAACAAGCTACGGAATATTTGCCCCTTGGCTAAATGGGGTTACCAATGTTATTCGTGGCGGACGCTTTAGCCCAGAGGATTGGTACCAAACACTAGAAAAGAATAAGGTTACCGTCTGGTATACGGCACCAACGGCGCTTAGAATGCTAGTGAGTGCTGGAGAAGAGCTGGTGAAACAGCATGATTTAAGCACGCTCCGCCATATTTTAAGTGTTGGGGAGCCATTAAATCCTGAGGTAATTACTTGGGGCGTGAAAGCATTTGATTTACGGATCCATGATACATGGTGGATGACCGAAACTGGCGCGCAGCTGATTGTAAACCTGCCATCGGAAGAAATTCGTCCTGGCTCCATGGGTAAACCAATTCCAGGAATTGAAGCATCGATTGTTGACCATGAAGGAAATGAAATACCACCAAATCAAATGGGTAATTTGGCAATAAAGGCTGGTTGGCCATCGATGATGCGTGCAATTTGGAAAAATCCAAGTAAGTATGACAGTTATTTTGTAAACGGCTGGTATGTATCTGGCGATAGTGCGTATCGCGATGAAGATGGTTACTTCTGGTTCCAAGGTCGTCTTGATGATGTGATCAATACATCGGGTGAACGTGTTGGACCGTTTGAGGTGGAAAGTAAGCTAATCGAACACCCTGCAGTTGCAGAAGCTGGTGTAATCGGAAAACCAGATCCAGAACGAGGCGAAATCATCAAAGCCTTTATTACCTTGAATCCAGGTGTTGAGGAAACGGATGAACTATTAGCGGATATCCGTCAATTTGTGAAAACGGGATTAAGTGCACATGCTGCACCAAGGGAAATCGAAGTACGTGAAACCATTCCAAAGACCCGAAGCGGTAAAATAATGCGTCGATTACTGAAGTCTTGGGAGCTTGGTCTTCCAACAGGGGATACGTCGACATTAGAGGAATAAGATAAATCCTCCAGCACGCATAAATTAAACGGTTCTGTTATAGCGTGCAAAATCGCAATAGCAAGGATTAATTAAAGATACTTATATAAGAGGTTTCGTCATAGAATTTGGCGGAGCCTTTTATTGTACTATTTGTTTAAAGATCCCTAACAAATAGTCTGAATACGATAAATATTATGGTAAGATGAATGTAGATTGTGAAGAGAAATTCTTAAACTAAAGGGGCGGTCACTAAAAAGAGGGGGGAAATCATTGAAACCAAAAAAAGCAAAAGTTCTTGTACTTGGAACATTTCACATGTCTGAGCATGAGGATTTATATTCTGAAAAAAGACAAGCTGAAATGGAGGAACTAGTATCAAAGTTAGCGGAATTTAAACCAACAAAGATTGCAGTTGAAATGGAACCAGAAGATAGTGAATTTGTTAATGAGAAATTCAATCAATTTAAATTGGGTACATACGAATTAGGGATGAATGAAATATTTCAAGTAGGCTTTCGGTTGGGTTTAAAGCTGGAGCACGAACAGATTTACCCGACTGATTGGATGGGCGATGCAGATATGGGTTATGGGGAAGTTGAGAGTTGGGCAGAGGAAAATCAACCAGAAATTTTAGATGAAATATACGAGGAGCTAGAGTTCCCTGTATTGTCTGAAGGCAAAAGCGTAATAGACTACTACAAAGAAATAAACGCTCCCACCATAGTTAACAAGTTGCATAAAATTCATTTGAATATTGCACGCATTGGTGATTTTAATAATTATGTTGCTATGAACTGGTTAAGTTGGTGGTATAAAAGGAATCTAATAATGTTTGCTAATTTAACCCGTCTTATTGATTCTGAAGATGAGCGTATTTTATTCATTGTAGGTGTGGGGCACTCTTCTATTGTTACAAAGTTTATTGAAGAGAGTGAAATTTGTGAGGTCGTTGAACCTCTTAGTTGTCTGTCCTAAAAATAGAACTTTTTAGACGGATATACCCAAATTGAGCACGATTGTTTAAAAGGCCTATTCAACTAACGGAGCAGGGTTGTGGAAAAAGGATTTACTGTATTTGTTCAAAGGTGGTGACAAAGAATGGAAAAAAGTAATACAAAAGAATTATTTAAAATAGCTGTTTTCACATTTATTATAAGTATTTTATTACTTTTTACCTTTATCTTGTTAAGTACAAATGGAATAAATGTACAAATAGGAACCCCACCAACTGGAATTAGTCATAATACAATTTCAAATTTGCTAATAATTTCGGCGATAGCGTCTTTGACTTATCTGTTTAAAGATAGAGTCATAAAAGCGGTCATAATTGTGGTAGGGATGTTTTCTATAATAATACCATCACTTCCGAATTTATTATCAGAGGCAGAATACACAACGTTTTCTTCTCCAGATAACCAAGAGGAATTTGTAGTGATCGAAAGAGGTTATGGTCGTCTGTACCAATTATCGAATTTAGGCTTCTATATGACTTATTTAACCGACATTAAAACAGACGATGGATATAAGCCTTTTTCGGAAGGTGCATATAAATTGGAATGGGAAGAACCAAATCTAATTATACATTATAGGTTTGATTATATGTCAGATTCTTTGAGTAAAGAAATCTCAATCAAATATAAAGCGAAATAAAGTGGCACGAACAGATGCGTTAGTACAATAACAACTATAAAACAAGCATGATGTTGCTTAAGGAATCCTTCCTCACGTGTTTTCCATTTTAAAAATCGTAATTTTCAATGTAAAAAGTGTAAAAACGTTGCTATAGCAAAAAGAGCAAGTGAATTAATTTGCTAATCCACTTGCTAAATTATGATGTTATTTTGTATTTCGCAGAACTGTTTACGCTTAAATGCTGGAGGATTTCTTTGTCTAGTTATGAACTTGACTTCGTAATATTAAAATTATCACGCAACAGCAACCAATTTTGCGGAAACGATAATCCAAGCTTCCAATAACTAATCCCACGTAAGCCTAATTCCTTAATCATGTCGTACTTTGCTTGGATGGAACGGGCATCCTCAAACCATACCTCATGCTGATTCCCTTCTGCATCCCAATAAGTAAAGAATGGAGCTTGTGCCGTAGTATCGTATTGAATTGGAACATTATGTTCGCGTGCTAAGGCAATTGCTTGTTGTGGGCTTACTGCTCGCGCATATTCCCCGCCAGCAACATATGGCAATGTCCAATCATAGCCATATAAATTTTGCCCTAATAAAATTTTATCAGCCGGTATTTCGGTTAAGGCATAGTCCACTACTCGGCGTACTTGATCAATAGGGGATACCGCCATCGCTGGTCCACCACTATAGCCCCATTCATACGTCATAAGCACAACAAAATCGGCAACGGTACCATGGGCACCATAATCATGTGCCTCGTACCAATCGCCTTCTTGTGTCGCACTTGTTTTTGGAGCAAGCGCGGTTGACATTAATAATCCTTCCTGTGATAAGCGATCCTTTGCTTTCCGTAAAAATGTGCTATATGCATCCCGGTCCTCTGGCGGTAAGAATTCAAAATCAAAATGCACATCGGTAAATCCTACTTGATGGGCCGTATTGACGATATTATCAAGCAAGGTGTTTTGGACGGCTTGCACCGTAACAATAATATGCCCCAGATCGGCACTAAATGCGCCCTCTTCTAAATTCGTCACTACCATCATCAGTGATGCATTATTGGCATCGGCAATGGCCTTGAAATCATTTAATGGTGGTGCAGTTAAGCTACCATCCCGATTAACCCGATAGTTAAAAGGTGCTAGGTAGGATAAATATGGTGCATTTCTTCTTGCGGAATTTTCTAATGCCTGTGATACAGTTCCACCCGTTGGTTCCACATAGGCATTGGCGGTAATATCTGGCTTGGGAAGCTCCGGTATATAAAGGCGTAGCCCGACATTGAGCGCAGCGTTTACGGGGATGTTATTAATACGTGCCAGTTCTTGATACGACATGCCAAAACGCTGGGCGATGCTATAGAGGCTGTCACCCGGCTGTACGAAATAAAATTGCCCAACAATCGGGATAACTAACGATTGCCCAATAACCAAATTGGCTGGTGCATCCAATTCATTTGCATTAATTAATGCCTCTATCGTAGTGCCATAGGTACTGGCAATCGAATATAGCGAATCTCCACCTGAAACTACATGAATTTGCATAAACTCCCTCCTCGATGTCTTGTGCTCATAAAAAAATGAACACACGTGATGTATCTATATAAAACTGTATGTAGGGAGTTAGCTGGTTATGTCTATTAGATTGGATCAATCGCTGCTTTCATAACAGAGTGCATGAGGTAAAGTGCATAATCATTTCCTTCCTTCTCCTCTGATGCCATACAATTTTTCGGAATATGCATCGTAAAGTGATACATGTAGGCATCCTTTGCCGTAAAAAGAATACAAATATCTCCAGCAATGCCCGCGAGTATTATATGCGTTTTTCCTAAGTCGGTTAAAAGTGAGTGGAGTGGTGTTTGGAAAAAAGCGGAATGCTGTGGTTTAATGAGAAAGAAATCATTTTCTTTGGGTTTTAAGGCTTCAATAATTGGCTCACTTGCTTCATTGGAGCAATAATCAATAATAAGCTCTGGTTCAGACTGCCAGAGACCATAGTGATCATTTACAAAGATGATTGGCACGTGATGCTTCTCTGCAAATTGCCGAAGCTTTAGTAAGTTTGGCAAAATCTCTTTTGTATGCGCAAGTAATTTATCACCGCCATGAAACTTAAAATCATTGATAATATCAATAAATAAAACAGCTGTTTTAGCTAATGAAAACGTCACGAGTGAACAACCTCCCAAGAAAGCGTGTGAATCATTAGTATTGATAATCTGAAAATAGATTATTCAGTTGTAAGAAGAGAGCTGACACTAGAATGAATGATGAATTCTATATGCAGCTTGCCATCGAGCAAGCGAAAAAAGCAGAGGAACAAAATGAAGTACCAATTGGCGCTATTATCGTGTACCAGGACAAAGTGGTTGGCACTGGGTATAATGTTCGGGAGTTAACCCAACAAACATTATCCCACGCGGAACTGGTTGCGATTCAAGAAGCTAATCAAACAATCGGTAGCTGGCGCTTAGAAGACTGTACATTATATGTCACACTGGAGCCTTGCCCAATGTGTGCAGGAGCGATTGTGCAGTCCCGAATTAAACGGGTCGTATTTGGTGCGTTTGATCCGAAAGCTGGATGTGCTGGCACCTTAATGAATTTACTTGATGAAAAACGGTTTAATCATCAAGTAGACGTGACAGCGGGTGTATTAGAAACGGAATGTAGTGACTTGTTAACATCGTTTTTTAAAGCATTACGAAAGCAGCGCAAATCATAAGATTACCAAATTATCTCACCGTGATCGTCATTGCAATTTCAACGCAACATGTTATAATGGATATTACCGTGCTAAGCGGGGAGGTAGCGGTGCCCTGTACTCGCAATCCGCTATAGCGAGGCCGAATTCCCATCACGAGGTGGGTGACCGTGTGGTCTGCCTTAAGGAATTGGTGTTGACGTTTAGGTCCTGCGCAACAGAAACCTACGAACCCTGTCAGGTCCGGAAGGAAGCAGCAGTAAGTAGTCATTTCTGTGTGCCGCAGGGTCACCTAGACTGAGCCATGAACTTAAGTAACGCATGTGGTCATTTCATCGACGGTGGGTGCACGGCATACATATGGACTAACAGCCTCTTGTTTATACAGGAGGCTTTGTCGTACCTCACCTTATTTATCGAATTTTTGAACCCCAAAGTGGCAACACTTATCTATTTTCCTTACAATAAATCTTCATTTCCAAATTCTTTTTCAAATTATGCTATCCTGGTTCACATTCAACCTTAAAATCGGTATAATTAGGTAGAAATCATAGAGGGGAATTAATTATGAGCTATCAAGCATTGTATCGCGTATGGCGCCCACGGACGTTTCAGGACGTTGTAGGCCAGAGCCATATCACCCGAACATTACAAAATGCCATTGTACAAGAGAAATTCTCGCATGCTTATTTGTTCTCAGGCCCACGTGGAACGGGAAAGACAAGTGCTGCGAAAATTTTTGCTAAAACAATCAATTGTGAGCATGCCCCAGTGAAAGAGCCGTGTAATGAATGTGCCGCATGTCGTGGTATTCAGGATGGTTCCATTTCGGACGTTATTGAAATTGATGCTGCATCCAATACAAGTGTTGATGATATTCGCGAAATTCGTGATAAAGTAAAATATGCGTCTAGTGTGGTGCCATATAAGGTATACATCATTGATGAGGTGCACATGATTTCGGTTAATGCGTTCAATGCGTTGTTAAAAACATTGGAAGAGCCACCGAAGCATGTTGTATTTATCTTGGCAACAACAGAACCGCATAAAATTCCATTGACGATTATTTCAAGATGTCAGCGGTTTGATTTTAAACCGATTACCAACCAAGCGATTGTGGAGCGGATGCAAACGATTTTGGATGCCGAAGAAGTTACCGTTGCCAAAGAAGCATTAGATGCTGTAGCACTAGCTGCTGATGGCGGAATGCGAGATGCGCTGAGTATTTTAGACCAATCCATTTCGTATAGCGAAGACCGGGTAGAGTTAGACGATGTTTTGGCTGTAACAGGCGGAGTATCGCAGAAAATCTTAACTGATATTGTATCGGCAATGCATCAGCAAGACATTCAGTCCGCCTTGAATATGGTCGATGAACTTATTCAGAATGGTAAGGATCCAGCGAGATTTGTGTATGACATTATTTACTTCTTGCGTGATCTCTTATTGTATAAAAGCGCTCCTAATTTAGAGGGCATTTTAGAAAGAGCAATCATTGATGAGGCGTTTCAAACGTTAGCAACGGCGGTTTCTGAAGCGTGGATCCAGCAAGCGATTATGCAATTAAATCAATGCCAGCAAGAAATGAAGTGGACGAATAATCCAAAGGTATTTATTGAAATTGCGGTCATTACGATTACGAATCGCTACCAGGAAAAAACAGAATCGTCCGATGTCGCGTCATCTGATGCGGTCATGCAATTAACATCGAAGCTGGCTCAGCTAGAAAAAGAAATAGCTACTTTAAAAGAGGCTCCTCCTGTACAAGGAACGGCCGCAACACCACAGCCAGAACGAAAACGGCAGCAGCGACAATCGAAAAACAGCTATAAGGTTCCGTTTGAACGAATTCGGAACGTATTAAAAGAAGCGGAAAAACCAGCATTAAAAGAAGTGCAATCACAATGGGCTGCGTTTTTAAATAAACTAAAGGCAGCAAGTGCTCCGGCACATGCGACGATTCAGGATTCAAAACCAGCGGCAGCATCGGATACCTCACTAGTAGTAGCCTTTAAATATGAAATTCACTGTGCACTTTTCTTGGATAACCGCGAGCTGGTCGAGTCTGTACTTGCAAGCGTACTGAATAAACAACTTACCATCATTCCAATTCCAGCGAATGATTGGCAAGAACTAAGAAATGATTATGTAAAGAGTCAAGAACAAGCGAATCCAGACCAACAAGCGGCTGAGGACCCAGTAGTGGAGGAAGCGAAAAAGCTATTTGGCGATGATTTAATCGAAATACATGACTAACATTTAAATTTAAAGGAGGCGTTTTTCCATGAAAGGTATGGGAAATATGGGCAATATGATGAAACAAATGCAGAAGATGCAAAAGAAAATGATGCAGGCACAGGACGAATTATACGAAATGACGTTTGAAGCGGCTGCTGGTGGTGGAATGGTTACCGTTAAAGCAAATGGTAAAAAAGAAATTACCGATGTCGTTATTAAAGAAGAAGTAGTTGATCCAGATGATATCGAAATGCTTCAAGATTTAATTATTGCGGCAACAAATGATGTGTTGAAACAAATCGATGACAAGACCAATGATACCATGGGTCAGTTTACGAAAGGGCTAAACATGCCAGGAATGTTCTAGGGGGAGACTCATGTATTATCCAGAACCGATTTCAAAGCTGATTGACAGCTTTACAAAATTGCCAGGTATTGGGCCGAAGACGGCAGTCCGTCTGGCTTTTTTTGTGTTAAATATGAAGGATGACGATGTCCTTGAATTTGCGAATTCCTTAGTCAATGCCAAGCGTGAGCTAACACATTGCTCGGTTTGCGGACATATTACCGATCAGGATCCGTGTGTCATTTGCTCGGATACATCACGGGATAATTCCATCATTTGTGTCGTTCAAGATCCAAAAGATGTGATAGCGATGGAAAAAATGAAGGAATTCCGCGGTAAGTATCATGTGCTTCATGGTGCCATATCACCAATGGATGGAATTGGTCCGGAAGACATAAATGTTCCAGATTTGTTAAATCGTTTAAAGGATGAAGAAGTGAATGAAATCATTTTGGCGACGAATCCTAACATTGAGGGAGAAGCAACCGCAATGTACATTTCACGATTGGTAAAACCATCTGGCATTCGCACGACGAGAATTGCCCATGGTTTACCGGTTGGCGGCGATTTGGAATATGCCGATGAAGTGACATTATCAAAAGCATTAGAGGGTAGGAGAGACTTATAGAAGTAAGGTGAAAACTTGTGGGAAGAAAGAAAAAGAGACGTAGGAAACGAGAGGTTGACGAGCTGTTATTAGATTCCATTTTCTCGATTGAACACGAATGGAAGCAAATTAAATCAATCGTCAGTAAAAGCATTGACTCATCAATCAATGGTAGAAGCACAGAAAAAATCGCACAAGCAAAGTATTTATTTTTATTGCGCGAAGCAAAGCACCGCAAGATAAGTGCAGTAAGGTATAGTAAATAAAAAAATAAATTCTACTCCAATCATAGGGGTAGAATTTTTTTTATGAAAAACTAGGTTAAAGTTTAATGTTGGTATTGACTACGACTAACATCATCTTACCGTCTGGTAAATGAGACCTATGGCTCCGGAATCAAAGGTCTTGTTTTCCATTAGTTTAAGATTAATCTTCTCCTTGAGACCTTGGAATAACGGCAATCCGCTGCCAATCAGGACTGGAGAAACCGTAATTTTATACGCATCTATTAAATCAAGCTGCATAAGGTAGTGTGCCAACCTAGGACTGCCGAGGATGACCATATCCTTGCCAGGCTGCTGTTTAAGGTTCTTGAGCTCTTCCTCGACATCTTCTTTCACCAATTTGGAATTGTTCCATTCAACTTTCTCTAGCGTTGTGGAAAAAACGATTTTGGTTGTCTTTTCGATCCACTCGGCATGATTCAGTTCATGCTGCGATGCTGATGGGTTTGATGGCACAGATGGCCAGTAGCTGTGCATCATCTGATAAGTCCCACGTCCCCAAATGACAGTGTCAACAGTACTCAGAATTTCTTTCGCGTGTTTCTCCAAATCTGCATCGTAGGAAACCCAGCCAATGTCCATTTCACCTTTTGGCCCTTCTACAAAACCGTCAAGCGATGCGTGCAGAAATAGAATCAGTTTTCTCATTTTCAAATCTCCTTTGTTCAAACCTTTCCACCAGAGCGTTAGTACTATTAGTCGAATATCAATAACTAACGTAACAAAGCCTTATGAAAAAGGGCCAATTGAATTATGGTTATTGATGTTTTCCCGTACTTGATTATTGTGTGCTTCCTTATATATCCGCTGAGAAGTAGTTTCGAATTTCTGCGCTTCATCTGGTTTAAAGCGAACATTTTTCTTTTTCGTGAAATAGTCGTAAATAAAAGCAAATAAAAACAGCACGGCTATAATGCTGAGTATTATTCCCAAGAATAACACGGGTAGTCACCCCCTTATATTTATTGTATACTAAATGTAAAAACTTTACACTGATTATTTAGAATTTTTGTTAAATATATAAAAAAACGGGAATTTTACAAGGGGGTATTAGCTATGAGTAAAAGCATTTTTCTAACGATTTTTCGAACATTATACTTCGTTATTACTGGAATAATCATAATCCCCCTTACCATTTTTTTCGCATCTGGGGGTATAGCGGAAAGATATGGTGGAGAAGAATTCCCAACTCCTCAATTTTTCTGGTTAATTGCGATCTGGGTAATAGGGTTAGTGCTCCACTTTAAGAAGTTATGGTTAGGAATTATAATAGCGATAATACCGGTGATATATTTTGGGGGACTAGTTATCAATGCAGCTTTACGTTAATTCCTGCATTGATGACTAACATATTCAACTTTTCTTTATAAGGAAACTAATGTATGGTTCCGAAAATCAAAAATTGATGATCGGATGTATTAGTCTCCTATTTTCCGCCGGCAGCTAAGGTCATCACTTTGGACATATCTGCTATGTTTTCGTGAGCCTGCAGGAATAGGTCCATCGCTTTTTCGAAATCGGAATCCGTTAATATTTGCGCTTCTTCCAGGAGTGCATAGCTTTCTTTCGCCCAGTCTTGAATTACCGGATAGTTTTCGGCGTACAAGAATATATCGTATAGCGTAAATAAGTCTTTTTCTATGATTGTAGGTAGATCGTTTTCTGAGATGAGTGTAGGTTCATAATCAATATCCTCAATTAATCCTATTACGACCCCTAAACGTTGTCCTTCTGTCGGTTCTTTGGGTCCATCTTCTTTATCCCATGTTCTACTTATTACTCTTTTGCTGTTCAGACTGAAATGGTATCCATTTTCATACTCTACTGTATTCAAATCGTCATTCGTTCTTGTAACTCCTGTTTTCGGCAGCTCGTATTCCTGGATGTAATTCACAACTTCCGAATACTTTTCCAATAACCTCTTGTTTTCTACTTGAATTTCGAAATCCTTTTTGTCATTTTCTACTAATAGGTTCTCTATTATTTCATCGGATTTTGTTTTAGCTTTTTCCGTTTCAGTATCCTGGTGCGGTTCAGTATATGCTTTTGGCTTCTCTTCTTTTGCGTTGTGAATTATTACAAAAACTGAAAGAGCCATTACTATAACGAATGCTGCCAATCCATAGCGTTTATTCATATATTTCTCCCTTCCCCCGAATATTCTACTTTTAGAATAACAATGTAAATTTCTGAATACAACCTATTAATCAGATTACTCCTTGTGTCACATCTATTTTTGTTCTTCCTCTGGATTAAAAGTAACAGTTGTAAGTTCAACGCTATTGGTACGGGTGCTTTTCCGTAAGATTTACATGGAAACGATAGTATTTTATAAAACCAATCAGTTCTATTTCCCACTCCCTCATCATATTTACTTATAAGGGACAAGTTAAAGGGAGTTGATGTCGGTTGAATTCTACTATTGTTATTTCAATCATGGTTGCTGTGATTGTATTATTACTTTTTGTTGGGTCGTCATTTAAGCCAATGCGTTTTCTGGTGAGTGGTGTGGTTAAACTAGGAATCGGTATTTTATTTTTGTTCTTTTTTAATGTAATTGGTGGCTCGTTTGGATTGCATATCCCCATCAATTTATTTACGGCTGTTATTTCAGGCTTCTTAGGGTTATTCGGTGTTGCTTCCCTTGCAGCTATCCATATGATTATTCTTTCGTAATGACCTATAAGTTTCAAAGTTTCAAAGTTTCAAAGTTTCAAAGTATAGCTTCCGTTAATGTTGGACAAACTAGTTATTAGTTTAACGGAGGTGGGGAAAATGGAAGAAAGAATAGTAGAATTAGAGTATTGTGGTATTTGTGAGGAAAAGAAGCATCGGGGTATACATGTATACAACATGTTTATTTGTACAGAATGTGAGTACAATATGATCCATACAGAACCTCGTGAGGAAAAGTATAACTATTATCTGCAAAAATTAAAAAATATTAATCAACCAACCTTATTTTTATGAAACTAAAAACATCCTAAGCTAAGTAGGCGATGCAATATGCAGGTAATGTCGCCCCACTAGCTTAGGATTATTTATTTTTTGGGCCGTTCTATAAATCTAGGTTCATAATTCGTTATTACTTCGAGAATTTCATCTCCAGTTGCATATAGATGGTGTTCAACGTTTGGGAATAATGTTTGGTTCGCGATAGGATTGTTGTCAAAAGCCTTAATGTAGTTCGAATTCAATACCTTAGCAAAATAAATTGCATTTTCATCTTTACGATTATTAGTGTTTATCATTTTACGATTATGCTTCCCAAGTGCACCTAATTCTGTACCGTACCGGAAACTCCACACAACATATTCTAATGAACAAACCTTTTGTGGATCGTCATATATAATATCCACTAAATTCCCTTCTAAATCCTGAAGTGTAATCTGGAAAAAATCGTTATGTCTCATTACCTCTACAAAATGAAGAGAATCTAGATGCTTTCCTTTTAGGCTTGTTACAGGCTGCCAAATTTCAACGATTTCATTTTCCTTTTGCTCCGTCAATATCGTTCACCACCTATCCCTAGTTTTAGTCGAGCGGTCCAGTGCTATCTGGACACCTTCTTTTTTTCTTATGATACTATTAAGGTATTAGTCATGGAAGGGAATTTTGTCATGAATCGTAATCAGCAGCAGATGCCATTAATGGAGCAATTAATCAGCTTTGCCAAAAAAGAACCACTTTCTTTTCATGTGCCGGGTCATAAGAATGGAGCGGTTTTTCCGGATGATATAAAGGCATATTTTGAATCGATATTGCCACTGGATGTAACCGAGCTAACGGGGCTTGATGATTTGCATGCACCACAGGGTGTTATTTCGGAAGCAGCGCAATTAGCGGCCGATTTTTTCGGTGCGGAGCATACGTTTTTCTTAGTTGGCGGTAGCACAGTAGGAAATTTGGCAATGATTTTAGCTGCTTGTGCACCAGGGGATAAAATCATTGTGCAACGGAATTGCCATAAGTCGGTCATGAATGGATTGGAACTAAGCGGGGCGAATCCGATCTTTATTAGTCCAGAATATGATCCATCCGTACAGCGCTATACGGCACCAAGCTATTCAACGGTTGAACAAGCAATTACAGAGCATCCAGATGCTAAGGCATTGGTGCTCACGTATCCTGATTATTTTGGCCAAACCTATCCTATTAAAGAAATGATTGAATTGGCACATCATCATCAAATTCCTGTTCTAGTTGATGAAGCGCATGGTGTACATTTTGCATTGGGTGAGCCATTTCCAACGTCAGCACTAGCGCTTGGAGCAGATATCGTCGTGCAATCGGCTCATAAGATGGCACCGGCCCTAACGATGGCGTCTTATTTGCATATAAAGTCTAACTTTTTATCAAAGGAGCTCGTCGGCCATTATTTGCAAATGCTCCAATCCAGTAGTCCGTCCTATTTAGTAATGGCTTCCTTGGATAGTGCAAGAGCCTATCTAGCAACACGAACAGAAAATGATAGAGAGAACATACTTACAAGTGCCCACCAAGTGAAGCGTATGTTTCAACATGGCGAACATTGGGAAGTGGTTACTAGTAACGATCCATTAAAAATCACGTTACAAATGAAAGATGGTCTATCTGGTTTCGCGGTAGCGGATGCGTTTGAAGCACATGGGATCTATCCGGAGCTGGCAACAGATAGGCAAGTGTTGTTCATTCATGGTCTAAAAGGCTTTGAGAAGTCCGAAAAACTACAAAAAACCATAAAAAGCCTAAATGAACAATTAAAAAAACAGCCAAACCATGCTACAATAGATACAAGCGATTTATTTACAGAAACGATTCAACAACTAGCCGTAACCTATCAACAAATGCATAGGCTACGAACAAAGACTGTTTTGATAGAGCATGCGAAGGACCAAGTAGCGGCAGAAGCGATTATTCCATATCCACCAGGAATACCTGTTATTTTAAAAGGTGAGCGGATTACCGAAGAACAAATCCGCCTAATCCAGCATTTAATACAACAAGGGGCTACCTTTCAGCATCATGCTATTGAACAAGGGATTCAAGTTTTTGAACGGTAACCGAAGGAGAAGAATTACGTGAGTGGTTATTTTATAACATTTGAAGGTGGCGAAGGAGCAGGTAAGACTTCTATTCTTCATTCATTAGAGAAAAAACTAAAGCACTTAGGGTATGATGTGATAACAACACGAGAGCCCGGTGGTATCGATATTGCAGAAAAAATTCGAAGCATCATTTTAAATACGGAACATACGGCAATGGACGGACGAACAGAGGCATTATTATATGCCGCTGCTAGAAGACAGCATCTTGTTGAAAAGGTTCTTCCGGCATTAGAACAGGGAAAAATTATTCTTTGTGATCGGTTTATCGATAGTAGTCTCGCGTATCAAGGCTATGCAAGAGGACTGGGCATTGATGAAGTTTTCGCGATTAACCAATTTGCCATCCAAGATTACATGCCAGATTTAACGTTATTTTTTGATATAGAACCCAAAAAAGGCTTGGCACGAATTGCGGCCAATAAGGACCGCGAAAGAAATCGATTGGACTTAGAAAATATTGATTTCCATGAAAAAGTGTATCAAGCATACAAGATGCTTATCGACCGTTTTCCAGAACGAATTCACGTCATTGATGCCGATCAAACGATGGAAAAGGTTGCGGAAGACAGTTTAACATTAATAACCCAATATTTAAGCAACAAAAAATAAGTTAGGGGGTTTAGTGTATGAAATTAGTAATGGCAGTCATTCAAGATAAGGACTCAAATCGGTTAACTAATGCACTTGGTAAAAACAATTACCAATCAACAAAGCTTGCCACAACAGGTGGATTTTTAAAAGAAGGTAATACGACGTTAATCATTGGTTGTGAAGATGAGTATGTTGATGACGTATTAGGAATTATTAAGGACAATTGCTCACAACGTGAACAAATGGTTGCACCAATTTCACCGATGGGCGGCAATGCCGATTCGTATATTCCACGGCCAGTAAAAGTGGAAGTAGGCGGAGCCACTGTCTTTGTATTACCGATTGAATCTTTTTTTCAATTTTAAACTAGCTAGAGAAAGGGGCTGAACTGATGAAGATAAGCCAGGAAATGTTAAAGCAAGTCGATACATCACAGAGAAGCATTCGTAGATCTGATTCTGGTAATCAATCCTTTGAAGCCATTGTTCAGTCCCAATCACAAAAAATGCAAAAGACTGAACTGCAACGATTAATGACCGATATTACACTACAAGGCGACCGATTAGCTCGGTTTCGTTCCTTTAAGGACTTAGTGAAATTCAAACGATTAATTAAACGATTTTTAGAAGAAGCGGTTTCCAATGGCTTGGACTTACAAAAGTCTCACAGCTTTAGCTTCACCGGAAGCAGCCGCAACCTAACACTCGTTAAACAAATAGATGAAAAACTTTTAGAGCTTACAGAAGAAATAATGAGTCAGGAAAAAAAGACAGTAGACCTACTCGGACTAATCGGTGAGATTAAAGGTTTATTGGTTAATTTATATACGTGATAAATCAGATGATCGGGGCAAGAGTTCATTATCAAAATTATGGTTGATGCATAACAAAATAATCAAACGAGCAAATTCAGCGTAGGAAATATACGAAGACTCCTGCGGGAGGAAGGGCCAAGGTGAGACCCCGCAGTGCATTAGCACGAGGAGGCTCACCAGCCCCCCGCGGAAAGCGAAGTATATTTCCGGAGCGGATCTATGCACCAACCATTATTTTTCATTTTTGGTTTTATAATTGAGTGGACAGGCAATAAGAGTAACTTATGGCGCTTGAACCTAGACAAGGAAGGTTTTTATGAATACGTGGTCTGATATTGCTGAAATGCAACCAATGGCAAGTAAAATTATCACCAATAGTATAAAAAAGGACCGCATTTCCCATGCCTATTTATTACACGGTGCTAGAGGAACTGGGAAAGAAGCTATCGCCATCCTGATAGCAAAAATCCTGTTTTGTACCCATAAAACAGGTGTAGATCCTTGTTTAACCTGTAACGAATGTAAGCGGATTGATTCCAGGAATCATCCCGATGTTCATTGGATAGAGCCAGATGGCCAGTCCATCAAGATAGAACAAATTAAAAATCTCCAAAAAGAATTTACCTATTCTGGTCTTGAATCAGATCAAAAGGTTTATATTATAAAAGGTGCTGATACCTTAACAGCAAATGCTGCCAATCGCATTTTGAAGTTTTTAGAAGAACCTAGTAAAAAGACAACCGCCATTATGCTGACGGAGAATAGTCAATCGATTTTACCAACGATTCGGTCAAGATGTCAGATTATCGATTTACAACCATTGAACCCGCGTCAGTTCCAACAAAAGCTTAACGATGCAGGATTAAATGACGCAAGTGCTAGATTATGGAGTGCGCTTACGAATAATCTTGATGAAGCAATTGCCTGGAACCAAGATGAGTGGTTTGCAGGGGCGCGAAGGTTAGTGGTACAATTAGTAGAAGCATTTACAGATAATTCAAATGATGTCTACTTATTTATACACAATCACTGGCTGCCGCATTTTAAAGAAAGAGCGCAGCTGGAGCAAGGACTTGATTTATTATTAGTAGCATTTAAAGATATTCTTTATTATCATATAGGCAATGAAGATGCGTTGGTAATCTTTACTCCAGACGAGCGACTAGAGCGTTTAGGGATGTATTTTTCACAGGAGAAGCTTATAACTGTTTTACATGATTTGCTTGGAGCAAAACAAAAATTGAAGCAGAATGTTCATCCTACTCTTGTGATGGAACAGGTTACACTTCAAATACAGAGGTGAGAAATGTGATAGAGGTAATCGGTGTCCGCTTTAAAAAAGCGGGTAAAATATATTATTTTGATCCAGCCAATCTACATATTGCATTGGATGACTATGTCATTGTAGAAACGGTTCGAGGAGTCGAATTTGGTAAAGTAGTTATTGCCAATAAACAAGTGGATGAGGAAGATGTTGTACTTCCGTTAAAGAAAGTCATCCGAGCTGCAAGCGACAAGGATAAGTTGACGGTTGTGGAAAACAAAGCATACGCAGATAAGGCATTTGCGGCGTGTTCGGAAAAAATCGAGGAACATCAATTAGATATGAATCTGGTAGATGTGGAATATACCTTTGACCGAAATAAAATCATTTTCTATTTCACCGCAGATGGTAGAGTTGATTTTCGTGAACTTGTAAAAGATCTGGCAGCCATGTTTAAAACTAGAATTGAGCTTAGACAAATTGGTGTGCGCGATGAAGCGAAAATGCTAGGGGGAATTGGACCTTGTGGTAGAATGCTATGTTGTTCTACATTTTTAGGAGATTTTGAACCAGTTTCTATTAAAATGGCAAAAGATCAAAGCCTGTCCCTTAATCCTGCAAAAATATCTGGATTATGTGGGCGATTAATGTGCTGTTTAAAATATGAAAATGATGAATATGAAGAAGCAAAACGCGAGCTTCCAGACCTAGGAGACCATGTAAAAACTCCTCATGGAGAAGGGCATGTCGTAGGGCTTAATATTCTTGATCGCTTAATTCAAATTGAAATTCCAGCAAAAGAACGTGTTATCGAATATACCTTGGATGAACTCATCGAAGAAGGAATTGTGACAGCTCAGGGCCAAGAATAATGGAGTGAGTCGGATTGAATAAAAGACAACTATTTGATCAAGTATCAGATATAGAAAAACAAATTGGACAAGTTTACGAACAGCTTGGAGACTTAAAGGGAAAACTAAGTGATTTACTAGAAGAAAATCATCGGCTCTCGATGGAAAACCTCCATTTACGGAAACGATTGGATGTACTAGATTCCGAACAAGATTCAACGAGCGAAGGTACCGAACTAAAAGACATGCCAAGTGAAGGCTATGATAATTTAGCAAGGTTATATGAAGAAGGCTTCCATATTTGTAATTTAGAATTTGGCAGTCCGAGACGAAATGAGGATTGCATGTTTTGCCTAGATTTTCTTAGCAAAACAAAATAGCGTATAATGTAGCTGTCTGGTTGAAGGTTATATCCAGGCAGCTTTTCTTTATTGTATTTTCCAAGTAAGAAAGGAATTTTATTAGATGGTTCAACTATTTGATGATGAAAGACTAGATTATTTAGTAGCAGATGAGAGTATGCAAATCATTCAAAGCCCTACGGCGTTTTCGTTTTCATTAGATGCGGTTTTATTAGCAAATTTTGCCTCGATTCCAATCCAAAAGGGTTCTATTTTAGATTTATGTAGTGGGAATGGCGCTATTCCGCTTTTATTATCGAGACATACGAAAGCACAAATTGTCGGCGTGGAGATTCAGGAGCGTATCGTGAGCATGGCGAAGCGAAGTGTTGAATTAAATCAGCTTACCGAACAGATTTCGATGCTACACGGTGATATTCGGGATTTAAAGGGGGCATTTGGCCATAGTAGCTTTGACGTTGTCACCTGTAACCCGCCATATTTTAAAACCCCGTCTAGCACGGAACACAATCAGCTGGAGTACTTAACCATTGCCAGACATGAAGTGTCTTGTACATTAGAAGATGCGGTTAAGGCATGTAAGCTACATGTTAGACCAGGCGGAAAAGTCGCGATGGTTCATCGTCCGGGCAGATTAGTGGATATATTAACCACGTTCCGGGCTTATAATCTAGAACCCAAACGATTTCGACTTGTCTATCCGAAAAAAGGCCGTGAAGCAAATATGCTGTTAGTAGAAGCAATCCGTGATGGAAAAGCAGACGTACATATTTTGCCACCATTATATATTTATGAGGAAGATGGCACGTATACGGAGGAAGCAAAGGAGATTATCTATGACTGAGATGGAGCATACGGTTTATATGTTAAGGTGTCGTGACAATAGCTTGTATACAGGCTACACCAATGATTTGGAACATCGGTTAAAAATGCATGAATCGGGAAAAGGTGCCAAGTATACGAGAGGACGAGGTCCGTTCCAGGTCGTGTTCCTTGAGAGGTTTTCGAGTAAAGAAGAAGCAATGAAACGAGAATATGAGATTAAACAATTAACACGTAAGGGAAAGGTTCTATTAATCCGGGATAAATTGAAAGAGGTGATGAACTATGCAAATACAAAAGAGCTTTGAGCCGCATGAAACAGGTACATTATATATAGTTCCAACACCAATCGGTAATTTAGAGGATATTACGTACCGTGCCCTTTCAATTTTAAAAACGGTCTCAATCATTGCAGCAGAGGATACGAGAAATACGAAAAAACTACTTAATCATTTTGAGATTACAACTCCATTGGTGAGTTATCATGAGCATAATAAATTAGAAAGAGAACAGCCGTTAATGGATCGACTGGTAAGTGGCGAGTCTATTGCCTTAGTGAGTGATGCGGGAATGCCGGCAATTTCTGATCCTGGCTATGAAATAGTTGGTGCAGCAATTGAACAGGATGTAGCGGTAGTTGTACTACCTGGTGCTAATGCCGCATTATGTGCGTTAGTCGGATCTGGATTGCCGAATCAGGAGTTTTTATTTTATGGCTTTTTACCGCGTAAGAAAAAAGAAAAGGAAGCAGAGCTTAAAAGGCTCGGTATGGCAAAAGCAACCCTGTTGTTCTATGAGTCACCATACCGAATAAAGGAGACATTAAAGGATATCGCCACACATCTGGGGGATAGAAATATTGCCATTGCGCGTGAACTGACGAAGCGCTTTGAGGAGTATGTTCGGGGTACTACCCAGGAGCTTGTGGAGTGGGCGGAAGCAAATGAGGCTCGAGGTGAATTTTGTATTGTGGTGGAAGGTACAACAGTCGAGCAGTTAGCCGATGAGGCTAATTGGTGGGATAACTTAGCGATTCCTGAGCATGTGGAGCACTATATTGCCCATGAAAATCTATCCAGTAAAGATGCGATTAAACAGGTGGCAATTGATCGTAAGCTTCCGAAAAGAGAAGTATACCAGGCATATCATATTGAATAAAAAAAGAGCTCCTACATGGTGTTACCTTTCAAGACGTATTGTCTTGTGGTTCCGACAAGTAGAGCTCTTTTTTAATTGGTAGAAGTTATCATGCAATGATGTTTTATGTAGCTTTTATTTAAAGCGGGATTGAATCTCCTCGATGAGAAGTTTAGCTCCTTCTGGGCTAAGAACAATTTTCCCGTTTGCCAATGACAGGTTATCATCTGTTGATTCCCCAGTAATTTGGCATGCCATGTTTGGCTGATACTTCTTCAGGATGACTTTGTCGTTGTCTACGTAGATCTCCAAAGGATCCTTAATGTTAATATCTAGTGTTCTGCGTAGCTCGATTGGGATAACAACCCTACCTAGCTCATCTACTTTTCTTACAATACCAGTAGATTTCATTTACTTCCCCTCCTCATTCTTGGCCCATTTCGTCAAAATTCGACACTATTCTTTGCTATATAGTAGCAATATTTCCTAAAAGTGTCAACGATTTTTCTTTCAATAACACAAATTATAGGAAAATTTTATGAATTTACATACTTTATTACCCTATAATATCATTAACTAAACAATTTTTTGCAAAAAAAGTTTTAAAATTTTCCTGAAAAAGTGAATTTTTTAGTTCTGGTAAATTGGAAAAACGCTCGCAGTGTAATTTGGGTTCATTTTGCTTATAATTCTACTTATAGTAGACTTTTCTATTGCTATAGGATGGAAATCTAGTTTAAAAATAGTTACAATAGAAGAATCATGATAGGAACGAGGAGGTAATTTCATGAATGACAAGAAAACATTTTATATCACAACACCAATCTATTATCCAAGTGGTAAATTACATATAGGACATGCGTATTCAACCGTTGCAGGGGATGCGATTTCCCGTTATAAGCGGATGCGTGGATATGATGTGATGTATTTAACAGGCACGGATGAACATGGCCAAAAAATTCAACGTAAAGCAGAAGAAAAAGGTGTTACACCACAGGAATATGTAGATGAGATTGTTAGCGGTATCCAAGACCTATGGAAAAAATTAGAGATTACCAATGATGATTTTATCCGTACGACAGAAGAGCGTCATAAAAAAGTCGTAGCGAAAATCTTTGACCAGTTGGTTAAACAAGGTGACATTTATTTAGATCAGTATGAGGGCTGGTATTGTACTTCCGATGAATCATTCTTTACGGAACGTCAATTAGTCGATGGTCATTGTCCTGATTGTGGTGGCAAAGTTGAGATGGTAAAAGAAGAATCGTACTTCTTTAAAATGAGTAAGTATGTTGATCGTCTTGTACAGTATTATGACGAACATCCAGCATTTATTCAACCAGAAAGTCGTAAAAATGAGATGTTAAATAATTTCATTAAGCCAGGACTAGAGGATTTAGCAGTTTCTCGGACAACCTTTGACTGGGGTGTTAAGGTTCCGGGTGATCCGAAGCATGTTATTTATGTGTGGATTGATGCATTAAGTAACTATATTACGGCCCTTGGCTATGGCACAGATGATGAAACGAAATTCAAGAAGTACTGGCCAGCTGATGTACATTTGATGAGTAAGGAAATCGTTCGCTTCCATACGATTTACTGGCCGATTATGCTAATGGCACTTGATTTACCACTGCCGAAAAAAGTATTTGCCCATGGCTGGATTTTGATGAAGGACGGTAAAATGTCTAAGTCTAAAGGGAATGTTGTTGATCCCGTTAGCTTAATCGATCGCTATGGTCTAGATGCCCTTCGTTATTATTTATTACGCGAAGTACCATTTGGTTCTGATGGCGTGTTTACACCAGAGGGATTTGTCGAGCGTACCAATTTTGACTTAGCAAACGACCTAGGAAATCTCTTAAATCGTACGGTTGCGATGATTGAAAAATATTTCGATGGCGAGCTTCCAGCCTATCACGTAGCTGAAACAGAAGTGGATGAATCACTAGAAGCGGCAATTAAAGAAACCATTACACAAGTGGAAGAATCGCTAGAGGATATGCAATTCTCTGTAACCCTATCATCGATTTGGCAATTAATAAGTAGAACGAATAAGTATATCGATGAAACAGCACCATGGGTACTAGCAAAAGACGAAGCCAACCAAGCAAGACTTGGCAATGTCATGGCCCATCTAGCCGATTCCCTGCGAATCATTGCGGTTATGCTACAGCCGTTCTTAACTAAGGCACCAGCGGAAATTTTCAAGCAATTAGGTGTTCAAGACGAATCCTTAAAAGCGTGGGATAGTGTGTATGAGCTTGGCCAAGTGAAAGCTGGAACAAAGGTTGAAAAAGGAGCCCCAATCTTCCCGCGTCTAGATGTGGAGGAAGAGGTTGCAGCCATTAAAGCAATGATGCAAGGACCACAGGTAGTGGAAGAGACGGAAGAAAAACTAGCCGATCAAAAGGCAGAAATCGTTTATGATGATTTTATGAAGCTAGACTTGCGCGTGGCGGAAGTTATTCATGCCGAAAAAATGAAAAAAGCAGATAAGCTGTTGAAGCTACAACTTGACTTAGGATCGGAAAAGCGTCAAGTAATCTCTGGGATTGCTAATTTCTATTCGCCAGAAGAGATGGTTGGTAAAAAGGTTATTTGTGTAACGAACCTAAAGCCAGTTAAATTACGCGGCGAATTGTCTGAAGGTATGATTCTTTCCGGAGAAGATGAAGACGGAAAGCTGTCCCTTGCGACAGTAGAAGCGTCGTTACCAAATGGTTCTGTTGTAAAATAAAAGGAGAATAGGTCAGCATGCTACGGATGTAGACGCTTGACCTTTTCTTTTGGAAAAAAGGAAGGATAGAAATGTTATTTGACACACATGTTCATGTGAATGCAAGACAATTCATGGAAGACCGTGATGAAGTGATTCAGCGCGCCTTTGATGCAGGGGTAACGTATATGGTCGTTGTCGGTTTTGACCGGGAGACGATTCCACTCGCGATTGATATTGCCGAGCAATATGAGACGATTTATGCAGCGGTTGGCTGGCATCCGGTTGATGCGATTGACATGACGGATGCGGATTTAGCGTGGATTGAGGAATTAGCCAGTCATCCGAAAGTCGTGGCTATTGGGGAAATGGGCTTGGATTACCATTGGGATAAATCGCCAAAGGATGTGCAGAAGGCTGTTTTCCGCAAGCAAATTCAATTAGCCAAAAAAGTGAACATGCCGATTATTATTCATAATCGCGAGGCAACAGAGGATATCATCACAATTTTGCAAGAGGAAGATGCCGCACAGGTTGGCGGGATTATGCATTGCTATAATGACTCGGCAGCATATGTGCAGACTTGTTTGGATATGAATTTTTATATTTCGTTAGGTGGTCCAGTAACGTTTAAGAATGCCCCTCTACCAAAGGAAGTAGCGGCAGTTGTTCCATTAGATCGTCTACTAGTAGAAACAGACGCACCATTTCTAGCACCACATCCAAATCGGGGCAAACGGAATGAACCTGCTTATGTAAAGTTAGTAGCGGAAAAAATAGCCGAAATACGAGATGTTTCACTAGAAGAATTAAGTGAAAAAACAACCGAAAATGCCTTTTCGTTATTTCGGATTAAGCCATAAAATAGTAAAATTTAACCAAAAACGCAACGATTTATTCATAAAATAGACCAAATTGACTAGAGAAATTCTAGTCTTTTTTTGTGCTTGTAACAAAGTCGATAAATCCTAGTAATAGCAAGGGTTTATTGCAGATTTCGGTTCTAGTTAAAACCCTATTTTCCGCTACTTTGTAATAAATTTGTAAAATAACCGTAATCCTATAAGCATTTACTTTGCATACTAGTGTTTATATAATCAATTCGAATAAGGAGGCAAGATGCATGCGAATTTTTTCAAAGCTATTGCCGGCCTCGAAACAGAAGCTGGTGATTTCAAGTATTGGCATAGTAGTGCTGTTAGCATTTGCTAGTTTCATACTATTTCAGGCAACGCAAGCCGAAGTGGTAGTAGCGGAAAATGGCAAAGATAGGACTATTGACACACATGCAGATACGGTAGAAGAACTGCTTGCAGAAGCAGGAATTACAATTGGAGAGCATGATGTTATTTCACATGACTTATCCGCTGCAATTACAGATGGAATGAGAATAGAATATCTAGCAGCTAACGAAGTAGTTGTTTCCATAGATGGCAACGAGGAAGTTTATTATACTGTTGCCGGTACCGTAGAAGAATTTTTAAACGAAAATGAACTTACTGTCTCAGAACATGATGAAGTATCACAAGCATTAGATGCTACTATTAAGGATGGCTTGAAGCTAACGATTAGTAAAGCATTCGAAGTAACGATTCAAGATGGCGGAGAAGAAGTCAAGGCTTGGTCCACAGGTGGTTCAGTTGCAGACGTATTAGCTGCTAATGACATTACACTTGCTGAGCTTGATCAGGTTAAGCCGGCTAAAGACGAAGCTGTAACAAAAGATACAGCCATCTCTATTGTTCGAATTGAAAAGAAAACAGAAGAAGTTACCGACACAATTGCTTTTAAAACGGAAACCCGTACCGATAGCTCGATGACCAAAGGGCAAGAGAAGGTTCTTGCTGCAGGTGTAGAGGGAGAGGTCGTAAAGCAATACGAGGTAACCTATGAAAATGGAAAAGAAGTAAAGCGTGAATTACTGGAAGAAGAAGTAATTAAAGAAAGTGAAAATCGTGTAGTTGTTGTTGGTACGAAGCAACAAAACCTTGTAACACTTTCTTCTGGCAGTGAGCCTGCTGGTGGAAAAGAATTTACGATGACAGCGAGCGCATTTACAGCGGAATGTTCCGGATGTTCTGGGTTTACGACAACCGGGATTAACCTAAATGCTAATCCAAACATGAAAGTAATTGCTGTTGATCCTAGTGTTATCCCACTTGGTACGAAAGTATGGGTACAGGGATATGGAGAAGCAATTGCTGGCGATACTGGTGGTCATATTAATGGGAATCGAATTGATGTCCATGTACCAACCAAAGCCGACGCCTATCAATGGGGCGTTCGAAAAGTAAAAGTTAAGATTATTGATTAGTGAAATCCATGCTCTTGCCATGTTATAGTGGTAAGAGCATATTTATTTTGGAAAAAAGGTGAAACACACGTTGCGAATTAAAGAGGTAATAGTCGTAGAAGGAAAAGACGATACGGTAAAAATTAAATTAGCAGTTGATGCAGATACAATTGAGACGAACGGATCAGCTATAAATCAGCGAACATTAGAGCAAATCAAGCATGCTAAGGAAAAGCGCGGGGTTATTATTTTTACCGATCCAGACTATCCTGGAGAGCGAATTAGACATATTATCGACCAAGCAGTACCAGGATGTAAGCATGCATTCCTAACAAAGGATAATGCACGGGCAAAACATCCGAAGAACAATAGTCTCGGAATTGAACATGCGTCTGTGGAAGCCATCCAGCGCGCATTAGCAGATGTCTATGAAGTGGCAGACATCCAACAAACAGATATCACAAAAGAGGATTTAATCCGTCATCAGCTTATCGGCGGAGCTGGTGCGAGCCAGAAGCGAGAAAGACTTGGGGAATTATTGCAAATCGGACATACTAATGGGAAGCAATTATTAAAACGCTTAACCGTTTTTCAAATATCAAAAGCGCAGTTTGAGGCAGCAATCGAGGAGCTTGAGCAGGAGGACATCCATGGATAAGAAATATATTGCAACACCGGCAAAAACAAAGGAAATTTTAAAAAAATATCAATTCACATTTAAAAAGAGCTTAGGGCAAAACTTTTTAATCGATGCGAATGTGCTTAAGAACATTATTGGTCATGCAGGGATTGATAAATCAACCGGTTCGATTGAAATCGGTCCTGGTATTGGGGCACTGACAGAACAGCTTGCCATCCATTCAGAGAAGGTAGTTGCTTTTGAAATCGATCAGCGCTTACTACCGATATTACAAGATACACTAGCAGATTATGATAATATCCACGTTGTTCATGAGGATATTTTAAAGGCAGATGTGCAAGAGGTAATTAAAGCGAACTTCAAGGACGGGCAGCCGATCCATATCGTTGCTAATTTACCGTATTACATAACAACCCCAATTTTGATGAAGCTTCTGCGGGAACGCCTTCCGGTCGAAAGTATTACCGTCATGATTCAAAAAGAGGTTGCCGATCGCATGGCAGCAGGGCCAAATACGAAAAGCTATGGTTCGTTAACCATTGCGGTGCAATATTATACCGAAGCAAAAGTGGTTATGAATGTACCAAAAACGGTATTCATGCCACAACCAAATGTTGATTCCAGCATCTTAAAGCTCGAAACGAGAGCAGAACCACCAGTACAGGTCTCAGATGAGGAATATTTCTTCACGATTGTGCAAGCATGCTTTGCACAACGAAGAAAAACATTACGTAACAATTTAACAAGTCATTTCAAAGGCACCATTGGTAAGGAACAAATCAATGAGGTGCTAGAGTCCATCGGAATCGATGGCATAAGACGCGGTGAATCATTAACAATGCAGGAGTTTAGTGTGTTGGCGAATGCGTTTTTTGCGTTAGAAAAGTAAGGAATTAGAGGTTGGAGCATAAGTTAAATGAGTAGATAAACAATCCGTGTTTGGATTTTATCTAGTCATATACACTTTTCTCCAGCCTCTTTTATGCTTTTTAGGTCACGAACGTACACAAGCTCCAATCTAACTCTGCCCATTAGCCTTTGAATTAGCACGTATATGACGCTTTACTCATAGTCTATAGGGGAGAATGCTTTTTAATAGCGAAAAGGCTGTGAGGTGGATATATGGAGCGTAGAACAGCAGGTGAATTAGTCACGCGAAAATCGTATCATCATGATTTGTTATTTCGGATTGCTTCTATTCAGGGTGAAAAAGCAATTTTACATGGAGAAGATATTCGCCTAGAAGCTGATGCACCTGTAGCCGATTTGGTAAAAGTAGAAGAGAGAGATTTAGAAAAGAGAAGACAAAAAGGCAAAGAACAAGAAGAATTTTCCTATCGATTATTCCGCCAAGATTACCAGCTTATGAAGGAGAAGCGGGATTATCAATCCACTGGCGGCTATCAATATACGGAGTATTTTCAATTGCCTGCACGTGTACTCCATTTAGACGGGGATCAAACCTATTTACGTAAATGTATTGAACTATATCAACGAATGGGATTACAAGTACATGGCATTCATTTAAACGAGAAAGAGATGCCATTTCAAATCCGGGAGCTTGTTGAAAAAATACAACCCGATATTATTGTTATTACTGGTCATGATTCATTTTCCAGAAGTAAGGGAACGAAGGATGATTTGCGTGCTTATCGGCACTCCAAGTATTTTGCAGAGACGGTACGAGAGGCCCGGAAAATAGTGCCAAATTTAGATCAGCTTGTTATTTTTGCTGGCGCGTGCCAATCACACTTCGAATCCCTCATTCGTGCTGGAGCCAATTTTGCCAGCTCGCCTAAAAGAATTAACATTCATGCGCTTGATCCCGTCTATATTGCTGCTAAAATAGCGTACACACCATTTATGGAAAAGGTTAGTGTATGGGATGCATTACGCAATACGATGACTGGAGAAAAAGGTATGGGCGGCGTCGAAACACGGGGTTTACTGCGAACGGGGCTACCGTATTTGCCCCAAGAAGATGACGAATCATTGGGGTCAACATCAACGGAGGAATAACCACGATACCAACTGGCTACCCCCGAGCAGTTAGGTATTCTTTTTTATCGACATGCATACTTCGATAAAAAAGATACATATTTTGTTAATAATTTGTAATAATAACAGCAATAGGCGGAATTTAGTTGTTGACAGCAAAAAAGATATATTGTTATAATATAATATTTTATTTGACTTTTAAACAAGCTTGTAGTATAGTTAAATAACAGTGAGGTGGAGTGTATTGGCTAAAACATTAATCGAAATTAAGCAAGGTCTTGAAGGTCAGATTGGAAAGCGATTAACTCTAAAAGCAAACGGAGGCAGACGGAAGACGATTGAAAGATCGGGAGTATTGGCAGAAACATATCCCTCTGTATTTATTGTGGAACTTGACCAAGATGAGAATGCTTTCGAACGTGTTTCATACAGCTATGCAGACGTACTAACGGAAACAGTAGAACTTAACTTCAACGATGAACATACTAAAGCAATGTTATTGGATCAGTAACCATCTTCGGATTACTGATCCTTGTTTTTGTGAAAAATTATTCGATTATTTAAATAACGGAGGAGGTACAGTAGTATGGATACATTGGTAACAAAATCTATTCATGAAATTTGGATACAAATTGAACAAGCATTAACAGAAAACAAAGCACCATACGCCACCACGACCGGTACATATGCCATTCATCTAGTAGACGCCCCTGTAACGTATCAATTATCCTTTGCAGATGGAACGGTAACGATAACAAATGAAACAAACGTAAAGGCAGACTGCACCTTGAAAATGGACAGCAAAACCTTCCGTAAATTTTTACAAGGAAATTTAATTAGTATGACAGCCTTTATGACGGGAAAATTAAAAGTAGACGGCAACATCGGACTAGCACTAAAGCTAGAAAAAATACTACAACAATATTCGTTTTAGGATACTTTAGTGGAGGCGGGATATCGTCCAAATCATTCCAGGTGGTATCCAATTGGTGAAAACACGCCTGATTAAAGTCACTTCCTCAATAGTACGTAACCACCCTGAACCCCAAGTTATCATGAGTGACATAGGCAGCTTGGCTCTGAAATCGGGATAAATTTCCTGTTATCCCTAGATATTACTCGGTTAGAACGCCCGAGTGATGTAGAAACTAGGGATGTCGTAACAAGTTTTAACAGGAAAGGGGTTGTTCTTTCGTGGGGAGACGTGGAGGCATTATGTCTGACCAACTGAAAGAAGAAATTGCAAAAGAGTTAGGCTTTTACGACACGGTGCAAAAAGAAGGTTGGGGCGGAATTAAGGCAAGGGATGCCGGGAATATGGTTAAACGTGCCATTGAAATAGCCGAGCAAAACATGCAGAGCAGATCCTAAACGGTCTGCTCTTTTCTTTGGGTGGCTTTTGGTTAATAAATTGTCCTGTTTGTTGCCTGTTATGTGGTAGTAGAAAATTGGAACATCAGTAGATATGGCGAGACATCAGCAGATATAGCCAAGTATCAGCAGGAATTAGAAAACATCAGTAGATATAGCCAAATATCAGCAGGAATTAGAAAACATCAGCAGATATGGCCAAGTATCAGCAGGAATTAGAGAACATCAGCAGATATAGCCAAATATCAGCAGGAATTAGAAAACATCAGCAGATATGGCCAAAATATCAGCAGGAATCCCACAGCAACATCACCACGCTCTCGTGTAACACCCCCCAATATCCATTCTCCTGTCGCTTCAACTTTTAATATATGTTACAATTTCCATACATGAATAAAGTAGGTGACGGAGATGACTCATTTTGAGAAGGCGCCTGCGAAAATCAACTTATCTCTGGATGTTTTACGGAAGCGTAATGATGGTTATCATGATGTGGAAATGATAATGACAACGGTTGATTTGGCAGACCGAATTGAGTTAAATACCTTACAAGAAGATCGGATAGAAGTTTCCTTGTGGAGTAGGTATGTACCGAATGATGAACGGAACTTAGCTTATAAAGCAGCTAAGGCATTTAAAACGAAATATAATATTTCCAAAGGGGTCCATATTAAAATTGAAAAGGTCATCCCAGTGTCAGCGGGTCTAGGTGGTGGAAGTACAGATGCTGCTGCTGTCTTACGGGGGCTTAATCAACTATGGAATGTTAATGCAACGATCGCTGAGCTTGCGGCATTAGGCGGGACGATTGGTTCGGATATTCCTTTTTGTGTATATGGATCGACTGGTATTGCTAGAGGTTTTGGGGAAATTATTGAAACATTACCCTCGCCACCCCCTTTTTGGGTTGTGTTAGCAAAACCAGATATTGGCGTCTCGTCGAAAACGATATTTCAAAAAGTGAATGTGGACGAGCTCATTCACCCGAATACCAATGCGATTATTGAATCCTTGTATGAAAAAGATTTCGCCAAGCTATGTGCGAATATCGGAAATTCCTTAGAATCGATTACGGTTTCCCTTCATCCTGAAGTACAACGAATTAAAGAGAAAATGGTACAGGCTGGTGCAGCTGGCGTACTCATGAGTGGAAGCGGTCCAACCGTATATGGTCTTGTGGAGCAACAAAGCAAAGCACAACGAATTTACAATAGTATGCGTGGGTTTTGCCAAGATGTCTATCTAGTTCGATTAATCGGTTGAACTACTCACCACTTAACACCCTTGCGGGTTGTTTGAAGATTGGACTTGTCCTGTTTGCCACAACCATCACGATAGAGATATAAATGCCAGCAAAAATATATCGCCCACCGACATTCATCTCCCCCTTATCATTGGGCTACGCCCTTCACCTGATGGAAGAGGGAGTCTTCTGTCGGGAAATGATAAAACTTGCTAAAGTCGTATGTTGATGGTATGTTTAGAGGAAATAATTCGGTTTTTGGGGTGAAAAGTATGAGGAGAAGTGCAAGATTAGTCGCCTTAACACAGCATTTTCTGGAAAATCCAAGAATTCACAAGAATTTACCATCATTTTCTGAGATGTATAATGCGTCGAAGGCATCGATTAGTGAGGACTTAGATATTATCGATCAAATGTTTCGAGCAGATGGAATAGGCTATCTAAAGAGAACGGCAGGATCTGCTGGTGGAGTTATGTTTATTCCCGAGTCCACGGTGGAAAAAGGGGTAGCATTTGTTGACCAGCTATGTGAGCGCTTAAAGGATCCCGTTCGAATACTTCCTGGTGGCTATTTATATATGAGTGACATCTTAGGAGAGCCGAATACAATTCGTGAAATTGGACGAATATTTGCATCTCGTTTTGCTAAGCTTGACATAGATGTCGTTGTAACGGTTGCAACAAAGGGGATTCCGCTTGCTTATGCAGTAGCATCGTTCCTAAATGTACCGGTTGTCATTGTAAGAAGGGATCCAAAAGTAACAGAAGGATCATCTGTTAGTATCAATTATGTTTCTGGCTCCTCCAAAAAAATCCAAACCATGGTGTTACCGAAGCGAAGTTTGGAAGAAGGCGCTAACGTCTGTATTATCGACGACTTTATGAAGGCTGGTGGAACCATTAACGGTATGGTGAGCTTGCTAGAAGAATTCAGTGCCAATGTCAAAGCAATAGGTGTTTTAGCAGAAGCGGATGACGACGAAGAAGAACGTTTAGTGGAAAATTACATGTCTTTAGTTAAAATCTCTAATGTTGACCTAAAAGAAAAAACGATCGCAGTCCAACGAGGCAACTTTGTAGAACGATCATAGACGAAATCACAACCTTTTCCCGGGAAAAGGTTTATTTTTTTACCTTTTTGTGTAAATAATTAAACTTTTTTCAATTTTAAGCAGGAATTCTAGAATATTTGTAGAATTAACATAAATAACTTACATACGAAAAGGTGGTGAATCAGCATGGAAGTAACTGACGTAAGATTACGCCGTGTCAACACGGAAGGTAGAATGCGCGCAATAGCTTCTATTACGTTAGATCAGGAATTTGTCGTTCATGATATCCGCGTTATTGACGGAAATAATGGATTATTTGTAGCAATGCCTTCAAAACGAACTCCTGATGGTGAATTCAGAGATATTGCACATCCGATTAATTCTAATACCCGATCTAAAATTCAAGACGCTGTATTAGAGGAATATCGCCGTGCAGGTGAAGAAGTGGAATATGAGGAAGCTGGGGCATCCTAAAATGAAACCCTTTACAACTAGAGGTCTAATCTCCAAAAAGATTAGCCTTCTTTTTTTGTTCCCCTGATAAAACACCCTATTTTCTATTTTACAGGGCTCTCTATCGGTTGAAATCAACCGTTTTTTAGGATATAGTCATAATGGATAAATTGATAATATAGTAGGTTTGTGTACTTACTATCTAACATATTCTAGTAGGAGGGTCCCCTCGTGTCAAAACGGTATGCAATTATACTTGCAGCAGGGCAAGGCACCAGAATGAAATCGAAGCTTTACAAAGTTCTTCATCCAGTATTAGGAAAACCAATGGTTGAGCATGTCCTAGAACAGGTGAAGGCAATTGGTCTAGAAGAAATTGTGACCATTGTTGGATTCGGCTCTGATCAAGTGAAAGAGCATCTTGGAGAAGAAAGTAAATTTGTGTTACAGGCTGAGCAATTAGGAACAGGTCATGCCGTGATGCAAGCTGAATCACTTTTAAAAGATAAAGAAGGCACGACGATTGTTGTTTGTGGTGATACACCATTAATTACGAAAGAAACCTTCCAAAAACTATTTGATCACCATGAAAAAGCGGGGTCAAAAGCAACGATATTAACAGCTAAAGCACCAAATCCAACTGGATATGGACGTGTGATTCGAAATGCGCAAAATGAAGTAGAACGCATTGTAGAGCAAAAGGATGCGAGTCCTGAAGAGCTATTAGTAGATGAGATTAACACGGGTACCTATTGCTTTGATAATCAAGCATTATTTGAAGCATTGCAAGAAGTATCCAATGACAATGCACAAGGTGAATATTATTTGCCAGATGTAATTGAAATCCTAAAGAACAAATCAGAAAAGGTTAGTGCATTTTTAACGCCTAATTTTGATGAGACGTTAGGTGTTAATGATCGTGTTGCATTAGCCCAGGCTGAGAAAACGATGAAATTACGGATTAATGAATATCATATGCGAAATGGTGTATCGATTATCGATCCGGATAATACGTATATTCAACCAGACGTTGTGATTGAACAAGACGTTGTCATTTATCCTGGCTCTATGATTTCAGGAACCTCTGTTATTAAAGAACGTGCCATTATTGGACCTAATAGTGAAATTACCAACTGTGAAATCGGTGAAGAAACGATCGTGAAGCAAAGCGTTGCAACCAATAGTAAGATTGGCAACCGTGTTAATATCGGTCCGTTTGCACACATTCGACCAGAGGCCAATATTGGTGACGAAGCGAAGATTGGAAACTTCGTAGAAATTAAAAAAGCCGAGTTAGGTCACGGAAGTAAAGTATCTCATTTAAGTTATATTGGAGATGCGCAAGTTGGAAGCAATGTGAATGTTGGTTGTGGTACAATTACAGTGAACTATGATGGAAAAAATAAATACTTAACAACAATTGAAGATGATGCATTTATCGGCTGTAATTCGAATTTGATTGCGCCAGTAACCATTGGAAAAGGATCCTATGTTGCTGCGGGTTCAACGATTACGAAGGATGTACCATCAGAAGCCCTATCAGTAGCTCGTGCACGACAATCGAATAAAGAAGGCTATGCAACAAGAATCAAGAACAGACAAAAGGATAAATAATAACGGAGGGTTTAGTTCATGTCTCATTACCAAAAATCAAATATGAAGGTATTCTCACTTAATTCTAATCGTAAACTTGCGGAAGAAATCGCAAGCCATATTGGAATCTCATTAGGAAAATGCACCGTAACAGCTTTTAGTGATGGTGAAATTCAAATTAATATTGAAGAAAGTGTTCGTGGTAGTGATGTTTATGTTGTTCAGCCTACCAGTACACCGGTAAACGAGCATATGATGGAACTATTAATCATGTTAGATGCTTTAAAGCGTGCTTCTGCAAAATCTATTACGGTTGTGATGCCTTATTATGGTTATGCTAGACAGGACAGAAAAGCAAGAGCGAGAGAACCGATTACGGCAAAACTAATAGCCAATCTATTAGAGACAGCTGGATCAAATCGTGTTATCACACTTGATTTACACGCACCACAAATCCAAGGCTTCTTTGATGGCCCAATTGATCACTTGCAAGGTGTTCCATTATTATCGGATTACTTCGAGGCGAAAAACTTTGATGATTTAATCATCGTTTCACCTGATCACGGTGGTGTAACGAGAGCTAGAAAAATGGCAGATCGATTAAAAGCGCCAATCGGTATCATTGATAAAAGAAGACCACGTCCTAATGTTGCAGAGGTAATGAACATTGTTGGTAATATCGAGGGAAAAACTGCCATCCTGATTGATGACATCATTGATACAGCTGGTACGATTACACTAGCAGCCAATGCATTAATTGAAAACGGAGCAAAAGAAGTATATGCATGTTGCACGCATCCGGTATTATCTGGGCCAGCAATTGAGCGCATTGAAAACTCTAAAATTAAAGAGTTAGTCGTTACCAATTCAATCCCACTTCCAGAAGAGAAGATGATTGATAAAATCACACAGTTATCTGTTGCACCATTAATTGGTGAAGCAATTATCCGAGTACATGAGGAACAATCCGTTAGTATTTTATTCGATTAATCACGTTTAAGTACGCTGCTTTAAGGGAACATACTATAATACGCACCAAGATTTAGAAAGAAAATTTCATACGAGAAAGTTTGTCACCAAGTCTTGATGATATCTAGTTTACTATTGGAAGGATGATATTAATGTCAGTAGCCTTAAATGCCAAGAAACGAGAAGATCATGCAAAGTCGACAACCAAACAACTTCGTAAAAATGGACAAGTGCCTGCCGTTGTATACGGAAAAGAAAAAGAATCTAAATCGATTGCTGTGAATAGTATGGAATTACTAAAGACAGTTCGAGATGAAGGGAAAAACGCCATTATTTCGTTACAAATTGAGGGAGAATCCCCGGTTAATGTCATGCTTCATGAATATCAAACCGATAATATAAAAGACCTATTAGTTCATGCGGACTTTTATATGGTGAACATGACAGAGGAGATGGATGCATCTGTACCGGTAAGAATAGTTGGCGAACCAGAAAACGGAGTCGTCCAACAGCCATTATATGAAGTACAAGTCCGGGCAGTTCCAACCGATATCCCAACCGAAATTTCAATAGATATTTCTTCTCATAGCATTGGTGATATTATTGCTGTAAAAGACTTACCATCAGCAAAAACATATCAAGTAACAGACGACCCTGACACCGTCATAGCAAGTGTATTAGCACCAAACACAAATGCAGACGTAGAATGTACAGAAGAAACAACCGAACAACCCGAACTAACAGGCGAAGCCCAAACCGAGGAAAACGCAGATTAATAACTAATAATCAACAATACAAAGACAAGAAGAGGCTGGGACATAAGTAAAATGAGAAGATACAAGGACGAACAATGCGCTGATTCAGCGCGAGGAGGCACAGCAGCCCCCGCGGAAAGCGAAGTATATTCCCGGAGCGGGTATCGTGCACCAACGTTCGGATTTTATCTAACCATTAACACTTATGTCCCAGCCCCATTATTATATAGTTACGCCATACATAAGAATAAAAAATAAAGGAAGAAATAAGTATGAAATGTATCGTTGGATTAGGAAATCCCGGCAAAAAATATCAATCTACTAGACATAACATTGGATTCATGGCAATCAACGCCCTACTTAGCCGAAACAACTGGGAACTAAACAAAACAAAATTCAAAGGCAATTATGCCATCGAAACAAAAAACGGCGAGAAGATTTTACTTCTCGAGCCACAAACCTATATGAACCTTTCCGGTGAATCCCTTCGCCCATTAATGGATTATTATGATATTGCCTTAGAAGATGTCCTAGTCATCTATGATGATCTCGACTTACCACCGGGAAAAATCCGCCTGCGCCAAAAAGGTGGCCACGGAGGTCATAATGGCATACGTTCCTTGATTGAACATCTTGGAACAAAGGATTTTAAACGAATTCGAATTGGCATAGGAAGACCTACTACACCAGTACCGGTAGTGGATTATGTGCTTGGGAATTTCCATGCAGAGGAGCAAGAAATGGTACTAGAAAGTATTGATAAAACGGTGGCTGCTTGTGAACGATGGTTAGAAATACCATTTGAAGAAGTCATGAATGAATTTAATGGGTAGAAGCATTACACAAAAGAACAAATTTCTGTTTGCTGTATAAATTAGAACGTTTCGGATAAACCTAGTAAAAATGAGAATTCGAGGTTTATTCGAGGAGGTTTTTCTATGTCTATTGTCTATAAATGTAGGCATTGTGGGCATGTGATAGGTGAATTACAGCAGCAGGTTGTTGATACATCCATGTTAGGATGGAATAAGCTTACAGATGAGGAAAAAAGAGAAATGATTCAGTACAAATCAAATGGAGATGTAGAGATCCAAGCTATTTGCGAAAATTGCGAGGAGTCACTTGGGCATCATCCAGAATATCATGAATTAGATTTTTTTATACAGTAGGATAGCAGGTTCACAAGCTTTGGTTCTTTAAACCAAGGCATTTTTGCGCTTACTAACAGTGGTAATAATGCCATTAAGAAAAAAGCTAGTAAGTTAGTAATGCGTACTTACTCGTAGGGAAAGTCACAATGGGGGTTATTATGTGAAGGGTTTCAATCAATATTTACAATCCAAGGAAGATGTACAATCAATAATTGATGGGATTGATAATGGCTTACAGGAGCAGTTAGTGGCGGGACTATCTGGTTCTGCTAGAAGTATGCTCGTTTCTGCCATCGAGGCAGCAACAAAGCGTCCCATCCTCTTCCTTACATACCAATTAGTACAAGCACAGCAATTATATGATGATTTAACCGTATTTTTAGATGAAGAGTATGTGCACCTCTATCCAGTAAACGAGCTCATTGCTTCTGAGATAGCGATCTCCAGTCCAGAGTTAAGAAGTCAACGGATTGAGTCATTAACAAAATGGTCCGAGATGAAATCTGGAATTTTAATCGCACCAGTCGCAGCGCTGAAGCGTATTTTACCACCACAAAGCTATTGGAGTAACTATCAGCTGCGATTTGTGGAAGGGGAAGAAATAGCGATAGATCGTTATTTAACGGCTTTAGTAGAGATGGGATATGAGCATGCCTCAATGGTTACCTCTCCTGGTGAATTTAGTCGTCGCGGGGGAATTATTGATATTTATTCGGTTACCGAGCCACATCCTATCCGGATTGAACTATTCGATGATGAGGTAGATTCCATTAGATATTTCGATGCAGAGACACAGCGGTCCTTAGACAAACTTCAGGAAGTGGCAGTTGGTCCCGCAACCGAATTGCTCCTAACGGAAGAGGATATTTTAGTTGGTGCAGAACGTTTAGAGGCAGCATTCGGCAAGACATTGAAAAAGATTAAAATAGATGCTGCAAAAGAAGTACTTGTTGAGACGATCGAGCCAGACATTACCCGCTTGAAAAATTTAGAACGTTATCAGGAAATGCAAAAATATATTGGGTTTTTCTATGATAATCCTGCTAGTTTATTAGATTATTTACCTGAAAATGGTCTTATCATGCTAGATGAAATGAGTAGAATCCAGGAGACCGCTACTAATTTAGATCATGAGGAAGCCCAATGGTATAGTAGCCTATTAGAAGCGAATAAAATGGTCACAGATAGCAGATTCTCCTTTGATTGGCATACCATTTGGAATAATATGCATGTGCAACGGGTCTATATGTCGGTGTTTTTACGCCATATTCCCAATACTAATCCACAAAATATCATTAATCTTTCATCCAGATCGATGCAAGAATTTCATGGTCAAATGCATCTATTTAAAAATGAATTACAGCGCTGGAAAAAAGGTGATTTCTCTGTTGTCATCATGGCACCAAACGAATCAAGAGCGGATAAAATTCATTCGATTTTACGAGATTATGATATTGAAGCGAATAATACAACTGAGCTGAATCTCCCAGTCGATATTCCAACGGTTGTCATTGGTAATCTAACAACTGGTATTGAATTACCGATGCATAAGCTAGCACTTATTACGGAAAATGAGTTATTCAAAAAGCGTTCCAAGCGAACACGGAAGAAGCAAAACATTTCCAATGCGGAGCGCATTCAAAACTACCAGGAATTAAAGATTGGCGATTATGTTGTTCATGCCAATCATGGGATTGGGCGTTATGTAGGCATTGAAACACTTGCTGTGAATGATAAGCACAAGGACTACATGCTCATCAAGTATTCTGGTGATGATAAATTATTTGTGCCAATTGATCAAATCGATTTGGTTCAGAAATATGTCGGTTCAGAAGGAAAGGAACCAAAGCTTTACAAGCTAGGTGGAAGTGAATGGACGAAGGTCAAGCGTAAGGTGCAAACCTCTGTTGAGGATATTGCAGATGATCTTATCAAGCTATATGCGGAGCGGGAATCGAGAAAGGGCTTTGCTTTTTCACCAGATGGCGAAATGCAGCGTGAATTCGATGCTGCTTTTCCGTATCAAGAGACAGAGGATCAATTACGTTGTATCGAGGAAATCAAGTCCGATATGGAAAAAGAAAGACCAATGGACCGCTTGCTTTGTGGGGATGTAGGATACGGAAAAACCGAAGTGGCAATCCGAGCGGCATTTAAAGCGGTAGCCGATGGTAAGCAAGTCGCAATCCTTGTTCCGACAACCATCCTGGCCCAGCAGCATTATGAAACCATTCGGGAGCGATTTCAAGATTACCCAATCAATATTGGGTTATTAAGTAGATTCCGAACACCAAAGCAACAAAAGGAAACGACAGATGGCTTGCGATGTGGGCTTGTGGATGTCGTGATCGGAACCCATCGCCTGCTTTCAAAGGATATTGAATACCATGATCTTGGTTTATTAATTGTCGATGAAGAGCAGCGTTTTGGTGTGAAGCATAAGGAAAAAGTGAAGCAATTAAAAACCAATATTGATGTGTTAACACTAACGGCAACACCAATTCCTCGTACATTGCATATGTCAATGCTTGGGGTTCGTGATTTGTCAGTTATTGAAACCCCACCTGAAAATCGTTTTCCAATTCAGACCTATGTATTGGAATATAATCCCGTGTTAATTCGAGAGGCCATTGAACGGGAAATGGCACGTGGTGGGCAAGTGTTCTTCTTATATAATCGGGTGGAAAGCATTGATAAGATGGCGCGTGATATTGGCATGCTCGTTCCAGATGCACGCGTTGCGATTGCACATGGGCAAATGAATGAAACAGAGCTTGAGAATGTCATGTTTGGCTTTTTAGAAGGGGAATTTGATGTATTAGTCAGTACGACTATTATTGAAACGGGTGTAGATATTCCTAATGTAAATACGCTAATCGTGTATGACGCAGACCGAATGGGACTCAGTCAGCTCTACCAGCTAAGAGGACGTGTTGGCCGTTCGAACCGTGTTGCCTATGCTTATTTTACCTATAAAAGAGATAAGGTATTGACCGAGGTTGCGGAGAAACGATTACAGGCAATCAAGGAATTCACGGAGCTAGGTTCCGGATTTAAGATTGCGATGCGAGATTTATCCATACGTGGTGCGGGTAATTTACTTGGTTCTCAGCAGCATGGTTTTATCGATTCTGTCGGATTTGATATGTACAATCAGATGCTACGTGAAGCAATCGAGGCACGAAAGCTAGGAAAAGACATTGAGGATATCAAGCCATTTGATCCAGAGTTGATCCTATCCGTGGATGCCTATATTCCTGATACGTACATTCAAGATGAAAAACAAAAAATCGATATGTATAAACAGTTCCAAACGATCACCTCTACCAATGATGTAAGTGATTTAAAGGATGAGCTGTTAGACCGCTTTGGTGATTTCCCAACAGAGGTAGAGAATCTATTTATCGTGTCAGAGCTCCGCTGGTTAGCAAAACAAGAACGAATCGAGTCCATCATGGAGAAAAACAATAAAATCGAATTACTCCTAGCAGAAGACCGTAGCCAGCAGGTCGATGGGGCCAAAATATTTGAATTAGCGAATGAATTTGGCCGTGACATCCAACTAGGAACCGAACAGAATAAGCTAAAAGTAATTTATCGCATTACCAAAGAAACAAAATTTAAACGATATGACATCCTAATGGACTTCATTCGAAAAATGGATAGAATCAATCGTTAAAACTATTCAACCTACAAAAAGGATTGAGGAATAACCCGCTAATTCCCAGAGTGGATCAGACGCTGGAACTTTAGTGGGCAAACAGTGGTTTCCCAGCTTCTGGAAAAGCAACAAAGTACGTTTTATTCTGTGATAAAATGGTATTTCATGTATAGTTCTTCCAAGATGATTAATACTATATTACACAACTGGAGTTTAGCGTCACCTGCCCCAAAAAAAGAAAACGAAGGTTGTGTTAAGCCAATAGTGGTTATGGACTGGTTATAGACCTAATCCAAACCAACAAACTCTATCACCATTAGTGCGACATAATAGGCTAAGCTTCGAAACAATTAGGCACCAAAAATCATCATAAGAAAGCGAGGCTTCATTCAATGAAGGCAACAGGAATTGTACGACGGATTGATGATTTAGGTAGAGTAGTCATCCCGAAAGAAATCAGAAGAACTTTACGAATTCGTGAAGGAGATCCATTAGAAATTTTTATTGATCGGGAGGGTGAAGTTATTTTAAAGAAATACTCACCGATCAATGAATTGGGAAATTTTGCAACTGAATATGCACAAGCACTGTTTGATTCCCTACACTTTCCAGTCCTCATATGTGATCGTGACGAAATCATAGCGGTAGCAGGCGAATCCAAAAAAGATTACTTAAATAAAGGCATCGGGTCAAAACTTGAAAAGGCAATTGAAAGCAGAACACAAACCATAGAACAAGAATCAAGCACGATTGAATTATTACCAGGCAAAGAAGAAACCATCAATTCATATTGTATTAGTCCAATTATCGCTAATGGAGATCCGATAGGCTGTGTCGTGATGTATGCAAGAGATGGAGAGAAGCTTAGTGAAGTCGAGCAAAAGGCATTAGAAACAGCTGCTAGCTTTTTGGCAAAGCAAATGGAATAACCGTAAGTGAAGGGCGAAAATTAGTACGGGCGATACTAATTTTCGCCTTTTCCTATGCATTCCGCTGGTACCATATTCGTTTAATCCTGTGCTATGCTATAATGAAGTGGATTTGAAGCAATTGTAAAAGGACGTCAATTTTATGGAAATGAATAAAGTTATGAAAGGCGCATTACTGCTTACAGTAGCTGGTGTCATCAGTAAACTATTGAGTGCAGGCTACCGTATACCATTACAAAATTTAACTGGTGACATTGGTTTTTATATGTATCAACAGGTGTACCCAATTCTAGGGATTGCACTTGTCTTAGCATTATATGGATTTCCAACGGCAATTTCCAAGCTGACGGCAGAGGAAGAGACAATTAGCTATAAAAATTTTATCCTGCCACTGTTGCTTGTGTTAGTCGGGATCTGTTGGAGTATTGCGGTAGTACTATATGTATTTGCTGATTCACTAGCTATGTGGATTGGGGACGACCAGCTTGCTCCTGCGTATAGAATGGCAAGTGCTGCCTTTTTGTTTATCCCGTTTACCGCCTTGTTAAGAGGTGTTTTCCAAGGGAAGGATATAATGAAACCGACTGCTTATTCGCAGCTCGGTGAACAGCTTGTGCGTGTTGCCATTATTATTACTATTGCGGTCTTTGTGGCCATGAATGATTGGGATAGTTATGTAATAGGGACGTTTGCTGGGGTTGCGGCAATCGCTGGTTCTCTAGTAGCGATTAGTATCCTCCTGATTTATTTTAGGAGGCTGACAGTAACTCCTAATGGGGAAAAGCCAATACATTGGAAATATTATCTTAAAAGTCTATTACTTGTAGGTATTGCAGCTTCGCTAAATCATATGCTACTACTTCTCCTGCAGTTTGCAGATGCTTTTACGATGGTGCCCGGACTCCTGGAGTATGGCTATCATCTCCCAGAGGCGATGGAAGCGAAGGGGGTATTTGATCGTGGGCAGCCGCTTATACAAATTGGAGCGGTGCTAGGTTCTGCCTTTGGACTGGCTATAATTCCGTCTTTATCGAAGGATAAACAAACAGAAGCGGAAAGCAGTCTACCAAATCAGGCTAGCCGAAGTGTGTGCCTAAGTATTTATCTAGCTGTTGGAGCGACACTTGGCTTAATGCTAATTTTCCCAGAGGCAAATCGCTTGCTCTATCAAGATAACCAAGGCGATACTAGTTTAACCATCCTTATGCTAGCACTCTTTTTGAGTGCTGTTGCCATTACAACAAGCGCAATTTTACAAGGATTAGGCTACATAAAACGAACAGCAGTCTTTATTGGAGCTGCATTTTTGCTGAAATGGATAGCGAATGGGCTATTGGTTCCGTTGTTTGGTATAACAGGTAGTGCACTCGCTACTAATGTAGCGCTGTTATTCCTGCTTGTCGCTTCCTTTCTGACGGTAAAAAAACAAATAGGAATTCAGTTTAAAAACAAGCTGAACCTAAAGGCATTAAGTCTAGCAAGTATATGTATGAGTGGTTTTTTGGTGGTTGTAAACGTCTTGATTGCGACAGAGGCATTTACGAGACTGGAATTATTCTTTTATATTAGTGTCGTCTCTGTTGTTGGGGGACTTATTTATATCAGTATACTCCATCGCTATCAGGTGTTCACAGAGGATAATGAGCGATGACATCATGGATAACAACAAAAAAATAGGAGGAATTTGGGATGAAGAATCGTATTGAAGTAATCGGGCTCGGTGCAGGCGATATGGACCAGCTTCCACTTGGGATTTACCGGAAATTAACCGATAGCACTAGTCCGATATTTGTGCGGACACTGGATCATCCAGTTATCGAGACATTAGCCGAAGAAGGCATAACGTTTTCTTCGTTTGATTATTTATATGAGCAACAAACAGAATTTGAGTCGGTCTATCACGAAATTGTTCAAGTGCTGCTTGAACAAGCAAAATCCACCGATTTAATCTACGCGGTACCGGGTCATCCAATGCTTGCGGAGAAAACGGTCCAGCTTTTAGTAGAGCAATCGGACGTAGACGTCGATATAATTGGTGGACAGAGCTATTTAGATGCCCTATTTGCTTCGTTGAAAATTGATCCTATTGATGGCTTCCAATTTGTTGATGGAACAGGCTTTAACCGTAGCCAGCTTGATTATCGCCACCATATTGTTTTTTGTCAGGTGTATGATCGGTTTATTGCTTCAGATGTGAAGTTAGCCTTGTTAGAGGATTTACCAGCTGACCACCCGGTAACGATTATTGATGCTGCCGGTAGTAAGGATGAAAAAGTAGTAACCATACCACTGGAGGAATTGGATCATTCGATGGAGGTTAGTAATCTGACGAGTGTGTATATTCCACCAGCGAGCGACAATGTGCTAAATCATACCTTTACCAGACTTCGGGAGGTCATCGCAACACTTCGCGGTCCAAATGGCTGTCCGTGGGATCAAAAACAAACCCATGAATCACTACGGGAATATGCGATAGAAGAAGTTTATGAGCTAATCGATGCGATTAATGAGCAAGATGACGACGGAATCATTGAGGAGCTTGGAGATGTTCTATTACAAATCATGCTCCATAGCCAAATCGGTGAGGATGCAGGCTATTTTACTGTTGACGATGTCATCCGATCAATCACCGATAAGATGATTTTCAGGCATCCGCATGTCTTTTCCGATGTAAACGTGGCATCCGTGGACGAGGTGCTTACCAATTGGGATACCTTGAAGAAACAGGAAAAAGGTGAGGTGCGGAAGTCACTACTTGATGGCGGTCCGAAAAGTCTTCCAGCACTGGCAAAGGCATATAAATTACAAAAGAAAGCTGCCAAAGTAGGCTTTGACTGGGAAGATGTGACAGATATTTGGAATAAGCTGGATGAAGAAATACGAGAAGTGAAGGAAGCCATTGCTGCAAATGATACCGATAATATGGAAAAGGAATTCGGCGATGTGCTTTTTGTACTGGCAAATCTAGCAAGGTTTTATCAACTAAATCCAGAAAATGCACTAAACCTTACCAATAAAAAGTTTATGAACCGCTTTACGTACATCGAAGAACAGCTAAAGCAAAACGGAAAAGACATTACCAAGACCAGTCTAAAAGAGATGGATTTTTACTGGGACCAAGCAAAGGAAAGAGAGTGAAGACAATTGCGTTTAGATAAATTTTTAAAAGTATCTCGATTAATTAAAAGACGTACCCTAGCAAAAGAGGTTGCTGACCAAGGTAGAATTTCAATTAATGGAAAAGAAGCAAAGGCATCATCGATTGTGGCGATAGGTGATACACTTGTCATCCGATTCGGACAAAAGCTGGTGACAGTGGAGGTAACCTCCTTAAAAGAGACTGTTCGAAAAGAAGAGGCAGGATTATTATACAAAATTATTAAAGAAGAAAAAATTGAGGTAGAGTAGTTCTATACTTGTCCCTCCCTTCATAAAGTAGTACGGATAAGGAGGAAGCGGATATGAACTATTATGAAAAAGACAATAGTACAAAGGTCGTTCAGCAGGATCACCAGTTAAAAATTAATAATCGCAGACTATTAGAAATTACTGGTGTGAAAGAAGTCGATAGTTTCGATAACGAAGAATTTTTACTAGAAACGGTCATGGGCTATCTCATCATCCGTGGCCAAAATCTTCAATTGAAAAATCTCGATGTAGGCGATGGTATAGTCTCTATTAAGGGTAAAGTGTATGAGATTTCCTATGTAGATGAGCATCAACAGGAGAAGGCTAAAGGGTTCTTTAGCAAGCTATTTCGATGACGCTTAGTGTCCAGTTCCTAACGATGGCTTCTATGGTAGCTGGAGGTTTTTATCTAGGCATTGTATTAGACACGTTCCGCCGATTTAGTAAGCACTGGAAAAACAAGATTCTGCTTGTATATATGATGGAAATTAGCTTTTGGCTTACCCAGGTATTCATCTTATATTATGTCTTATATTTGGTGAATGCCGGTGAGTTAAGGCTATACGTGTTTGCTGCGTGTTTACTTGGTTTTGCAACCTACCAAGTACTCGCTGCAACACTCTATAAGCGATTACTTGAGTGGATGATCGCTATTATTAAACGGATTCTTCAATTTTTTCATAGGCTCATCTCGACACTTGTTATTGCACCAATTCGCTATATCATCCGGTTGCTGCTTGCCTTTAGTATGTTCCTCTTGAATACGATTCTGGTTATCTGTGGCTTTATTCTAAAAATGGTCTACCTTCCACTTAAATGGATTGCCGGGGTACTCTATAAACTGCTACCAAAAAAAATCAAATTATTTTTACACCATTTAGCAGGATTTTATAGTAAAATACAGAATATATGTAGAAAGTACCTAAGGATTATCTCATCTAAGTGGAGGTGACGCTATGCAGCCGAAAAAAACAGTGACAAGACTTAACTCGAATTATATGGAGAAGTATGATGCTTACGTCGTTAGGCAAAAGCGCAAGAAACAACGCTTGATTCGACGGTTAGTATTATTTGCTACGCTTGTGGCACTTGTTGTTGGAAGCATGGCCGTTTACCATTTCAAGCAACGAGAGCTACATGCAGAGAAAACAGAAGAATATAGACTGTTAAAGGAAGAACTCGCAGACTTACAAAAGAAAGAAAAAAGCTATAAAGAAGAAATTGAGCTATTAAATGATGAAACGTATATTTTAGATATTGCTCGTACAAAATACTTTCTATCAAAAGAAGGCGAACTTATTTTTAAAACTCCCGATGATGACTCGTCTTATTGACACACTTTTAATCGCTTCGCTATAATATAGAAGTATAGTACATTTAATTTTTTAAGGAGGAGCATTTTTTTTATGTCAATTGAAGTAGGCAGCAAGCTGCAAGGAAAGGTAACCGGCATCACGAATTTTGGTGCGTTTGTAGAGCTTGGAGAAGGAACTACAGGGCTCGTTCATATTAGTGAGGTTGCCGACAACTATGTAAAAGACATTAACGAACACCTAACAGTAGGCGATCAAGTTGAGGTTAAAGTAATTAATGTCGAAAAGGATGGCAAAATCGGCCTATCCATCAAGAAAGCAAAGGAAAAGCCAGTTCGCCAGAATCCAAGAGAGCGTACTGAAACATTCGAAGCGAAAATGAATCGATTTCTTAAGGATTCTGAAGATCGTTTAGCCTCTTTGAAAAAGCATACCGAATCCAGACGTGGGGGTCGAGGTGCTAAAAGAGGATAGCTTTTGCTGTCTACCTTATAATGCTCTAAATTTTTATTCATATAACCTATAAAGAAAAACAGCTACCGATGTGGTAGCTGTTTTTCTATGGAAAAAAGTAGCGTTGCGCTGAATTATCCCGCAAAACACGGCAACTCTTTCGTTTTAAGCTGAAAAAATGAAAGCGCTCGCTGAACTCTGCCACGCACTCATTTGCCCACCCAACAGTTATCGCACAGGCTACGTAAAACAAAAAATCACCTGCTACCTAGCTAACTAGGATAACAGGTGATTCGAATGATAGCGGCGGAGGGGATCGAACCCCCGACCTCACGGGTATGAACCGTACGCTCTCGCCAGCTGAGCTACACCGCCATAATGTGCAACAAAAAATATATTACAGCATGCAGCGAATTGTGTCAATATGATTTTAAAAAGAGGATATTTTCCGACAAAGTAGAATTACATAAGTAGGAAGTTCCATGGTGCAAATTTTTTAAAAAGGAGGAGAACGATGAAGCAACGGCACGAAGTATTGTTTACCCAGCTTGAAACCTATCGAAGCGAAACAATAGGGTTAGTAGACGGTATGACTGATGAGCAAGCTGAAATCATACCGACTGGCTTTCGGAACAATGTCCGATGGAATCTTGGTCATATCTATCTCGACCAATATCTTTGGATCGAGGCGATTACGAAAGAACCGGTGGAACACACAGACCAGTTCAATCAATGGTTCGGATTTGGAACGAGTCCGACAAACTTCACGGAAGAAACACCACGTCTAGAAGAATTAAAAGAATTATTACAGCAACAGCCCAAGATAATTCGAAAGCACTATGGAGATCTGCTTGAAAAAGAATTTATGCCGACCGAAATGGGCATGCGAACAATTGAACAAGTGCTAACACGAACAATTTTTCACGAAGGTCTCCATGCAGGAGCAATTATCAGTTTAAAACGATTTATCTAGTTCAAAAGTCATCGAAGGATGGCTTTTTTTATTGGGGAAACGGTCCTTTTACCAGCTAAATGGAAATGGGGATTATGTAGAAATGTTCCTTGTCTACTAGATTTCAGTCGAACGATTTTTCAAAATCACTCTCTTGTTTTGACAAAAAATAAAACCCGTCTATGGTTTACTGATATGACAGAGTCTTGTCCATCTACATACTAGATTGTAAACGCCATCTACTTGTAGCGTAAATCATATCTGAAATAGCAATACAGTTATTTTCCGAGAAAGAGGAGTGGTTGAATGGAATCAGTATCAAATGTTCAGACGAAACCAATTCATGTAGCAAGCACATTTTTTGCAAATTTGCGGATGAAGATCTACACACAAGGGAAAAGGATTTTTCTTGACAAGGGATGGCTCTATGTAATCGTTGGCTTTTTATTGGGGCGGGCAATTATTTTATCCGTTGTCTCCCCATTTGCTGTCGCTTTTTTAGCGACACTCTGGTTTATGCAGAAGGAAAAAGCGCCGAAGGCCTTGCTCGCAACGATGCTAGGGGCATTTACGATTTCCCTATCACATGGTGTGTTTGTCGGTATTGCAATGTTTTTCTTTTTAATTGTCGCGTTCTTATTTAAAAACACGCAACATCAGCAAATGAAAATACCGATATTTGTATTTCTTGCGACAGTTGGACCAAGAATATTTTTATATACACTAGAAAACACACTTACTTCCTATGAATGGATGCTGTTAATCGTAGAGGGTGTGCTAGGAACGGTTCTAGTATTAATCTTTATGCAGAGTGTCCCACTTTTAGCACAAAAAAGATACCGGCCAACATTAAAAAATGAAGAAATTGTGTGCATGATCATTTTAATTGCCTCAATTTTAACCGGAACAGTTGGATGGGAAGTGTATGGTGCCTCAATGGAACAAGTGTTATCGCGCTATTTTGTCCTATTGTTTGCCTTCGTTGGTGGGGCTGCCATTGGCTCGACAGTCGGTGTGGTTGTTGGGCTGATCTTGTCACTGGCAAATGTCGCAAACCTCTATCAAATGAGCCTGCTTGCCTTCTCTGGTTTACTGGGTGGATTATTAAAGGATGGTAAGAAGGTGGGGGTTGGTGCTGGTTTATTAGTCGGTACGTTCTTAGTCGGAATCTATGGCGATTCCAGCTCTTTAATGCCCTCTTTAATAGAATCATCCTTTGCTATTTTATTATTTTTCATCACACCAGGTAGCTGGATTAAGCAGCTATCACGCTATATTCCAGGAACCGAAGAGCATACCAATGAACAGGAGCAATATTTACAAAAGGTGCGGAATGTTACAGCAAAGCGGGTGGAGCAATTCTCAGAGGTGTTTGAAGCATTATCGAAAAGCTTCATTACAGCGGAAAATTATTCCCAAGAAGAAGCTGAAGTAGCACGGGAAACCGATTATTTCTTAAGTAATGTAACGGAAAAAACCTGCCAAAACTGTTTTATGAAGGAGCGGTGCTGGCAGCAGCAGTTTGATACGACCTATTCGCTCATGGAATCACTAAAGCATGATATAGAAACCGGCAATCCTCCAGGTAGAAAACTGATGCGCGATTTTGAAAACCATTGTATTAAATCACGTAAAGTAGTCGATACGATGAAAGAGGAAATCTCGTACTTTGAGGCAAATCGTAAACTACGGAAGCAAGTGATGGAAAGCAAGCGCTTGGTTGCAGAGCAGTTACAAGGGGTTTCGGAAGTGATGGAGGACTTCGCCAAGGAGATTTTAAAAGAACGAGAGCATCATGAAAAACAAGAAATCGAAATTATACACGCCTTAAAATCGATAGGGATTGAGCTAGAGAAGTTAGATATTTACCGGTTAGATAAAGGAAGTATCGATATCGAAATGACGGCTTCGTTCTATGATTATCGTGGCGAGGGAGAAAAGCTAATTGCACCAGTACTTTCGGATATTTTAAAGGAAACAATCGTTGTAAAACAGGAGGATATTTCCCCATTTCCAAATGGCTACTCCTTTTTAGCATTCGGATCAGCCAAGGAATTTACTGTTGAGACGGGGGTTGCGAATGCAGCCATGGGTGGCGGTATTATTTCTGGTGACAGCTATACGATGATGGAGCTTGGTGCCGGCAAATATGCCATGGCGATTAGTGATGGGATGGGTAATGGTGTACGTGCTAGCGAGGAAAGCAAGGAAACGCTTCGCCTGTTACAGCAGATCCTGCAAACCGGTATCCCAGAGAAGGTCGCCATTAAATCAATCAACTCCATTCTAGCCTTACGTACAACCGATGAAATGTTTGCCACGCTTGATCTTGCCGTGATTAATTTACACAATGCCTTTGTCCGTTTCTTGAAAATCGGTTCCACACCGAGCTTTGTCAAACGGGGTGATAAATTAATTAAAATCGAAGCGAGTAATCTGCCGATGGGCATTATCCGTGAGTTTGACGTCGATATTGTTAATGAACAACTGATGTCAGATGATATTTTAATCATGATGAGTGATGGGATTTTTGATGGGCCAAAGCATGTGGAAAATACCGATATGTGGTTAAAGCGAAAAATTAGTGAAATGGAAACTAATAACCCACAGGAGATTGCAGATTTGCTATTAGAAGAAGTCATCCGCACGCGTTCTGGTGTGATTGAGGATGATATGACGGTATTAGTGGCGAAAATTCAGAAGAACATTCCACGGTGGGCGACGTTTCCAATCTACCAAACGAAAGCCCAGTGATGAAAAATTACTAGATTCCTTTTCCGATTTAGGTATACTTCCAGCCATTTTTGTCGATGCTGTTTAAGGAAAAAGTTGGAGGTGTTCGAATTGAAGAAGGGGACATTAAAGCAAATTTTGTTAATTACCGACGGGTGTTCGAATAAAGGAGAAGACCCGGCAGCAACAGCAGCATTGGCGTATCAGCAAGGGATTACGGTAAATGTCATTGGGATATTAGAGGATGATCAGTCTGAGGATCCTGAAGGTCTACAAGAAGTAGAGGAAATTGCCTTATCGGGCGGCGGTGTTAGTCAGTTAGTGTACAAGCAAGCATTATCGCAAACCGTTCAAATGGTCACCAAGCAGGCGATGACTCAAACCTTACAGGGCTTTGTTAATCTAGAGCTTAAGCAAATTCTCGGTAATGAACAGACCATGGAGGATTTAGAACCCCAAAAGCGCGGGGAAATCATGGAGGTAGTCGAGGAGCTCGGCGAAACCTGTGACCTAGAAGTACTGGTGTTAATTGATACGAGTGCTAGTATGCATGATAAGCTCCCAACCGTTAAAGAGGCACTAATTGATTTATCCATCAGTTTAAATGCGCGGGTAGGTAGAAATCGATTTTCCATTTATAGCTTCCCAGGCAAACGCAAGGACATTGATAAAGTGCTAGATTGGTCACCGAAGCTGGATTCTATTTCATCTGTTTTTCCAAAGCTGACAAGTGGCGGGATTACACCTACTGGCCCAGCAATCCGTGAGGCAATGTATCAATTCGGTAAGAAAAGCTTATTAAGGAGCTTTAGAAATAACGATGAACAACATATCGAAAACGCATAATTCGTGGCTGCGTCCAGGAATGACGATAACAGGAAAGTGGCATCAAAAAGCTTATGTTATCAAACGAAAACTTGGCAACGGTGCGATTGGAACGGTATATTTATGCGATGCAAATGGGAAGAAGGCGGCATTAAAAATCAGTGACAAGAGTGCGTCGATGACAATGGAGGTCAATGTTCTCAAATCACTAGCGAAGGTCCAAGGGAAACGTCTTGGGCCTTATTTGTTGGATGTGGATGATTGGGTTTCACCAACGGGAACCACGTATTCCTTTTATGTCATGGAATATATCCAAGGTAAGCGACTTGGTGAATTCATTGGGCAGCATGGGAAGGAATGGCTCGGGGTGTTTATGCTGCAGTTATTAGAGGATTTAGATGATCTTCATCAAGCAGGCTGGGTTTTCGGGGATTTAAAGGAAGAAAACCTACTGGTATCCACTGCCCCGACCCGTATACGCTGGGTTGATGTAGGCGGCACCACCCAAATTGGGCGCGCCATCAAGGAATATACCGAATTTTACGATCGCGGCTACTGGGGACAAGGCTCAAGAAAAGCCGAGCCTAGCTACGATTTATTTGCGTTGGTGATGGTGTTTTTGACGATTTATTATCCGAAGCATTTTGCGAAAGGAACTAATCCACAAGCCACCTTATTTAAGAAAATTAATGATGTTCCGTCGTTAAAGCCTTATCGTGATTGTTTGAAGAAGGCGATCATCGGGAAGTATCAAACAAGTGGTGAAATGAAGCGTGATATTGCTACAGCCATTTATCATGTCCAACAACAATCGCGGGCAAAAAACAGACCGAATACCGATAAGCTACCATTCGCCATCGAGTCGTTTGGTTTTCTTCTCCTTGCGATAGGCTATTATCTCTCCTCTTTATTAATTCCGTAATCCGTATGGACTATGATAAAATGATGGAATACGTAAGGAATAGAAGAAGGTGGATGGAATTGATCAAGGACACAGTGACAGCATTTATGGATAAGCATGATTTACTGCAGCCAGATTCGACGGTTTTGCTTGCTGTATCTGGTGGACCAGACTCGATGGCGCTGTTACACTTTTTCACGACAATCCGTCGTCAATGGCGCTTACGATTAGTTGCCGTCTCGGTTGATCATGGACTACGTGGTCAAGAGAGCAGACAGGATGTAGCCTATGTGGAGGAAATGTGCCGGCAATGGGAGATTGAGTTCGTTGGCACGTCAATCGATGTGACGACCTATAAAAAACAGGAGCGATTTGGAACACAATTTGCGGCTAGAGAGCTTCGGTACCGCTATTTTGCAGAACAAATGGAGCACTACCAAGCAGATTATTTGGTATTTGGCCATCACGGAGATGACCAAGCAGAAACGATGCTGATGCAGTTAGTGCGTACGGCGGATTCGAGTTCGTTTTCTGGTATGCCAGTCAAGCGCGACTTTGCAACCGGTAGGATTATTCGTCCTTTCCTCTGTTTGACAAAGGAGCAGCTTCACGACTATTGCGAGCACCATGGCATTACACCAAGAATCGATCCTTCCAATGCAAGCGATGATTATACGCGGAATTATTTCCGTCATAACGTATTGCCCTTATTGAAAAGCAAAAACAGCAACTTACCCGCGACGATTCAGCACTTAAGTGAATCCTTACAGGCGGATGAGCAATACTTACAAGAAGAAGCCAAAAAAATGACGGAAAACGTTGTGAAATTCGAGGAAAATCCGAAAAGGGCAACGTTTGAAATTGATCAGTTTGATTCACACGCATCTGCTTTACAAAGGCGTGCCTTTCATCTAATATTAAACTATCTATATGAGGAGTTACCTGATAATTTATCATATGTCCATGAGGAAGATTTTTTTTCATTAGTAGCAAATGATAAAAGTAATATCCAAATCGATTTCCCCCGTCATTTAAAGCTAGAGAAAGCATATAATAAACTTATCTTTTATTTCCAAACGAATGAGCCCAAAAGCCACGCATTCCATGAAGTTCTCCCAGTTCCGGGTAGTGTATGGTTACCGGACGGAGCAAGTATGAAAGCTACATATTGTAATGAAATTAGTTCACAAGATGAACATACATATTATACGTTGGCAAGTCGTGTTGCATTACCACTGCATGTGCGAACTCGCCGTGATGGTGACCGAATGCGCTGGAGTGGGTTAAATGGAAGTAAAAAGGTAAAAGATATTTTTATCGATGCCAAAATACCCGTACGGAAACGGAATAGTTGGCCAATTGTAACGGATAATAATGGGGAAATACTTTGGATAGTGGGTTTGAAAAAACGAGACCCGATTACGCTGGAAAAGAACACCTCATTGATACAACTATATTTTCAAGAAGGCAATGTGTAGGAGGATTATCGTGCATAACGACATTAAAGAGGTACTAATTACAGAAGAAGAAATTGCAGCAAAATGCAAGGAACTAGGTGAACAACTAACCAAGGAATATGATGGCCGCTTTCCGTTAGCGATTGGCGTACTAAAAGGTGCTCTACCGTTTATGTCAGATGTATTGCGACAAGTACAAACACATTTGGAAATGGATTTCATGGATGTTTCAAGCTATGGTGGCACGAATATGAAGTCTTCTGGTGAAGTGAAAATCCTAAAAGACTTGAACACAAAAGTAGAAGGTCGAGATCTGTTAATTATTGAGGACATTATTGATAGTGGATTAACATTACGCTATTTAGTCGATTTATTTAAATATCGCAAGGCAAAATCGATTAAGATTGTGACCCTATTAGATAAACCGTCTGGTAGAACTGCACAAATTAAAGCAGATCTAGTGGGATTTGAGGTTCCAGATGCATTTGTTGTTGGGTACGGACTTGACTATGATGAAAAATATCGCAATTTACCATATATTGGTGTGTTAAAACCCGAAGTTTACGGTGGCGAGGAATAAGTCAAAATCGTTACAACATGCCCGAAATTACTAGGAAATACAGAGAGTAATTAGTTGTAAAATTTAATTTTTATATGATACTATTGTTAATAGTTTTCCCATCTGGGAGGAGGTAGGCAATGAATCGAGTATTCCGCAGTGCGTTTTTTTACTTAATCATATTTTTGGTTATTATAGCCGTGATTAGTTTATTAAGTGGTCAGCATGATCAAGCAGAAGAACTAACGGTTAATGACTTTATGCAATCACTTGAAGCAGGCGAAATTAAAGAAATGACGATGCAGCCTGTGAATGGAATTATGCGTATCACTGGTACATTAGAGGACGATAAGCAATTTGTTGCACAAGTACCTGAAAATAATGATGTTATCGCTGATATCACGACCAAGGCGCGTGAGCAAAGTGTATTAAACACGAAGGAAATGGATCAGCCAAGCATTTGGGTCACGCTGTTAACAACGATGATTCCGTTCCTAATTATTGGACTATTATTCTTCTTCTTACTTAGCCAAGCACAAGGTGGCGGTGGCGGCCGTGTGATGAACTTTGGTAAAAGTAAGGCAAAAATGTATAGTGAAGAGAAGAAAAAAGTTCGCTTTACCGATGTAGCAGGTGCCGATGAAGAAAAGCAAGAGCTTGTAGAAGTAGTGGAATTCTTAAAGGATCCGCGTAAATTCTCTGCTATCGGTGCACGTATTCCAAAAGGGGTTCTATTAGTTGGACCTCCAGGAACAGGTAAAACACTACTTGCACGAGCAGTTGCTGGTGAAGCAGGTGTACCATTTTTCTCCATTAGTGGTTCGGATTTCGTAGAGATGTTCGTTGGTGTCGGTGCTTCCCGTGTTCGTGATTTATTCGAAAACGCGAAGAAAAACGCCCCATGTATCATCTTTATTGATGAAATTGATGCAGTAGGTCGTCAGCGTGGTGCTGGTCTTGGTGGTGGACACGATGAACGTGAACAAACATTAAACCAGTTGCTAGTTGAAATGGATGGTTTCGGAGCAAATGAAGGAATTATTATCATTGCTGCAACAAACAGACCAGATATCCTAGATCCGGCACTTCTTCGTCCAGGACGTTTTGACAGACAAATTACCGTCGATCGTCCAGATGTTAAAGGTCGCCAAGAAGTTCTAAAGGTACATGCAAAGAACAAACCATTAGATGCTTCTGTTGATTTAAAAACAATCGCGATGCGTACACCAGGATTCTCTGGTGCAGACTTAGAAAATCTTCTGAATGAAGCGGCACTTGTTGCGGCTCGTCAGGATAAGAAACAAATCGATATGCTCGATGTGGATGAAGCAATTGACCGTGTAATCGCTGGTCCTGCTAAGAAATCCAGAGTTATATCGGAAAAAGAACGAAATATCGTGGCATACCATGAAAGTGGTCATACGATTATCGGGATGGTACTGGATGACGCCGATGTCGTTCATAAAGTAACAATCGTCCCACGCGGTCAGGCTGGCGGCTATGCTGTCATGCTACCGAAGGAAGATCGTTATTTCATGACCAAGCCAGAGCTATTTGATAAAATTACTGGTTTATTAGGTGGTCGTGTTGCAGAGGAAATCACATTTGGTGAAGTAAGCACCGGCGCATCCAATGACTTCCAGCGCGCAACAAACATTGCCCGTAAAATGATTACCGAATACGGTATGAGTGATAAACTAGGGCCATTGCAATTTAGCAGTGGTGGCGGGGAAGTATTCCTTGGCCGTGATATTAACAATGAGCAAAACTATAGTGATGCCATCGCACATGACATTGATAAGGAAATGCAAAACTTCATCAATTATTGCTACGAGCGTGCGAGAACCATTCTAACAGAAAATCGTGACAAGCTAGAGCTAGTAGCGAAGACCTTATTAGAAGTGGAAACACTAGATGCAAGACAAATTAAATCGTTATTTGAAAAAGGCGTGCTTCCAGATCCAGAAGAAATCGTTGAAGAAGAGGACAGCGATGTGAAAGTCAACATACAGTCCAAAAAAGACGATGACACAGTAGATTCTTATGAAGAAGCAAAAGAAAAAGCTGATCAAAAGCTACAAGAAGAAATCGCCGAATCAAAACAAGACGAAGATCCAAAACAAGATTAATAAGCAGCCTCCACTGGGGGCTGTTTTTTTATGTATATTAATTAAGGTGCAGGGCGTCACCGAGACATTTTGTGCTGAGTCAAGCGGGAAAGTGAACCAGAGCCCGTGTCTCGAAGACATTTCCACCCGAATCAAACAGAAAGTGAACCAGATCCACCAACCACAACCGCCCCCGTAAGCCACGCCCGGCAGTACCCCGCCCAAACACATCGCAACCATATCCCATAACCTCCTCATGCCTCTCTTCTATTTCCATTACGTTTTTTATTTTGGTATAGTAGAAAGGGAAACTTAAGCGAGCTATTGCTTGTGGCGTTCGTTTCTTCATAATCAGTAGTCATGCAACCATTTTATGTAGGAAGGAATTTGAACATGCTTTTTGTGCTGGACGTTGGTAATACAAATACAGTATTAGGAGTCTTCGATGACGATGAATTAACGTATCATTGGAGAATAAAAACAGATCGATATAAAACTGAGGACGAATTTGGGATGCTAATCAAATCGTTGTTCGATTATAGTGGGATAAAGTTTGAGGATATACATGGGGCCATTATATCATCGGTGGTTCCTCCGATTATGTTTTCATTGGAAAAAATGTGCCGCACTTATTTTAAGCTTGACCCGATTGTGGTAGGGAAAGAAACGGTTAAGACAAATTTAAAAATGCGATATCCGAATCCAAAGGAGATTGGCGCAGACCGAATTGTAAATGCGGTCGGTGCGATTAAGGAGCATCAATCGCCATTAGTCATTATTGATTTTGGAACGGCGACAACGTATTGCTATATTAATGAAACGGAGGAATATTGTGGAGGAATTATTTCCCCAGGAATCAATATTTCCGTTGAAGCACTTTACCAAAGAACATCCAAGCTTCCGAAAATTGAAATCGAAGCACCGGAGAATATTATAGGGAAATCAACGGTTGAAGCTATTCAATCTGGCGTGTTTTATGGTTATATCGGGCAAGTTGACGGCATTGTGAACCGCATCAAGCAAACCTTTGGGGATGCCAAGGTTATTGCAACGGGCGGATTGGCGTCACTAATTGGTGATGCCTCGGAAACCATTGATCACGTCGATCCATATTTAACATTAAAAGGGTTATATGAAATTTACAAAATGAATCAATAAAAAGGAGTTCATGCATCATGTCAGATTACTTAATTAAGGCGACCACATATGACGGGATGGTACGCGCTTATGCAATCCGCTCAACAGAAACGGTAGAAGAAGCGCGCCGCCGCCAGGATACATGGGCAACCGCGTCAGCAGCGATGGGTCGAACCATTACCATTTCAACAATGATGGGTGCCATGTTAAAGGGAAATGATTCCTTAACTGTAAAAGTAGAAGGTGGAGGCCCAATTGGAGCTATCGTGGTGGATGCAAATGCCAAGGGCGAGGTTAGAGGCTATGTTACCAATCCCCATGTTGATTTCGATTTAAATGCTAAAGGCAAGCTAGATGTTGCCAGAGCTGTTGGTACAGCGGGTAATTTGAGCATCACGAAGGATCTAGGATTACGAGAGTATTTTACAGGTCAAGTACCAATCGTCTCAGGAGAAATAAGTGAAGACTTCACCTATTATTTCGCAACATCTGAACAGGTGCCATCTGCTGTCGGTGCAGGTGTGCTAGTAAATCCTGATCACACAATCCTAGCTAGTGGAGGATTTATTGTTCAAGTGATGCCAGGAGCGGGCGATGAGATTATTGATAAGCTTGAACAGCGAATTAAGGCCTTTCCGGCGATTTCGTCACTTGTACAAGAAGGAAAAACACCAGAAGAAATTCTGGAGCGCTTATTTGAAGGAGAAACCATTAAAATCCATGAAAAAATGCCAATCGCATTTTCATGTAAATGCTCCAAGGAACGACTAGCACAGGCGATTATTGGGCTTGGTAAGGATGAAATCCAACAAATGATTGATGAAGACCATGGTGCAGAAGCATCTTGTCATTTCTGTAATGAAACGTATACATTTACAGAAGAAGAGCTGAAGGAATTACAACAAGCATAACAATCAATGGAGAGGAGTAAAACGATGTCCAAAAAACTATTATTCAGCATAATTGTTGTACTCCTTATTACTAATGTTGCAACAATGCTATTTTGGAAACAGGATGATACAAGTGATGTCATTGATGACAAGGAAATCAAAACCAATGAGGCGGTTGCCAAAATTGATGGCAATGAGATTACTTACCAGGATTGGATGAAGTCCTTACGCGAAAACTATGGAAAAAAACAACTGAAGGATCAAATTGATCATCAGATTGTAAAACAGCTCGCCAAGGAAAAAGGCATCACAATTAGTGAGAAGATTGTGGAACGGGATATTGCCCTACTCACTACGATGCAAGGATTAACTTCTGAAAAAGAATTAAACGAACTAGAAGAAAAATGGGAAGAAGATATTCTCTACCGTTACCAGCTTGAAGCATTGCTAGCGGAGGGTGCTTCGATTTCAGATAGTGAAACACAAGCCTACTACACGAAATATGACCGCCAATATCAGTTTTACGAATCCGTGCAGCTCTCCCATATTATAGTGCCGGATATGGCAACTGCTGAAAAGGTGGTTGATGAGCTCGAGCAAGGAGCGGATTTTTCGCTACTGGCAACGGAATATTCGATTGATGAGGATACAAAAAATAACGGTGGATACTTAGGTTTTAATTCGACCGATACACAATTTTTGCCTGCCGATTATTTTGACGTGGCAGAGGGGTTAGAAGAGTACTCGTATAGCGAACCATTTACCACTGCGAATGGCGTTGCGATTCTTTACCTTCATAAAAGCTTACCAGATATAACCTTTAGCTATGAGGAGCTGCAGCCATATATCCGTAATGAACTTGCCCTGCAAAGTATGAACCAATCATTGGTTGCTGATCCATTATGGGAAAAATTAGATATAGAGTGGGTTTATGGTGAATAGACTATAAGGTAACGTAAAAGCAATAAGTAGACATAATAGTTGACAGTTAGCCTTGCCTAGAATTACATTATAATAAAACCTATAGAATTAGTAGGAATTATGAGGAGGTAATTTGAATGAGAGTGGCAGATAGTATAACTGGTTTAATTGGTGAAACACCGATTGTAAAACTGAACCGCATCACAGATGAAGACAGTGCTGATATTTATGTCAAATTAGAGTTCATGAACCCCGGTAGTTCGGTAAAAGATCGTATTGCTTTAGCGATGATAGAAGCAGCAGAAGCAGAAGGTAAGCTAAAAGAAGGGGACACCATCGTAGAACCAACTAGTGGAAACACAGGAATCGGTTTATCCATGGTCGCTGCAGCTAAAGGCTATAAGGCAGTACTTGTTATGCCAGACACGATGAGTCAAGAACGCCGTAATCTATTACGTGCTTATGGGGCAAAACTAGTGCTTACCCCTGGTGCAGAGGGTATGAAGGGTGCGATTAAAAAGGCAGAAGAGCTTGTGAATGAAAATGGCTACTTTATGCCACAGCAATTTATTAATCAAGCCAACCCAGAAGTACATGCGCGCACTACTGGAAAAGAGATCACAGAGCAAATGAAGGACGGCTTGGATGCGTTTGTTGCTGGAATTGGAACAGGTGGAACGATTACTGGAGCGGGTAAGGTTTTAAAAGAAAACTTTGCTAATGTTAAGCTGTATGCGGTTGAGCCAGTTGATTCTCCAGTTTTATCAGGTGGGTCACCAGGTCCTCATAAAATCCAAGGTATAGGTGCAGGGTTTGTACCGGACGTATTAGATACAAAAATTTATGATGAGATCATTCAAATCAGCAATGACGAAGCATTTGAAACCTCTCGAGAAGTTGCTAGAACGAACGGTATCTTAGGAGGCGTCTCCGCTGGTGCTGCAGTTGCTGCAGCTAAAAAAGTAGCCAAACAACTAGGCAAAGGGAAGAAAGTACTTGCTGTATTCCCAGATAACGGAGAACGTTATTTATCAACACCTCTTTATCAATTTGACGAAGAATAATACATGAACCGATAGAAGGCTAGTATCTAAAAAATGATGCTAGCCTTTTTCTGTAGCGTGGAGAAGTATACATTTTGATAGCAACTAATGCATAATCAAAAACGGCCACGACGAGCTCCAGGCGCTTGCGCTTTTGCATTCATATGATAGGATAGTACTAGTTATTACTTACAGGAAGGAACGATTGGAATCATGCTTCTAAAGACTTCATCGAAAATCTATGATTTATCAGCACGTACGCATATTATGGGTATTTTAAATGTGACACCAGATTCTTTTTCGGATGGAGGAAATTATACGACTATTGAAAGAGCTGTACAACAAGCCGTCCAAATGGAAAAGATGGGCGCAGATATCATTGATATCGGTGGCGAGTCGACCAGACCAGATCATGATCCGGTATCATTGGAAGAGGAGCTTTCCCGTGTTTTGCCAATAATAAAGGCTGTTAAAGAAGCGGTAACGATACCAATTTCAATCGATACGTATAAAGCCGAAACGGCAAGACAAGCATTAGAAGCCGGAGCGGAAATCATTAATGATGTGTGGGGAGCAAAGCGCGAACCAGAGATTGCGGCGGTTGCTGCGGAAAAAAATGCTCCAATTATTTTAATGCACAATCGAACCAATCAAAACTACACATCACTAATCGATGATATGAAACGCGACCTAACGGAGAGTATCGAGATTGCACGTAAAGCGGGTGTCCCAAACGAAAATATTATTTTAGATCCGGGAATTGGCTTTGCAAAAGATGCAAACGATAATTTAGTCGTCATGAATAATTTAGAGAAACTGGTGGAAATGGGCTATCCCTTATTGCTTGCAGCGTCTAGGAAACGATTCATTGGTAGTGTCTTAGATTTGCCGCCAGCTGAACGGGATAACGGCACAGGTGCAACAACCTGTCTTGGTATCACAAAAGGGGCGCATATGGTTCGGGTCCACAATGTGAAGCTAACGGTTGAACTTGCTAGAATGATGGATGCAATGGTGCGTGCGGAGGTTCATAATGGATAAAATTATCTTAACTAATATGCAATTTTATGGCTATCATGGCCTATTACCAGAGGAAAATAAATTGGGGCAACGATTTTATGTCGATGTCACACTTGAATTAAGCACTCAAAAAGCAGGAAAAACCGACAACATGCATGACTCTATTGATTATGGACAAGTCTATCAGCACGTTAAAAAAACAGTAGAGGGTCCAGCGAACAACTTAATCGAAGCGGTGGCAGAACAAATCGCCGCCGACTTATTAACATCATTTACTTTATTACAAGCCTGTACGGTTAAAGTGATTAAACCAGACCCACCAATCGCGGGTCATTACGAATCCGTAGCAGTCGAAATTTACCGGGAGAAACAATCATGAATCATGTCTATATTGCCTTAGGGACGAATATCGAACCAAGAAACCAGCATTTAAAAAGTGCTATGGAGTCACTCCGTGCATCTGAGAACATCACTATTTTGAATCGATCGTCAATCTATCAAACAGCACCAGTTGGGTATACCGACCAAGATGATTTTCTAAACATGGTTATAGAGATTGAAACAACGTACGCATCTGAGGAACTGTTAGCGGTGTGTCAACAAGTCGAACAGGAGTTAGGGAGAAAACGCGAGATTCGTTTTGGTCCACGAACAATTGACCTTGACATATTAGTATATAATGAAGAAAATAAAAACTCGGAGCACTTAAGTATTCCACACCCTAGAATGCATGAACGAGGATTTGTTTTAATTCCGTTGAACGAAATAGCCCCAGAATTAATCATCCCGTCAACCGATAAAACGGTTAAAGAATGGTTAGCAGAACTTCCTGAACAGGATAAAAAGGACATTAACAAATGGAACGAATCCGAATAGGAAGACGGATAAAGGCATTTCGAAAATTAAAGGGATTCACGCAAGCAGAATTTGCAAAAGTTATTGGGGTATCCTTGAATGAACTAGGGGCAGTGGAGCGCGGTACCCGTGACATATCCGAAGCAATAATTGAACGAACAGCGGACACGCTAAACATAGAGAAGCAAGAACTATTAGGAAAGATGGAGGAATAACCATGTGGAATATTGGTGACATCACCATTCCAAATCGTGTAACACTAGCCCCGATGGCCGGTGTCAGTAACTGGGCATTCCGGTTAACGGTTAAAGAGTTTGGTGCAGGACTTATTACAGCCGAAATGGTTAGTGATAAAGGAATTTTAAATCGAAACCAAAAATCGATGAAAATGCTCTATATAGATGAACAAGAAATGCCAATGAGCCTACAAATTTTCGGTGGGGATAAGGACTCGCTTGTGCAAGCGGCACAATATGTTGACCAGAATACGAATGCATCGATTATTGACATTAATATGGGCTGCCCAGCACCGAAGATTACCAAGGTTGATGCTGGATCACGTTGGTTGCTTGACCCAGATAAGATTTATCAGATGGTAAAAGCGGTCGTTGCGAATGTGGAAAAACCAGTTACCGTAAAAATGAGGACTGGCTGGGATGAAGAGCACCTATTTGCTGTTGAAAATGCAAAGGCTATTGAAGCAGCTGGCGGCAGTGCGATTGGCTTGCATGGTCGAACAAGAATGCAAATGTATGAAGGCTATGCCAATTGGGATATAATCAAGGAAGTGAAAGAAGCGGTAAATATTCCTGTAATCGGAAATGGTGATATCGACAGTCCAGAGATTGCTAAAAAACGCCTAGATGAAACCGGCGTTGATGCGGTTATGATCGGACGCGCTGCTTTAGGAAACCCGTGGATTATCTATCAAATAGCAAAATACCTAGAAACCGGTGTCCTCGTTGATAATCCATCGCCAAAAGAAAAGATTGACGTCTGTCTCCTTCATATGGACCGCCTCATTAAGTTAAAAGGGGAAAAGGTAGCCATTATGGAAATGCGTAAACACGCAGCCTGGTATCTAAAGGATATCAAAGGAAATGGCAAAGCACGAAAATTAATCAACCAAGCCGAAACACGCGACGAGTTGATCAACATATTATTTGAGTTTGTAAGAGAGATAGAAGCGGATATAATTGCTTCCTAAAGTTAGGATATAAAAATCTGCTGGTTATAAAGAGCAGATTTTTCTTTTTTTAGATGATATAGTATGATTAATAGATGTTAAAGCGTTTTTTGCGTGTAAAATAAGGCGTATAGGACAACCTTGCGTTATTTCAATCATTGAACTATAAATCTATAGATTAATTATAAACACTGGAGTGATCGTAATGTCAGAAGAATTAAATGAACACATGCGCGTTCGGCGTGAAAAATTAGATGCGTACCGAACACAAGGCCTAGACCCATTTGGCGGCAAATTCGAACGAACAGCAATTGCAAAAGAGTTACAAGAGCAATTTGAATCCTTTTCAAAAGAAGAATTAGAAGAAAAAGCACATCAAGTAACGATCGCTGGAAGAATGATGACCAAACGCGGAAAAGGGAAAGCGGGATTTGCGCATCTTCAAGATTTAAGTGGACAAATCCAACTTTATGTACGTAAAGATGCGATCGGGGAAGAAGCATATGAGGTCTTCAATTCTACCGATCTAGGAGATATTATCGGGGTAACGGGTGTAATGTTTAAAACGCAGGTTGGTGAACTGTCTGTTAAAGTAACTGAATTTCAGCTTCTAACCAAATCATTACGACCACTTCCGGAAAAATATCATGGTTTAAAAGATGTAGAACAACGATACCGTCAGCGCTACTTAGATCTAATCACCAATATGGAAAGCAGAGAAACCTTTGTAACACGTAGTAAAATCATCCGTGCGATGCGTAACTACTTAGATGGACAAGGATTTTTAGAGGTGGAAACACCAATGATGCACAGCATCCCTGGTGGAGCAAGCGCACGACCATTTATCACGCATCATAATGCACTAGATATTCCATTATATATGCGCATCGCGATTGAGTTGCATTTAAAACGATTAATTGTCGGTGGACTTGAGAAAGTGTATGAAATCGGGCGAGTATTCCGTAATGAAGGTGTTTCTACACGACACAATCCAGAATTTACAATGATTGAACTTTACGAAGCGTATGCAGATTACCACGATATTATGGAATTAACCGAAAACCTAGTAGCACATATCGCAGAAGAAGTACTTGGAACAACTACTGTTACCTATGGCGAGTATGAAATTGACCTAAAACCAAAATGGAAGAGACTTCATATGGTAGATGCTGTTAAAGAATATACAGGTGTTGATTTCTGGGAGCATATGAGTGATGAACAAGCAAGAGAGCTTGCGAAACAACACGGTGTTGAAATTAAGAACAACATGACATTCGGACATGTAGTCAATGAATTCTTTGAACAAAAAGTAGAAGAAAAACTCATCCAGCCTACATTTGTATACGGCCACCCGGTTGAGATTTCGCCATTAGCGAAAAAGAACCCAGAGGATGAGCGTTTCACAGATCGCTTTGAATTATTTATTGTAGCAAGAGAACATGCCAATGCATTCAGTGAATTAAACGATCCAATTGATCAACGAGAACGATTCGAAGCGCAAGTTAAAGAAAGAGCAGAAGGAAATGATGAAGCACATCTAATGGATGAAGATTTCCTAGAAGCACTTGAATACGGTATGCCACCAACCGGGGGACTTGGTATCGGTATAGACCGATTAGTAATGCTATTAACAAATTCTCCGTCTATTCGCGACGTATTACTGTTCCCGCAAATGCGAAATAAATAAGTTGAAACGATGAAAGAGACTCCTAGCTTTTGCTGAGGAGTCTTTTGTTATGATAGTTAAAAACACATACCATTTATTCCCAGTAATAGAAACTTGATTAAAGGATAAAATCATGGTAAATTATATTTCGTTGCTTGTACATAGGAAGAAAAAATAACTTATAAATCAAGCAAGAAAGTTGTTGACTTCAACTGGTCAGCGTGCTATATTAATAAAGTCGCTGATTTAAGAAGCGACATGTTGGATTTAAAACTTTTATTAAAAAACTGTTGACACAGACAAGTAGAAATGGTATAATATAAGAGTTGACTCAAAAACAACAAATGATTATTTTTTGCTCTTTGAAAACTGAACAAAACAACCAGTATGTCAAGAAAAAACATACCCTGTTTTTTCTATTAAAAGAAATACAGAAGCTAGCGCTTCTTTGCTAAGAACTTTCCTATAATGGATTGGTGTCCATTATAGACAAACTTTTTTGGAGAGTTTGATCTTGGCTCAGGACGAACGCTGGCGGCGTGCCTAATACATGCAAGTCGAGCGCGTGAAACATTTCTGAT
>NZ_LDPV02000018.1 GCF_001038425.2 Ornithinibacillus contaminans
TACACTGGCACCCGTGTCAAGGACACTTATAAAAAAAGAGGTTATGCAGATAATAGATGATTCCTATATTGAATAGGGGTCATCTTTTTTAGATTCCACTGATAACGGTAATTGTTATAGTAAGTCATGTAATGATTGATTTTCAATTTTAATTCCTTTAATGTTTTGGCTGATTTATAATCTACTTCATCCTTTAGGTGACCAAAAAATGATTCTTGAGGAGCGTTGTCCCAACAGTTACCCCTTCGTGACATAGACTGGCCTAAGCCATACTTCTTTAAAAGTTTTTGGTATCGTGGGCTTGTGTAATGGCTTCCCTGATCCGAGTGAATGAAGGCATCTGAATCAAGAGGGACCTTCTTATTGTTCATCAATTTATGGACCGTCTGGATTGCGATATCCAAAGTGATTCGGTCAGACACATGGTAAGCCAGGAGTTCATTGGTAGAACCATCTTTTATGGTTGACAAATAAGCCATACAATTACCGTTATATGGCAAGTAGGTGATATCCGTCAATAATACTTTTCCTGGGACTCCTTGCTTAAATTCCCTGTTTAATTTGTTTGGTACAACCTGGTGCTCCTTTGTCGCCTTTGCGATTTGTTTATAAGGATTCGCTTTCCTGTGAGGGCAGACAATTCCGTATTTCTTCATGATTCTCTGTATCTTTTTACGACTAAGAATAAGATCATACTCATTCTCTAGGATCATTTTAATGGAACGTGAACCTTTCTTATAACCTCTGCGGTTAAAAGCTTCTAGGATGATTTCCTTCACTTCTAAATCTAGCTGCTCTCTAGCCTCCCGAACGACAGATGCCTTCAAGCAACTATAATATCCAGAACGTGAAACACCTAAAAGATCACAAAAGTATCTAGTCATCCTTTTAAAACCATTTTGTTCAATTGTCTCTTGAATCAATTGATATGCTTTACTTGGGCTTAGATTTTCTCTTGTGTTTAGCAGCCTCCTTTCTATCACTTCTAGCTTTTTTAACAGCTCCACCTGTCCTTCCAAAAGCTTGATTCGTGCATTTTGCCTCTCGATCACTTCAGAAGGTGTAAGCTCCCGTTTCAGGGTTCTGCCAGATTCTGTTTTCCTTGTATCAGTAAGCCCTATTAACCCTTTCGTTTCATAAGCTTTCTTCCACCGGCATGCGGATTGTTCAATGCGTTTTATCCCAATTACTTCTTCATCAAATCCACTCTCCATAAAGATTTGTCGTGGGAGTTTACCAGTTAGATACTCATCCATAAACCTATTCTTGAAAGCATCCGTGTAAGTGATGGATTTCTCACTAACGCGTTGTACATTTGGATTCTTTTGAAGTGCTTTTATCTCTTTATCTGAAAATATTATTTTACTCATGATATCTCCTAGTCCCCGTATTGTGAAATTTAATTATATATAAAAATACCTGTAGATAAAACACTCTTTTTCAAGTGTCCTAACTACAGGTACCATTTTATACATAGCCCCCTTTTTAACTCTTTACGATGCTACTGGCGTCTTCATCACTCCGCAAGGACCTTCGTCACGTTTTGAATGACAAACCCACTCTTTGGCAAACTTGGAATCCGATTCATGCTGTAATGCAGCTCCTGTTTTGGAACATCATAGTTAATCTTATTCACTAAGAAGTCCAAGCTTACCTTCATGACTTCTAGTGTTAGCCATTCCCCCGGACAACGATGACCGCGATAATAATCACCGCCACCTTGTGGAATGAAATCATAGAAATTATCCTCTCTTCCCTTAAATCGTTCCGGGTTAAACGTATATGGCTGATTCCACAATTTTTCATGGTGATTGGTTCCGTAAATATCCAGCAATACTAAATTTCCCTTTTTAAAATCGTGTCCGTTCCAGAGGAAATCTTCCCGTACAATTGCCATTAGAAATGGGAAAAACGGATAATAACGTCTTACTTCCTCGACAAATAGGTGGAGATACTCGTCTTTACCTAATAATAATTTTTCCTTTTCCTCCGGATGCTCGGATAATGCTAATGCACCAAAGGTAATATAAACGGCAACCGCTACGATTGGTCTTAGAATATTTAATAATTCCACTGCCACCAGTTGCTCGTGGAGCAATGTACCGTTTGTATCTTGGAACCAGCACATCTGGTAAAGAGCGGTATACTGAGGTACCTCAATTTGCCCATCTCGAACTTGTTGGACGATTTGCTTTAACCAGCCTTCCGTAGCATTTCGAGCAACTCTTCCCTTAAAATGCCTCGAACCAAGCGCACCTGCACCATCGAATAAAGCTTGCAACGCATTCGCACGTTTCCTAATGTCATCCTTTGCTATTGGTACTCCAGCCCACTCACATGCTGCCTTCGTTAACACCTGTACCATTTCATCATAAACAACGACATTCTTTTGATCCAACCACGTATCCACCGTATGATCTAAATGCCTTTTCACTATTTTATTCATATCCTCAAGGCGTTCTTTTGTCATGAGGCTCATAAATAATTCTTTTCGATACTGATGGGTATCACCATCTGTTGTTTGAATCGCATGCTCCCCAAACAAGGTTTGACGAATCCGTTTTGGTGCAGCACCTTTCCGTATAAATTTTTCTCGATCATAAAATATCTTCACTGCATCCTCCCCAGCAATACAAATTGCTTTTTTCCCTCCTAAAATACGTGTTTCAAAAATATCTCTCCCAAACCGATTTCGTCTATTTGTTATAAAGTTATAGCCTTCCAGCAATAATTTCAACGTATTGTCAAAACCTTTATCTACCGGGATTTGCTCACGATATGGCATGTTGTTCACTCGTTTCTAAATTGGTTAGTTTATCAATACTCTATTCTGCTTCAATATCAGTACTTATATGCCCTCTGCCAAACAACTTATTGGCTACGAATCATTCCCTTTGCTAAAATGGTTCATAATGACATGATTCCAGGGGGAATACGGATGAAAATCGTATCAATCGAACCAACACCAAGTCCATATTCGATGAAAATTAATGTGAATGAGGAAATGCCTGATGGGAAAACAGAAAATTATAAGCTTGGAGATGACATAACAAAAGCCCCAAATTATATTCAGCAATTATTCACCATTGCTGGTGTAAAAGGAGTCTATCGCGTGATTGATTTTATTGCACTAGAACGCGATGCTAGGACGCCATGGGAGGAAATTTTGCCTGAGATACGGAATAAACTTGGCTCTATCGAAGAAAGCATTGATGAATCAACCCAAAATGAGTCCACAGTTGACGAGCATTATGGCGAAGTAAAAGTCTACCTGCAATTGTTCCGATATATCCCTACCCAGGTTAAACTTGAAGAAGGTGATACCGAAAAACGTTTCGGCCTACCGGAACGGTTTATGAATGCTGCGATTGAAGCATCAGCTGCTTCGGATAACATGCTGATGGAACGAAAATGGGTAGAGCAAAGTCCACGTTATGGTGATTTGGAGGATATTGGTCAGGACGTTGTAGAGGAAATCTCTGCCGCATATGATATGGAACGATTAAACGAATTAGTTCTATTTGCTTTGGCAAACAAGACCGCACCATCACCTTGGAAAAAAGTTACCCTAGACATGTTAGAAAATCCCGATTGGCGCGAACGATATGCGGCTTTAGATCGAATGGATCCAACCATGGATGATTTGCCGGTTCTGGATAAAGCGCTGGATGATGTAAAAGCGTCCGTTCGCAGACTAGCGACTGCTTATCTTGGTATGCTTGACAGTCCAGCAGTACTTCCATACCTTTACAAAGCACTTCAGGATAAAGCAATAAACGTAAGACGAACCGCTGGGGATTGTTTATCCGATTTAAGCTATAAAGAAGCAATGCCTGAAATGATAAAGACGTTGAAGGATTCGAGCAGACTTGTTCGTTGGCGTGCTGCTATGTTTTTATTTGAACTAGGTGATGAATCCGCAATTCCAGCGCTTCAGGGTGCAGAGAATGATCCCGAATTCGAAGTGCGAATGCAAGTGAAGATGGCCCTTGCCAGAATTCAAGGTGGAGAGGAAGCAAAAGGATCCATTTGGCATCAGATGACACAGTTAATTAATAAGGAAAAATAGACAAAGAAATAGCTGCCAAGCTAATTGGCAGCTATTTCTATTTTACTAGGATGGTTTTAATCCGTTCCGTTTCTTCCGTTTTGTCCAGATATTCAAAGAAACCAACAAGATTTCCCCAAGGATCTGAAAAGGTACCCCATTTCACCGGAACCTCTTCACGCGAAAAGATTTCAAAATCGGTAATGTTCAGCTCTTTAACCAAGCGTTCACGAACGCTGTCTATATCGTTTACACCAAACCGTAAAGGACCGCTCCCCTTCGCAGGTTCACCTTCCCCTAATTGCACCCAACTACCTGGAACTATTTCCCACTCCGCAAATCCATCATGTGGTATAAAATCAGGCTCTTTTCCTAATAATAATTGATACCATGAAAGTCCTTTTTCAAACTCTGGTACTCTAATTTGGATAGTCATTTCAAATAGCAAGAATCTCATCCTTCCCTAATAGTAATAACTAACAATGATAAGTGAGGTTTTACAAGGTGAAGAAATTCGTAATTAAACTCTTATGCTGTTCACTGTTATCGTTTAGTGCCATTTCGATACATCCTACTGCCGAAATCACGCACGCAAAAAAAGAAGTTCCTCCTTATGCAAAATGGGGAAGACTCGCCATGCAAAAAACAAAGGAAAAATACCCAAATGCTAATATCGTTGACTATCTTCACGTTGGACGCGACAAGGGAAATAAGAATTCTACCGAAACATTTAAGCTATGGCTAGAAGCACCTGATAAAGAATTCGGTGTCTTTGTTGATATAACTTTTGATAACAAAACAGAGCAGATCATTGATGTAACCTTTCGCGAGGTCACAAGTTAATGATAGTAAGAAATAAAACCGAATTTTTCTTCTACTTTGCTCTCTTTAGGAACGTCATCCAACATATTCGTTTAACTTCATTTCTTCCTGGCTGTTCACATCAAAAACAGCTTTTTTGAGCATTTCCTTTGTGAAGTCAGGAAATAACACATCCACGAAGCATAGTTCTGCCATCGAAGATTGCCATAGCAAAAAATTACTGACACGCTTTTCGCCACCGGTACGAATGACAAGATCCGGATCGGGTAGATTTTTCGTGTACAAATATTGCTCGAAAACAGCCTCATCCAAACAATCGATATCGAGTTGCTTTTCTTCCGCTTCTCGTATTACATGGCAGATCGCCTGTAAAATCTCTCTTCGACTACTATAGTTCAACGCAAAATTGACAATTAAGCCTGTATTGTCTTTCGTCTCTTCCATTGCCTTCGTTACCGCATCACGCGTTCCCTTTGGAAGATTCTCGATGTCTCCTGAAATATAAATCTTGATATTTCGCTTCATAAATTCTGGTAGTTTTTGTTTAAAAAACTTGATCGGTAAGCTCATCAAGTAATTTACCTCATCCTTTGGACGGCCCCAGTTCTCGGTTGAAAAAGCATACAGCGTGAGGATTTCAATCCCTAGTTCCGCACTAGCATCAATTATTTTTTCCATCGTTTGCGATCCCGCATAATGCCCTTCACTACGAGTCAAACCTCTACGCTTCCCCCATCTTCCATTTCCATCCATTATAATTGCGACATGCTTCGGAATAGTTGAAGTCATTTGGTCTTCCTCCTTTTATAGCTCAAGTTCTTGAAGTCTCTCTACAACCTGCTGTTTCTTGAAATTGAATGACTGCCATGTATCAAGCTGCAAATAATCAATACTGTTTTTTCGGTCTTGTAAAATCATTCTCAAATCCGGGTAATTAGGATCTTGTTCATATAACGTGATTAGACCATCAATCCCGGAGTACGAAAGTGCATTTAAATAATATACATCTATTTTTCCTGTCTCTTCATAACGATCTAAGTTGTTATCAACGATTATTTTTTCGATATTAACGACATTTAAACCGGTGTAGAAAATCAATCCAGCAATAATATAAAAATGTAGGATCGATATTCTCTCAAGCCATACACGGATAAAGGTGTAGGCAAAAATCACAATTAGGAAGATCATAAACGTATGCGCTAAAATACGATCAACAGTGAACCCATATGCTGCCTCATACATACTTAATCGTTGATAAGCAGAAGTTAACATCACACCACTAGTAACCACTAACAGAGAATACATAAGCTTCATAAATAGCCTCATGGAATGCTTCGTTTCCTTAACAAACTTCAAGCAAACAACCAGTAATGATAAGTTCACGATGGTAACAAACAATAATTCAAAAAATCCTCTTCTCGCATATTCTGCATACGTATAGTTCCCTACTAACGAATCTCCAAAAAAATATTTGAATTGGATGACCACAAATAAAACATAAACACTGTTAAGCAGTACTAAAATCGTCCCAGAAATGACGCTATCCCAGCTCGCTTCCTTCTTCCCAGCTTGCGTTGAATGAGCAACCTGCGCAACATACCTTTTCTGCAAAACCTGAAATACACAAAAAAACAAAAGCGTCATCAAAATAACTGCCACCACTCGTAAAATTCCTTCGATGAAATTAAGCTCTACAACAAATTTCGGTATTTCCATCATCAAGTCCCCGAACACAGCGTCAGCAGACATTAATAAACTAGTGATAACCACTAACAATGGCAGCCCAATCAATAATCCTATGATAATGCGTTTAAACATTTTCACAGTTTTATCACTCATGTTTTTGAACACTTTTCTTAACACTACTTTAATCAGCTTTTTACTATACTTAAACGTCTTGGAAAGCTTTCGCATTAACAAATTCAGGAATAGAATTGACGACCAGTCAATATGGTTCGGCGATGTAATCAATACAATATGCACAAACACCAACACCGGAATGACGATGCTATTGAGCATGTAGAATGAAAGATTATCAAAAAACAAATAAGATGCCGATAATATCCAAATCATCACCATAAGAAGTATCCCAATTCGGCGATGCGTAAACGAAAGACCAAATCGGTAAAATAGGACCGCGTAAAATATGGTTATAAATATGGGATAGGATATCCCGATTTCCCCATGAAAAAAGCTAATCTCAGCTGCAATTCCAAGTGCTAAACATAGTAAGAAAAAAAGTAATCGATTAGTGCTGTTTTTCATTTTGTTTCACCATCCACTTAGTTATTCTATATACATCATTATTCTAGGTATGAACGCAAAAAAATACGCATATCCTACTAAATGCCGGGGAAAAAGCTTATCATACGGATGCTTTTCTTCCCCAGCGATAGCCAATCCAACTTACTGGATACAAGATAATGGTTAACAGCATACAAACAATGATAAAAGGTCCATTTAACAATGGCTGGAACCAATCCTGTGGGATAAGTTTAAACACGATCAAGTACATTAAAATAAGATTTGGAATGATAGCATATGTAAATGTCTTCCGTAATACCTTTAAGCCACCACTACCAAATTCCCGACCAATTTCATACCCCAAAAGGCCCCAAAACAGCATGTAAGCCAAAACAATAATCGACGGTACATCCGTTAACCTATCCCATAGAATCTCTATCCATTCTAGCTGATATACATTATAGGCTACCGTAAGTGCTATCCCACCAAGAAACAGGATGACATTCAAGACAACAAATAAGATTTGCATCTTTTTCGCCGTTACTTTTGACTCTTGTTTCCAAATCGCTCCAATTTCTTCAGGTGTTCCTAACCGTTTGATAACTTCCTCGTAGCAATCTGCTTCCGGAAGATTTTCTTCCTGAACTAATTCATAAACATGCGATTTATATTCAGCCATTATTTGTTCTTTTTCAGGGTGTTTTCCAAGAACGTCCTCCAGCTCTTGGAAAAACCGCCAGACCCCAGTTTTCACGACTCGCTTCTCCCGATTAAATTGTTCATTACTTGAACATATCGGTGCCATTCACTCGTTTTAGCTTCGAGCATTTCTCTACCCTCTGACGTAATCCGGTAATATTTACGCGCTGGACCTTTTTCTTGGTTTTGCCAGTAGCATTCAATATACTCTTGTTTTTCAAGCTTATGAAGCGCAGGATACAATGTCCCTTCCTTCATCTGAAGGTTATGCTCACTCCGCCGGTCCATCTCCTTCACAAGCTCATAGCCATACATATCACGTTCATTTAACAACTGTAAAACAAGTAGGGATGTACTCCCTTTAACAAGCTCACGATCAAACATATTCTCACCTACCTAGAATTATTAGGTAACTACACTATATAGAATTACGAGGTATTTGTAAAGAGTTTTTTTAATGGACAGACGCGGGGCTGGGTTTGGAGCCGCAATGGGTTCGGGATTTCTCACCCGATGTTCGGGGTATTCCGCTGCAGGTTCGGGATATCCTTGGAAACTTCGGCACTTCTCCCACCATTTTCGGGATTCCTTCTTTGGTTCGGGATTACTAGCGCAAACTTCGGGATTACTTGAAAATGTTCGGCATAGCCCACGAATCGTTCGGGATAAAAACCTTTCCACGTTAATCAGGTATTTACAGTAAAATTTTAATACTGCACTACTTACGGATGATCTGGTGCTACTATCTCGACTTTAATTCGATCCGGATCCTCAAAATACACCGCATAATGACTCTCGCCACCAGCATACGGATGCCTATCTTGATATAAAATAGAAACACCATTTTGTTTAAGTTGGTTTGTTATTTCATCCACGTGTTGCTTAGAGTCTGCATGAAAAGCGAGATGATTCAGTCCCACTCTACTACGATGATACGGCACATCCAAGAAGCGATCCTCTGTTTGAACAAAAACAATATAGGTATCGCCTAGCTTCCAGCTCTTCCCCTTTTCCCAACTCTGATACGGTTGGTAGCCAAGTTCTTCTAGTAACCAACCCCAAAATGCTATCGTTTTTTCTAAATTGGAGACGTTCATCTCCACATGATGCAGTAGACCTTTCATCGAAAGTACCTCCTAGTTGTTAAGTGATAATCTTATAGTATTCGACTAATATTGCCAAAAATCCTCTTTATCGGTTAAAACAAATCACTTTGCTTGCGACGGACGGAACAACAGGTTCATGTGGTTCGGGCCTTATCGCTTGGTGTTCGGGATTTCTCTGGGGAAGTTCGGCACTACTCCCCTCTTGTCCGGGAATTCTGCCATGCTGTTCGGGATAACTTGCTTGGTTCGGGATATCACGTGGTGAGTTCGGGATTTCCCGCAAATGGTTCGGCACAACTAGCACAATCTTCGGCATAGCTTACCCACAGTCAGGAACGCATCCCCTCAACATCAACAAAAAAAGAGAGCTAACCCAAGTTAACTCTCCACAAACCCTAATGTCCAGAAACCTTTTCCAACCCACCAGGTTTATTATAATTTGCTAGTTTATTTACTAATTTATTACTTTCATCATTTAAACCGACAACCTCGACCGAAATACCATTTTGGTGGTACTTCTGCACAATTTTGTCTATCGCACCCACACCAGAATCATCCCAAATATGGGCATTTGAAAGATCTAACTTAATTGCTTCAATACTTTCTTTATAATCAAAGCTCTCTACAAAATCTGTAACCGAGGCAAAGAACAATTGACCTGTAACACGGTATACTTTTTTCTTTGCATCATGATCAGCTAAGGCAACAACCTTCACCTTCGAGATCTTCGCTGCAAAGAAAATCGCACTTAAAATAATCCCTACTAATACACCTTTGGACAAATCATGTGTAAATAATACGGTAACAACCGTTGCTACCATGACAATCGAATCTGTAATTGGTGTTTTTCGGATATTTTTCAACGATGACCAATCAAAGGTACTGATGGAAACCATAAACATGACTCCGACTAGTACAGCCATTGGGATTTGAACTAACAGCCCATTTAATAGTAAAATAAGCGTCATTAAAAATCCTCCAGCAACCAATGCCGATAACCTTCCTCGACCGCCAGACTTTACATTAATTACCGATTGTCCGATCATCGCGCAACCTGCCATTCCGCCAAAAAATCCTGATACGATGTTAGCAATTCCTTGCCCTCTCGCCTCCTTATTCTTATCGCTTTTCGTATCGGTCATATCATCCACAATTGATGCAGTGAGTAACGACTCTACTAAACCAACCATGGCAATCGATAGTGCATATGGGAAAATAATTTGTAGTGTCTCGAAATTCAATGGAATATCTGGTATTAAGAAGAATGGTAGAGACTGTGTTAATTCACCCATATCCCCTACTGTTTTCACATTACTTCCAGTAAAGACCGCAACAGCTGTAATGACAATAATCGCCACTAGCGGCGCCGGAATTACTTTGATAAACTTCGGAAGGATGTAGATAATGGCTAACGCACCAGCTAACATCGCATACATTTCCCAGTTTGCACCTTCAAAATGCTCCAGCTGGGCCATGAAGATCATAATGGCTAATGCATTTACAAAACCAACCATCACAGACTTCGGAACAAATTTCATTAGTGTGCCTAGCTTCAATGCCCCCATGATAATTTGGAGAATACCGGTAAGAATAGTTGCCGCAAATAGATACTGTAATCCGTGCTCTGCTACGAGTGTAACCATTAATAACGCAGTCGCTCCTGTAGCCGCAGAAATCATGCCAGGTCGTCCACCAACAAAAGCAATGACCACCGCAATACAAAATGATGCGTAAAGTCCTATCATTGGATCAACTCCAGCAATAACGGAGAATGCGATTGCTTCTGGGATTAAAGCAATTGCAACAACGATACCCGCTAGGATATCACCTCTGATGTTGCCAAACCATTCATTTTTTAGATTTGCTAAATTCATAATCCACCTCTTTTAGTTTTTTGATGACTTTCGACTCTCACGAAAGCCGGGGCCGTTTCGAACAACGAGTATTATATCTAGATTTGACAGTTTTGTGAAATGCCAAAGAAAGCGTAAACATTTGTCGAATTCTTAGTTTTTCTTTAAAATTCTTTGATTTAAGGCGCTATATGCTATAATGAAAATTATTCTCTAGCTAGCTAAGTAAATAGTAGATAGACAACCAATTGTTGGTATTGTTAGATTGGTAGAGGGAGGTTTAAATGTTTAATAAAATTCTTTTTGCTGCGGATGGATCTGCGCATTCCATTCGAGCAGGTGAGAGAGCATTTGAGCTTGCTAGATTACATGCCGGTTCGAAAGTGGATATTATTTATGTCGTGGATCCAAGACACACAAAAGACGAAGTACTAACAAACTGGGGAAAAGATACAGCCGACGTCCGTAAAGAGAAGCTAGCACTTATCGTACAAAAAGCGAAGCATTCAGGGGTAGACTTTGAAGTCGTGTATTTGAATGGTGATCCCGGCCCTACCATCGTGAACTATGCCAACAAAAATGACTATGACATCGTGGTCATTGGCAGTCGCGGATTAAATACCTTTCAAGAAATGGTACTTGGAAGTGTCAGCCACAAGGTAGCAAAAAGAGCATCGTGTCCAGTACTAATCGTAAAATAACGTTCTAAATCTCCTTTGACGGGAGATTTAGAACGTTATTTCTTGCATATACATATAATAATTCCGATCTATTTGGTATGATTTAATCAAACAATAATGTGAGGTATCTATTTTATGTCAAAAATTTATATCATCCATGAAAATAGCGAGTGGACCGACCATCTAACTAAACGGTTAAATGAATTGGCATTGCCTTATGAAGAATGGTTTTTAGATCAAGGTATCGTGGACTTAACAACGGTGCCGCCGAACGGGATTTTCTATAACCGAATTAGTGCCTCCTCTCACACAAGAGACCATCGCTATGCTCCAGAGTTAACAGAAGCTGTGATAGCTTGGTTAGAACGGCACGGGCAAACAGTGATTAACGGGAGTCGCGCGCTAAGGCTTGAAGTTAGTAAGGTAAATCAATATACGGCACTCAACACAGCAGCTATTCAGACGCCGAAAACAATAGCAGCTGTCGGCAAAGAACAAATTTTAAAGGCAGCGAAAGAATTAAACCTATCATCCTTCATCACCAAGCATAACCGCGCTGGAAAAGGATTAGGTGTTCAGCTTTTCCATTCGATTGAGGCATTAGAATCGTATGTATTTGGTCCTACTTTTGAACCCTCTGTCGATGGGATAACACTCATCCAGCAGTATATCGAAGCACCAGAGCCATATATTACCCGCTGTGAATTTGTTGGCGGGAAATTCGTTTATGCAGTTCGGGTGGATACATCAGAAGGATTTGAGTTATGTCCAGCAGATGCCTGTGTCATCGATGATCTATTCTGTCCAGTAGGTGAAGAAACTGAAAGCAAGCCGAAGTTTGAAATTATCGAAGGCTTCGATGATCCAATCATTGAGAAGTATGAAAGGTTCCTAGCAGAAAACAATATCCAAGTAGCAGGGATTGAATTTATTCGTGATCAAAACGGGAACATTTTCACATATGATGTGAACACCAACACCAATTACAATTCCGACGCAGAGGAAAAAGCAGGGAAATATGGGATGCTAGAATTAGCAAAGTATTTAGGAATGCAATTGGAACCAATCAAACAATAACCAAAGGCAGTGGATACTCCCTTTCACAGGGAACTATTCATTGCTTTTTTCTATTTATAAGCTGTTCTCTACAATCCAAAACCCATATCATCAAATTATGATAGAATGAGTACAGAATTTTAATCACTTGATAGAGGAACATTATGAAAAGGACTAATCCAAGGAAGTGACATAGTATGACGAATCCAACCACCCCTATCGTTGAATTCAAGAATGTAACTTATTCAACAGATGGCCTACATATTTTAAAGGAGATAACCGGTTCATTCCCTGAAGGAAAAATTACTACCCTTGTGGGCCCATCAGGAGCTGGGAAAACAACCTTATTCAGACTGTGCAATGGGTTAATTTCACCTGATACTGGTGATATCCTCATTAAGGGAAAACCCATTCAAACCTATGAACCTATTCGGTTACGCAGAAATGTTGGACTTGCCTTACAAAGTGCAACAATGATTAAAGGAACCGTGCTGGAAAATTTGGCGCTCCCGTTAGCATTACAAGGAATGCAAATTGAACAACAGGATGCGGAAGAATTATTAGATGATGTTGGTTTGGATAAAAGCTTTCTTCACCGACACGCAAAGGATTTATCTGGTGGACAGCGCCAAAAGCTATCGATTGCCCGGACACTTGTGAATAAACCAAAAATCCTACTCCTTGATGAGATCACCTCATCACTAGACCGCGTATCCCAGCACGATATTGAAGAACTCATTAGCAAAATCAATGAAAAGTATGGGACAACTATTGTCTGGATTACACATAATTTAGAGCAAGCACGCTCTATCGGGCATTACACCTGGGTCATGATGGGTGGAGAAGTGATTGAGTCTGGCGAGAGTTCAATGTTAGATAACCCACAGGATGAACGGGTGTTGGAATTTATTAAGGGGGAATTAGCATGAGTTATCTTACCTTATCCCTAACACTTATTTTTGTACTAATCCCGCTTATTTTATCGAAAACGTTAAAACTAGGATTAGAAAAAGATACCCTAATCGCAACAGTGCGATCCATCATTCAATTACTTGTTGTTGGGTACATCCTGCACTATGTATTTGAAGCTGAGCATATCATTTTTATGCTGCTTATGATTTTATTGATGATTGGTGCCGCCACTCAAAATGCACGTAAAAAGGGCTCTGCCATTCAAGGAATTACATGGAAGCTATTTGTTGCATTTATTGTTATCGAAGTGTTAACGCAAAGTATCTTACTCGGTCTACAAATCGTGCCACCAACGCCACAATATATAATCCCAATTAGCGGTATGGTGATTGGTAATTCAATGGTACTAGGGATTCTCTTCCTAAACCGATTCACGGCAGAAATTGAGAACCACCAGGATGAGACCGAGCTGATTTTATCCTTAGGTGGAACACCAAAACAGGCCATTCACAACCAGTTAATTACCTCCATCAAAGCAAGCACCATCCCGACGATTGAAAGCCAGAAAACAATCGGACTTGTTCAATTGCCCGGGATGATGAGTGGACAGATTATTGCTGGCGCTGATCCAGTACAGGCAGTTCAATTTCAATTATTGATTCTTTTTCTATTATTAACGACGGCCGTCGTAACGAGCATCATCCTTGGATTCTTATCGTATCCAACCCTATTTAATAAACGCATGCAGTTTTTGAAACTTAAAAATAAAGAATGATACCGATACTTTCGAAATTTTGCTAAAGGATGTGCCTGCTTATTTAACCTCTGGCAACTTTCTTGAATAGTAGTTTTTATAGGAATACAATGAACGTAATCATTACTAAAGGAGGCGTTATAACTTGGCAAACAAAGTACAAATCGGCAAGACGGATTTAGTCGTTAACCCTATCGGACTAGGTGCTAATGCTATTGGTGGGCATAATCTTTATCCAGGACTAGATGAACAATCCAATACAGCTTTAGTCAAAAACGCAATCAAGGAAGGCTTAGACTTCATCGATACAGCCTTTAGCTATGGAATGGGACGGTCAGAGGAATTAGTTGGAGAAGCAATCAAAGAAACCGGTACCCGACATGAGGTGGTCATTGCAACTAAAGGGGCACAGAAAATTGTTGGTGGCGACAAACAAATTGATAATTCTCCAGATTTTTTAAAGCAAACAGTAGACGCTAGCTTAAAACGACTTCAAACCGACTATATTGACCTGTTTTACATCCACTACCCTGATGAAACTACACCAAAATATGAAGCGGTTGGTGCTCTAAAAGATTTGAAAGACGCCGGTAAAATAAGAGCAGTTGGTGTATCTAACTTTTCCTTAGACCAACTAAAAGAAGCAAACCAAGATGGCTATGTCGATGTCATCCAAGGGCATTATAATCTAATCAATCGTACAGCCGAAAAGGAATACTTCCCTTACGTAACGGAACATACTATTTCATTTGTTCCCTACTTTCCATTTGCGTCTGGCTTATTAGCAGGAAAATACACCAAGGATACGAGATTTAATGACTTCCGCTCGAATATGCCACATTTGCAGGGAGAACAATTTGAACAAAATCTGTCAAAGGTCGCGAAACTAAGAGAAATTGCATCCGCTAAGCATGCTGACGTATCCCATGTTGTGTTAGCTTGGTATCTGGCGCAACGTCCAATTGATGTCGTAATTCCTGGTGCGAAAAAGTCCGAACAGGTTCTCGATAATTTAAAAACATTAGAAGTACAGCTTTCCAAAGAGGACATAGAGGAAATCAGTCAGATTTTTTCTGCTTAACTAACATAACCTGCCACATGGCGGGTTTTTTCTTTGCATATCGCTATAATCTAGCCCATCTTGTATATGCTAAAAGTGTGCTAGTTGACAAACGGGATTGTTTAAACTAAAATATACTTAATTAAAGATATTTTAATTCAAACTAATTAAATTACGAACAAGAAGGGATAACCATGAGTGATAATCTTTCATTAAAAGCATTTGTTGTTCTGATGAAGGCATCTAAATCGGTTCAAGAACAAATAAAAGCGGATATTAGTAGCTACGGAATGCGCATTTCAGATTTTGCAATTTTAGAAGCACTTTATCATAAAGGAAGACAAACCGTACGCGAAGTTTCGGACGCCGTTTTAATTAATACTGGTTCCATTACCTATGTGATCGATAAATTAGAAACCAAAGGATACTTGGAAAGAACGAATTGTAAAGACGACCGTCGCGTTGTCTACATTCAAATTACCGAAGCAGGAAAAAAACTAATGGAGGAAATCTTTCCAAAGCACCAACAAGTAATCGAAAAAATCTTTGAAAATGTCTCAACAGAAGAAAAAGAGATTCTCATCGATGTGTTAAAACGGATTGGATTACAACATACAAATGACGAAAAGGTGGACTGATTAGTATGAAAAAAACAGCCGGAATTCATCATATTACAGCAATTGTCGGACACCCACAAGAAAACGTAGAATTTTATGCTAGTGTCCTTGGTTTACGATTGGTGAAAAAAACGGTCAACTTTGATGACCCAGGAACCTACCATTTGTACTTTGGTAACGATAGTGGTAGACCTGGATCCATCATTACCTTCTTCCCGTGGGCAAATGCCTATCAAGGGAAAATTGGAGACGGCCAAGTAGGTGTAACCTCTTATGCCATTCCAGAAGGCTCCATGCCGTTTTGGGAAAAGCGACTAGCAAAATTCAATATTGATTTTCAAAAAACAGAACGATTCGGTGAAACTTACCTGACTTTTGATGATGTCCATGGCTTACACCTTGAGTTAGTAGAACGTGTGAATGGAGAAGTCAATAATTGGACAATTGGTGATGTTACACCTGAAGTAGCTATTAAAGGGTTTTCCGGTGCTACGTTATTCTCGGCACAGCCCGAAGAAACAGCGAAGCTCCTTACCGATGTAATGGGTCTTGAAAAAGTTGGTGAAGAAGGCGATTTAATTCGCTTTACTTCAGAGGGTGATATCGGCAATACAGTCGATTTGAAAAAGTTGATTAGTGGCAGAGGGCAAATGGGCGTTGGAACAGTACACCATATTGCTTGGCGTGCTACGGATGATGCTGATCAATTAGACTGGAGAGACCATGTACAGAACAATGGCTTTGGGGTAACGCCAGTACGCGATCGTAACTACTTTAATGCGATTTACTTTAAAGAGCATGGGGAAATATTATTTGAAATCGCTACTGATCCACCGGGATTCGCCCATGATGAAAGCTATGAAACAATGGGTACAGATTTGAAATTACCAGAACAATACGAGATTTATCGCGGCCAATTAGAACAATCACTTATTCCAATTGATATAAAAGATTTAGATAAAAACTAGGATAGGAGGGATTATTTTGCTATCGATTGATCCGAAAGCCAATACGGAACGCGAAAATTATAAATTGCTAATCGGAAGCATTATCCCAAGACCTATCGCCTTTGTGACGAGCATTAATGAAGATGGGGTCGTGAACGGAGCACCATTTAGTTATTTTAATATCGTCTCCTCTAACCCGCCAATGGTTTCGCTAGCGATTCAGCGTAAAGATGGTGTGATGAAGGATACTGCTCGTAATATTATGGAAAAGGGGGAGTTTGTTGTCCACATCGTTGACCAACAAAATGTGGATAGCATTAACCAAACCGCAGCCTCTCTTCCTTCAAATGAAAGTGAGATTACCCTTGCGAATTTAACCCTTGTGGACAGTAAGAAAATCGCTGTTCCTGGGATAAAGGAAGCAAAAGTACGGTTCGAGTGTAGGCTTCATCAATTCGTCACCTTAGCTAGCGAAAATGATGAACCTGGCTCTGATTTATTAATCGCGAAGATTGTCCAATTCCATGTGGATAAAGACATTTATGAAAATGGAAGAATTAATTATGAAAAGCTGGCCGCGGTTAGCCGATTAGCTGGCTCTAATTACGCCAAGATCGGGGACGTATTTTCCATCGAACGACCAAAATAAAAAAGAGAGAGGGAACTATAATGAAGCACATTTTTCAAAAGGGAACAAATCCTGAAAAGCCAACATTATTATTACTACATGGTACTGGAGGAACAGAACAGGACCTACTACCACTGGCAGAACTTATTGATAAAGAAGCAAATCTATTAAGTGTTCGTGGCAATGTATCAGAAAACGGCATGCCTCGATTTTTCAAACGATTAGCTGAAGGCGTCTTCGATGAAGAGGATTTAATTTTCCGTACAAACGAATTAAATGCATTCTTAGATGAAGCTGCTGCGAAATATGAATTTGACCGCAATAATATTGTAGCAGTCGGCTATTCCAATGGAGCGAATATCGCAGCTAGTCTTATGTTCCACTTCCAGGATGCATTAAGAGGAGCTAGCTTACATCATCCGATGGTTCCTAGAAGAGGTATTGAACTCCCAAATCTAACTGGTAAAAGTGTATTCATTTCAGCGGGTACAAACGATCCAATTTGTCCTTCTCAGGAATCTGAAGAACTGAAATCACTACTTGAAAATGCTGGGACAACAGTAGAACTGCACTGGGAAAATCGCGGTCACCAGTTGACATATAGTGAAGTAGAAGCAGCAGCACAATGGTATCAATCATTATAAGAGCAAAAAGGGTGTCCTCAATGCTGGGAACACCCTTTTTTCCATATTAGAGACGCGCACGCATGGATTCACAAACACCACGTACATCCTTCACTTCATAACCAGCAACCGTTCCAGTATAGGTTCCAACTAACTGCCAGTAGTCAATCGACGCCACAACGAGCTGATGCTTCACACCCTTCCGATCCTCTGGTGTAAACGTCACGTCCAGGCGTCCATCAGCTGATGTGATTTTCCAAGGTGAAAGTGGATCACTCGTTTCCTGTTTAAAGGTAATATCGGCAAGTGGTTCGCAAGCTCCCGGCGTCCACAACGCTGACTCTTCATCCGTACCTGGAACAATCGGGCGCTCAGCAAAATTCGCTCCAATCACGCCATCCGGTGTCATACCGGCAAATGTCCCCCACAGCCAGTTTGTCCGATATGGAAGGATCGTCCGGTGCTCATCAAGTACAGCTAAATCGCGAGTGGGATCAAATGTGTACGTGCGGTCACCAACTGTCACCGTTCCAGATGCCGGATATGCTACCTTATGCGTATACATGGATCCTCCAGGTAATGGTGAACTCACAGACAGCGGTGCAGAAGCATTTGCGCCATTTAGTTCAAGCTCCATCGTGATTGCTTCCTGATCTGCTGTTGCGTCTACCGATACACTAATACGATGGCGTCCCGTTGGCTGTTCTGCCCAATCATAGGCAATCCGATATCCACTCACCGCAATCGATGGATTACTTGGGAATAACACATGTGGTAATTTCAACGATCCACCTTTAACATTACGACTATGTTCCACCATCCCTTTTTGGTCGCGTACATAGATTTCTGAGCTTGCTAAATAATGGGCTTCCTGCAGGATCATGGATGACGATATTTCCGGGTGGAACAGGGTAAACCCAACCCACTCCTTAAGACGAAATCGTCTTAGTGACCTTGGAAGTTTTGAAGGCTCGTCCAATGGGTCAACATCATGTGGCCGTGCTTCGAATCGTCCGTAAAGTCGCTTCCGGTCGACTACAAGGCGCTCCAGAGTATTTTTCAGATTGTTATCCGCGGTAAGATTTTCTTGATTCACAGGTAGTAACCCCTTTTTCTCTTTATTATATCAAATCTCTGAAAACATTTTCACAAATTAATTGGCATCCGCTAGATCCGATAAAACAGAAATAGCCTCTTTGGCTTTTTTAGCGCCTGCTTCTACATGACCTGTTTTTATTCACCAAAGGTGGTAAGCTTTACACCCAGCAAGAAATTTTAGAAAACATACCAAATCAAGAAGCATTAAGGAAGAAATACCTACAGTTTGAAGAAGATTTTAACGCAAAGTGATGTTTAAGAGGCATTCGTTCATTCGGATGCCTAATACCATTATTTGATCCCAACGAACTACCATTTATCGTTCTATTATTTCCCGCCACAAATATACTACTAGTAGTACACTAGGTACTATTAATGGTAAAATAATCATAGCGAATATTTCGAAAACTAATCGAAATGGGGAAATGGCTTATGAGCAAACTTGAGGTCGCCGTCATAATTCCTGCCCTAAATCCGCTGGAATCATTAATCAATTATACACACGAGCTGCTGGCGAATGGCATTGCTCACGTTATTGTGGTTAATGATGGTAGCACGGCAGATGTTATGAATATTTTCACAGCCCTTTCAGCACTTGATCACTGTACGGTTATCCATCACGATAAAAACAAAGGAAAAGGGACAGCACTTAAAACGGCATTTACCTATTACATCAACCACTTTCATCATCTAAACGGTGTTGTTACGGCTGATGCGGATAGTCAGCATGCTATAGGCGATGTGCTAAATCTAGCAACGACATTAGTAGAAAGCGAGCATGGTTTATTACTAGGTGTTCGAAACTTCCAACTAGATTATGTACCTCCTAAAAGCAAATTTGGAAACACAATTACAAGTCTATTTTTTCATCTGTTATATGGGAAAAAATTAACCGATACACAAACCGGATTACGCGGTATTCCTACGTCTGAATTAGACTGGATGATTGCTATAAAAGGTGAACGCTATGAATATGAAATTAATATGCTAATTCATGCCGTAAAGCGAAGTATCCCCCTCATCGAATTACACATCGAGACTATCTACTATGAAAACAACTCCAGAACTTATTTCAAAGCAATAAAGGATTCTAGCAAAATTTTTACAAAATTAGTAGCTGGAAGTTTTCGGAAATCATCCTATTTCGAACCAGCGAAGGGTGAGCATCATGCGAAATAATTATGGTATCTTCTTTCGATTTATACGCTTCTTAGTCCGAGTCGTTTATCCTCGCTATCATATTGATACATCAAAAGTAGAATCTGGTCCAACTGTTTATATCTCCCATCACCAGAATCTATTCGGACCATTTATTACGTTACTATGGTTTCCGGCGAAGCTGCGCACATGGATTCTGCATGTTTTCTTAGACAGACAAACATGTTACCGGCAGTATGCCCATTACACATTTTCGGAAAGATTTGGATGGAATAAATATCTTGCACAACTCATCGCATTCCCGGTAGCACGTTTCATCACCTTACTATTAACATCTGGGCAAGGCATCCCTGTTTACCGAAGCTCACGCAAAATAATGCATACCTTCCAAGACACGCTCACCGCTCTAGAAAATGGGGAACAAGTGATTATTTTCCCTGACATAGACTATACCGATACATCTGCAGCAATAAAGTCGATGTACGAAGGATTTTTGAACGTAGAGAAATTTTACTATAAGAAACACGGAATCCATATCAACTTCGTCCCACTATATGCGAGTAAGGGTAAACGCATCATTGTGGCTGGCCAGGCGATTCGATTTCGAGAAGGAATTGGTTTTAAGACAGAGCGCAAATATGTTTATGACCAAATTCATAAAGGACTCAACCAACTAGCTGCAGAATGTGGTGACGCTCAGGCTGCTTAGTTAGGATGTCAACAACGTGTAACCTCGGTATCTCTCCGAGGTTTTATTTATGCTAACTTATAATTCCCCGTTTACAACCATACAATCTAGAGTAGAAATAAATGCTTTTTATTTTTATAGTTTTGTACTATACTAGGTAAGTTGTTGCAAGACGTGGTTCGAGACCATCCCACGTTAAAAAACTAAGGGAGAGAAAAATATGAAAGCAAGAACATTGGTTATGAACGCATTAGTTGCAGCGTTGTACATCGCTGTGACCGCATTAATTGCGCCGTTTGGATTTACAAATGTACAGTTTAGAGTTTCGGAGATGTTTAATCATCTTGTTGTCTTCAACAAGAAATACTTTTTCGGAGTTGTAGTTGGTGTATTCTTTGCCAATTTACTCTTATCACCATCAAAGCTCGATTTAGTATTTGGCGTTGCCCATTCAGTAATTTCATTCGGAATTATTATTTTACTAGCGAAGTTCATCAAAAGTAAATTGGCACTACTAATTGCCAACACGATTGTCTTTACCTTTAATATGTTCATTATCGCTTGGGAGCTTACGATAATAGCTGATATGCCATTCTTACTCACATGGCTAACAACAGCAGCAGGTGAATTTGCTGTATTAGCGGTAGGTATTCCGATTATGTATGCATTAAATAAACGGCTTCGTTTTGATAAACTTATATAAGAAAAAAACTTCACAGCTCCTATTTGTGAGCTGTGAAGTTTTTATTTGTTTTTAAGCTGATCATGCAGAGCATTCATCGCTTGGTCTAGTTGCTGCATGAGCACTTCCATGCCTTCTTTTTTGGACACGCCTTCCGCAAGCTTAATTGGTTCTCCATAAATAATGCTTGGCTTTTTTCGTTTAAACAAATCTTTAAAATTATTCGGTCCCACATACGCAGCAGGTACGATTGGTACATCGGCATGAACCGCAATAGTCACAGCTCCACGCTTCAATGGTACATCTTCACTAGATCTAGTACCACTAGGGAAAATCCCAACAACTTTTCCTTCTTTAAGAAGCTTTCTCGGTGTCTTAATCGCACTCGGTCCTGGATTTTCACGATCAACCGGAAATGCATGTAAGCTTTCCATTAACCATTTCGTGAATTTGCTTTGGAATAATTCTTTCTTAGCCATGTAATGAATCTCGATAGGAAGTGTAGCAACTCCTAACCACAATATGTCTACCCACCCGGTGTGTGTACATGCAATTACATAGCTTTCTGCTTTCGGTAGATTGTCTTTCTGATATACGTTAATCCTTCCAAATAAACTAAGGATAATTTTCACTACATTTGCTGAAAATTTATACATAATTGTCCCCTCAATTCAACTTCTTACTTTATTCTATTTTATCACAAACTACTAATACCTGATACTAATTATATACCGATTACAGGTGGAAAATAACAACGATTTTCCACCCTCCGATTATTCCTGGCTTTTCAACTGCTCCAGCGGCTTATCCTCTTCCGAATTAACATAGAGTTTTCTGCTTGGTATCGCAATAAGTACTTGTTCTTCCTCTAAAATTTCGAGTATTTTCAAGTTAATGTCCTCGCGTACTTGCAGGTATTTATCCCAATTGGTTGTTTTGGTAAAAAAGTATAGGAATATATCGAGGCCATTTTCCATGTATTTTTCAAAGTTAACCATGATTGTTTCTGGATGTACTTCTGGATGAGTTCTCAACAACTCACGCACTCTACGCAAGACTGTTTCAATCTTTTCCTTCGGTGTATCGTAGGTCAATCGTAGGTAGAACGAAATTTGCCGTTTCCCCATTTTACTCCAGTTCGTAATCGGCTCATTTGCTAAAGTAGCATTTGGTAATGTCACGACCGCTTGAGCAAAGGTACGAACCTTCGTGCTACGGAAAGAAATGTCCTCTACCGTTCCTTCAACACTTGGTGTCATAATCCAGTCACCGATCGTAAATGGTTTTTCCGAGATAATGACAATCCCACCGAACAAATTGGCAAGTGCGTCCTTCGCTGCTAATGAAATCGCCAGTCCACCAAGTCCGAGTCCTGCAACCAGGCCGTCAATTTGATACCCTAGCTTTGATAAAATAATGCTAATACTAATCGCAATCACGACAAATTGTAATGCCTTTGATAGTAACGGAATCAGTATTTCATCGATTTTAATTGTTGTTTTCTCGTTAATCGTTCTAAAAAACAGTGAGGATGTGGATGACAGGTTTACTAATCCCCACGTAATTAAGATGATGATAAGTATGCTAATTATCGTTTCAAACGCATCATTCTTATTCAAATATGGATAATACCATACTGCCACATTAATCCCTAGCACGATAAATAACCATTGAACTGGTTTTTCAAAGGCGATTAAAGTATTCGTTAAGAAACTACTCTTCGTCCGTTTCGCCATACGTTTTAATAGCGCAAATATATACTTCGTAAATAGCTTACGAAATAAAAGAAATAACAGGAAAATACCAACTGCTATTCCCAAATTCTGTAGATGTTCTAGTGAGACTAGCTTATCCCAAGTCTCTCTCCATTCCCAATTCATCTTGTTAAAAACCTCCTAAATCATTACTGCCATCATACCATATTTATTCGTGGTCTTTAACTAGTTTAGGTCTATTCAATGTCACGAATAAAGGTAATGATCCGACCCGCTTCATTAAATCCTAAACTCATGTGAAATGGGTAGCTATCCTGATTATCCATTTCCATGTCAGACCCTATTTGCTTGCACCCATTTTCTTTTAGCCAGCTCTTACCTTCGTTAAAAAGCTCGGTGGATATTCCTTTTCTCCGATAGTCCGGCTGCACATAAACCCCTTCCAAATAACCTGTCGGACTAGATTCAGAGCCTTCCACATAATCAACTCGAATGGAAAGATGCATAAACGCTACAGCAACCCCGTTTTCTATATATAAATAAAATTTATTGTTGTCCGTTTTAAGTGTTTCCTTATATTCATTCGTTAACTCTACAACATCGTGTCCTGGCCATAATTCCATAGTCAATCTCGTTAGGTCTTCTACGTGTTCCTCTTTCACCTCTATAATCGTTCCCATCATATCTTTCCCCCTGTTCAACTATTTTTCCTACAATTAGAATAGCCTCTCTTACACAATCTGTAAATTCTCACCAAAATTCGATTATTTTCATGTCGTTCTGGTAAGTATAGATATTGTGAACATAGCACTTACGAAAGAGGAGATAATCTGATGGAAAAAGACCCAAAGGAAACGGCACAAACGAATATCGAAAACGATGATACACTTACAACGAGACAAGGTCACCCCGTCACCAACAACCAAAATATCCGGACAGTTGGCAATCGTGGACCAGCAACATTAGAAAACTATGATTTCATTGAGAAAATCAGTCACTTTGACCGTGAAAAAGTACCAGAACGCATTGTACATGCTAGAGGTGCAGCTGCACATGGTTATTTTGAGACTTACGGGATGTGCGGTGATGAACCTATCTCAAAGTACACACGCGCAAAAGTTTTCCAGGAAAAAGGCAAACAAACTCCGGTATTTGTCCGCTTTTCAACCGTTGTCCATGGATTACATTCACCCGAAACCGTACGTGATCCACGTGGATTCGCGGTAAAATTTTACACAGAGGACGGTAACTGGGATTTAGTCGGAAACAATCTTAAAATCTTTTTTATCCGTGATGCGATGAAATTTCCGGATATGATTCATGCCTTTCGTCCAGACCCTGTAACCAACATTCAAAACCCAGAACGTTTTTTTGACTTTTGCTCTAACTCCCCAGAGTCCTTTCATATGGTCACCTTTGTCTATTCTCCATGGGGAATTCCTGCCAACTATCGGATGATGCAAGGTTCTGGCGTCAATACGTATAAATGGGTCAATCAGGAGGGAAAAGCCGTGCTCGTCAAATATCACTGGGAACCAAAGCAAGGCATTAAAAATTTAACCATGAAAGAAGCAGAAGAAATCCAAGGGAAAAACTTCAATCATGCAACCCAAGATTTATATGAAGCAATTGAAAAAGGTGATTACCCAGAGTGGGAGCTATTTGTGCAAATTATGGAGGATGGTCCACATCCGGAGCTAGACTTTGATCCGTTGGACGATACGAAATTGTGGCCAGAAGACCAATTCCCTTGGCGTAAGGTTGGCAAAATGGTTCTCAATAAAAATCCAGAGAATTATTTTACAGAGGTGGAGCAATCCGCATTTGGAACGGGCGTATTAGTAGATGGGCTTGATTTTTCCGATGACAAGATGCTCCAAGGTAGAACCTTCTCCTACTCCGACACCCAGCGTTATCGTGTTGGTGCAAACTACTTACAGCTACCGATTAACGCGGCGAAGAAACGTGTCGCAACCAATCAAGAAGGTGGACAGCTTCGTTATTATAATGACAAAGCTCCTGGTCAAAATCCACATATCAATTATGAACCATCGATACTTGGTGGTTTGAAGGAAGCCGAACAAGTTGGGAAGGAATACACACCAAAAATTGAAGGAAATCTCGTTCGGGAATCCATTGACCGAAACGATAACACCAAACAAGCAGGTGAAACCTATCGCAGGTTCGAGCAATGGGAAAAGGATGAGCTCATCAACAACCTCGTAAATGACCTAGCAATTTGCGATAAACGCATTCAAGAAAAAATGATCGCCCTTGCAGAAGAGGCAGATGACGAATACGGTCGCCGATTACGCGAGGGACTCGAGACGAAGGCAAAAGAAATGGGTAACATGAAGATGGAAGTCGGCGAAGAATTGCATCCACTTGGTGCAAAAGATGCCCACCAAGCAGTGGAAGAAGCGATTAACAAAAGCCATGAAGCCGATCCATATTAATACCGGTTGAGGTGCCACTTTAGGTACCTCTTTTTATTGTGGATTTTTTTAGTCTAGTTCCCTCCAGATGTTTCAGAATTTTATGGTAAGATTAAAAATAGCTATACTAAGCTAGGGGGAGAAAAGTTTGGAAAGAGTAGATGTTGCCTATGTACTAGTTTTTGATGAGAATTACGAAAACGTATTGATGGTCAAAAACAAAGGAGAAAGATCACCCTATTACACACTTCCTGGGGGCAGAGTAGAGTACGGTGAAACACTAGAAGAGGCTGCCATTCGTGAAGTGAAAGAAGAAACTGGACTAGATGTTGAATTAGAAGGTATTTTTTCGATAAGCGAGGCATTCTTTACAGAAATTGAACATCACGCCATTTTCTTTACATTTGCCGGAAAGATAGTCGGTGGCGAATTAACAATCACCTATCCAGATGAAATTGAAGAGATAATTTGGATGGATCCTAGCTTAGCAGAAAATCGGATACATATACCAAACGAGTTAAAAGGGCTAATAAACAGGAAATCAACTGTGCCCTATTTATTAAGGGGATATGTTGCTAACAAGTCGTAGTTACGCCCCCTATGTTGTAGTCTGCCGCAGCTAATAAAAGCTAAAAGCAAATTAATAAAGGAACCTGGATTAACCAAGTTCCTTTTTAACGTTCAAATTAATGATGATGTCCCATTTTCGGATTGGTAATTACCATTTCTTCTTGTGGAACATAGAAGTATTGAATCCACACGCCATCAAGGTACTCATTTCCCTTTTCAAGAATGATATCAATATCTTTATCTGTTTTCACTACTTCATCATTTTCCGTTGGTGTATCTAATTCAACGTCATAATGCGCATGGTCGCCGTGAACATGTGTCACAAATACGCGAATCATTTTCCCTTGCGCGTCATCAGCCTCTAACATTTTTTTCAGCACTTTTGCTGCATTACGATTTATTTTGCAATCCATATTAGCTATCTCCCATCAACTAGTTTTCATTCTCATTGTTTCAGTTTTCACCAAAAAACACAAATTAAACAGCTTGGATATGGGAAAATCTAACTTATCGGATAAAGGCTCATACTATAAGGATTGTCTGGTTTGGCTGATGTTTTCGGATATCTGCTGATACTTGTGCTTTTCCTGCTGATACACCACGTATCCTTTTCAGATCACCTAGCCCTATCCTTCACCGCTTACGATGATTTCCGTTGTATCCTTGCGATCATCCCGACTGCAACCATCACAATTAGCGCTGGAACTAGCCAGCCAAGCCCTTCCCCGTACAGTGGTAGGGTGTTTTCATAGAACGTTACAATCGGTCCGAACCAACCATAGTCTTCTATCCCCAGAGAGGCATATAATGATTTCAAGCCATCAATGATACTAATCATAAACGTTACTACTGTTGCTGTACTATACACCATGCGTGAATGACCAAATAATGGTGATAAGAATGTTAGCAACATTAATACAATGGCTAATGGATAAAGGAACATTAATACTGGGACAGAAAAGCTGATAATGTTTGATAGTCCAATATTAGCAATTCCAAATGTAAGTACCGTAAAGAAGATGACCAGTGTCTTATAGCCAAGTTTCGGAATCAATTTGTGAAAATATTCTCCGCAAGCGACCATTAAGCCGATATTGGTTGTTAAACAAGCAAGCACGATTACGATCCCAAGAAGAATTGTACCGAACGAGCCAAAATAATATTCCGCAGCACCACTTAAAATCGGTCCACCTGTATCGAATAATCCAAATGTTTCCGTGCTAACCGCGCCTAAATAGGCAATACCTACATAAATGATTGCTAACAGCGCAATCGCAATAACACCTGTTTTCGCTGTTGCTGTTAATATTCCTTTTTTCGAGGTAACACCTAGAGACCGAATCGAATTAATAACAATAATACCAAAAACAAGGGACGCCAATGCATCCATCGTGTTATATCCTTCTAAGAATCCTTTCGTAAAGGCGCCATGCTGATATGCTTCTACAGGACTCTGAACTGCCCCGATTGGTTGTAAGACAACCATTACAAGCAGTACGGCAAGTAAAACCACGATACCTGGCGCTAAGATTTTCCCAACATTATCAACCATTTTCGCAGGATTCAACGAAAACCATAAGGAAATCGCAAAAAACACCAACGTAAATACGAATAGTGCTATTTGTGCAGAGCCTTCCCCAATATGTGGTGCGATGGCAATATCAAAGGCCACAGCTCCTGTTCTCGGTGCAGCAAAAAATGGTCCAATAGTTAAATACAATAATGCCGTAAACAAAATAGCATAAACAGGGCTCACCCGACTCGCCAGGTCCTGTAAATCTTTACTGCCAGAGTAACCCATCGCTAGGATCCCTAATAACGGCAACCCAACCCCTGTCAATAGAAAGCCCGCTACCGCTGGCCATAAATTCGTACCTGCAGCTTGTCCTAGCTGTGCCGGAAAGATTAAATTTCCCGCTCCAAAAAATAATGCAAATAACATCACACCTATTACCAAATAGGCTGATCGTGATAATTTTTCCTTCACTGTATACTCTCCCTTGATGTATCTATCCAAATAATCAAATTTTTCCGTTAGGCAATAGGTATCCATCATACTATCGATTTCCATAAGATGCAACCGAAATTATGACATTTTTCGACTTTTCTCTACTATTAATTTTCCAATTAAAATAGCCAATCATAGGATTATTTTTTCCAATGATTGGCCATTCTATTTCGCAAGAGCTATACATTCCTAATGAACTACTGTCTCGGACTGAATTCCCGCTAACACGCTCTTTAAAATCATTTCATTTGCACCTGTATTCTTCCTAATCGCATCCTTTGTAATCGGATTGAAAGCATTAGTTGGCGTAATCGGGTATTCCCCGCAAATATCTAGCCCAACTAGTTCTCTATTGTTTAAAATTATGGTTACCAGTTGGAGTAGTTCTGTCAGTAACATGGTCCCATGATCCCAAGCGGTAACCGCCTGTCTTTTGTCTAACACGTCTTTATCAATACTGATATAAACCTGATCGGTAGGTACGTGTTCTAGGATGGAACGTACGAAATTGGAGTCAATAGCTTGAAGTGTGTTCTTGGAGTAGGCAACAATTTTATCTTGATAGCCTAATGGAATATACTGTTCCCAATCCTCATGGACACCTAGCATCACTACCTTTTGTAAAAAAGGAAGCTGTTGCAAGGCTTCAAGTACCCAGGAACCGCAGGATATAAGTGAATCACTTGGAGATGGCAGTGCGTCTGTATGATGATCAAATAAAATTAACGTAAAAGGCGTTTGGATTCTAGCTAACAACAAGTAAGAAACATAATGATAGTTACCACTACCTAAAAAGGTTATCGGACTTATCGGTGCCTCTCCTATCAATCTTTCAATCTCTCGTAATGATTCCCTTTCACAAAATAGATTTGTATTCGAAATTCCCGTAACATCAAAAGATTTCACTGCTTTATCGTGGAGAAAATGACTGGCATGATACGTACGGTCAAAATGCAACACGGTTATATCATTCATCGTAATCCTTCCTTTTTATTTTAGTATAGCACTCTATTCAACGCTCTTGTTCCATAATGCCTACACAAATTAAAGAGGCTGTCTCTAATAGCTTAAAACTATTGAAAGACAGCCTAGTTATCATGAAACAACACTTGTTGGTCGCACATATTTTGCCACTAACCCATGCTTCGGAGAGCCTAGAAAACTAATGAAGAATAGCACTCCTGTCGCAAATGCCATGGATCCTGAAATAGAGGTATCCAACCAAGTGGCAACACCATAACCAGCTACAGCAGAGATAATTCCAAACAACCCGCTCAAGGCTAACATATTGGATAGCTTATCGGTCCAGAGATAGGCAGTTGCTGCAGGTGTAATAAGCATCGCAACCACCATGATTGCCCCCACTGCATCAAACGAAGCAACGGTTGTAATCGATACGAGGCTCATAAAGATATAGTGCATCGCGATTACTGGCAAACCTAGACTAGCTGCAAGTGCAGGATCAAACGACGTAATCTTCCACTCCTTATAAAACACCGTTATAAAAAATAACACGACTACTAATACAACAAGTAACAATGCAGTTGCTTGCGGTATTTGGCCAATAATTGGCAAGGTAATGGTATTAAATGGGATAAAGGTAATTTCCCCCATCAACGCGTGCTGTACATCTAAATGGGCATTTCCAACCGATGTGGAAATTAAAATAACACCTATCGCGAATAATGTAGTAAACACGATTCCCATTGACGCATCGTGCTGTACACGTAGTGAGTGCAAGCTTTGCACTAAAAAGGCAGTCAACAGACCGGCGAATATCCCCCCAATCAGCATCGCAGGTCCACTTACCTCTTTCGTAAAAAGAAACGCAATAACAATCCCTAATAAAACAGTATGGCTAATCGCATCCGCCATCATCGCAGTTTTGCGAAGTATCAAAAACACCCCAACTAGCCCGCAGGACAAGCCTACTAAAGCAGCAGTCAACACAATCCAAGCTGTATAAGTCACGTTACTTCACCCCTCCCGCTTCGAGATGTGTTCTGGCTTTTTGAGCTTTCATCTGGATTTTTAATTGCACGTAGTTAACCAGAAGCCCTTTCTCTTTACCAAAAACAAGGGAAACTAAAAACAATCCACTGGCAACAATTACAATAAAGGGACCAGTTGGCCAGCCGCTACCTAACGTACTAATTACCGTACCAGAAGCCCCCGCAACTCCACCAAATACAGCAGATAGAATAAGCATAGCTTGGAAGGAATGTGTCCAATAGCGGGCACTTACTGCTGGAATAATTAACATAGCAGCCATCAGGATTACACCCACCGCCTGAATACCAATCACAATAGTCGTTACCAGCACGGCAGTATAAAGTATGTTCATCCCTTTCAACGATAGCCCTATTCCTTTAGCAAATTGTTGATCAAACAGATAGAGCTTCCACTCTTTAAATCCGATAAATATTACCAGGATGACTAGCATTGCTAAAATCAGCATTGTTAGCACATCCGTCTTAATCATTGCGGCAGCCTGACCATAGATAAAGCTATCGAGGCCACTCTGATTCCCACCTGCTGAACGATTAGCAATCGAAAGCAGCATGACACCAAACCCATAAAAAACCGCTAACGTCATCCCCATCGCAGTATCCTCTGATATCCGACTGGAGTTCGTTATCCATTGGATGAGGGATGCAGCTACTAACGCACTAGCCGCTGCTCCAATGACGAGAATGAACAGGTTTTTTTCACCAATAATTAAAAATGCTAATACGACCCCAGGTAATGCTGCATGGGATAAAGCATCACTCATCAGATTTTGCCGTTTCCAATACGCCATACACCCAATGGTTCCTGATGCTATACCGAGTATCATCGTACTTAACAATACCCATCCGGTATTGCTATTTAAAAGTTGGGACAGCATGATGTGAGTCGCCTCCCATCCATCGCATATTACCACCATACGTATTGGCAATGGATTCTTTCGTGAATACGTCTTCTGTCTTCCCATGCTTAATTACGGTATGATTCAGCAATAATACGTGGTCAAAATAATCTTCCACGGTTTGCAAATCATGGTGAACAACCATAACCGTTTTTCCAATTGTCTTTAATTCCTTTAATATCGTCATAATGGCCCGCTCTGTAGCAGCATCTACACCAGCCAATGGTTCATCCATGAAATACAAATCCGCATTTTGCACGAGTGCCCGCGCAAGAAATACACGCTGTTGTTGTCCACCAGATAGCTGACTAATTTGACGCTTGGCATAATCAGCCATCCCCATTTTATCTAATGCTTCAAAGGCTTTGTCCCGATCTTCCTTAGAAGGTCGCTTCATCCAGCCTATTTTGCCATACAGACCCATTGTAACGACATCTAAAGCATCCGTCGGAAAGTCCCAGTCCACAGAGCCGCGCTGAGGTACATAACCAATTCTCTTTTTAGCTTTCTGAAACGGAAGTCCAAAGAAGGATACCTGACCAGTCAACGAAAGATGTAAGCTTAATAGTGTTTTAATAAGTGTTGACTTCCCAGCACCATTCGGACCGACAATTCCTGTTAACGATCCTGGTTCTACTTGAAAATTCACATCCTGCAGAACCGTATTTTTCCGATATGATGCCGCTAAGTTTTCCACTGTGATAATTGGTTTTACCATGTTTCTTCAGCCTCCTTATTGGTTCAACGCTTTATAAATGGTAGAAATGTTATGGCGATACATTCCGATGTACGTTCCCTCTTCTGTTCCAGGCTGGCCCATTGCATCCGAATATAGTTCACCACCAATTGAAACATCTACTCCATCACTTTGCGCTCCTTCTATGACTGCTTGAATCGTATTCTGATTTATACTAGATTCTACAAATATAGCCGGAACGTTATATTCCTTAATAATAGCTATCGTGTTATTAATATCTGCCACACCGACTTCCGATTCGGTGCTTAGACCTTGTAGACCGATGACTTCCAAGTCATGTAATCGACCAAAATAGCCAAACGCATCATGAGCGGTCACTAAAAACCGATGCTCTTTCGGAATTTCAGAGAGCTTCTCCGCTTCTTGCTTTAAAGCATCTAATTCTGCAAAATAGGCTTGTTTGTTCTCCTCAAAAAAATCAGCATTCTCTGGTGATGATTCCTTTAATTGCTCAACAGCTGCCGTCAGTCCCTTTCTCCACAAATCGATATCAAACCATATGTGCGGATCAATCGCGCCATTTTCGTCCGTTAATAATTCGTCCTCTGGAATGGCGTCTCCCATTGCCATTACAGGCTTTGTTTCCCCGATTGAGGCAAACATATCGACCATATTAGCCTCTAAATGTAGACCACTGTAAAAAATAATGTCCGCATCACCCAATTTCTGAATGTCACGTTGTGTTGGATTATATAGATGCGGATCAACCGACGGACCCATTAAACTCTCAACGGTGATTTTATCGCCTCCAATCACCGACAATGGTTCACCGATCTGCGATATGGTGGTGACGACGTGTAATTTTTCACCATCTTGACTTCCTCCTGTCTCCGTTTCACCACAAGCTGCTAGTATCATTGCCATTCCAAGAACCAGCAACACTCCCCAACATTTCATAAATCTACCCATTTTGTACACTCCTTTTTATTTTTCCTTAGGGAAACTTTATTTGTTACCAACAACTATACGCCTGATTGTTTGTACACGTCAAGTATTTTTTATTGTGACTTTAAATTTTTCCCAAAGGAAACATTTAATCAAAAAAAGACGCAGGAATTAAATCCCACGCCTTTAACCATTAATAATCCTTTGGTATTTCACTAAGTATCCGTAGTCGATAGGCATTCATCGCTGTTTCGCCAAGCTGATCTAACAAATTGTAATTAGCATAAGCACCAATCACCGCACCAATCCCAGGAACAAGCTGGAGTAGCTTTACAAAATCAATATAGTCACGATATTCCTGTTGAAATACTCTCCAGTCCATATCGGCGAGCTTTTCCTTTTGTTCTTCCCAGTTTTCAATAATGAAAAGCGTCTCCTTTTGCTTTTCGTCACTAGAAAAAGCGAGTTGAAAGATATGCAGAAGAAATAACCGCTCTTCATAATTATCCGTATCATATCCGTAAATAGCTGCCGCTTCAAACAGAAATTTCATTTTAATAGATAGTAATAGTGGAAAATCTGCAAGTCCCAAAAGAATCCCGCCAGCCCCAGTTCCAGCACCTTCCACCGTGGCTGTTTTTCGATACATAGAAAGCTTTTCCTTCGTAAGCTCATCTCGTTCATACAGACTTAACCCTGACTGTATTCGTTTCTTGGTTGTTATATTGGACCCAACCAAGGTCGCTTTTACCATTTGCTTAATGCTTTCCGTCACCATCTGGTGTGCCTTTTCCGGTATTAGATTGTTAATCTTGGTCTGTGCCTTCTTTGCCAATCGATTGACCATTCCAGATTGCTTCATCATTTTCGACCGCCAGGCAAGAAGCTCATCCATTACCTTTAATTCGTAATCATTCATCATTATCTTCCTTTACAGTAGTCAATATTCATTATACGAATTTAGTGTTATGGTGGTTTCCTACAGATTCGCTGTTATGCCTTCTAGGTTAATTGCTGTTCAGCAAATTCACGATATAATGCATGCTGTTCAATCAATTCCTGATGGGTGCCACTGCCGGTAATTCTACCTTTTTCAATAAAAATAATCTTGTCGGCATCCACAATCGTCGATAAGCGATGGGCAATGACAAATGTTGTGCGTCCTTCCATTAGTCTTGTCAACGCCTCTTGGACAATCCCTTCAGATTGACTATCTAAGCTTGCAGTTGCTTCGTCCATCATAAGGATTTTCGGGTCGCGTAAAAATGCACGGGCAATATTAATACGTTGCCTTTGTCCACCTGACAGCTTCACTCCGCGTTCTCCAACCTCTGTATCCAGACCCTTTTCAAAGGAATGGATAAATTCGTCTGCATAGGCCATTTTCGCAACTTCCCATAGTCGTTCATCCGGAATCTCGCCTGCATTCTCTAACCCATACGTTAAATTCTCTCGAATCGTGCCAGCCATCATCGCACTTTCTTGGGACACATACCCAATCTGGCTCCGCCATGACTTAAGTGATAACTCCTGTACATTGGTGTCGCCAATTCGGATCGCACCATCGGTTGGTTCAAAGTAACGTTCTAGCAAGGAGAATAAGGTCGTTTTTCCACCACCACTAGGTCCTGCAAAAGCAATCATTTCACCGGGATTCGCTTTAAAGGTTACCTGTTCGAGTACTGGATCAGAATCCTCATAGGAGAACGAAACATTATCGACATAAATCGGTTGATTGGAAATATCTTTATCAATCCCATCCTGCCCAGCTTCTTCCGGTATCTCAAGAATTCCAATAATGCGCTCTGTCGCGCCTTTTGCTTTTTGCAATTGCGTAAAGAACATCGCAAAGGACGTGATTGGAAAAATAATTTGGAAAAGGTAGAGTAAAAATGCGACTAATGATCCTGTTGTCATCGAACCATCTGCCACACGGATCCCACCGTAGCCAATTAGCACCACAATGACTACCATCATAACGGTGTAAATTAGGGGACCAATAAGAGCAAAAATCCGCGCCTCTTTTAGTCCAAATGTTAGTAATCGTTTTATTCCAGCGAATCCTTTGGTTTCCTCAACGGTTTCAGCTGTAGATGATTTCATTAAACGAATTTCACTTATCGTCTGTTGTATATCACCTGAAAATGTCGCCGTTTCATCCTGTAGACTTCGTGATACTTTTGCCATTTTACTACCAAGCGGCATCATAATAACCATGGTAACCGGAACTGCAATGAGCATCATTAGCGTCATTTTCCAATCCATAATCAGTAAGATGATTACCGCCCCGATAATAGAAATGATCCCGCCTATAAATTGCGGGAAGTGCTGGGATATTAAATCCTTTACAATACCGGTATCATTTACAACACGACTGACCGATTCGCCACTTGCCTGCTTATTAAAATAACCAACAGGTAGACGTATTAGCTTGAACCACATTTTCTCACGTAGCTTGGCAACAATCTTTTGACCAACCGCAGCTAATAAATAAGTAGACACACCATCAATAACCGCTTGTAAAATAAACACAACAACGATCAGAATAATTAGTCCGACACTCAATGATTCTATGGAAAAACCATCTACTAATTCTCTTGTTAAAAGTGGAATTGTTAGACCAATAAGGGTGGTGATAATACTTCCAATCAGCCCAAAGGTCAACGCAAGCTTTGGTATGTTGGTTGATAAAATCAAGTTAAGAAAAGGTTTGATACTTTTATTTTCCTTCATGTTCTTTCTCCAGTTCTATTATTAATTTAATTTATCGACTAATTACCGCTTTTCGCTTCTGGAAATCTACGTCTTTATAGTAGGCATTTTTCACCAAAAGGTTGGGACCTAAACAATTTACTGCTGGGCAATGGCAATTTAGGCTCTTGGCCGTATTGGACGCTAACCAGCGATCATAGGCATCTGGTAACGTCGTGTCTTGAATATTCCCCAACGAAGGTTCTTCATCACCAAAGTCTGTCACGATAATATCGCCTGTAAAAATATTCACGTTCAAGCGTGATCTTCCGTCTGGATCATTACGTACCGTTACATTCTTTTCTTTATAGATCTGCTGTAATAGTTCTAGTTCCTCTGTGGACGAACTACACGCATAAAAAGGCAAGGTTCCAAACAGCATCCATACATCTTGATTACGATGATCTAGTAGTCGCTTTATCCCTGTCCGCATTTCATCAAGACTTAACGTTTCTAGATTACTTGCAAAATCAACCGGGTACATTGGATGTACCTCGTGTCTCGCACAGCCCATTTCAATGATGTGATCATGAATCTTTTCTAGATACGGGAAGGTGCGCTTATTTAGCATTGTTTCAGCAGACACCATAACCCCTGCCTTGGAAAGAGCTTGCGCATTTTCTACCATTCTTTCAAAATACTTTTTCCGGTTCTCTTCTGATGGCTTACGCTCCATCCGGGCAAATCCAGTTTCTGCAAATTCCTCTGCTGTTCCCCAGTTGTGGGATATATGTAGGACATCGAGGTAAGGGATTATTTCCTCATAGCGTTCGTAGGGCAAGGTCAGATTCGAATTGATTTGTGTACGGACTCCGCGCTCATGTGCATACTTCAATAGGGGCACAACATAATTGCGAACCGACTTTTTATTCATCATCGGCTCCCCACCAGTAATACTCATCGTCCGCAAATGAGGAATCTCCTCAAGCCGCTGGATTAGTAATTCTACTGGCAATGCATCTGGATCCTTTGATTGCAGCATATAGCCAACCGCACAATGTGCACAGCGCATATTACAGAGATACGTCGTCGTAAACTCGACATTCGATAATGTCATTTTCCCATGTTCTTTGACATCCATATAAGCTTCCCATGGATCATAGCTTGGGGTTAAAGGTTTTATTTCTTTCGTTTTCATATAAAAAATCCTTTCGAGTAACAGTCTAAGGCTGAAAAACTAATAAGCAATTATTCCATTATATCGTTATAAAGCCTCTCCTATTCTATCATGTTTACAAACAGATGAAACTTATTTAACCCATCAAAAAGCCTTCCATTCCATGGTATCAGAATGAAAGACTTTACGCTTTTTTCAACTAACCTTCTATATCACGTTTGTTATAACCAATAAGGCCAAGAATTGTTAAGACGATTGCTACTACAACTAGCATACCAATCGATAGCCAGTTCATATCTTCAACCGGAATCTGTGGAACGTGACCGAACGGGGAAAGCTTGCCAACCCATTCATCAAATTGGAAGATTCCACCTAGATATAGGACAAAGAAGGAATAAAACACATAGAGCCAGACCAAACCAGTTCGTCTAGGAAGATATCCAATTAGCAGAGCTGAAAGACCAACCATTACTAGTATCGCAGGGTAATAGACTAACGCCATGCCATAAACCTTACCAAATGAAAACGGCTCTTCCATCACCGACACACTTGCCGCCCAAAGCCCAATTGCCTCTAGTGAAATCATCACAAAGCCATTTACCACCGCAATCACCAGAAAGCTCGCCATTAGTCTAGTACGAGATACCGCTCTTCCAAGCAAGTGTTCCAAACGACTTTTCTTCTCTTCCCCAGCTAATTTATTCATCGCCATAACTGGTGGCACTGCTGCCAATATCCCCATCACTATCATTAGCATAGACATAAATTGTTCGGTAAACGAAAGCCCACCACTTGCAGCTAACATCTGCTGCATCATTTCATTCCCTTCAAAGAAGGAATCTAAATCACCAAACACAGAACCATACGATGCCCCAATGACAAACATCCCAATTGCCCAAGCAATCGTCCCTGTTCGTTGCAATCTAAACGCAAGCCCAATTGGCGATTGCAAAAAGGCAGAAGCCTGTTTTCGACCAGGTTTTGACGGTAGAAACCCTGCTCCCAAATCACGGATGGCATTTAAGTAATTGGCAACAACGAATAAAACAAGTGATACGCCAAGCAGTAACAAAATTGGTCCCCAATTATTCTCCCCATAAGCCGCGGTTTGGGTAACCCAGCCTAACGGCGAGATCCAGCTTAGTGCTTCATTACTGACATCACCAATTCCACGAACGAGATAGGCAATAAGCAGCACCGCAATGGAAAGTCCAATCGTTCCTCGAGAACTTTCCGATAGCTGGGCAAATACTGCGGTTACCCCGGCAAAAATTATACCAGTTGCACCTAATGCTGCTCCATATAATAAGGAGCCCTCAAGACCCATACTCTCGATATTTAATGCATAAAGACCAACTCCTACAATAAGGGCTAATAACACATTGACAATTGTATAAACAACTAAAGTCGCATTTAAATTGGATAGGCGCCCTACAGGCAATGACCGAATCACCTCAATCCGTCCATCTTCCTCGTCCGCTCTTGTATGTCGTGTCACTAACAAGATACTCATTAACCCGACTACAACTGCCGTCATGAGTAACATTTGATGGGCAGTCATCACACCAAGTGTATAATTATCTAAGTCCGCTGGTCCGACCATCGCAATCATCGCAGGATTTTCCATCGTGTCTGCCATTGCATCACGGTCTGCTTGCGATCCATACAGCCCTAAGAAAGAAATGGGTACGACAAAGGTGAAGAAGCAAATACCAATAAGCCACAGCGGGATTCGAATTCGATCTCGTCTAACAAGTAAACGAGAGAGCCTCCCTGTTCGTTTGTAAATCGCATTAGCCATTAGGATAACCCCCCTGCTCCTGTCCCCGTTTGTCCTTTACCTTCATAATGACGCATGAACAAATCCTCTAACGTTGGTGGTGCGCTTTCTAGCTTTGTGATCCCAAATTGACTAACATGCTTCACAACTGTATCCAATTCCTCTGTATCCACTTGGAATGCTAATGCTTGATCTCTAGTCTCCACCTCATGTACACCAGTTAGTTCCCGTAATCCAGTAATCGGAGTTTTCGTTTCCACTACTAAATTGGTTCGTGTTAGATGACGAAGCTCGCTTAATGAACCAGTTTCAATTATTTTACCTTGACGGATAATTCCTACGCGATCACATAGTTTCTCTACCTCAGATAAAATATGGCTAGAAAGTAGCACACTTTTTCCAGCCTGCTTTGCTTCTAGAACACATTGCTGAAATACTTGTTCCATTAACGGGTCCAGTCCTGACGTCGGTTCATCCAAAATATACAAATCGGCATCTGAAGAAAAGGCGGCTACTAAGGCAACCTTTTGCCGATTCCCCTTGGAATAAGTGCGACATTTTTTCGATGGATCTAGTTCAAAACGTTTAATCAGTTCTTCGCGTCTACTTTTATTATTTCCTCCGCGAAGCTTCACAAATAAATCAATAACTTCACCACCAGTAAGATTTGGCCATAGGTTTACATCTCCAGGAACATAAGCAATTCGCTTATGTATCTCAACTGCATCTGACCAAACATCCTTCCCAAAAATTGTTGCCTCGCCAGCTGTTGCTTTTAAAATACCCAATAGCACACGGATGGTTGTTGATTTACCAGCCCCATTCGGTCCGATGAATCCAAATACTTCCCCTTCACGAACCTCTAAATTCACTCCATCTAAGGCCGTAAACTTACCAAATTGCTTCGTTAAATCGGTTACTTTTAATACACTCATGCTTTCCCCTCCCCATATTTGTAAAAAGTCGTTTTCAATATCGCTACATAGTCATAAAACTCATCCCAGTAAGGTGCCACATCAAACGTATGCAGATTTTCATATTTTATCCGCATAATCAAATCATTTTGGTAGCCTTCCATCGACCACTGAATCAGTTTAAATGCCTTTTCCCTATCAATATCATCTCGAAATAAGGATGTGTTAATGTTTTCATATAACATGGTTTGCCGTTTCAGTAGCATGCTGTCATATTTCTCTTGTAGATCCTCAGGCAATTCTAATTCATCCTGAAAAAACATCGTTCCTAAAAAGCTGAGCATATTCGGATTTCGCTGATGGTATGCCGATTTAATTTCAGCTATTTGTTTTAAACGCTCGATAAAATCCGGCTGGGTTATATCCACCTTTTCAAGAAACTCTTTTTGACTAATTTCTAAGCCGTAGTTGATTAGATATAAGCATAATTCTCGTTTATTTTTAAAATAGTAAAATAGCATCCCTTTTCCGATCCCTGCGTTCTTTACAATTTGGTTCGTCGATGCCTTATCATAGCCATTCTCTGCAAATTCTTGTAGTGCAGCATTAATAATTCTCTCTCGTTTTTCTGGATCTAGATTGTTAAATGTTTGATTAATTGTAAATCACCCTCTCTTGTAGAGTTTATTTACTCCTATTCGGATTTAGACCACTTTGGTCGAAACCAGTGTAACACTTTCGACCAGGGTGGTCAATAACAACAAAAAATAAAGACCCCAACTAAAAAGAGGTCTCTAATCGGTTACTTTCTCCGATAAAAATTATATCTATTTCTTAGGGCAATCAACATATATGCATATAGAATGAAAACGGGTAAAACGATACCTATAGCGATATACTGAATTATTAACCCCTGCCACGTTAGAAATAACCCGGATTGGGATACGATCAACATAAGGAATAATGCTATATAGAAACTCATCATTCTCCTATAAGAATCTTGAATGGATTCCTTATCCGAGTACAATTTCCGAATTCCCGATTGATTAGCGTCTGTTCGAAAGTAATGAAATAGCTTAACAGCATCCGTTACATGCCCCCAACCAGCATCTTCATATAATTGAAAATAGTCATCGTCTGCTTCTGGTCTGAAATCTACTTGATAGACATAGGATGCTTCGTGATTTTCTTCAAACACATACGAGAAAAGCCGATATTTAATTAGTTGTAATCCTTTACTAGACATTTCCGTTAACCATTTTTCCTCCTTCTCAATATCCGAAGCAAAAAATAGTTTGAATTTCCGTATTGTCATATCATTCACCCTCTATTTGTTTAATAAGTTGTGTTGAATTCTCAACCAATGATTTCAACCGCTTATATTCCAAGTGTAGAATATCTTTCCCAAGTAATGTTAATTGGTAATACTTCCGGCGATCATCATCTTGTATCATTGCTTTTTCGATTATATGCTGCTTCTCGAGCTTCCCTAACGCACCATATAAGGTTCCCGGTCCCATCGTTACTTCTCCCCTGCTTACCGTTTCAACATCTTGCATAATGGCATAGCCATGACGCACCTCTCTAAGAGAGAGAAGAATGTAATAAGTTGCTTGCGATAAGGGTAAAAAATCCTCTGGTTGCTTTGTCACATCATCACCGCCTTTATATCAACACTCGATATATCGTATGTCGATATAATAACACATCATTATACTGCGTGCAACAGAATTATTAGATTTTTTTAGCAAAGAAAATTGCATCCAAGCCAACCTATCTAGGACATCATATTCTAATAGAAAATTAAAAATCGGGAAACGCGAGAAAGATAAATTGAGAATACAGCTTTTTTTATTTATACTAATGGCAGTGAAAGGGGTTTATATAATGGGACAAATGAAACTTGAATCAAAAGCGCTAACCGTATTAAAGGATAAAATACAATCAATTAAAACAAAGGAAGGTGCGATTTATTTAGTAGGACCTGTCCGCCTTCCCGTTAACTTATATGGTGAGACCGTTGAATTTAACTGGTATTGCTGGTTAAACAGTGAGGAGGTTACTGATGATTACCAAAGCATCATCGATAATCTATCTTCCAAAAACTTAGCAGACTATCAGCAATCTAGTGTTTTAGTCTATGGGGATTTTGAAAACAGTGAGGATGCCTTAATCCGTATGCACTCCATTTGCCATACTGGCGATATTTTTGGTAGTAAGCGATGCGATTGCGGCTTTCAATTAAAAGAGTCCATGCGCAAAATTAAAGAACATGGTGCCGGCGCATTATTCTATTTAGCAAATCATGAAGGGCGTGGAATTGGCCTGTTTTCAAAAGCAATGGCATACGTTCTGCAAGAAAACGGTTATGATACCGTCGAAGCAAATGAGGCATTAGGATTTGTGAATGATTCTAGAAACTATGACGATGCGATCCTTGTATTAAAGCAATTACGATCGAAGCCTGTTACACTAATCACAAATAATCCACTAAAGCTTGAGGCAATGCAAAACGCCGGATTAACACTTACTGGACGCGTACCACTTTGGGGAGATAAGTCCGAGTATAACGAGCGATACTTGCAAACAAAGGTAGAAAAATCAGGACACCTGCAGGAGGAAAGGAATTGCTCCAATGACTAGCCATGAGTTCTATATGGATGTAGCATTGCAAAATGCCATGGCTATGAAAGGGCAAACCGATCCAAATCCACTTGTTGGCTCGGTCATCGTCAATGAAAATCGAATCGTTGGGGTTGGTGCCCATTTAAAAGCAGGTGAGCCCCATGCGGAAATACATGCACTACGCATGGCGGGCGATCAGGCAAGAGGTGGCACCATTTATGTGACCCTTGAACCTTGTTCCCACCACGGCAGAACTGGACCTTGTGCAGAAGCAATTGTAAAAGCAGGATTAAAACGTGTCGTGATTGCAACATTAGATCCGAATCCTATTGTTGCTGGGAATGGTGTCAAAATCTTAGAGAATGCTGGTATTGAAGTCATTACAGGAATTCGCGAACAAGAAGCCATGAACATGAATGAAGTATTCAATAAATTTATCCTGACCAAGAAACCATTTGTTACCCTAAAGGCTGGTGTTACCTTAGATGGAAAGGTCGCTACCCACACACATAGTAGCAAATGGATTACGTCAGATGATGCTAGACTAGATGTCCATCAATTAAGAAGTGAAAATGCAGCGATTTTAGTTGGCATTAACACGGTACTTAAGGATAATCCATCTTTAACTGCCCGCATTCCAAACGGACGTAATCCGCTTCGAGTGATCCTAGACTCCAGTTTGAGAATACCACTGGATGCCAATGTCGTAACAGACAACCAGGCAGAAACTTGGATATTCACAACCGAAAAGCATGATCCTGTAAAGAAACAGCAGCTTGAAAAATTGGGTGTAAAGGTCATTGTAGCAGGTGGGACAGAATCTGTTGATCCAAATGAGGTCGTTCACGTTTTAGGCGAGCAGCTTATTTCTTCCCTTTTCCTTGAAGGCGGCGGCAACGTTCATGCATCCTTCTTGGAGAATAAATTGGTTGATAAGGTTGTGCTTTATTTCGCTCCGAAATTAGTTGGCGGAAAGGATGCACCAACATTTTTAGAAGGTACCGGTATTGCCGACATGCAGGATGCCGTCGGACTGACGGATACAGACATTGTTAAAATCGGTAATGACTATAAGTTTTCTGGATATCCAGTGTATGAATAGATGAGGGATTACGATGAAATTTGGATTTGATATTGACGACACGTTAATTAACCTCAGGGAGCACGCGTTTAATCTCTATAAAAAGAAATTAAACAATGACATTCCCCAGCGTGAATTCTATGCGTTACAGCGGGTGGAAATTCATGAGCCATTCGGTCTAACCGACAAGGAAGGAAGCGACTTGTGGAACAGCTCTCTTGAAGAGATTTATTATACAGACTGCCCGCCTTTTGCTGGAGCAGTAGAAACCTTAACTCAGTTAGAGAAACTTGGCCACGAGATTTTTTACATTACGGCAAGACCGAAAGAACACGGTGAGCGCACGAAGGTCTGGCTAAAAGAACGAGGATTTCCCGTGCACGATGAACAATTTTTCTATGGCATGCAGGATCATGAGAAAATAGACATTATTAAGGATTTAGGGCTGGACTATTATGTGGATGATAAACCAGCAATCCTACAAACACTTGCCAATAAAGGAATTAACCTTTTCCTAAAGGATCAATCCTATAACCGCGATTATCCAGCAGAACGGATTATGGATTGGTCAACCTTCTTAACGGTGATCGAATTAGAATAGTAGATAGTGACGAAAGGTATTGCTAAACAAACTTAGCAATACCTTTTACTTATCCCTATAAATTCTGTGCATGTAAACCTAGTTTTTTCACTTGGTCAATCATCACTTTTTTCTCTTCGGTACCGAGACCACCCATTATTTCTTGCATTGCTTCAGCATGCTGCGGGAAAATGTCATCCATGAGCTGCTTACCTTCAGCAGTTAGTTCTGCATAGGTAACACGTCTGTCCGTGGGACATGCCCTGCGCGTTAAATAATGTTTCTCTTCCAATTTATCGACCACATAGGTAATGCTACTACTCGCCAATAAGACTTTTTGCCCAATTTTTTGAATCGGCTGTTCCCCTTTGTGATAAAGCAACTCTAGAACCCCAAACTCTGTTAAATTAACGCCACAGCTTTTTATATTCTGGATAGTCTTCTGTTCGATTGCTTGTATTGCTCGCGTTAGTACAACGAATAATTTGAGCGATAGTTCTTGGTCTTCCTTAAAAACATTTGCTTCGACCATCATAATCAATCCTTTTACTTATTGAATTCACGTTGATTTTAGTATAACGTATATTATTATGATTTTCTATATCCACCGGTGAACACTTCGTTCTTATTAAAAATTTTATTATCCCGATAAACCTTATTCCAATAGGATTTAGATATATTTCCCATTCATGATAACGAAAAGAACTCATATCCTATAAGTGGTATCCAGTTCTGTTCCGCTCTCTACCCAATGTTAGCAGAGCATGTTTATTCTATATTCAGAGGAGCCCATACATCATATGAAAATTAGCGACTTACTGCATGAGCTTGACATACATACCAGCCTACTCAATAGGCTTGAACATATAGATGTGAAAGGAATCGCAGACAATTCTACAGACGTTCAGTCCGGCTATTTGTTTATTGCAATTGAAGGGTATCAATCTGATGGCCATGATTATATTGCAGATGCCATTAAAAACGGTGCCATTCTAATAATCGGGGAAAAAGACCTAGAAGTTGATGCAGTGCCCTATGTTCAAGTGGCGAATAGTCGAAAAGCCCTAGGAACGATTGCTAGGAATTTTTATCATAATCCATCCCAGACGAAAATGATGATTGGGATTACGGGAACGAACGGTAAAACCACTACAAGCTACATGCTAAAGCATATCCTAGAACAAAACGGAAAAACTTGCTCTATTATCGGTACCATCCACAATATAATTAATGGCGAGATAGTCCCAAGCGACAACACAACTCCAAGTGTATTAACGCTTAACAAACTACTAGCACAAAGCACTGACGATGTTGCTATACTAGAGGTATCTTCACACGGATTAACCCAATTTCGTGTAGAAGGTATTACGTTTGATTATGCCATTTTCACTAATCTATACCACGAGCATTTGGATTATCATCAATCGATGGAAGACTATTTCCAAGCGAAGCTACTTTTATTTAATCATTTGAAGGCAAACGGACAAGCAATTATTAATACGGATAATGAATGGGGAGAAAAACTAGCATCCATCCTTCACCAGCGTGGCGTTACGACACATTGCATCGGTAAATCATCCAATAATGATATTCAACTACTGGATTTATCCATTAAAAATTCTAGTGTTTTTGCTCGAGAAGCAGATCATCAGACAGTAGAATTACTTTGCCCTATGCCAGGTATCCACAATATGTACAACTCCATCATGGCCTATGTGACAGCCAAACTTATCGGGATATCAAAAGCACTCATCCGCCAGGAAATTAAGTCCTTCCAAGGCGTAAAAGGTCGTTTTGAAACAACAAAAGTAGGCAGCTCGCCCACCATTGTCGTGGATTACGCCCACACACCGGACGCTATCCTGCATTGCCTTTCGTCCGCAAAAGGCTTCGGGGCAAAAGGTATTATCCACGTATTTGGATTCAGAGGCAATCGTGACAAAAGTAAGCGTAAAGAAATGCTTGAGATTACAGCAAAATTAAGTGACCATTACATCCTGACATTTGATGACTTAAATGGAATTTCAGAAGAAGAAATGATGGAAACATTAAAGGCGTTAAACAGTGCTTACGGGAATCAAAAAGGCATGATTATTCCAGACCGAACACTTGCCATTCAAAAAGCAATTGAGCTTGGAGAAGAAGAGGATTGGGTCATCATAACTGGTAAAGGCCACGAAACTTACCAACAAGCTTATTCACTAGAAACCGAATCCGATGATATCACCGTACAGCATGTATTAGCACAATCCAGCAGGCAACGACTAGCGAATATGAATTAAATATGAGCCTGGGACATAAGTAAAATGAAAAGATAAAATCGCGAACCATGCACTACTTTAGTTTCCGCAGCGAGTATTACGCGCAATTTCGGATTTTATCTTGTCAAAAGTACTTATATCCCAGACTCATTCTTTTTGATTAAACGTAATGAATTTAACACGACTAGTAAGGTCGCACCCATATCAGCAATGATTGCAAGCCACAAGGTTAACCAACCTGGAATAACAAGCAATAACGCCACTATTTTTAACAGCAGAGCAAAAGAAATATTTTGTTTAATTATAGATAATGTTTTTCGACTCAACGATATCATGTAGGGTAGCTTTTCCAGATCATCTGCCATTAAAGCTATATCAGCAGTTTCTAAGGCAGCATCCGTGCCAGCCCCACCCATGGCAATACCAACATTCGCCGTCGCTAAAGCCGGGGCATCATTTACCCCATCACCGATCATAGCCACATTTCCATAGCGCATTTTTAAGGTTTTTATTGCAGCTAATTTATCCGCCGGTAAAAGATCCGCCATCGTTTCCGTTAGACCAAGCTGCTGACCTATGGCAGTTGCAGTTAGCTGATTATCGCCAGTAAGCATAACGGTTTGCTTTATACCAAGCTGCTGTAACTTTTCAATAATACGTTTACTTGTTTTTCTCACCTGATCCGCCACTGCGATTAGTGCCTTTAATTCAAATTTGGTCCCTAGGAGAATGACAGTTTTACCTTCTGCTTGTAATTGACTGACCGTGTTTTTCACTTCTACTGGTAGCAACTGCATTTCCTCAAACAATGCAGGGCTCCCAATAAAGTAATCCGTACTTTCCACTACAGCCTTGGCACCTTTACCAGTAATTGACGTGAAGTCCTCCGCCTGATAGACAGGAGCATTTAAACGAATCGCTTCTCGAATGATTGCAGAAGCAAGTGGATGCTGCGAGTATTCTTCAATGGCACGTGCAATTCCCAGTACTTCCTGTTCACCTTTAGCAGACAGGCTCACAATCTCCGTCACCACTGGTTTTCCTTCTGTTAAGGTCCCTGTTTTATCAAAAGCGATTGCATGTAGCTGACCGGCTTCCTCTAAATGAATACCACCTTTGATCAACACACCATTTCGCGCCGCATTTCCAATCGCGGTGACAATGGCTACTGGCGTTGAGACAACTAAGGCACATGGGCAGCCAACAACCAACACTGCCAATCCGCTGTAAATCCATTCTTCCCAGCTAGCCCCGAAAAACAACGGGGGAAATACCGCTATTAGAAATGCAATAGCCATAATAGCTGGTGTATAATACTTGGCAAACTTATCAACAAACTGCTGTGTTGGTGCCCGCTCTGCTTGCGCCTCTTCCACGAGATGGATAATTTTCGCAATGGTCGTATCTTCCACACGCTTGGTCACCCGAACTTCTAGTGACCCTTCTTCATTTAACGTACCCGCATAAACCTCGTCCCCTGGTTGCTTGTGCACAGGAATCGATTCACCCGTGATAGCTGCTTGATTTATTGAGGATTGACCAATTACCACCTCACCATCCAAGGCAATTTTTTGGCCCGGACGAATGAAAAGCACATCACCTATTTGCACATCTTCTACATCCATCTCCACTATTTCATTACCACGACGAATGGTAGCTCTTTTCGGTGCAATGTTCATTAAGGACCTGATGGATTGTCGTGCCTTATCTATGGAATAGCTCTCCAGTGCTTCACTAACCGCAAACAGAAATACAACGACGGCACCCTCTGCCCATTCACCAATGATCGCTGCCCCGATAATCGCTATTGTCATTAATGTCTTCATATCAAACTGAAGCTTCGTTATGTTCGCTATTCCAACTTTAAATAAATCATACCCACCAATTAAAATGGCAGCGATAAAGAAACCGATTGCGACAGGATGATTGTCACCTAACTGGAAATTCGTAACGTATCCAACAACCGTTAGAAAGAGCGCAACAAGAGCGGTAATGTTTTGTCGTTTCTTCCAAAAAGATTGTTTCTGTTCCACTTGCCGCTGTCTTTCTGGGAAAACTTTTATCCCATCAAATGCTCCCGCTTCCTCTAATTGGTCAATTGTAACCGCTCCTTGAACCGTTAGCTTTGCAGCGCCAAAGTTTAGCTGAACATCTTCTACGGTAGCAATCGTGCGTATGTTTTTCTCAAATTTCGCTGCACAATTTGTACAGGATAGCCCTTGTAGTCGGTAAACATTTCGATTATCATCCATTCACGACACCTTCTTTTGCGTGGAGCATCGCAATCGAAACTAACTGATGCACATGCTCATCCTTTAATGAATAGAAAACTAGTCTTCCTTCTTTTCGGTACTTAGCCAATCCCATATTACGTAATAACCGTAAATGATGGGAAGCAGTAGCAGTAGTGGAACCTATAATATTTCCAACATCACAAACACATAATTCCCCCTCTAACATCAAGGCATAGGCAATTTTTAATCGTGTTGCATCAGACAGAGCCTTAAATAACATTTCCACACCCGAAACCGCTTCTATCTGCGGCTTGATTCGATTTACTTTCGCTTCATCATAGCAAAAGGTATCACAAGTATCTTTTTCAATCCGTCTTACCAACGTTTTTGCCATAAATGATCCCCTCATTCAAATATTCGTTTGATTATACAACTACTATATGCTATCTACGCACTAAGCGTCAATTAAAATAATCAAATGAACATTTGAATGTTAAAGTTCAGGTTGGCATTTGTGGGAAAGTTTAGCTTTCAGCAGCCATCTTTTAACAGTTTTTCATTCTCAATAGGCACATCACACTTCTAATTAATATACCAACCGATAAATTAGAAAACGTTCATACGGATTCTTCTCGTAAATTCCTGGCAATATGATTTCATCTACCAATTCAAAAGGGGTATTATTTTGCAAATGGAAAACATAATCCTCTGATGCGTAATACAGGATGATGTCAACCTCTCTAGCGAAATCCTCAACCGAACGAATAATGTGATTCACAACATTTTGAAAGATATGGACAGAAAATGGATTAAAGAAGTAGAAACGATTGTCTTTTGGATTAATCGAATACTCCTCTGCTAAACAACAGTTAAATTCAATTCTGCCCACCTGGTTTTTCGTTTTTTTTGCATAATGCAGTTGATTATCTAATGCCTTCTGATAAAACATACGATTCATTTCAATACCAACAACAAATGCGTGATAAAAGTAATGAATGAAGAAATTAAGCCTTCCTAGTCCACAACCGAAATCTACTACTCGATCAGTCCGCTTTATTTCATATGTATCAAACAATGTTTCCAAAGCATGGTATGGAGTTGGCTCATACGGGTAGTAATGATCACTATTACTAGTGGTGATTTTCCCTGTAGTATGTATATTGAGTAGTTTATCGTAATAATGTTCCTTCATCCCGAAACTCCTTCTTTAACTTTTATTCCTATCTTACGCCTGACTTCAAACGAGGGCAAGCCTACTTTTTCTTAATAGTACTCGCATACAAATAGGTCACTATCACAAACCCTATCCCCCTTCGCATAGACTATCATGTATCATTCCGGAATTGGAGGTAATGTAAACGATGGCAATCCTACCAGCAATTGATCTAGGCCTAATGGCAGAGCATTTAACTGCTCACCAAGGTGCCATTCAAAAGCTTCATGTATATGAGCATAATGTTTCAAACCCTAAGCTAAAGGAAATTATACGCCTGCAAAAAAATGTAATGAAAACGCATGTTAAGGTAATGCTAGCACTCATTAATCCAAATACTGACTACTATGTAGAAGTTCCGGATATAGAAACGATAAAACAAACTAGCAATCAAGCCCAGACTAATGCAAGTGGAAATAGTAGTAATGATAAGTGGATTACCTTAGAAGCACATAATGCAGCAAAGAACATGGCCAATCAAAATTATGTTTCCGCTTTGTTGATGAAAAATCAAAACGTAAGAAATGCGCATGTCAAAATGGCACAACAGCAGCTGAAAATGCAAGAAAAATACGAGAAGATAATTAAACAGAATGGTTGGATATATACACCGCAAGCAACCGCTGAGGAACAGAAGAAGACATATCAAAAATTCGCATAGGAAACAAGAGAGGCTGTCTTAGCAATGGCGTATACCATAACTAAGACAGCCTCGAAAATTAAGCTACATCATAACCTTGATCTTCAACTGCTTCTTGCATTTGTTCTACTGTTACTTGTGATTCATCATACGTAACGACCACTTTGCCAGTAGCCAAGTCAACCTCAACAGTAGAAACACCCGCTAAGTTCGTTAGTGCACCTTCTACAGACATTTTGCAATGACCACAAGTCATCCCTCTTACATCTAAAGTAGTTTGCATGATTCTATCTCCTTTTCTATCGATTAATTTATATAGTAAACCAGTAGCTTTTTCAGTATTCTAGCATACCTTAATCACTACTAGTTTAACCTCATAGTTTTACTCGTTTCAAACGAAGTGCGTTAGAAACAACACTGACCGAGCTAAACGCCATGGCTGCACCAGCAATCCATGGTGCAAGTAAGCCAAGTGCAGCAATTGGAATTCCTGCACTATTATAGGCAAATGCCCAAAATAGATTTTGACGAATATTCTTGATGGTTTCCTTACTTATTTTGATAGCTTTTGGAATCAGCAGTAATTCCCCACCAAGGATAGTAACATCAGCCGCTTCAATTGCAACCTCTGTACCGGTACCAATCGCGATACCGATATCAGCAACAGCAAGTGCTGGTGCATCATTTACTCCATCGCCAACCATCGCCACTTTCTTCCCTTGCAATTGAATTTCTTTGATTTTATTAGCCTTTTGCTCTGGTAAAACTTGCGCAATGACCTGATTAATCCCGACCTGCCTTGCTATTGCATTGGCAGTACGTTCATTATCACCAGTCAGCATGAATACTTCCAAGCCCTGATTCTGCAATTGCTTTATCGCCTGTGCTGCGGTCTCTTTAACGGTATCAGCAACTGCAACAATTCCTTTGTAGGTCCCATCAATGGCAATAAGCATAGCGGTGTTTCCATTCATCTCATATTCTACTAAGGTAGCTTCTGCATTGGTGACCGTAATAGTATGGTCATCCATTAGCTTTCTAGTACCGACTAATACTTGTTTACCAGCTATCGTAGCTTGAATGCCAGCCCCTGGAATCGCAGTAAATTCATCGGTTTCTACTAAGGTAACTCCCTGTTCGATGGCATAAGCAACAATTGCATCTGCCAATGGATGCTCAGATCCCTTTTCCGCACTTGCAACTAGCATTAATGTTTCCAAGTCAGCTGTATAATGGGTTACTTCTGGCCTTCCTGTTGTAATGGTTCCTGTCTTATCTAGAACAATCGCATCTAATTCGTGGGTACGTTCTAAATGCTCGCCACCCTTAAATAAAATTCCATTCTCTGCAGCTCTTCCAGATCCAACCATTATCGAGGTTGGTGTTGCTAGTCCCAATGCACATGGACAGGCAATGACAAGAACAGCAATTGCGGTTACTAATGCCGCCTCAATGTCACCTGGTGTGACAAAGGCAATCCAAATCACAAACGTCACAACGGCAATTCCAACAACTATCGGTACAAAGTATCCCGAAATAACATCCGCCAACCGTTGAATCGGCGCTTTCGATCCTTGGGCATCCTCTACGACTTTTATAATGGAAGCAAGTGCCGTATCTTTTCCTACTTTCGTTGCTTCCATTTCAATGGTTCCATTTTTATTAATGGTAGACCCAATTAGGATAGCAGCTTCAGCCTTCTCAACCGGAATGGATTCCCCTGTTATCATCGATTCATCCACAGCCGTTCTACCCTTCATCACCGTTCCATCGACTGGAATCTTTTCACCCGGTTTCACAATGAGTCGATCACCAACCACCACTTCCTCGATTGGAATCATAATTTCCTCATTAGCACGAATTACTCTTGCTTGTTTTGCTTGTAGATCGAGCAATTTAGAAATAGCAACAGTTGTACGACTTTTCGCACTTGTCTCCAAGTACTTCCCGAATAAAATCAGGGTAATTAAAATCGCACTTGTTTCAAAGTAAAGATGCGGCATATAGGCAGGATTGCCAATTGATTTCACTGCTTCAAATACGCTATAAAAATAAGCCGCACTCGTGCCTAATGCAACGAGAACATCCATATTCGCTCCACCATTACGAATATTTTTATAAGCCCCCACGTAAAATTGCCAACCAATAATGAACTGCACTGGTGTTGCTAAGGCAAATTGAAACCACGGGTTCATGAATAGATGTGGGATAGTTATCCCAGCAAGATGCACCAGCATCGTTACCAATAATGGAAACGCCAATACAGCTGACACGATTAGTTTCTTTTTCATGCTTCTGAGCTGCTTTTCCTTGTGAGTCTGCTTATCTTGCTTATCCACTTTTCGTTTTGCATCATATCCGAGCTGATGTATTCTCTCGATTATATCTGCCTCCGCTACAATACTTGGACTATACTCAATGGATGCACTCTCAGTAGCCAGATTTACATTGGCTGACTTGACACCTTCTTGTTTATTTAGCACTTTTTCAATTCGGGTGGAACAAGCGGCGCATGTCATGCCATATACATCAAACTCGATCTTTTCCGTTTGGACACCATACCCCAGTTGCTCAATTTTTGTTGTAATATCGTTGGTAGTGAGAGCCTCTGGATTAAACTGAACAGTCGCTTTTTCCGTTGTTAAATTAACCTGCGCTTCCACACCGTCCAGCTTATTTAACACTTTTTCAATCCGAGTGGAACAGGCAGCACATGTCATGCCTGTTACACCAATGGTGATATGTTTAGGTTCACCCATTTAAATACCCCCCTCACTTGGAGAACTGCTTCATAACCTCCATTAGTTCGTCAATCGCCGCTTCCCCTTCACCTGATTTCACAGCATGACTAACACAGTGCTTCGTATGTCTTTCAGCAATCTGGAAGCCTACCTTTTTCAAAGCAGCATTTATCGCACTAATTTGAACTAATATGTCGACACAATAACGATCCTCTTCCACCATCTTTTGAATACCCCGCACCTGTCCCTCTATTCGCTTCAGTCTGTTGACGACAGCTTGTTTTTCCGCATCGGTTCTAGGCGTTATTGGGTGGTCATGTAGAAATTGATCCATGTGAACACCTTCTTTCTATTCTTTATTTATACTATACCCCCCTAGCGTATTTATTGTCAACTAGATAAACTCACCATTTTCATCTTTTTCATCATGAATAATGACTATACTGTTACGATACCCCCTTAGGGTACAGGTTTATACACTCCAACCAGGATTATCCTTTCTTATTCTGTTAATTAGGTAGTATTTTATTCCAGTATTTGTAAAAACTATACCTATCACGTTACATAAGGAGCGTTACCATGATCAAACTCGATTCTGAAATTAACGGTAAGAAAGTATACTTTGGGGAAGCTCGTGAACTAGCACAGCAATACGGGCTCAGCATGTGTGGCAGCGGAATATGACGGGGCTTTTTTCGATGCAACATTGCAGCGCGAAGGCGGGGAAACGATTTACTTACGGATGCCCTTTCACGTTATAAAAGGCATGCTCGATCGTTCAGATGCCTTCATCGAATTCGGCACCCCATTTGTCATCAAGCATGTCGTTCATCTCGGATTAGACCAAAACGAAAATTCATTACTTGCCGCAACTGGCATCAACCAGTTCCAAGAACCACTCGATAAAGACGCCCAAATACGCAATAAAACGAAGTGGGAAGAAATCGGCGAGGAGGTTTCGAACCAATTCGCCCGCGCCATTGCAGCCATTCGAGATGAGTCGATATCCTAAAAAACACAAAGAAGCAACCAATCGCCCTGATTGGTTGCCTTCTTAAATCAAAATATCCGGATTAGCAAAGTTACTCATATTCACAAACGGCGTACTGGCATCAAGTTTTCCCTTAATTTGTCTTATCATTACACGCTCGCCCGCTAGCCACTTGCCGAAATCGATGATAACTGGTTTCTGGTCTCCGCCGATCGAAAACCATGCTTTCATCTCCTTAGGAAAATATGCCGACGTATGCAAGGTGCCTGCCCAAGCCCCATACTTGGATGAAAATACCCCTTTATCCATATCATTCATCATTCGAAACGCCTCATAGCCATTTACGAGATCCTTTTCTTGCCGCTGCATCACCTGTTGCCTTTGCATCGATTCATCCATGCGATAACGATTTTCCTCGGTTAGCTTATCGAAATGGTTCGTACACGTATTGGACTGGTGGAAATCAACTCTTCTTGGGGAAGCTTCTACCACATAGGTTGCTCCTAGCTTATCTAACAGGACATAACTAAAGGAATGTCGATGTGGTATCTCCTTTAGCATAGCTACTGCCTCATCAACACTTGCGCAAGCCTCCAATATAATCCGCCCAACCATGTTACAAACAAAACCACTACCTGACTTCTTCCGATTAACAAAGTTATAGCCGACCGCTAAGCCTTTTTCATTCAAGCCATCAATTCGACCAGTAATTTGCATTGATGGTCCCACCATGGCATAGCCCTGATCTGTTGGTTGATGGAGCATATACCGCCCCTCATAAGAAGCCGGATGGTTATCGTAATTACGAATCATATAATCTGACCCGGTAAAAATCGAACAGCCGCTTCTCCCGTATTCTAAATAATAGCCACCAAACTCTCGAACGGCATCATAAATATTCCATCCTAAGGCGTCCGCTAGCCCCTCCAGTTCATCCCAAATTCCCGGAGCAAACTGCATAATAGCAGCCTTTACTTCCTGTTCATCTATCGTAAAATGGTACCGCCTCTTTGCACCCCATTGCTTCTTTCGATTCGGCAAGATTGGAGAATCCTTCAATAGCTCCCCTTGCATCCGACCAAAATCATAGTGACTGCCACGAAACTGAATAATGTCACTGTATACCTGTTCCATAATGTCTCTCCTCAGGATTTCTTTTCATGTAGCTAACAGTTTACTTTATTTTTCATTCGAAAGAAAAAATTATGCTTTTGTGCTTCACTTATAACGTTATAACGGTTTTAATAGTATAAACAAATATAACAAAGGAGTTGATAACATGAGCAGACACGAGCGTAAGTTATCGAAGATAATAGTTATGGGATAACCCTCCCAAAAGAAATGTTACTTGAAGCTGGAATATCCTATGGGGATAATATCCAGATTGAACAAAGGAATGGAGAAATAGTGCTAAGTAAAAAAGAAGAAATTAAGCTTCCAAAAGGGATTAGCGCAGACTTTTTTGAAGTGTTAGAACGTAATACAAACAAGCACGAAGAGACCATTCGTGATTTGGTGGATCGCTAATGCGATATTTAACTTATAAAGAAGTTGCCGCGATTAACCAATACGTGATTGAACGTTTTAGCCCCGGTGAACAAATCGGAATTAAATCACCGGAACTATTAGACTCTGCAGTACACCGACCACAACAATCTGCTTTTGGTAAAGATGCCTATGAAACCGGAACCGTCTTTGAAAAAGCAGGTGCACTTTTCGAATCAATTGCCCAAAATCATTCCTTTCACAATGCAAACAAACGAACAACATTCTTGTCTCTCATGCAATTCTTATCCTATAACGGGTATGATTTTGAGATGAATAGCCAGAAAGAGCAAGCTGACTTCACCGTAAACGTCGTTAATAAAAAGTACGGGTTTCAAACAATGGTCTCTATTATTGAGAAGCATTGCACTAAGGTTGACTAATTAACTATGAAAGGGTATCGCTACAGTCCATATGACCATTGCGATACCCAATTTTAATTACTCTTCATTAACGCCCCACTTCGTCTAGCCGCCCTTTCCATAAACGTAACGAAGAATAGGGAAACAATTAAATAACCAGCTCCAATTACTTATTCCTTCATAATAGTACAAAACGAAAGAAACTTACTGTTTGTTTTAAAAGCAAAAACCCGGTAAGCCCAATGCCTACCAGGTTTAAAAATGATATAAGTCTGTTTATTTTACCCCACAATAATCCGTTCTGTCGGATAATTGTAGCTCACCTCTTTTGCGTCACGATGGAAAATAAATATGAACGATAGAATTCCAATCCTTCCAATAAACATTAGCGCAATAATGACAATCTTTCCAACGGTACTAAGGTCTGCGGTTATCCCCATCGAAAGCCCCGTCGTTCCAAATGCTGAACTCACTTCAAACATGAGCTGCATTAAGGTAAAGTTCTCCGTTTCCGTTAAAATAACAAGCCCGATAAAGCAGATTAATACCGCTAAAAAACTCACGACAACAGACTTTCGAATATCATCCTCATGGATTTCACGTCCAAACACCTTCACATGCTTTTGCCCTTTTGCAAACGAAAAAATCACTAATAAAATAACAGCAAATGTCGTTGTCCTTATCCCCCCACCAACGGAACTTGGTGATGCACCAATAAACATTAAGAAACATAGTGCCAATAACGTAGGATTCGAAAATTGGCTAACATCCAACGTTGCTAATCCACCATTCCGCGTGGAAGATGACTGAAAGAACGCATAGAAAAATGATTCATGCCAGCTCTTTCCTGCGAAAAAATGAGTCGCTTCAAATACTAAGATAATGATAGTTCCAAATGCCATTAGGGCAAAAAAAGTGATCGTTGTTAGTTTGGTATATAACGTAAAGCGAAATCTAGCGCTATTTCTATGATTTTTAATAAAATCTTTCACTTCAATTAGAACTGGAAACCCAATAGCCCCTAGCGTTAACAAAATTATATTGATGGCTTGGACAAAGTAGTCATGCGCAAAAGGAATTAATGAATTCCCTGTTATATCGAATCCTGCATTGGTTGTTGCACTAACCGAAGCAAATAGCCCTTGTAAATATGCTTCTTGCCAAGTAGGGAAATACTGTAGAAAATAGGTCCCTAAAATAATCGTTCCAAATAACTCAATTAGGATTATCATTGATAAAATTTGCTTCATCAACTTAACCAAGCCCGATAGCTGTGATTGGTTTTGATCGGTACTAATTAATTGTCTTTCCTTTAACCCAATTTTCTTTCCCATTACAAGCCAGAAAAATGTACCTAGCGTCATAATACCGATTCCACCAAATTGAAGAATAAATAATAGAATTATGATACCAGGAGTGCTAAAGGTATCCACTACAGACACTGTGGATAATCCTGTAACACTTATCGCACTAACAGCAGTAAATAAAGCATCTAGGAATGTAAACGCAACGCCAGATTTCAATGCAATCGGTAAGCTAAGTAGCCCAACCGAAATAATCACCGCAAAAAAATAGAATAAAACAATGATTTGTGCAGGACGTAAATTTAAATTCTTGATCATGTGTATTTCCCCTTTACCAAGTCAAAAAGACCATCTCAAATAAAATGGTCTTAGGTTATCCGCGGACCTTTTCTCTATCCATCCATAACGCTTACGAGGTTAGCTGTCGGATTAGGGATTTAGAGTACCCCCTCTTACTAAGTAAGATTCACCCCTGATAGCAAGTACGCTATCCATAATGGTTCCCCCGCTCAAGAGAAGTCCTTGATTAAGCGATTAAAAAGGTTGTATTTTTCTATTTAATAAGGAAAATCTACTCCTGTTTTTCGTAATTGTCAACACCCTTTTCAGAAGTCTCACATGGACATTCATCCAAAAAAAGAACTGAATCCATAGCGAATTCAGCCCATCAAATTTTCTTTGTATTTGCCCGTCCACGATATCCTGGGAAAATACTATTTAATGTAAAAAGCGTTGGCACATGATGCAGCCAGCGCTTTTTACATTACTTATCTAATTTGCATGTTAATCCACCGCTATTTTAGCGAATTCAATCTCCTTTGTTTCCTTAAGCGTAGCAAAGGTATTGCCCAACACGCTATTATGGTGCTCCATAATTTGTTTTGCGCTTAATGTTTCCGTGTCAAACGTCCGATGGGCATCCTTCACCAGTGTAACGTCATAGCCAAGACTAAAGGCACGGCGAGTTGACGTATCAATACAATACTCTGTCTGACTTCCAACAATCACGAGATGTCGAATATCTTCAGCCTGAAGTTTTTCCTGTAGATCCGTTTCACAAAAAGAATCTGGTGTACGCTTTTGAACAATAACCTCGCCCTCATTTGGCGCAATAGAAGAATGAATTTCCCAAGGCGTCGTTCCAGCAATAAATTCTTCGTCATTGTGCTGCACATAAAAGATTGGCACATTCGCTGCACGAGCCTTACGAATTAAGACTTGAATATTCTTTAGCTGTTGTTCGCCATCATAAATAGGAAACGATTCATCAAACATGCCATTTTGCACATCAATTATCAATAGTGCTGTCTTATTCATTATAATCTCTCCTCTTCTAAACATATCTTATTTAAAGAATTCGACATGTTTAAGAGAAACCCTTCAAATTTCTTGCGCATAGATTCAAGTATCTACCGCTGATCCCGAAATATCTTTTTTTGAGCAGGAGAGAAGCTAACGATCAATAATATAATAGAAAAAATGATCATTATGAAAACCCCCAGTATTACAGCGCCCTTAACAGAAATAAAATTAGTGGCTGCCCCCAAAATACTTGTTGCTACGATAATAAATATTGCTTCGATAAAACCATATATACTTCCAATTCGACCCATTATATTAGTAGGTATATTATTTTGATAAAATGTTAAAAATCCTGTGTTAGCAAAAGCGGTGAAAAACGCTAGAACAAAAAAACCAATTCCCGCCCCTATAAACGAATGTGAAAAGGCATAGATACTATATCCAATCGATACCAATAATGTCCCCATTCCAATCAAAAAGGATATCCTCATCTTATGAATGAATAGTGCGTTCACAATCGCTCCAGCTAAAATGCCTGCCCCAGCAATAGCCACCAGGAAACCATACTCACTGTTAGTTAATGACAACACCTGTTTAGCAAATACTGCTTCAAGTGAATCAACTGCACTTGCCATAATCACCATCACAAAGCTAAACAAAAAGTAAATGGTCACAATATAACGATGTTTACGACTAAATATAAGCACTAAACGCCAATCCCGCTTCATGTCCCTAATGGAAAATTTACTACTAGGAATCGAAACTGGCCCTTGGTTTTCCAAATCGGGCATGAACACCATAATGGCTCCAGCTAACAACAATGCTACTGCATTTGTATAGATGGAAATTGTTGGTGTACCAATAAGAAACAATACCCCAGCAACCGCAGGTCCAATTAGAAATGCCCCTGAATTTATTAAGCTATGAAATGCATTAAATCGTTTTCTAGTTTCTATCGGTATTAATTTTGTTGTATAAGTCATGGAGGTTGGATCGAACATGGAACTAGCCATGTTTATTAGTAACACAGCCAAATAGATTAATGGAATAGAAGCCATAAAAGGCAATAATGCGATGCAAATAGCTCTGGCTAAGTTAAGTAGTATCATTAATTTTCGCTTATTAGAGCGATCGATAATACTACCCGCCCAAAAATTCGTTACCAGCGTAGCCAACGGTTTAACGATATAAAGACCCGTTACCGCAATTGGTGAACCCGTCATATCTAACACGATTAGATTCAAAGCTATAAAATAAATCCATTCTCCGACTGAAGATATCCCAATAATTAATAATAAAAGCGATGGATATCGCCATGAAGTAGCTGCACTTTCTCTCATGGTATTTCTCCTCCATTCTAATCACTGTAAATGAACAAAATAAAAAAAATCTCACCCCCAAGACCTTAAGTCTTAGGGACGAGATTTTGTAGAATCTAGTATCGTGGTGCCACCCTAGTTTATTAATATGTCACCATATTAATCTCTTCAAGTACTGCAAAAGGAACATTTCGCTAATACTCTAGCCCTATAACAGGAGCACCTGTCACGCCATCATTTATCAAATCCAACGTGATGCTCAGAGGCTTGTTTCAATGAATTAATTCATACCCCTTTTCACCATCCGGGGCTCTCTACTATGAATCCGGTTCATTTACTCTTCTCTTCATCGCATTTTAGCTTCAATTGGTAATTTTAGCTATTCTATCATTTCAACAGAAAAAAAACAATGCACTACTATTCTCTAATTCCTCATAAATAAGTGTCTTAGTCAGCTAGCGCACGCTCTATAGTCGCTCTTGCCTCATCTACCACCCGCGCATCTTGTTCATCGATTGCCTGCATCATAATCAATATAGGAATATAGATAGCAATCAATCGAGCTAATCGCTTCGATTCCTCATCTATCTCACCATATTCCATGAAAAAATCCGCACGCGTTTCTGGCGGTAAAAAGCTATACACAACATTCAAGTCACATGCAGGATGCCCAATATTCACATCTCCCCAATCAATAATCCCTGAAATTATGCCATCCTGATCAACCAGCATATTTTTAAAATGGAGATCCCCATGAAGGAGTACATTCTTTGGTTTCACACGGTCTACATTAAGCTCATCTAAATATTTGGTTAGTTCGTTATACACTTCTTCACTAAAATGAGTGCCGATATCAGAAATGAATTGCTGTAATCTCTCTTTACGCGCCGCAATATCCGTAAGATTTCGATGATCCTGTTGAATACCATTTTCTACAGCAATTTGCTCGGGGACTGAATGTAACCCTCGTAAAAATTTAGCCAGTTTTTTGGAAGAAGCTGTACGTTGCGCGTCAGTCAACCCAATTGGAAATTCTCCTGGTAAATAGGTATACCCTAAAAATGGCGCAGGATATCCATCATCCGCCTGTCCAAAAAATAACGGTATCGGATAAGGAATCGATAGAAAATCCTTCAGCTTCGGTAGAATGTTCCCCTCCACCTTTAACAAGTTGATGGCAATTTCTCTTCTCGGAAAGCGAAATACATATTCGTTGCCGACAGTAAAAACCGTATTATCCCATCCATTCCCGAGTTTTTGTATTATTTTCGATCCTAGTTCCGGAAATTGATTACTAATTAATTGATATGCCAACTCTTCTGATACTTCCCACTGCGCATCCCATTGATTTGAAATTTCCATTACCTTACCGCCTTTCTACGCTATAAAATTCTTACCTAGTTATTACTTGAATTGAAACACGAAAGTATACTTCTGCTTGCTTACTAATACTATTTTAAATTGTTCCTCAATTATATTTGTGAACTATAACTATTTTAGATAATTCATTTGGTAATATCTATAAATCTAATATATATTTTTTATTTTTTAAAAATTTACTATTGTTTATTTATTTAAAAAATGTTAATATTTGTTTAATAAGAAAGAAGGATATAAATACCGTAAACTTCTAGAATTAACTAAAAAAATCACTTACAAAATCAGTCATAATTTCAAGTATATAAATATAAAAAGGAGAGAGTTTTCATGAAAAAGATTCTTTTTACATTACTATGTGCTACTGGTTTTGTTTTATTTTATGGAACTATAACATTTGCCAGTGAAAGTGAACTAGATTCAACTAGTTCAAAGAAAGAAGTTAGTATACAAGCAGGAGTTGAAGCGTATCTAAGTCCATCTAAGCTTTCTACTTCTCATTTAACGTGGGAAACTATAAGAGTAGGCACAAATGTTGGAGGAGTTTCTACTTTTTATTTTAATCCCGGCGATGGTTCATCTATAAAATCAGGAAACGCAGTTAGTAGAAGAGACTTTAGTCATAGGTGGAGTGTAAGAACTTTAACTACATTTACAACAAGCGGTAGAGCAATAAGCGAAGAATATGGTCCTAGCCCTTGGTTTTATGGCACTGCAACCGTAACTTATTAGGGGAAAACCATGAAAAAACTAACCCTACACGGATGGAGAAATATAACACTATTAATAACAGTACTGATTCTGGTGATTAGTACTGTTACTTATAGTTTTTCAAAGACCTATGAAGCTAACGAGAAAGTCGAGCAGAATATAACAAATTTCTCTAGAGGGACTTATGATATTTTAATCCGTCCACCCGATGCAAGAACTACTTTAGAGAGCCAACTAGACATAGTAGAAGAAAACTATTTAGGAGTAGGCAACGGTGGTATTACAATCGACGAGTGGGAGACTATTAAAAATCATCCAAATGTAGAAATTGCTGCTCCAGTTGCCTCAATCGGGTTATTTAAAGCAAGAGATAGAACCTGGATGATTGAAAAAGATGCAAATTCTGCCCAATATTATGAAGTCCAATATATAACAAACGACGGATATAAAACATACCCAAATAAAGATAATTCGTTTGTCTTTGATTTTACTGATACGATATTCCCCTCTAGTCTAGAGGTTGTTGAAAATTATGTAGGCTTTGATATAGCTTCTTTTACCTTTCCCGACACCTTCCATCAAGTCGTTGCAATTGATCCAGTTGAAGAAGGAAAGTTAACGAACTATGATTTTAGCCCTCTTACTGAACAGATAATTGACTATGAGGCATATTTAGACGGAAAGTTATCTACACCTATTATGAGTTTAAAAGATGCTACTGTACCTGTGTCCATAAGGCTAACGATAGATGACTTGGAACAAATAACGGAAGAAGAGATACTATCAATTGAAGAAGTTTCTATTGAAGGTAACCCGCTTCGAACCATGGAGGAGAACAAAGAAGCCTATAACGAAATTGTGGAAAGTTATATTCAACCTAAACGAGCCCATAAAGAGAAAGTTTATGATTTAGAGTTAGAGGAAAGTCACTCTCCATTTTCACAAGATTTTCTCTATGTATCTGAAAATAAACTTCATTTAGGAAAGCCTGATGGGGCATGGGGTGGTGCATTTAATTTCCACGCACAACGCATCGGTTACCAATTAGATCCTGTCACGTATAAAATAAACAAGCAGGATCAGTCACTTTTTGTAGAACAAATTGCAACTGACGAGATATATGATTCACCAGTTTATCGGCAGATGAATGAAATAACGATTTATGACATTGATGAAAGTGGCAATCCAATTAACGACGAGGATTACTTTGGATTTGTTTTGAATGGCACCTTCTCTATTAAAGAGAATGTTGACACTCTAGCCTCTTCCCCTTTAGGTATATACGGAAGTAAGGCTCCACATTTAGCAACCGACCCAAGTATTACTGTACATCCATCAGCTGTTCCCGGTAGTTATATTACTACACCTGCACATGGTTTAATCGCATTAGATTGGGCAGAGAAAATAAAGGGGAAAGCACCAATCGATGCAATTCGGGTTAAGGTTTCAGGTCTAAACGGATATGATGAAGAAGCAGCTAATAAAATTGAAAACTTAGCTAGTGAATGGGAAAAAGAAGGTTATACCATAGATATTGTTGCAGGGGCTTCCTTACAAGAAGTTTTAGTTGATGTAGAAGGAATAGGCGAAATTTTACAGCCTTTTACGACTTTAGGTGCAGCGGGTACCATTGTAGAAAGCTGGAATTCATTACAATTGCTTATCACCCTACTTTACTGTTTGATTGCATTTATTTTTATTGCCTTTGTTTTTTATAATTTGTTACAAGACAGAGAGCGAGAAGAAACATTATTAGACCATTTAGGTTGGGCACAAAAAGACATTAGGAAATTACGATATAAAGAATGGAAATGGATTTTAGGCATACCAATAATGGTAACAAATTCAATATTTTTCCTAAATGGATACTTTACTTCTAGTTGGTTATCACTTTACATTTCTAGCTTAATCAGCATTGTAACTTTCATACTATTTTTGGGTATTCAGAAGTTATCCAGTAGAAAAAAGCAGAAACGACACCTTAATGGTAAAACGATGATAACGGAGAATATAGGGTTTTATTATCATCAAATAATCGCAGCCTGCGTCCAAATTTTTCTTGTTACACTATTAACTTGTTTTTTACCATTTTTTCTAATTCAACATGTTGGCGTTGTTACACAAACCCGACTTGGCACGTATATACATGGAGATATCAACGGGATATTTATCATTATTATTTCTCTTTTATATTTGATGAGTTTTCTTACAATCTATCAAACCTTAGCACGGTTATGGCAAAAGCGTGCAGGTGAGATTCATTTATTCCATGTTGTCGGTTGGGGAAATAATCATGTTCGGACCTATTTTCTGAAGGAAGTACTTTTATGGAGTGGCCTTTCTTCCATCATCGGCTGGCTAATCAGCTTGCTATTTATCGTAATATTTGTAGATTTATCTGTTCAAAGTGCAATTCATGGAATCCTAGCTTGTATAGCGATTGTACTAGTTACAGTTGTAATTGCAGTGTTATCTATTAACAGATACTTCAATAAAGGTGGTAAAAGCCATGTACATCCAACTACATGATATTAGTAAAAAATATTCATCTGGATCGGAAACTGTTCACGCGATCACTCATGCCAATTTATTACTAGACCAAGGTAAATGGCTAACTATAACTGGCCCTTCTGGTTCTGGAAAGACCACACTACTACGTTGTATTGCAGGGCTAGAACGTGCAGATTCTGGAAAAGCAAAAGTCGGTAACATAGATATGATGACAGCAAATCAAGAGGAAATAAGAAAATTCCGTAGAAACCATATTGGATATATCTTTCAGGATTTTCAGCTATTTGAACAGTTTGATTTACTGACCAATGTAATGATTCCTCTCCTACCTTTTGAAAAGAAGGAAATTATTGAAGCAAAAGCTCGGCAGTTACTCCATTTAGTTCAACTCACCGATCGAATACACCATAAACCAAGATTGGTTTCTGGAGGCGAGAAACAACGAGCCGCAATTGCTAGAGCATTAATAAGTGAGCCTAATTTATTATTATGTGATGAACCCACAGGAAATCTCGACATAGAAAATCGAGACCGTGTCATGAATATCTTAAAGGATATTCAACAACAGGGGGTCACGATAGTTTTAGTCACACATGATATAGAGCTCTCAAAACATGGTGATTGTGTATTTGAAATGAGAGATGGAAAACTGAGAGAAATAGGTATGCATGAGAATAATAGGATTTGAATAAATAATATATGTAATTGCTAAATAATTATCAGGTAAATCACTCGCAAAATGCTTGAGGAATGAATTTTATTCACTTCAAGTTTTTTGTTTTTTTATGCTGGTTCATTATCCTTCATAGTGGGTTTTGACGTAATTAAGACGAAACGAATAAGTTATTGACTTAAGTCAATAACTCCCTTTAATTTTGCATTAGAATACCCTGTCTTAACACGCCTTCCCGTTTTATTCCGACTTTCTCCATAACCTTTGATGAAGCAGGATATTTCGACATCGCCATTGCCCAAAGCTTATTGAGCTTTAATTCCTCAAATCCATATCTAACTATTTCACGTGCCGCTTCCGTCGCAAACCCATTTCCCCAATATTCCTTCCCCACCCAAAATGCCAATTCACCCTTATTATGAGCTTGATTGATACGTAAGGCCATCGTTCCGATTAAGCTGTTTTCACCTTTTAATACAATCGCAAATGGAAATATACCATTTGCCATCATCGCAGGATGATTTTCAATCCAGCTCGTTGCTGCTTCAATAGAATATGGATGAGGTATTCCCAAAGTTGTTTTCGCTACTTCTTTGCCTCCTGCCAATTCTTGAACTCTAGTAGCATCCTCCATTGTGAATGCACGGAGAATTAGACGTTCTGGATACAGTTTTCTAGCCAACATCAATTTCCTTCACCCTTTACTATTTGTTTTCCACTTATAATTTTAGATAGAGAAAGGATACCTGCGTTTCAACAGGGGTCGACATTATGACTCAATAAATAGCTCCACTAAATTTCCTTCTACCACAAAACTTTTCATACCAGGCTTACTCTCGAAATGCACTTCATTCAAAATAAGATTCTGCTGTACTAAATCATCATAATTGCGTAGTACATTTTCAAACCATGGTTCAGCCTGTACAAAAAGGTCTACACGTAAATCAACTGGAAGATCTAATTCCTTTCGATACGTTTGGACAGCCCGAACGAACTCCCTCACTAACCCTTCTTCTTTTAATGCTTGGGTTAAAGTCGTATCAAGGAGGACTAAGAAATTACTTCCTTCCGCGAGTTCATACCCCTCTCTACCTTTTTTCTCAACTAGTACATCTTCTGTTGTTAGGGTTATTTCTTCCTCAGAACTTAGCGAAAGCCGTACCTTGCCATCCTTCATGAAGATTGCTTTCTCCGCTTCGTCCAAATTCTCGACTTTATTTTTAACTTCTCCTACTAATTTTCCAAACTTTTGTCCGGCTACTGCAAAGTTTAATTTGAGATCAATCTGGAGCATATCTTGATATGCTTCCTTAAAGGTTACCTCTTTAACATTCACTTCCTCTTGGATAATAGAGGAATAGACCGCCAGATTAGACGTGTTAGATTCCTCCGCCGGAACGACCACTAAATTAGCTAACGGTTGTTTCGTCTTGATTCCTACTGTGTTCCGAACAGATCTCGTTAATTCGATTATTTCTAAGACAGCTTCCATCTCTTGTTCCAATTTTTCATCAATCAGCGTTTCATCTGACTTCGGATAATCGGATACATGTACACTGCTCTTTACTAAGTTGGAGTAAATATCTTCTGTCACAAACGGAGCATATGGAGCCATTAGCTGCGCTAGTTTTGTAAGCACTTCATATAAGGTACTAAATGCGGCTCGTTTATCCGCTGACATACCACTACTCCAGAAACGTTGTCTGGATCGTCTAACATACCAATTACTTACTTCGTCAACTAACTCCGAGATTGCTCTTGCTCCTTTAGTGATATCATAGTCATCTAGACTCTGTGTCACTTCCTTAATAACTGAATTCAGTCGTGAAAGTATCCAGTTATCCAGTGTAGTTTTCGCTCCTCCTAAGTCGTTAGCTGGATTAAAATTATCAATTTCAGCATACATCTTGTAGAAGGAATAGACATTTACAAGTGTATCGATTACCTTCGACTTCGCATGGCTGACGGTCTTTTTCGAAAACCGCTTATTATTCCATGGTGAACTATCCGCTAGTAGCGCCCACCTTAGGGAATCAGCACCAAACTCCTGAATGAGCTCTGTTGGATTCAACGCATTCCCCTTACTTTTAGACATTTTTTGGCCATCTTCATCTAAAATATGACCTAAGGAAAGGACTCGCTTGTAAGGTGACTCGCCTGTAAACAGCGTAGATACCGCTAGTAAGCTGTAAAACCACCCTCTCGTTTGGTCCACTCCTTCAATGACAACATCGGCAGGAAATTGCTTCTTGAACATCTCCTCATTTTCAAATGGATAATGGTATTGTGCAAATGGCATTGATCCACTATCAAACCAGACATCAATGACCTCACTTGTTCGAACCATTTCCCCGCCACAGGAACATGCCATGTGGATACTATCTACATATGGCTTATGCAACTCAATATCCTCGGGAACATCTTCTACAGCAAATTCTCGTAACTGTTGGATCGAATGCGGTGATTTTTCCTTCCCACATTCACGACAAACCCAAACATTTAGTGGTGTTCCCCAGTACCTGCTTCTACCAATATTCCAATCGACCATATTATCTAAAAAGTTTCCAAACCTTCCATCTTTCATATGGGAGGGATACCAATCGACTGCTTGATTGTTGGACTGCATTTTTTCTTTAACTGCAGTTGTTTTAATGAACCAGCCTTCCATTGCATAGTAAAGTAATGGACTATCACAACGCCAACAATGTGGATAACTATGTTCATATTTTTGCTTTTCAAATAATAAATTTCTCTTCGCTAATAGCTTGATGATATCCACGTCACAATCCTTCACAAATCGTCCAGCAAGTGGTGTGACAGACTCCGTATAGCATCCTTTGGAATCGACGACATTCACATAATCAAACCCATTATCCCGAATCACCTTGTAGTCATCTTCCCCATGGGCAGGTGCGATATGCACAATTCCCGTTCCACTTGTATCAGTAACAAAATCAGCCCCGAGAACCTTATGACCAATCGTTACCGCTACATAATCAAACGGCGGTTCATAAGCACGACCGATTAAGTCTGCGCCTTTCATGACAGTCAATGTTTCATAGTCTTCTTTCATAACACTTCGAGCTAAGGACTCTGCAAGAATATAAATCTCGGAACCTTGTTTCACTCGGATATAATTCATGGTAGGATTCACTGCTAAGGCTACATTTCCCGGTAATGTCCATGGTGTCGTGGTCCACCCTAAGAAATATTCATTTGTCGTATCTGTTAAGCGAAACTTCGCTGTTGCGGATAAATCGGTAACATCCTTATAGCCTTGGGCAACCTCATGCGAACTAAGAGATGTCTCACAATGTGGACAATACGGAACAACCCGATGCCCTTTATACAAATAACCTTGTTCATGAATCGTAGACAAGATATTCCAGACCGATTCAATATAGTCATTGTTTAATGTGATATACGGATTCTCCATATCGACCCAATACCCTAGTGCTTCGGTAAATTGTTTCCATTCATTTTCATAGGCAAAGACACTTTCCTTACATTTTTGGATAAAATTCTCGATACCGTATGCTTCAATTTCATCTTTCCCACGAATATTTAACTGTTTCTCAACTTCTAATTCCACCGGTAAGCCATGTGTATCCCAGCCCGCTTTTCGTAATACCTGATATCCGGACATCGTTTTATATCTGGCTACAAAGTCTTTGATGGTTCTTCCGAGCGCATGACCAGCATGAGGCAACCCATTTGCCGTTGGCGGCCCTTCATAAAACACAAATGACTCTTTTCCTTCTCGGTTCGCGATAGAACGTGCAAACGTCCCATTTTCCTCCCATTGTTTCCGTATTCTTAATTCCCTTTCAGCACTTGTCTCTTTCACCATCATCACCTCATTAAATTAAAAAAACTCGGATTCCATAACGTAGGAACCGAGTTTAATATCTCGCTTAGAACAAAATAAAAAAACCATAGTAGTGGTTTTTCGTTCATGACACTACGTACTATCATACGCGTCCTGGATATCGGTAGGATGCCGTCAAAGTCTAACGATTGTTCAACTTTGCTTCTCGGAGAGGATTTTCATTACGCGCTTACCGTTGACTTTCAGCAAATCGTCAACTCTCTGTGGATAAGACATGCCTAACTACTCTTTCTCGTCATCGAATTAGTTATTAAATTATCCTTAATAGTAACGAACGGATTGTATAAAGTCAAATTATTTATGAAATTCTTTATATTCCTTGACAAGAATATTCCTGCATTGGTATATTTAAAACAACTAATAAATTTAATGAGGAATCACACTAATCCAAACGCCGTACTAACTAACATGAAACGGATTTAAAGGGAGCGAATGAAATGAAATTAGACACCTTCAATGCGCTTTCCGAATCTAACAGATTACAGATTGTCGAGCTCTTACGCAATGGTCCACTAACAGTAGGAGAAATCGCTGAGAAACTGGCGTTACGACAGCCGCAAACCTCTAAACACCTCCGCGTCCTTAGTGATGCTGGAATCGTGGAAGTGCGGGCGGTTGCAAACCGGCGAATCTATAAGCTTCGGCATGAGCCTTTTGAAGAATTAGACAATTGGCTGTTGACCTTCCAACGGATATGGGAAGAAAGACTAGACCGATTAGAGAACTATCTAGAAGTAATGAAAAAGGATAGTGAAAACCAAGAAAGAAAATCGGATTCTTGATAGCCAGCATCAGCCAATTCGGATGATCGCTGTAAAAACATATAAACCAAGGAGGATAAGTACATGCAAAAAAAGGAAGAAATTATTTCGAAGGTAGAGGGACGCGAACTCGTATTAGAGCGTGTTTTTAACGCACCCCGTGAACTTGTATTCAAAGCTTTCTCTAAAGCTGATCACCTGAAGCGCTGGTGGGCAACAGAGGGCTGGGAAACCCCAGTATGCAACGTTGATTTTCGTCCAGGTGGCGTGTGGCACTACTGCATGAAATGTACGGATGAGAATCAGGAATATTACGGAATGGAATCTTGGGGTAAAGCAGTTTATCAGGAAATTGAGGAGCCCAATCGCATCGTCTTAATTGACTCTTTCTCAGATGCTGACGGTAATATCTCAGAAGAAATGCCATCTACTAAAATGACATTATTGTTCCTTGAAGAGGATGGAAAAACAAAATTGATTAGTCGCTCTGAATATGGATCAGAAGAAGCAATCCAAGCCGTGATAGATATGGGTGCACTTCAAGGAGTAAGCGAAACATGGGATAAATTAGCTGGACTGTTAGAGGAGCTGCAAAACATCTAACCGCTTTAACTAGAAGATGCCGGGATTATGCGGCATTTTCTAGTTATAGTGGCTCATCAGGAAACGCTGAGTTAATTATGTCAGACTCTATCCAAAACCGCTCCCAGACAAAATTCAGAAACAGTTTAATTATCATGCCGTCACACGTAAGCTTATTCCTTTAGTGACCCCATAACCATGGCGAATCATATTTCTAAATCATTTATTGTCGGAGTTGCTAGTGTTGTTGGATAATCTCGTACTGCTGCTACCTCTTCAGGAGACAAGGATTCTGCTATATACTTATCACCAACAATCGGAGGAAGACCACACGCGCTGACAATTTCCTCTTAAAAACTCTTCTTTTAGGCACTCTTCTCAACATATCCGCATACCACTGATACGGACGCATATCTAACGTATATTCTCCTAGCAGTAATGGATACGCTTTAGGCGGGAGATTTCTATCAGGGTTTCCAATTGGTGTTTTTAATGTGGTAAACTAAAGTTGAATATTTTAGAATATTTAGTTCCTTGATCCGGGAGGAAAATGATGAATAAAAGACTAAAGAAAAAGTTAGGTAATCGATATAATTTATTAATACGTGCTCAACGACAAAAACAAAAGCGAAAAGGAATGAGACATATAGAATATGCGCTTATACCGATAGGTGAAAAAGATAAATCACGATTAGATCAAGAGGGATATGACCTCGACTACCCATTTGCAACACATTGGTTTATCGAAATCGTAGTGAGCACACATTTTTACAAGGAACCTTACATCATTTACGTCTATCCTTGTACAAGTACAGGGAGAAGCGATACAAATTCTTTTTTTGAAGTCATATATGCAGGAAAGCTAGATGAGGTAATCACGGTCTTTGAAAAAACAGTAGATGATATGAAAAATGATAAACATATTGCTAGTTTTTGGGATTCTAATTCATTATTTAGTTAATCATTTAATGGGTAGATTATTTTTATGATGGCGTGATTTATAGGAAACAACTAACTTATTGGTAGAGCTTTCCAATTTATTGTTGAACTAAAGGAACCGGGGGATATATGTCTAAAATAATCTTATTTATAATCATAGTTATTGCTTTTTATGGAATTTCGATTTGGCAATTTTTCAATCCAACAAAGGCAATTAAATTATGGTTTAGACCAGCATTTATTGAGAAACCGAAAGTAGATGAAAAAGTAGTAAAGCGATCTTTAATTATACGAGGGATTTTCTTTACATTAATTTTCATTATAATTTTCTTCAATGTTATAGAATAGTAGGAATGAATTATTGGCGGAGCAGGTGAAAAAATGAAGTCAACGGTACACCTAATAATTTTATCGTTTTTTATCTTACTGGTTGGTTGTGATGAAATTAATGACGAAACGGCTAACAATCCAGAAGATGCTTTAAAGGCGATCGAGGTAGGGAATAAAGAAAGGGAAATTATAGTATATGGTTCTCATAAAGTGAATGAAGCGTTAGTCTTATTCGTCTTTAGAGGAGTCATGAACGATAAGGATATTTGGGTTGCCGATATTCATAAAGAGGATGGTCAATGGAAAGCAAATGGAATCGTTCAAATGAATGGTCCATTTGAAGGAATGGGTGAAACGCAAACAGTAATTAGTAATAATGAGTTTGGCTATGAAGTAGGATATATGGATGGCAATGTCCCCGTTGATGATTCTTTACATGTTATTGAAATAGAGGAAATTGACGATTGGAAAATTTGGATTAAGCAATCCGAGTAAGGTCCATAGTTTCAATTGTACTTAACGCAACAACTGCCTTAGATTATTACAAGGGGGACGTAAAATGGAAACCGTAAACCACATTACATGCGAGAAAAGATCCTATACTCGAGATTTCCAGTCTCATCATCATGCGTTTGGACAATTTCTTTTTCCATTACAGGGATCATTAGATATCCAAATGCAGTGGCAAGAAATAAATCTGAATGCCGATTATTGTTTCTATATTCCTCCGAACCTAGAACACAACTATCGTTCGATGGACCGGAATGAATTCTTAATAGTAGATATACCGCTGCACTATTTGCCTGACAATACCAGCGACATGTATATACGGTTGGATAAGCAGTGGAATGCTATCCGTTACTTGTTATTAGAAGAAACAGAGAACCATGATAACATGTCCTCTTTAGTAAATTTAACTCGATATGTTACGGACAAGCTTCAAACTTCTAATCCTCCTTCTATAGAATACATTCATCAACATTATAAGGAGGCTATTAGAATCGAAACGTTAGCCAGTATTGAGCATTACCATCCTGTGTATTACTCAGCATGGTTTAAGAAAAAAACAGGGAAAAGCCCTAAAGTATATATCACTGAGCTTCGTCTGAAAGAGGCGAAACATTTATTAACCTCAACAAATTGGTCCATATCAGATATTAGCGAGGAATTTCGATTTGAGAATTCTTCATCTTTCACAAGGTGGTTTGTCCAATGTACGGGCATCTCGCCACAAAAATACAGAAATCTTAATAATAGATAAAAAGGATATTAAACTCGGTAAAGAAAATTCTTATCAAATTTTCTATTATTGGCCTAGTTATTCTTTTTATCTTTTTTATTGAGGTGATGACATGAACGGAAGATGGGCTCCTTTTTTCGTCTTATTTGCTGCAATTCTTTGGGGCACAACGGGAACCACTCAAGATTTCGCTCCAGAAGCTGCACATCCATTCGCGATCGGGGCAACTCGCTTGGCAATAGGTGGGTTATTTTTAACAGGAATTGTTCTGGTAACAGGGAAATTCAATTTTCAAAATTGGTCCATCAAGTCAACATTTATTGCTTCCTTATGTATGGCTTTATTTCAGCCATTATTTTTCTCCGCTGTTTCTATAACTGGCGTTGCCATTGGAACAGTAGTGGCGATTGGAAGTGCACCACTCTTCTCTGGTCTTGCAGAATGGGTATATGTAAAGATCCGCCCATCTAAAATTTGGTGGTACTCTACTTCTCTAGCAATAATTGGTTGCCTCATGCTATTTGTTAATAAAGAATCCGTTTCGGTAAATCCTGTTGGCATTCTGATGGCTCTTGGTGCTGGATTTTCATTTGCTTGTTATACCCTTGTAAGCAGAACACTAGTAAAAACCCATTCCTCATTAGCAGTAGTAGCAGTTGTTTTTACGCTTAGTGCTATGTTATTAGCGCCATTTCTATTCATCTTTGATATGTCTTGGCTAATGAGTTTTCGAGGGGTGGGGGTGAGTCTGCATCTTGGGATTACAGCAACCGGAATTGCCTATTTCTTTTTTGCCAGAGGGCTCGTCCAGGTCTCTTCCTCAACTGCCGTCACGCTTTCGCTAGCTGAACCGTTAACCGCAGCAGTATTAGGTGTGTTCGTATTAGGCGAATACTTAACGGTTACTTCCTGGTTCGGGATTTTGTTATTGCTGTTGGGTATTGGTTTATTGTTAATGTCCAGTAAAAAACACGCAGTAAATAGGATAAGAACTAACAATTATTAACTAGTGCGATAGTATAGAACGAACAATCCATTCCTGTCATTCGGACTACCGAATACTCTAGTTGGTGAAATGGTAAACAGTGCTTTTGATATTTGGACTTAGCGTGAGTCAATTGAAACTATTCATCGCTTTGATACGTCTATTTGATTAAAAGGGGTGAGTACAATTAGAAAAATTATTATTTCAATCATTATCCTTTTAGTGATTATTATTGGTTTGGTTGTCTTTATACCATTTTTTTCAGACCCAGACCTAGAACCACCAATACCAACTGTAACAGTAGGACATACAGAAATTCCAACTACACAGGGTTCCTATTGTTGGGATGAGTTTTTATCAGCCCAGTGTGTAGATAAAGCTTATACAGGTCCACTGGACATGGCCAAAGAACATAAGCCCACTCTCGTATCTCCAAACGAGGAAATCAACATTATTTTTGAAAAGGAACCAATTTTAGGGACTCTAGAAGTAGAACAATGGATTGATAAAGATAACGTAGAACAGGTGGAAATAAAAAATAATACAATGGTTGTTCCAGCAGAAAAAGGAATATATGTCTATCATGTATTTGCTAATTGGGAGCAAGGGAACGTCGGTTATACGTTTTCTATTGAGGTAAAATAAAAGTTTAGTTCCTTCCGTAAACAGGTGAACAACACTTATCAAATAGACACAGACAATTTAATAAATCATCTCAATCCGTGTAATTATATAGTTGAGGTGAATATCATGAGAAATTCAATAACTATTATTCTCGTTAGTTTTATAAGTGTTTATTTGTCCATTACAGTTCAAGCTGATGAAGACAATAATTTAGACGAACTATACTATTTCGACTCCCTTAATCAACTTAGTAATAATATAAATCCAATATCCCAGTTGAGCTTCGAATTAAACCAACCAGATCGAAAAAAGCCTGAAAGTATCCCAGTAACTAAAAAACAACTAAAAAATGTATTGATTGAACGATTAATAGATCCGATAAGTCAAGCTATTCACAATTATTACGGTGAAGATAAGCTCTGGTATAGAGGGCTAGAAAAAATCCTTCAAATTGCTGAGGATGAAAGTGACAATGCTTTTCTATTGACCGTTCAAGTTCAAACCTTTGAAGGTGCTCATAATCCACCATACGGGGAAGAAACAATAACATTTAAAATAAACGGCAGCGATATTAAGGTTGTTGAGTATAAACATAGGGATATTCCTAAAGAGGAATGGTTGAAATCCGGACTAAATTAAGTTTCATTACGTGCGGTAACACAAATAGCTTGAGGTCATCCCCAAGCTTTTGTGTATGTTTAGCATTACTATTTACTTCGCAAAACTCGAACCCCAAAAATTAATCCTTCTCCGCCTTTGCCTCTTCAAAAGCATCCTTCACTCGCTTCAACAAATTACTATCCGTCAGTAGGCGATAGCCTGTTGCGGCAAGTACTTTTGCACCTTTGATAAGCGCGGCGTCACCTTCCGGGGATTTCGCAGCCTCTCTAAATTCATTCGTGTGGCCGATAAGATCGTCTGGGCCGATTTTAATGTGTGGATGAGCTGTTGGCACCTCATAGCTGATATTGCCAGCGTCTGTTGAACCTTTACCTCTTCCCTTTTCTGTCCAAACTTTCTCGCCCACAGTTTCTAGCTCCTCTTTTAAAACGCTATCCAGAACTGGGTTCAACACAAAGTCTTTTACTTCATTTTGGAATCGGTCAATTTTCACCGTTGCACCAGTTGCTAGTGCGGCACCTTCTGCGATGGCACGTACCTTGTTGGAAACTTCCTCGGTTTTTTTCCATGATTCCGCACGAATATAGAATCTTGCTGCTGCATATTCAGGAATTATGTTCGGTGCGTCACCACCATGGGTAATGATTCCATGAATCCGAACACTAGTAGGAAGCTGCTGGCGTAACGCATTAATCCCAACAAAAAGCTGAATCACGGCATCCAATGCATTGATCCCTTTTTCAGGAGAACCAGATGCATGGGCAGCTTTTCCGTAAAAGTGAAAATCAAGTGGATCAACAGCAAGTGATTCACCGGTCAGGGAGGTTTTGCCCGATGGATGAATCATTAAAGCAGCATCGACTCCTTTTAAATATCCATGCTTCACAAAGCTACCCTTCGCACTACCATTTGGACCACCCTCTTCAGCAGGAGTGCCTAACACGATAACTTTTCCGCCAGTTTCTTCTAACGTCTCGGCAAGTGCAATCCCTGCTGCTACGCTTGTTGTGCCGATAATGTTATGACCACACGCATGCCCTAATCCAGGAAGTGCGTCATACTCCGCCAGAAAGGCTACAGCCGGACCAGGTTTCCCACTGTCTTTTACCGCATAAAAAGATGTTTCATGTCCGGCAACAGCCGTGTCTACGCTAAACCCGGCATTTGTTAATGTTTCTACATGCTGTTTACTCGCAAAAAACTCCTGATTCCCTATTTCTGGGTTGGCATGGATAACCTGGCTCGTTTCGATATAGGATGCTTTATTCGATTCAATCGATTGCTGAATTAATTCAATTCCAGTTAACGTTTTACTCACATTAATCTCCTCCTTATAGTCCGCTAAATTGTTCTAATAGCTCTTCTTTTGATAACTCAACCACAATGGAACCACCATTTGTATCAGCTTCGACTGCCTTCACAACTTCCTCGTCATGGTACAGCTCAACAAGCTTTTGATAGATTTCATTATCTTTATCCTCTGCACGTGCTGCAAAGATGTTCACATAAGGTAATGTATTTGGATCGTTTCCATCTTCTACATAAATTGGATCGTTCACTGGATCAAATCCTGCTTGCCCGGCAACACCATTATTGATAACAGATGCCGCTACATCCGGTAATACACGCGGCGTTTGTTGGGCAACAATCGGTAAAATGTCTAAGTTCTTCGGATTTTCTACGATTTTACTAGGGTCACCAAAAAGTCCAAAATCATCTGCCAATGTGATTAAGCCTGCTGATTCCAATAACTTTAACGCACGTGCTTGGTTAGAGGGGTCATCCGGTATTGCAATTTGGTCACCATCTTTAAGTTCACTGACATCCTTAATTTTTTCGGAATATAACCCCATCGGAGCAATGATAGTCGCGCCAATCGGAACTAAATCAAGATCATTTTCTTCGTTAAACTGCGATAGAAACGCAATATGCTGGAACGAATTAATATCAATTTCGCCATCTGCTAATGCTTGGTTCGGTAATGTGTAATCAGAGAACTCGATTAGCTCAATTTCAATTCCTTCTGCTTTCGCTTTTTCTTTTAGAATCGGCCATACTTCACCATCTGTCCCAGTTACACCGATCTTCACTTTTACGACATCCCCATCACCTGATGCGGAATCACTTCCACACGCAGCAAGTGTCACCACTGCAATTAAAACTACTAAAATACTAATCCACTTTTTCATCATTCTGTCTCCCTTTTTTGTTAAATTTTTAGATAACTAGTTTTACCTTCGCATGATCTTTCTCGATAATGTATTTCCAATCCACTGTGCGATTTGTACTAAAACAATAAGTATAATGACGGTTACTAGCATCACGCTTCCATCAAATCGTTGATAGCCATAGGTCATTGCAACATGACCTAAACCGCCGCCACCAACCGTACCCGCCATGGCGGAGAAATCGATTAGACTTACAGTTACAAAGGTCAAGCCTAAGATTAATGGCCCAAGCGCTTCTGGAATCAATACGGTAAAAATAATTCTTAGTGGGCTGGCACCCATTGCCTTCGCTGCCTCAATTACGCCAGCATCAATGCTTACTAGGTTATTCTCTACTACCCTCGCAATGCCGAATGATGCGGCAATGGTCATCGGGAAAATGGCTGCCCATGTCCCTATTGTTGTACCGATTACCGCTCTTGTTAATGGACTGATTGCCACTAAGAAAATGATAAACGGCACCGGGCGAATAATATTAATCAATAAGTTTAGTAATTGGAACAAAAATTTGTTCTCTAAAATGTTGCCTCTTCGTGTAACAAATAATAGTAACCCAATCGTTATTCCGAGAATAGAACCTAATATAAGGGTCATGATGACCATCACAATTGTTTCACCGGTGGATTCAACGATCCTCGGCCAAAATGTACTCCAGTCTACTTTCATGAAATCATCACCTCCTCTAATGCTACAATTTCTTCTAATGCCGAAAGCACATTAGAAACATTGCTTTTAGGTCCTTCAAATGATACAAGCAGATTTCCATATAATTTCTCCTGAAGCTCTCGAACAGATCCGTAAACAATATTGACATCGACATCAAATTTTCGTGTAACACGAGATAGCACCGGATCACTTGCCACTTCCCCTTTAAAAATAACCCGATATAAATTCTTCCCGCCTTTTCTTCTCCATTCCTCTAGCAGCGCGGCAGATGGTCTATCCTGTTGCACCGATTGAATAAAGCGCTGGGTGGTAAGATGCTGTGGATTGGTAAATACATCAAATACCGAATCCGATTCAATTACCTCTCCCTCTTCCATAACCGCTACTCGGTCACATATTGCTTGGATGACATGCATCTCATGTGTGATGAGTAGAATGGTAATCCCTAAATCCTTATTTACCTTTTTCAACAAGCGAAGAATTTCGCCTGTTGTATCCGGGTCCAGTGCTGAGGTTGCCTCATCACAAATTAAAATATCAGGTGAGGTAGCTAGCGCCCTTGCAATGCCTACCCGCTGTTTTTGTCCACCAGATAATTGCTCTGGATAATCGCTCGCCTTATCTGTCAAACCAACAAAGCGAAGAAGCTCCGCAACTCTCTCCTTAATTTCCTTTTTCGGCATTCCGGCAAGTTTCAATGGATACGCCACATTCCCAGCAACCGTTCTAGAAGAGAATAAGTTAAAGTTTTGGAAAATCATTCCGATTCTTCTCCGCAACTTGCGGACATCTTTTTGTGAGAGTGACCCAACGTCCACTCCTTGCACCTGAACACTCCCATTCGTTGGACTCTCCAACAAATTAACAAGTCGTAGTAAGGTGCTTTTTCCTGCTCCACTAAACCCGATGATTCCAAAAATCTCACCTTGCTCAATGGTTAGGGAAACATCTTTCACCGCATTAACCTCACGACCCCCAACCTTGAATGTTTTCGATATATTCCGAAATTCAATCATATACTTCTCAACTCCCTTTAAAAAATCAAACGAAAAAGACCTTCCCTTTTTCTCTTATCCATAAGAAAAAAGGAAGGTCTCCAAGTATGTAAGAAACGACTTCCTTCTCATCTTTCAAATGTGTAAAACATTTGCAGGAATTGGCACAGTGTTAATCGAAATTAACCCGCTGCCGAGACGTCGTAGGGCCTGTCCCTCGGTCTCTCTGGATAAGAAGAAATTTTTCATATTCACTTTTTGGTAAGTTATGATAATTACTATAGTGGCTATTTAAATTAATGTCAACAACTTTTTTAAATATTTATTTTTTGGGTTTTTTGGTGGTAAACTACAGCCTAACAAAAACAAACACTCATTTAGAATAGTCTAGGCTATTTTAGAATGAGTGTTTCAAAACAAGGCTAAGCAGTTCAATTTGGTTCCGTGTTATTTTTTCATAAGATTTTTATAGTCTTCCTTATTCTACTAACTGATAACCATATCCTTCTAAGAGTTTTTCTACAGATTCTAATGAATATGTATTATCATACGTATCCGAATAATCATTTATATCCGCAACATTCGCCTTATTATCCCCATCAAGAATAATATCTGTGTATCCATAAATTGCAGTAAATGTATCTTCTAATTCCCCTTTTGATCCGTATTTCTTAATTGTATATACATTCACTAATGTACCATTACTAGGTGAGCTTCCCCAGAAAGAACTCGAATCTTCATCTCTTTCGAATTGTCTATAGTATGTATTTCCCTTAATAATTTCGTATTTATAGAAACCATATGATGAATCTTGATATTCTCTGTTTATCCCTTCACTTATTAATCGTTCTATATCCTCTAAATTCACGATATCAGAAGGTTTCTCTGCGACAACATCTAAACCGGTAGCTTTAAATTCCGCCTTTCCTTCACCTGTAAGCACATAACCAAGTGATGCTAAAGAGTCTCTAGCTGTTTCAGTCAAACCAACGACGACAGTATCACCATTTTTTATCTCACCATCTTGAGTCGATTCAAACGATAATCCACTTAAATCATCACTAAAGGTAGAATCAATCTTGAGTGTTCCTTTTCCACTAACGCCATTGAAATTAACGACAACGTTTTTCTCAATTTCTTCATCACTTAACTTTTCTGGTTCCTCAAGACCCGAAACAGTAACCTTTAGTTCATCTTTTGTTTTTAGTTTTTTCGTTTTATCATCATTCACCTTCAGTTTAACAATGACGTCATCCCCGTTAGATAAATCTGTGTCGTTATCTAATTCCACACTATAAGAAGACAGCATATCATCTATCTCATTAAGCGTCTCTGGATCAAGGTCGAAAACATTTTCTGATACCTCGAAAGTATCTTTAACTAATTGTTCTTCATCAACTTCATATGTGGCTGTTCCCATTGTGTCGTACCCTTCAAAGTGAACTTCTACATAATCTGATAATTCCGCTTTTGAACCACATGCTGCTAGGAACATCATTACCCCTAAAGCAACGACGATTTTCAAAACTCTCTTCTTCAATTTTACTTCCTCCCAATCAAATATAATAATATTATAGAAACACAAGTCCCAAATACATGGAATATTATACCATAAATATACGACAATTTTCTTATTTTTGTAGTTATTTAAAAAGAACTAAAACTAGGTTTTCTGATTTTGTCCTCATCATTTCTGTTATTTAGCGACATCATGTTTTTGTTCTATTGTAATAAAACTCTAATTAGAATATAATCTAATTAGAAATATATCTAATTAGATGGGTGGTTACCTTCATGCAGTTAGATCGGATTGTAAATTTCCATAAAACAATTGGGGATAAAACCAGGATTCAAATAATCGAATTATTAAAAGATGGTCCATTACACGGGCAGGCATTAGCGGGGAAATTGGGCTTGACGCCCCCCACTATTTCTTACCATGTAACAAAGTTAAGAGAAATAGATATCATTTATCAACGACGCGATAAGAACACCATCTATTTTCATCTAAATGAAAAAAAGCTTGAATCCATGGCTACTGCAATATTGCAAATAAGGGGTGAGAAAATGGAATCAATGACTATTTCAAACGATGAGAAGTACAAGGTCATTACAAATTTCTTTGATGAGCGTGGCAGACTTAAAAACATTCCTGCTCAACACAAGAAAAAGCTCATTGTCCTCGAGCATCTTGTTAAAGGATTAAAAGTTGGCAAAATCTATCCAGAAAAAGAAATAAATGAATACATTAAACAATTCCATGAGGATTATGCAACGATTCGCCGAGAGTTCATTACTTGTCATTTTATGAATCGGGAAAACGGGGAATATCAACTAAATCCGAAAGAATTATGGCTGGTTTAACATAGTAAAACAATCAGAGCCTTGACTTTCCGCTCGAAAGTCAAGGTTTTCTCTAACGAAACTAATTAGATGGATATGAAAGTAGGTAGGGGGATTTGAATAACTGGAAAACATGGAAGCAGGAGAAAAGTTATCAAAAATTATTTTGGGCTGGTACTGTTAGTGGCATTGGAAATCGATTCTCACAGGTTGCGATACTGGCATTACTCTACCAACTAACCGGATCTGGCTTTGCCATTGGACTTTACTTCGCCATACGCATGGCACCGTTTTTATTACTAGCACCGATTGGTGGCATGATAGCTGATCGATTTTCAAAGAAAAGGTTGTTACTAACCGTTGATTTGGTTCGCATTCCCTTTGCTATCTCCCCTATCTTCGTGCAGGGTCCAGAGCATTTATGGATTATCTTTGTTAGTTCATTTTGTCTAGCTGCAGGAGAAGCATTGCATGCACCTACCCGAATGGCTACAATACCAGCAATTGTAAAGCAGGAAAGATTACTGTATGTTAATGCAATTGAACAAATTTTGGTTGGTGGAGTCCTTGTTTTAGGTTCTGGTTCAGGTGGGGTTATTTCCTATCTATTCGGATTACATATACCTTTTCTTTTAGATGGAATTAGTTTCCTATTATCCGCCTTTCTTTTATCAAGAATTTCGATGACAGCAGCAGGAAAACCAAGTATTAATGTAAATTATCAAGAGGTAATTCCACCTAAGAAATCAGCATGGAAACTGATTTTCGGATCCTCTGCACTGATCGTATTTCTTATCATTGAATTGACAATGCCATTGGCCAACGGCATTGATAATGTGCTGGTAAGTGTATATGCGCTTGATGTTTTCCAAAAGGGCGATCTTGGTGTTGGAATGATTTATGCTTTTCTAGGATTGGGGTTTGTTCTAAGCTCATTCTTTTCTAATTTTCTTAAGCGAAATCTAGTGGCACTTGTTGTAATGTTTATCGCGTTTGAAGGAATGGGACACCTGTTTTTAAGTATTACACCAACATTCTCATTGGCACTACTAATTGCATTATTGATTACCTTCGTCGGTGGAATAAGTAACATCTGCTTAGCTACACTCATAATGAAAATTGTGCCGAAATCAATGCATGGGACTTTTTTCGGATTAACTACAATGATATCCAATACGGGATTAGGTATTTCCATGGGAGTAGCAGGTTTACTTCTAGAAGTTTTTGAACCGAGAACGTTAAGTTTAATGGTGGGGAGTATCTATATAGGCTTCACAATCATGTATGCTATTTTATTTTCACGGGTAGATTTTAAGCGTGAAAAAAGGAAGCTGAGTCAAAAGGTGTAGCTACGCGAAATAGTTTCGTCTTCTAATTAACTACTTAGTGCATACTAGCAAGAATATTATCCTCTTTACTATTGTTACAATGGTTAATGGCGATCATCAATTGGATGATCGCCTCTTTTTACGGTTGAACTTTGATTGAAAAATTTAAACCCTTAACGAACCACGGAATCCTCTAGAGCCATAGTAAGAGTCCGCACCATTGTGATACACAAAGACATGTCCAAAACGATAATCACAATAAAGCGCACCACCAAGTTCTCGAATATCCGGAGGGGTTTGCACCCATGTTGATGTTTTCTTATCGAAATTCTCCAGTTTCTGCAATTCCCGGTATGCTTCTTCTGTTAACATCTCAATCCCCATGGCAGCTGCCATATCCATCGCGCTATTTTCTGGCTTATGTTTTTTTCTTGCCTCCAGTGCTTCTCGATCATAGCAAAGACTTCTGCGACCTTTAGGACTTTCCGCAGAACAATCACAGAAAATGTATTCGTCCGTCCTTTCATCATATTCGACAACGTCCGGTTCACCGCCAGTTCTTTCCATTTCATGGAGCGACCACAGTTTCTCCGGATTTGCTGCAAGCCGTGCTTGGACTTTCGCCCACTCAACATCTTCATGACGGTTCTTATGTTTTTCAAAACGGGCTTCCAATACCCGGAATAATTCGTCACGTTGTTCTTGTGATAACATCTTTTTATTCTCGTTCAAGTTAGCTTCTTCCCTTACGTATATGCATTTGTATAATTACTTCTATTTTACACGAACCTGTTCTCGGTTTCGATAAGGGATTGGAAGAATATCAGTCCAAGTAAAGTCGATTTCCAGATGGATCTTCTGTAAAGCATTTCCCATTCTCTTCTGTTACGGGATAACCCAATGCTTCTAATTTGGCCACTACCGATTTCCTTGCTTCCTCACTCGGCAATACTAGATTATAATAGCGCATTCCTACACTATTGGAACTAGGTCTCGGGGCGTTCTTGCCGTTCCATATATTCGTTCCAATATGATGGTGATAACCACCACTTGAGAAAAACACCGCTTGATTCGGAAAATCAAACATAATATCCAATCCTAAACCATCACGATAAAATTCCTTTGTTTTTTCCAAATCCGCTACATGCAAATGAAGATGTCCGATAATGGTTTCTTCCGGGATTTGAGTCCAGCTTTCCCCGTCCGCTTCGGCAATCACGCCTTCCACATCCATCGGACCATTATTCGAAAAGTCTATTTCACCCGTTTCGGTCCGCCAAGTTGACGGATCCGTATCGACGGCAACTTCAATCCCATTGCCATCCGGGTCTGCGAAATAAAGCGCCTCACTGATTCCGTGATTCGAAGCACCTTGCAAGGGATACTGTGCTTGCAAAAGATGAATGATTAATTTGCCTAAATCTTTACGCGTAGGAAACAACAATGCATAATGATACAAACCTGTTGTACGGCTTTCTTTGGGCGTGATACCTTCTGGTTCTTCAATCGTAAGCAGCGGCGTTACACCGTTTGCTGTTAATACGGCTTGTTTATCGGTTTGTTCTATAATTTGAAACCCCATCATCTCCTGGTAAAACGTCAGTGAACGATTAAGGTTTTGAACGTGTAAATGAACATGGTTTACAAATGTGTTCGGCTTGCTGTGATATGGATTCAATCTGTTACCTCCTATATTTTCGATGTGCTCCTATGGTTCATTATATTTACTAGGAATCAATATTGGAAGTAGGCACATTAGTGTATCTTGGTATACGAAAAGATACCTTAGCAAAAAGCCCAGATAACGCTTACCGCTACCTGGACTTAAGGGTATTTATTAGTTTTACACCAGAAATTGGATTCAATCTTCGTTTACTGAGATCGCTCTTTAGTCACTGCCACACTTTCACTTACAAACTGAAATCCATATAATAATGTTGCTAATGCCACAAAAACATACATTAACTCTATCTTCCTCATACGCACCAAGGATGCAATACCCAATTTATTTAAAATTGGCTCTAAGATATATGTAAATAGTAAATGTGCAGATAAATTCAAACCGAAATATTTCATTACTTTACCATAGGAATATTTCAAAAGCCAGAAAGAACTTACAAAAAAGGGACCATAGACAAAAGGAAATGAACCCGACACAGAAGGATGGATCTTAGTATACCACCACCACCATCTTCTCTTTTTCGCTATAACATTTACGATTCGCACTGTTATCACCATAAGTAGTGATGCAGGCAAAAAGCGTTTAATGGACTGCCTTCCTACAAATAAAAGGGAAAAAGCCATGAAAGTACCATCATTATTACTAAAATCTGTCTTGTGTTTCTCATGCAGCAACCTCCCGAATAATAAAGTCGGAATAATTTTCCCCTATATAAGGAATTTTATGAGGAAATTGGCTTCGCTTTCTCTTCCATTATTATTTTCGATAAAAATACGGACCATATACCCCTTTTTCGTGCGGAATAACGTAAGTCCAATTAAACCCTTTATCGACCACATATACATCACTGTATTCACCAAATTCATAGGTATTAAGTTTGGTGTATTCGACACGTTGATACATACTTAGTTAAAAAATGCCAAAAAGCATTTCAAAGTTAGTTATCTTTCCTCATTAATAATTCACTAAACTAGTGTTACAATTTACTATAATGATAATATTAACAACTATTCAATCGGGTTGTATAGTATTTGTTTCAAATAAATTATCAAAGGGGGTGAGTTTAGTAGATTTGCGAAACTATTTAATATTGTCATCCTCTCCTGTTACCCTTAATCTACATATTATTTAGGGGGTAATTTCAAAAAAAGTTAAAGAGGAGAAATGATATGAAGAAATTTTTATTTAGTTTTATGTCTATATTAATGGTATTTAGTTTATTAGCCCCTAGCATCTCTGCACAAAACAATAGCAGTAGTGGTGACATAACAGAACCTATCTACGACGACTATGCTAACAGCGTTATCACAGATGATAAGCTATTGGGATTGGCTGCACCTTTTATTGAAATTGAAAATGGTTCTTTTGTAATTAATGATATATCTGCACTAAGAGAAATCATATCTGAAGAAGAACTAGAAATGGTTAAAAAGCAATTAGAACAAACAAACGAACTATTAGCAGAAGCAGAAACTGAAGGACTTGTACAAGATGACAACACATTTGTACTTGAAATAACTGATGAAGAAGCAGAGAGAAGGCTACAAGAAGCAGGATTTAACGTTGATCTATCAAGTTATACTCCCGATGATTATGAGCAAATAGAAGGAAGCGGCTATCAACTTTCCTCTAAAGAGGGTGTTACAAAAATCGTGTTTGCCGGGTTGGCAGTTGACATATATTTGAGTAAATCTGTGGTCAACAATTTAACTAGTATTGGTGCAGGCCTTGCCGGAGTTACTCTTGCAGCACTCTTCCCTTTTCTTAGTCCATGGACAATAACTGTATCTGACTATAAAAAATGAGTATATCAAAAAGATTTTTAACCGGCATAAAAATATACGTCCCTTTAGTAATTGTTATGCTTATAATTGCTAAGGGCAATACAACATTATTTCATATATTAAATCTCTTTAGTATTCTTATATCCATATTAGGACAAAGACACTTAGAAAAGAGAATAAATAAAAAGAAAAACAATTAGCATTTGTAACCATTCACTCATTGATGTGTAAGTATTTTTCAATGATATATCCTTCGAAATTAATTCCGTCACATATTCTATGTTAATCATATGATTTAACACTATATATAGGTAAACTAGAAATTCCTTACTCATACAGATAGGTAAGGGTTTGAAGTTATCGCTCCCTTTTCCCCCTGTTCACACCGTACGTGCGACTTTCACCGCATACGGCGTTCCAACTAATCCAATTCATTCAATCTTATGTATCTCTAGATTTGATTTTGCTTTCTTCCGAAATCATATTGTGTGATTATGACATTGTAATCGAAGTTCGTTAAGCTTATCTTTTTGCATTCTTGATAGATTTAAGATTTTTATTAATGCTGTTATCTTATCGTTATTTTTCATGTGTACAAGTCTGTGGACCGATTCATGTAGTATTACTAGGTTTGAAAATGAATCGTCCTTTGAGAGATGGTAAGGATTCTTATGATGGCAGTGCCAATCGCTTTTACCTAGCTCCATTCCAGAAATAGCACACTTGCCATATTGGGCGATGAATTTACTTATTCGATTGTCATTATATTCAATGGTTCGATTTGGAATAAAACTATTCATGATATAGGATAGAATTTCTTTACTTATGGCTTTTAACCCTTTGTGTATCTTCTCTCTCCCTTCGGGAGTATAGTTACACGTATCTTGGGAAAAACATAAATTTGTTTTATGTCTTTGGGCATGAATAGGTACAAATACCATGTTTTTTATTTTATACAATTTGCATTTATATCCTTTATACCTCTTCTGTAAAGTTCTGGTCATATCATGAAAATTGGCATCTGTTCTAAGAAATTTTAGGCGATTATACATGATTCTTCGCAGATAAGAGTTTAACTCATTAAGATTTACTGTAATTCTAGTGGCTGCTGAATAGTAATTCTGAATTCCCATGACTACCGTATTAAAATTCCAAACGGTCTTATTACTAGGATTCTTCTGTATAGTTTTAACAGCCTTCTTGATTTTGTTGAAAGCATTAACTTTTGCTTTATTTGACATATTCGATTTCGCTACATAACCAAACCTAGTCTTTCCTTTTCTCACTGCTTTGAAGGTGAAGCCTAGAAACTCCGAAGAGTTTTTCTTTAGGTTTATTACTTTAGACTTTTCTTCACTAGTTTCAAGGTGTAGTCTATTCATCAAGAAGTCTTTAATGGCATAATTCATTCTGATTGCTTGTGTACGTGTTCGACATAGGACTTTGAAATCATCCGCGTAGCGGACTATAAAGCACTCTTTTAACCCAGACTTTTTCAACGCTTGATATTTAATGCCGCTGGTCTTATATTTAAAGTCACTATCGAATGTTTCCCACTGATTACTTATCCACCAATCCAGTTCATTTAATACAATGTTTGATAATAATGGAGATAGGATACCGCCTTGCGGTGTTCCTTTTGTCGGTATGCCTTCAACATGAATTTCAGCTTTTAATAGTTTAGAAATAATGGCTATTAATGACTTATCTCTAATCCCTAGCGACCAAATCTGTTTTAAAAGTTTACTGTGGTTGACGTTATCAAAGAAGCCTTTAATATCGACATCAATACAGTGATGAAGTCCAGATTGATTGATTAGAAATTCAAATCGTGCTTTCGCATGATGAGTATTTCGGTTAGGTCTAAATCCATAACTATGCTTATGAAACTTTGCCTCAAAGATTGGCTCTAAAACTTGTAAAACGCACTGTTGAAAAATCCTATCCCAAATGGTTGGTATTCCCAAAGGTCTTAATTTTCCATTTACCTTTTCTATGAACACACGCCTTACTGCTTGTGGCTCATACCATTTAAACATATTTTGAATTGTAACTATTACATCTTCCACCGATAAATGACTAATATCTTTAATTGTTAATTTATCTGTTCCTGCCGTTCTACTTCCGGTATTTCTTTTGATATTTCGATAGGCAAGACGTATATTTTCATTAGAACTCATCAATTCTATTAATCCATAAAACTTTTCACCATCGACACTACGAGCATAGAGATTGTCGAAACACTCTTGTAAATTATAATACTCATTATGTCTCAGCTTCTTCCGTTTCAATAAGTCGGTAACCCCTTTCGGAGTTAACCTCTTTTAGTCTCACGAGAACCTTATTAACCGATAAAGATCTGCCTTACATGGTTGAATGATTCTTCATTAGTCTAGTGGCTATCCCTCCATGTTGATTAGACATTTCAGTGGTACTGTACCACCACTTTCACTGACATAAAGGGAAGTTATACAATAACTATTGTCATTATTGTTTTCCTTGTCACCGTTTCATTGGGAGTAAGCCCTCCACGTTATCAGCTTACAACGTTGAATTATATCTATTATAGAATGAACTTAGGTGCTTCCTGTAAGCCTGTTAGCATTCATACGCCTGTAACGTATCATGGATTTTCATATTAGTTAGTCTTACTCACCCACATCTAACCTCACAATTTGGTGATATACACATTTCTATGTATTGCAGGTCTAGACCCGTACATTCAGAAGTTTGTCAGCTTAACCTTTTTCTTGTAGGTTTATTTGCATACTCACCATATTCATTCAACTCAAGCATCATGATTTACACCACCCCATCGGGTAGGCTTTCGACAGCTAGACTACGCTATTACGGTAAATTCTTACGCCTTTTCACCGAGCTTTTAACAGTGTCATTCTTACTAACTCCAGTGCTAATCGACTAAGAGAGAACCCTTCCGAGCGTTACCTCTTCATTTGATTCTTTGATATAATCCTTCGGTTCCGAAATGGAACCGTCTAGCCTTTACCAGAGTAATGTATCCATTCTCAATTTAAGCTAGAAACATTTCGCACAACTATCCTGCCCCGTTAGCATAATAGCATCTAATTAAACAATAACATAATATTCAGAAAATAAAACCATAATTTTAGCCATAGAAAAAGGCGATCACAATTGGTCCACCCTAGTTTCACTATTGCACCCGTTAGTTGAATAAGACAATATTTTTAGAGAGTATCTTATAATCTATAATATTGGTATGATATGATTATAGATAAGTATGTTTTTGTAATTCACAGAAATTAAGGGGGAGAGTCAATGTCTGTAAGTACAAATTTCGAAACCTTCTGTAGTAATTTAAGAATGCGTGATGAAACTATTGAAGCTATACAAAGAAGGTATCGCCAAATCACAAAAAGAATTAATTTAGATTATTGGAATAGTACATCTGAAACGAACCACAGTCTTTATGTCGGTTCCTATGGAAGAGGAACAGAAATTTTCTCTAGCGATATAGATATAATTGTAAGGTTACCTCTAGCGACTTATAATAAGTTTAATAATTATATAGGTAATGGTCAATCTTCTGGTATGTCAACACTAAACTAGACAACTTTTTTAAGGTGTTCATTTTTATATTCAATAGGGCTTAAATACCCAAGTGTTCCGTGAATTCTGATATGATTAAACCAATGAACATAATCATCTAATTCTAATTTCAACCGTTCTAAATTTTCAAAATGTTTCCCTTTGACAAACTCTGTCTTAATAATTTTAAAGGTGGCTTCAGCTACCGCATTATCATACGGACAACCTTTCATACTCAATGAACGCTTTATTTTAAATGTTTCTAATGCTTCATCAATCATCCTGTTTTTAAACTCATTTCCTCGGTCCGTGTGAAACAATTGAATTTGCCGTAAATCAGCTTTTATAGTCGATAAGGCTTGATATACTAGGCCTGCGTTTTTATGAGGCCCAGCACTGTGACCAATAATTTCACGATTATAAAGATCAACAAATAAACATATGTAATGCCATCGATTTTCGACTCTTACGTATGTTAAATCACTCACTACCACAGATAATTCATTTTGTTGATTGAATTCCCTATTTAACTCGTTTTTAGCTTTTGATTCATTACATTTATCTACATGAGGCTTAAATTGAGCGACTGTATATTTAGATACTAGCCCATTCTTTTTCATAATTCTGCCAATACGTCGTCTGGATGCAACTATGCCAAGCTTTTTTAATTCATGTTTAATTTTGCGTGTGCCATAGTTTTGGCGACTTTTATTGAATATATCAATTATGGCAAATGCGAGTTCATCTTCTGATTTTGATTGCTCTTTTGCTTCGTAATAATAGGTACTTCTTGGGAGTTGTAGGACGTCACACATTGCTGATATCGAGTATTTGTGTCGGTTATTTTTGATCACATTTACTTTCGTCCTAGTATCAGCGCAGCTTGCTTTAAAATATCATTTTCCATCAATAAACGTTGGTTTTCTTTACGAAGTTTGATCAACTCTGTTTGTTCTGGTGTCCTATTATCCTTCTCTTTAAACGAACCAGATGTTTTGCTTTGTTTAATCCATTTGTCCAATGCCGAAGGCGTTAAATCGTATTCACTAATGATATCTTTTCTGGGCTTTCCGCTTTCGTATAACTTGACCATTTGAGCTTTAAATTCGGAAGTAAAAGTTCTTCTTTCTCTCATGTAAGTCTCTCCTTAACTAAATAGGGGTAACGTAGACTGCAACAACAGTGGAATAATGCCGAAACTTGACATGGAGCCTCTGCGGACATGCTTTCCCGACCAGGAAGCCAGCTGATAAGTACACCTGGCCCCGCCGACAAGGCTAGCATACCCGCTTCTCCACGTAAAGTTTCTAGAATGGATCTCTTATGACAGTAAGCAGTATGCCCAAATTTGGTGGTTAGTCTACTTGACCTTATTTTTATTGTCCAGTTAAGTGTAGCCGATTCATTCCTTATTAAATGAGGTAAAAGGTGTTTTACAAAAAACATATAGCAAGTCTTTTTTAAAGGGAGATGGTCAGGTAATTGGTATTAACTTTACAGATGATATTAATTTTGAAATTGTTCCAGCCTTTTTAAATGATAATAATAGTTTCACATACCCTGACACCAACAGCGGTGGCTCCTGGAAAACAACTGACCCTAGAAAAGAGATTGAAGCCATAAATAAGCTAAATAAAGATACAAATAAAAACCTTAAAAAATTATGTAGAATGGCTAGAGCGTGGAAAAACACATGTAATGTTCCTATGAGTGGAATATTAATTGATACTCTTGCCTATAAATTTTTAAAAGACTGGGAGTATAAAGATAAATCATTAGTATATTTTGACTGGCTAAGTAGAGACTTTTTTAAATACTTAAAGGATATAGATTCAGATAAGCTTTACTGGCTTGCACCAGGTAGTAATCGCTATGTATGGAAAGATAGAAGCTTTCAATATAAAGCAAAACAAGCATACAATACGTCATTGGAAGCTATTAATAGTGAAGATAAAGGTAATTCATATTCAGCTAAACAAAAATGGAGAGAAATTTATGGAACGAAATTCCCAAGCTAGTCAAGGATATAAACTAGAATCACAAATAAGGGAAGCGTATGGAAGAATTACCTATACTCAAACATGTCATAATAAAATAATCCATAGGTTAAAAAGAAAAAATGATTGGATTAAAATTGCTCAAATTGTCTTATCAGCCCTTTTAAGTGGCGGCTTCTTAGTAACAATCATTTCTTCTGACAAAGTCACTGGGATAGTGGGTGGAATTCTTTCATTGTTTTTGTTGATTTTAAACACATATGCAAAAAATTTCAATCTGATTGAATCCGTTCAGGAGCATCAAAAATCCTCTGACCTACTATGGAAAATCAGAGAAGAATATGTTTCTTTACTCATTGATTTTGAGGTGCTTGAAATGGAGGAAATAATGAAGAAACGCGATGAATTACAGGATAGGACAGCTGAAGTGTACAGTAATTCACCAAGGACAGATGCCAAAAGCTACGCCCAAGCTCAAAAAGCATTAAAAACTGAAGAAGAGCAAACCTTCTCAGAACATGAAATAGACGTTATGTTGCCAAATTCTATTCGAAGAAATAATAGAGAGCTCAAATAATATTGCCGCCTAAAAAATGCCGTGTTGTAGAATAAAACGGGATTCATTTTTCTTTTGGTTCCGAGTTTTAAATCCTTGTAAAATCGGTATAAGATGAAAGGACCGAAGAAAAGTGATCCATAACCCTAAAATGGACAACCTTATGAAGGGATCTCAGGGCACCTCGTTTCAGACGGAAGTCGTCTTGTTTAATCTCCATCAATTGTGCTAATGATTGTAATCTTTTCATACTAAGCATTTATACACAACTTATTTCAACTATGCATAAAAAAATATGATTTTCTTATTTCACAATACTGTCCCGTTAGTTGAAGTACTTAATATTTAGAATCCTATATGCATTTTAAAATCAATGTCTAATTCTTAGCTTCATCAACAATTGACTCCAAAAATCTTAAGATAATATATCGCAACAGCTTAACCATATAAAAACCCTCTGTTCCTATTTTAGAACAGAGGGTGAAAAGTAATATTAAGCTTTCAATTGAAATTTACTAACTACAATGTTACTGGGCAGTCTCTAGAGTGTTTTTGCCCAATATTAATTTCGAATTAGTATCTCTTTGTTCACAAACGAACAACTTACTTTTAAAATGAAATACTTACTTTCAAAACAAACAACTTACTTCCAACAAAAAACAACTTACTTTCAAAAAAACACTTCAGACATATCAAAACTAAACTTATTCCACCGTCACACTCTTCGCCAAGTTCCTTGGCTTATCAACATCACAACCACGGTGTAATGCTGCGTAGTATGCCAGTAATTGTAATGGTACGACACTTGCAAGTGGTGTTAGTAACTCGTGTACTTTAGGTAACACAAATGCATCGTCATCTTGCTCTAAGCCTTTCATGCTGACGATCATGGCATTTGCGCCGCGTGCTACTACTTCTTGAACATTACCGCGAATTGAATAGTTTACATTTTCCTGTGTTGCAAGGGCAATAACAGGTGTTCCTTTTTCAATTAAGGCAATGGTTCCGTGTTTTAATTCCCCACCAGCAAATCCTTCTGCTTGGATATAAGAAATTTCTTTTAGCTTCAATGAACCTTCAAGGGCTACATTGTAGTCTGCACTACGTCCGATAAAGAACGCATTGCGTGACGTCGCTAAATAATCAGTAGCTAGCTGTTCAATTTCTTCTTTTTGTGCGGTTAATACATCCATTGCGTTTGCGACAATGGCAAGCTCTTGCATTGGATCGAAGTCTAGTTCTAATCCTTTCGCTCTTGCCGTATCAACAGCTAGAATCGCAAGTACAGCAATTTGTGCTGTGTATGCTTTGGTTGAAGCTACGGCAATTTCTGGACCTGCATATAGGTGCAAGGTGTAATCCGCTTCACGAGAAAGGGTGGATCCTGGCACGTTTGTAATCGTTAGTGCTGGATGTCCCATTTCTTTAATACTTACTAATACGGCACGGCTATCCGCTGTTTCACCACTTTGTGAAATGAAAATAAACAATGGCTTTTCGGAAAGCAGTGGCATATTGTAGGAAAATTCACTGGCAACGTGAACTTCCACTGGAATCTTCGCTAATTTTTCAATGAATTCTTTTCCAACCAAGCCAGCATGATAGCTCGTTCCAGCCGCAATGATATAAATGCGGTCGGCAGCTTTCATGGCCGTACGAATATTTTCATCAAGCTTCAATTCGTTATTATCGTTTTGATATTCCTTGATGATTTTACGCATAACGATTGGTTGTTCATCAATCTCTTTTAGCATAAAGTGTGGGTATGTGCCTTTTTCTATATCACTTGCATCAATTTGTGCTGTGTAAGGACTACGTTCTAAAACGGTACCGTCAAGCTTTTGAATGGTAACAGACTCGCGGTTAACGATAACAATTTCCTTGTCATGAATTTCAAGGTATTGATCGGTAACTTTTAACGTTGCCATTGCATCACTTGCGACGACATTAAAGTCATTACCTAAGCCAACTAATAATGGGCTCTTATTTTTAGACACATAAAGCGTATCCGAATCTTCATTATCGATCATAGCGATCGCATAAGACCCTTTAAGAAGCTCCATTGTTTGACGGAAGCTCGCTAACGTATCCTGATTCGTTTGGTAAAACTTTTCAATTAACTGAACGACTACCTCGGTATCTGTTTCACTTTTGAACGTAACATCTTGAAGATATTCGCGTTTAAGATCTTGGTAGTTCTCGATAACCCCGTTATGAACAAGGGTAAATCTTCCAGAAGTACTTTGATGTGGATGTGCATTATCTACACTTGGCTCCCCATGTGTTGCCCAACGAGTATGACCGATACCCATTGTTGCATGAACATCTTGATCAACTTCTTCTTTTAGTGCCGCAATACGACCCTTAACCTTGAAAAGATTTACACCATCTTGATTCAATAACGCAATACCTGCGGAGTCATAGCCGCGATATTCTAATTTTTCTAGTCCAGTTAATAAAACTTCCTTTGAATCCTGTTGTCCAATATAACCTACAATTCCACACATTTCGTTGTGTTCCTCCTCGTTTGAAGGGGCCACAAACGACCTATTGAAATAAATATTCTTCAGGGGCGTTCATAGCCCCTTTCTCGTGTTTATGGTAACACTCATCTTTTTCCCTTTGTGCAATAGGTCACCCTATTGTTTTAAAGAAAAAGCATGACGATTGGAGTGTGCAATCGGAAGGTATCCGCCGAAAACTTCGATAACCTTCACCTCGTCAACTATTTTCCTTTTCCGTTCAGAAAATAGTCCTGGCGCTTTTAGTAGTATTAGCTGCTATCCTCCTTTATATCCCGCTGTTACCCTATTTCTGGCAGTAAAAATCATGCAATCAAATTTCATTACACCATTACATTTGGAAAATACTGTAACATTTTATCCGCCGAAAAGGATACCAACTTATTTTAACCGAAGTTAATTATTCTGGCAATCATTAAATAAATGGAGGGGATGTAAATAGTATATGGCGTGTTGATTTCATTCGTGTCTTTTGGCTTTAAACCGCTTGGTTAGCCTGCTTTTCCGCTACATTGATGCCATCATTAATTCGGCATATATACATTCGAAAATTCTATTCTGTATAAGACTGCCTTGGCAATTTTTCATAAAAAAATGAGCACACGATTGTTTCTCGTGTGCTCCGTAACTAGCAATTAAATTAACCCTGATGCTTCTCTAGGAAATCAAGCATTAAATTATATACTTTAATTTCATTATCTTTCTTCGAGAATCCATGTCCTTCATCTTCCAGAACCAGATATTCCACATTGCGGCCTTTTTCTTTCAACTTGGCAACAATTTGGTCTGACTCTTCTTTTACAACACGTGGATCCTTTGCCCCTTGGATAACGAGCATTGGTTTTACCATCGTATCTAAATACGTAATCGGTGAATCCTTGATAAATCGTTCTTTTTCACGCTCGGGATCGCCAACCCAACGTTCCATCATCGGCTTCCAATGTGGAGGAACCGAGTTTACAAAAGTAAATAAATCAGATGGACCGAAAATATCTACAACGGCTTTAAAGTATTCTGGATGGCGTCCGTGTAATAATAGCGCCATATAGCCACCATAGCTACCACCGACGAGGAATAACTTTTCACGATTAGTAATGTTATTTTCAAACAGCCATTCGATACCTGCCACACAATCTAGACGTGGGCCATGTCCCCAATCCTGCTCCACTAATTTTACAAATGATGAACCGTATCCAGTACTACCCCGGAAGTTCGGAGCAAAGATCGTGTACCCACGGTTTAACGCACTTTGGAACATGGCACGGAACATTTTACGTTCTGATGCTTGTGGTCCACCATGCGGCCAGAAAATCGTGTGGCCGTTGTCGCTTTCCGGATTTGCTTTAAAGAGCAGTGCCTCAATTTTCATCCCATCAAACGACTTGTACGTCACCACTTCCGGCTCGACCATTTCCTCCTGACTAACCCCAAGCACTCGGTTATTTGTTAACGATTGCCACTCCGCACCATCTGTAGATTTGAAAATGTTAAATGGAATCGTTGCACTTCTCCCTAATAGATAGAGGTTGCCCGCTTTTGTCACGACTAGCTTTTCAATGACATCCACAGGAGGAGTTAATTTTTCAAGCTTTTCTGTAGCTAGTTCATAACGATAAAGGACATCCTCTACACCTTTTTCCGTTACAACATAAAGCACATTAGTTTCTTTATTGTACTGTACTGATTCAATACTTTCATTCGCAATTTCAACGACCTTCGTGAAGCTCTTCGCCTTTAGATCATACTTTGCGACATAGCTATATTCGCTCTCATAGTTTGTTGTAAAATAGATGTCATTTTCCCCAACAAACACAGGGCTGCTTGCAACATGCACTTTTTCTGGATCCGGCGTTAAACTAACCAGTTCCTCCCCGTCTTTTACAAACAGCTGGATATATGTATTGGCAAGCAATCGCATATAAACAAACACATCTTCCTTATCTGACACAGCAGCCAAATAAGTAGGGCCAGTTTCCCCTTCATTAAGTAGGGTGTCGGAGTTATCCTCCAAATTACGAACACGAGTATTTAAGAAGTTCGGATTGCCTTCAGACGTTAAATAATAGACGCGATTTCCATCCTCACTTAAATGCGCGAAATAGTACTTCTCCGATGCATCACCGGTGATTAATTCTTGCGGAATCCCACCCTCAGTCGGGACAGCATAAATTTGGTAGTTCTCATCACCATCATTATCGTAACCAGTTAACACATAACGATTTTTCGGATCAATTTTAATAAAATTCGTCCCTTGATCCTTTTGCGCAAATAAATACGGAAATGTACCCGGAAGATCCATTGCCCAAAGATTCATTTTCCCATTTAAATTGGTATTAAATACTAGCCGCTTCTCATCACGGCTCACCGCAAAATCAGAAATGACATACGTACGCAAGAATTGCTCAACTGTTGGTTTCGAAAAATTTAACATCATACTCCCCCTCGAATTTATAAGCTGTTTGAAAAATGATACTTGTTACATAGTATAGCGTAATTTATTATTTTCTGACAGCTTCAATTACTTACATTTAGCATACCTTTTTGAGCCGGGAAACGCGAAGGGCGGAGGTTGGGTTTTATCTAGGTCCCGAGGCTGATTGTGATTGTTTCGGTTTGGCTTTAAGTGACAGGGGCTCTTACGGTGCTCAAAGACAAAAAAAGCCACCCTCCACAGAGAGCGGCTTCCGCAATTATTACACGCCTAATAAATCTTCAATTACTTTCGCGATTTGTTCGGTGTATTGTTCACATTCTTCTTTGGTTGGTGCTTCGACCATGACACGAACGAGTGGCTCTGTGCCGGATGGGCGTACGAGTACGCGGCCGTTGCTTCCTAATTGCTGTTCAACCTTTTCGATTTCTTGGTTGATGGTTGGGTCATTTAATGCTTTTTCCTTATCGGTTACTTTAATATTCTTTAAGACTTGCGGGAAGACAGTCATTTCACTCGCTAATTCAGACAAGGTTTTGCCTGTTTCCTTCATCACGTTTACTAATTGAATGGCTGACAGCATGCCATCACCAGTTGTGCTGTAATCTAGGAAAATAATATGTCCTGATTGCTCACCACCAAGATTATAGCCGCCTTTGCGCATTTCTTCCATCACATAACGGTCACCTACTGCCGTTTTATCACTGCGCATGCCGTTTTCTTCAAGTGCTTTATAAAAACCGATATTACTCATAACCGTTGAAACAACGGTGCTGTGGCGTAGGAATCCTTTTTCATTCATGTATTTCGCACAAATGAACATGATTTGGTCGCCGTCCACGATATTTCCTTTTTCATCAACCGCAATTAGTCGATCACCATCACCATCAAATGCAAGACCAATGTCCGCACCTTTTTCTAAGACGTACGCTTGTAGGGTCTCCGGATGTGTTGATCCTACACCTTCATTAATATTCAACCCGTCTGGGGATGCTCCGATTGTATAAATATCCGCTTCTAAGTCGGCAAATAAATGCATGGCTAAACCAGATGTCGCACCATGTGCACAGTCCAGTGCAATTCGTATACCATCAAAATCATTGTCAATGGATTCTTTTAGGAAAGAGAGGTACTTATGACCGGCTTCAAAATAATCCGCTACAACACCAATATCAGCGCCAGATGGGCGTGGTAGGTTATCTTCTTCCTCATCTAACAGCTTTTCGATTTCTTCTTCTTGTGCATCCAGTAATTTAAAGCCATCCGGACCAAAGAATTTAATGCCATTGTCCGCTACTGGATTATGGGATGCTGAAATCATAACCCCAGCCTGTGCACTGGTTGCTTTCGTTAAATAGGCAACTCCTGGTGTTGAAATGACGCCAAGGCGCATGACTTCTGCACCGATTGATAACAATCCAGCTACTAAAGCACTCTCTAACATATTTCCTGATATACGTGTGTCACGTCCGATTAACACTCTTGGTTTCGTTGTTTCCTTCGTTAACACATAGCCACCGAATCTTCCTAGTTTAAATGCTAATTCTGGTGTTAACTCTGTATTTGCTACTCCTCTTACACCGTCAGTACCAAAATATTTACCCATTTGTACCTCTCCTTTACATCCTGACTGGACGTTATTTAAGTACGTGAAACGATCCTGTCGTTTCTCTACGCTTCTTCTATGTGAATAGTTACCTCTTCTGTATCTGAACTGTATGTTACATTGTCTGGTCCTTCAATAATGAGAGGGACTTGATGCTCCCCCGTATCAAGTCCATCTACATTAATATATATACGAAAATCGTTAGCAGTTAAGTCACTAACATCTTGTTCATTTCCATTAACTGTTATACTTATCTTCTGGTCGTTTGGTTCCAAAAAATTAACCGAGAGACCATCCTCTAAATTATCAACTTCAATTGTATCACTATCAACGTCTCTCGTTCTCTCGAGCTGAACAGCTACCTCAATTTGATCAACACCTGGAGCTTGTACCCCATCTGGCAAAGCCAAACTCAACTCCAACGTGCCAGACTCGGTTAAATTATTCAAATTAATTGGCTCTGTCGCAACCTCTTCAATCGATTCTAAAACCTCCGACACAGCGAATACTTCTACCTCTTCCACATTTGCTTCCATGGAAATAATGGAGTAGCCTTCTGGCAATGTACCTGTGGTAGCCACACTGACCGGAACAGTCTTACTTGGATTTTCAATCTCCGCTGAAATCACAACCGTAGCCGGATCTACTCGTACTCCAAGTTCATTTCCTTGGCTATCGTAAACATTAACAGGAAGTTCCCGATTGTTAATTGATTCGGTTAATCCCGCCACATCCACGTAAACTTTTACAATCGCAATTCGATCAATAACTTCTTTAGAGCTTGTAATGGTGACTGTATCGGTATTTAGTTCATAATCACCAATTTGATACCCTTCTGGTAGCTTGTCTTCGTTAATGAAATCGACACTAACCTCGAATTCATTAGAAGCGCGTTCCTCAATAATGACATTGATTGTTTTCGGTTCAATATAGACGGCTATCTCATCGGAAATATCCTCGTATTGGATTTCAACCTCATGCTCACCTTCACCTAAACCGGTTAAATCAACAAAGACTTCAAAATTCTTCTGTTTCGCAACTGGTGTTATGTCACTTGTACGCCCTTCTAAAGAAACCGTAACCGTCTCGGGAACACCACTAACCACATATTTTTCACTATCTATTCGAATTCCTAGTGGAACATCCTCAATTGTCTCTGCTTGACTCGTTCCACCAAACGGAATGTTGCTATCATTGGACGTGTCAGCCTCCTCAATCGAAACAAACACATATAATAATATTGCAATCCCTAAGGAGAGTCCTCGGATAAACCATTTGCTTTTAAACCAATTATCCATGTCGTTTCCCCCTTAGTTTCCAAGGTTTCTTTTCGGAAGTTTTATGACCTGGCGATAAATTTTCCAGCAAAAAGTCTCGTAACCCGTCTTGATCTAAATCCCGGCGAAGCTCACCGTTTTTCGTCCCTGAGATGCTACCTGTTTCCTCGGATACTACGATGGTTAACGCATCGGTAACCTCACTGATTCCCATTGCAGCACGGTGCCTCGTTCCAAGCTCTTTTGAGATAAAAGGGCTTTCGGATAATGGCAGGTAACAAGCAGCTGCAACAATCTCATCTTCCTTTATAATAACTGCACCATCATGCAGTGGTGTGTTTGGCGTAAAAATATTTGTAAGTAGCTGGTGTGTTAATTTCCCGTTAATTGGGATACCTGTTTCGATGTATTCGCCGATTCCCGTCTCACGTTCAATCGTGATGAGCGCACCAATACGACGTTTGGCCATATAGTTACAAGAATGTACGATGTCGGTGATAAGCTTATCAAACTTCTCTTCTTCTGACCTCGTGCCTCTTGCAAATAAATTACCCCGACCAATCTGCTCTAGTGCCCTTCTCAGCTCTGGTTGGAATAAAATAATAATCACTAAAAATGCCCAATCAATAATCTGATCGGTCGCCCAGATTAAGATCTTCAAATTGAATAACATCGCAAACATACGAACAACAAAAACAACGACAATACCTTTTAATAATTGAATTGCCTTTGTTCCTCGTATTAACATGATTAATTTATATAAAACATACCAGACGAGACCTATATCTACGCCAATTCTTAGTAGGTCTAAAATCCCGAAATCCCCATTAGGCATGTCTGCACTTCCTTTTATACATCGATTTCTCTTCCCGTCTATACAAAATACCGTAATTATTATATCACATTTTGTATCGTAATACGTTAGTCGCACGATTGTATTTTACTTAAAATGAGTCCATCTTTCTATTCTTAAGATGAACAAAAAACCTGGTCAGTAACCAGGTTTTTTAATCACCAAATGAAAATATCCCTTCGAACAAGTTTTGAATATGGTACCAAACCCACTCAAATATGCGGTCTACTTCCTTCAGTTCTCCATTCACTTCTCCTACCGAAGCCATCAGTCCCTCACTATCCAGACCTTTGTCTTCTACTAATTGACCATTGATTAACGTCACATTCCCATTGACCGTACCTTCTATTTTTAAGTTTCCATTATGCACAACCAGATCGCCATCGACGGTCACACCTTCTGGAACGATTACCGTATCACCTTTAATAATTAGATTCTCAGGGTTTGATACGGTTAATTTCGTATCTTGCTCCCATGCGGAGAATAACCCTGTAAACATGAAGATGAAAAAGATTGCCGCTGCAGTAAGTGCAGGATGCATTTTAAACCATCGCAAATATCTCATTGCTTTCTTCTCAACTGGTAAATGCTGCATGACCTTCTTCGCAAAATCATCTGGTGCCTTGACTCTTTCTGTGCTTTGAATTAAGGTAATTGCTCGTTTTAATTCCTGGAGATGTCTTTGGCAATCCAAACAACCTTCAAGATGCGTTTTTAAACGAGACTCTTCTTCTCGTGTAATATCGCCATCTAGATGACCATGCATTAACTGCAATGCTTCTTTATTACAATCCAACTGGATTCACTCCTTTTACACATGACGAAGCTTTTTACGCAAAGCTTCCCTACCGCGGTGAATTCTTGTTTTTACCGTCCCAAGTGGGATATCTAATATATCACTTATCTCCTGAAGAGAAAAGTCTTCTAAATAACGCAGCATAATGATACTACGATATTTTGGTGGAAGCTGTGCGATTTGCTGTTGAATATAGGACTGTAGCTCAATCCCTTCCACTTCATCCTCTGGAAGCTTTTCATCTGCAGCTAATTGTGAATACATGTCTAGCCCATCGGTACCTTTTACCTCAGCATCGAGATAATAGTCCGGTTTACGTTTACGCAGTCGGTCAATCGTCAAATTCGTCGCAATCCGATACAACCAGGTTGAAAACTTTCTGTGTTCATCATAGGAGTGGATATTGACATACGCACGGATAAATGCCTCCTGTGCAATATCCTCTGCTTCATGCACATTCCCCAGCATTCGTAGGCAATGTTGAAAAATCCTATCCTGATAAAACATTACCACATCTTCAAATGCAGCCTGATCCCCTTTTTTAACCTGTTTAATTTTCTCTCTTATTAATTCCATCACATGTACCTCCGCCTGATGCGGTATTTAACCTTACGATTTAGTGAGAAAAAGGTTTCGTTTTTTTCTAGAAAAATTTTTAAAATATATGGTTACTCATAAATAGAAACATTTTCCATTCCATTATAACGTATTTTCTCGTAAAAAATATCGATTTTTCTAAATTTACAGTTGCAATGCAACAATTTATTCGGGTAATATAGTTTAGTGTATAGAAATAGGGGGAATATATAATGGATAAGCATTTACTGCAAAAAATAGAACAGTGCCGAAAAGAACTGATTGCACTAAGTGTATCGCACCATTTGACGTCAGATGTCATGGTGGAAGCTAGCAGGAAATTGGATAAACTGCTTAACGAATATCGCGTCCGTAACATTACCAATAATTAAAGAAAGAAAAGACATCAATATAAAATTAATGCCTTTTCGTTTTTATAGGCTTATTTCAGCTTTTCACCAAATAACGAGCCCATTAATCCAACAGCTAATGTAGCTGTTTTATTTTTTTCATCAAGAATTGGATTTACTTCTACAACTTCTAATGAAGTGATTAATTCAGATTCGGCTAGCATTTCCATTGCTAAATGACTTTCTCGATATGTCATTCCACCTAACACTGGAGTCCCAACACCAGGTGCCTCACTAGGATCCAATCCATCAAGGTCAAGGCTGAGATGTACTCCATCCGTTCTTTCTTTTAAATAGGAAATCGTTTCTTCCATCACAGCAGACATGCCCATGCGATCGATTTCATGCATGGTATACACTTTAATTCCTTTTTCGCGAATTAATTCCCGCTCACCCGGATCTAAGGAACGCGCACCAACAATGACAATGTTCTCAGGCTTAATTTTTGGTGCATAGCCAAATAGATTGGTTAGTTTTTCGTGACCAATACCAAGACTTGCCGCTAGTGGCATGCCATGAATATTACCAGATGGCGAGGTCTCACTAGTATTTAAATCACCGTGTGCGTCATACCAAATAACCCCGAGATTTGTATAGTGTTTCGCGATTCCCGCTAAACTACCAATTGCAATACTGTGGTCTCCACCTAAAATTACTGGAAATTGATCCTTTTGTATTTCATCATCGACCATCTGTGCTAATTTTTCGTTAGCTTCTATTACTTGTTCTACGTTTTTTAGTTTACTTTGATCGTCTACTTGCGCAGGACGATTAATTGGGATATCCCCTAAATCATGTACGTTATATGTTAGGCTTTCTAATTTTTCGATAGCGCCAGCATACCGGAGTGCACTTGGCCCCATGTCTACTCCTCGACGGCTTTGGCCGAGATCCATTGGGACACCTATTAAAGAAATATTGCGTTTCATTTTACTGCCACCTCCAAGTTTATTTTACTTAAAATAGTTGAACGACTCAACTCGACATTTTTTTGAATATTTATACATGTGAAAAATGGAATTAAGAAGCTTTTTACCCGCTTCGGGAATAGACTTCACTGATTTAGCGTTCTATTCATTTCATGGTGTATGCATCTACACATAAAAAAATAGGTATCGTCATCCTGGACGATACCTGCTTTCTACTCTATATGGCTTTTGCTCCATTAGGGTATGGAAGTAGATCTAACGGGATGATTCCTTGTTGGCGCCATGCTTCTGCTAATTTCTTGGCACTTTCTGCTGAAGGCATAAAAGCAATGCCACAGTCTCCGCCGCCGGCTCCTGATTGTTTGGCTGCTCCACCAAATTCTTCAGCTAAATCACATAATGTTTTAATAACGGTTGTTTCTAGTTCCGTGTGCGCTTCTTTTCCAACCGTTACTAATGCTGCTCTATTTTGTTTGATACCTTGCTTAATTGCCGTAAAATCATTATTTTCTAAACCGTTTAGAAACATCATCACAGCCGCTTCACTAGACTGCAGAAATGCCTGATAGGCTGTTGGTTTACTCGTTCGCAAGCGTAAAATACGCTCTACCAAATTACCGGTTGAGGCCGGACTACCTGTCCACCCGATACAGAGGTGTACATCTTCTGATAACGCAATCGGTTTTACTTGATAATAAGGCCAATCCATATGTAGTAATTCCATAATGGAATTCGCTTGCTTATATTGCGTTCGTAGCCATTCTGCCTGGAATGAGGCATAATTTAAGATTCCACCAAAGGTTGAGGCAGCAACATCTGCACCCGACCCATTTCCCTGTGCCTTCACATGGGAAATAGCAGCTAGCTGAAATACTAGTGACGGATCTGGCTTATCATATAGATGGTGCTGTAGAATAGCGGTGATAACTCCGACTACTACAGCCGCACTGGAACCAAGTCCGTATTTTTTGCCTGTTCCTTTATCATCTAAGTCACTGTTTACCTGCATCGAAAAGTGTGTTAACGGAATAGCATTTTCCTCTAGGTACATACACGCTACTGTCATGGCTTCCTGAACAAAATTCACCCGATTATCAGCAGAACGGATCGTTACTTGATTTTCTTCAAAGTCCCACTGTAAATCTGTCAGTTGAAATTTCTCCAAGGAAATGAGATTCCGCTCGCTTTTAGCAATTGTCACCTCAATAAATCGGTTAACGGCCATAACAGCTAAATTATGATGTGGTTCTAGGACAGCAAACTCCCCAGCAATCATCAGCTTACCTGGAACCTGAATGGTCAGCATGGAATTAGACAATCGTCTCATCCCCTAAATAGGTTATCCCCTGTCCAACGCGACTTAATTTCACATCGGTTACACCTGGAACTTCCCGTAGTGTCGTTTGTACTAGCTGCTCGTGTTCTGGCAAATATAAGACTTTTACATTTGGGCCAGCATCAATAGTGAAGTATGCTGGTATTCCCTGTTCTCGTAATTGCTGGACGGTTTGCATGACAGTAACAGTGGTATCCAACCAATACGTAAATGGCGGGCTAGCACCTAGTGTTGTTGCATGCATTTTTAAACAATTGGCCTCTGCAATTGCACCAACCTGTTCGATATCTCGATTAGCAATCCCTTGTTTGATCGCTTCCAGATCACTTGGTATGCTTTCAATCCAGCCATTAAAAAATGGTGATGTTTCAACCGTTCTTCGCATTCCTGCTCTACTGGAAACCTTTTTCATTTTCGACGATAAAACAACTGCTGCTACACGAATATCCCAATGGTCCTTAGGCGCTATTTGGATGGCAAATGAATCTGAACCATCCTCCTTCTCCCCTTTTTCCCATTCAGCAAAGCCTCCGAATATCGAACGACAAGCAGATCCTGAGCCTTGACGAGTCAATCGTGATAATTCAGAATCAGATAAATCCAGCCCGATTGCACGACTGGATGCAGCAGCAAGTGCAGCAAAGCCTGAGGCAGATGATGCAAAGCCAGCAGCTGTTGGCACTGCGTTTATCGAACGAACCTGGGCATGAATAGGTTTTCCAGCAAGCTGACGGACTAAATCTAAGAATTGAGTGACACGATGATACTGTTCTCCCTCTACTACCTCATCATTTAAATAGAACGTATCATGCGTAAGACCTTCATCGAACGAAACATTTGTTGTTGTATAAAACCCATCTAATGTAACAGATAGACTATTATTTGTTGGTAAAATTAATGACTCATTTCGCTTACCCCAATACTTAATTAGGGCAATATTCGTATGTGCTTTCGCTTTCGCTGTCGCTTTCATTCCTGTTCCCCTTTTTGCGATGCCGTTTTTCTTTAATCCTGTTTTCTCAATACAAACGGCCAAACAGCATGCGCACCAAACTCTTTTAGCTTCTCTGCTAACTGACTTGAGTGAAGTTCATTCTTTGCTAGGGCAATGATACAACCACCATTTCCACCGCCTGTTAGCTTGGCACCTAAGGCACCTTCTTTTCGGGCAAAATTAATTAATCGGTCTAACCCGTCATCACTTACACCAAGTGCCGATAATTCCTTTTGTGCCTCATTAAGCATTTGACCCAAGAGATTCTTGCCTGCCTTTTCTAATGCATGTTTGGCAAGATGCGTAAGCTCACCAATCCGCTCCATTTTCGAATGGATTTTTTTCGGTGCTTTTTTCAGTAAGTGTGCAACAGATTCCACCGCTGAACGAGTATCACCAATACGACCTGAATCAGCCACAATAAAATGAAAATCTTCATTCGGTCGGATGTAGCTAATCGCTTGCTCTTTTTCAAACCAAACCGGTGATTCTGAAGTAATGGTTAGTGTATCAATTCCACTCGGTGAACCATGGGCAAACTTCTCCGCTATATTAGCAAATTGCAATAACTCTTGTTCTGTATAGTCTACTTGTGCATAGGAAAATAGTGATCGGATAATGGCGATCGCTACTGACGCACTAGAACCTAACCCTTTTCCTGGTGGGATAGAAGAAGTCACGCGAATAAGCATATCTCGCTTTGGTAGTCCTAAATACTGTAATGTGGCATGAATACTATTCACAATTCCTTCTAATGCAAGTGGTGCTGAGTCCATTGGCCCTTGATAAAAGGTACTATCAAAGGTAATCGAACCTGGCTTATGCTCGATTACTGACTCGACACCTACTAACGGAAAAGGGATTGCAATTGCAGGTTGTCCGTGTACAACTGCATGCTCGCCAATTAAGATTAATTTGCTATGGGCAATACCTATTCCATTTTTTTCTGCTGTTATTAATTTATCGGTTATTGTTACTTTTTCTGCACTCATTTTGTATATTGTTCCACCAGTTCTTTAGCTTTACCTACACGGATCTCTTTTTCGCTTATTAATTTCTCAGCTATAATATCGATCATCTCCCCAGTTGCGCCTGCAGCTATTGCGACAGAACGGGAATGCAGAGCCATATGCCCCTTTTGTATTCCATCTGTCACTAACGCCTTCAATGCACCAAGATTTTGAGCCAAACCTACAGCTACAATCACTTGCGCTAGCTCCGACGCAGATTCTATTGCTAATATTTTATGCGCAATTTGTGAAATCGGATGAACACGAATCGCACCACCTACCGTCCCAATGGACATTGGCAATTCCAATTCACCAACCAGATTTCCTTCCTTATCTACAGACCATTTCGTCATTGAGCGATAGCTTCCATAACGGGATGCGTAGGCATGTGCGCCTGCTTCCACAGCACGCCAGTCATTCCCTGTGGCGATTACCACTGGGTCTATCCCATTCATAATCCCTTTATTATGTGTAACAGCTCGGTAAGGATCTGAATCTGCAAATTCAAATGCATGCACGACACCATCACGAACCGCCTCACCAGAATATTCGCCAGTAACTAATAATTCTGGGGGTATAACACATTTTGCTCGTGCAACACATCGATCAGCATAGTTCGATAAGATACGCAAATAAACTTTTCCAGATGTAATTTCTTCAATGGTAGGTGCCAATGATTCCACCATCGTATTGATAATGTTGGCACCCATTGCATCACACGTATTAATGTATAAGTGAACCACAAGCATTTTTCCGTAATTGGATTCAGGAGAATCATTAAGAATCCGCACATCCAAATCCTTCGCTCCGCCACCTCTTTGAACGATACTTGGGTATGCTTGATTGGCAGCCTCCATTAGTTCATTCTTCATTTCCAATACTGCTTGTTTTGCAACATCATAATCAGCGCATCCAACAACCTGGATTTGCCCAATCATAACTCTTTCCGTTGCTTCAGTTGTAAATCCTCCAGCATCACGAACAAGTTTCGCAATATGGCTGGCAGAGGCTACCACAGATGGCTCCTCAACCGCCATTGGTATAATATATTCTTTCCCATTAATTAAGAAGTTCAATCCTAAACCTAAAGGTAGTGGAAATGTTCCCACCACATTCTCAATCATCTTATCTGCAGTTTCGATTGGCAATGCTTGTCGCGAAGATAATACCGCTAAGTCATCCTCTGTGAGACCAATTGTCTCATTCAATAACTCTCTTCGTTCTTCTACTGTCTTCTTATAAAATCCAGGAATCCTAGAAGATTTCATACCAACCATCCCTTTATAGTATCTATGATTAAACACATTGTTATGAACAAAAAAATGTTCCAATTTCATTGCCAATAAAATGAATTACTCTATCTATTATGTTAAAAAAAAGCGCAAAATGCAAATAAAACAAGGTTGCTACGATTAACAACCTTGTTTTTCATTTGCATCAAATATGATGAGCCATGAAGGATTCGAACCTTCGACCCTCTGATTAAAAGTCAGATGCTCTACCGACTGAGCTAATGGCTCCTATTAAAAATATATTATATTACATAAGTAGCTTTTAAAATTCAGCTAAGTGATTCACGTAGCATATTCGAAGCTGTCTCGCTCCAAAGTGCTCGTCGCTTCTGCAAACCATTGAAGCAATGCTCCTCGCAAGCCTGCACATAGTAGTAATTCAAGATGTTGGCGGCTCTCTACCGACTGAGCTAATGGCTCCTATTAAAAATATATTATATTACATAAGTAGCTTTT
>NZ_LDPV02000019.1 GCF_001038425.2 Ornithinibacillus contaminans
TGTCTATAATGGACACCAATCCATTATAGGAAAGTTCTTAGCAAAGAAGCGCTAGCTTCTATATTTCTTTTAATAGAAAAAACAGGGTATGTTTTTTCTTGACATACTGGTTGTTTTGTTCAGTTTTCAAAGAGCAAAATAATCATTTGTTGTTTTAGCGACAACTTTTATATCATAACATGCTGTCGATATTATGTCAACAACTTTATTCACTAATATTTTCATACTTGATGCCGCTTCTCAAATCAGCGACTCAAATAATATATCACGTATTCCTAGTGAATGTCAACAACATTTCACAAGATATTTAACTAATATTTGTCGTTAATTAGTTTTCGGTACTTCGAAGGGCATTATAGTTATACAATAGATAGTTCATATCACAGGCTACCATTAAAATTGATAGATAAGTTTCTTTTAATAGTTAAAACCATATCCCTATCCACAAAATTGTACAGTAGATTGTTTCTTCCTATAATATGTACAGTATTGGAAAAACCATTCTATAAATTATCAGAAATATGCTATACTAGCATTACGAAGTGAGGAGGAATTAATTGGCATGGCGCAATTGGTTTATTCTAGTAAGATTAACAAGATACGATCCTTTGCATTAATCTTAGTTTTTGCAGGAATTGTATTGATGTACATAGGGTTACTTTTAAAGAAATTCGAGTGGGCAATGGTATTGTTTTTCATTATCGGTATCATATCCATTCTGCTTAGTACCGTGGTTTATTTCTGGATTGGAATGTTATCGACTAAGGCGATTCCAATTATCTGCCCTTCCTGTGAAAAACCAACGAAAATGCTGGGACGTGTTGATGCGTGTATGCATTGCAAGCAGCCATTAACGTTAGATAAAGAGCTTGAAGGTAAAGAATTTGATGAAAAATACAATACACGAAAATACCGTAAAGAACTTAAAGAGGATCAAAACAACAAGACAACCTAACATCTGCCTTTCTTGGGTAGATGTTTTTTTATTAAAATTACTAGGAATGAGGGAATGCATTGATACTAGTCATTGATAATTATGATTCCTTTACATACAATTTAGTGCAATACATTTACCAGCTCGGTGAAGAGACAGTAGTGAAACGAAATGATGAACTAACAATAGAGGAAATCAAATTACTAAATCCCTCCCATATCCTTATTTCACCTGGACCAGGGAATCCCAATAATGCAGGAATCTGTTTAGACCTCGTAAGTCAGTTATATAAGGATTATCCCATCCTTGGTGTTTGTTTGGGGCACCAAATCATTGCACAAGCGTTTGGTGCAAGGGTCATACCATCGAATGCACCAACACATGGGAAAGTTTCATTGATTAACCATGATGGCAAAGGTATGTTTCAGCATTTACCAAATCCTTTACGTATCACACGTTACCATTCACTACATGTCGCACGTGATTCTTTTCCAGATTGTTTAACGATTAGTGCAGTAAATGATTCTGGTGATATTGCCGCACTACGGCATAAAGACTTTCCGGTTGAGGGTATACAAGGCCATCCCGAATCCATTTTATCAGAGGATGGACTTCTGTTATTAGCTAACTTTTTTACATCTACAAGGAGAATAACTAGTGATGACACAAAAACATAATCCATTCCTGCATTTTGACTTTAGGAATAAGCCAATTACATTTACGGATCCAGTAGCTATTATTCAGGCGGATAATTTAGAACAGGTACTTCCTGCTTTTGATAAAGTACAAGAAGCGATAAACAATGGGTGCTATGCTGCGGGATATGTTTCATATGAGGCAGCTCCTGCATTTAATCATTCGATGAAAGTAGCTGGAGAAATCACCATGCCCTTACTGTGGTTTGGGATTTATAATACGGCTGTGGAAGAAAAACTAGCAGTATCAGAAGACGCTTCTCATACTACTGATTGGCAGCCAAAAACAACTATTCAAGATTATCATAATGCCATTAAGCAAATTAAAGCGTACATCCGTCAAGGAGATACCTATCAAGTAAACTACACGATTCGCATGCAGTCTCAATTCACCGGAAATCCGGTAGCATTCTACAATCACCTTGCCAATTCACAAGCAGCTAATTATAGTGCTTATCTTGATATAGGTGACTTCCGTATTCTATCCGCTTCGCCAGAATTATTCTTTCATGTGAAGGATGGTATTATCACAACCAAGCCAATGAAAGGGACGGTTGGTAGAGGTAGAACGGCCGATGAAGATAAGAAGAATGCAGATTGGCTCTATCAGTCAGAAAAGAATCGCGCTGAGAACGTTATGATAGTAGATTTACTGCGGAATGATTTAGGTATGATCGCACGGCCAGGTACTGTTCGTGTGCCGGAGTTATTTTCTATCGAGAAATATCCAACTGTTTATCAAATGACTTCAACTGTTACTGCGGAAATTGATGCCGCGAAGACTATTCCGGATATCTTTAAGGCGCTTTTTCCATGCGGTTCGATTACCGGGGCACCGAAGATTAGTACGATGAACATTATTAATGAGCTTGAAACTAGCCCTCGCAATGTATACTGTGGAGCGATTGGCTATATCACCCCAGAGAATGAAGCGATATTCAATGTTCCCATTCGTACCGTTTCAATTGATAGTCTTGGCAAAGCTACATATGGCGTTGGTGGTGGGATAACGTGGGACTCTGATGAGACCGAGGAATATGAAGAGGTATTAACGAAGGCGAAAGTACTAACGAATAAGCAGCAGGATTTTAAGCTATTAGAGACAATTGCGCTATCTAGCGGACAATATCTTGTGATAGAAAATCACATGAATCGCTTAGAACGTTCCGCTTCATATTTTGATTTTCCATTTGATCGTAATTCCCTCACCCAGCAGCTTACTGACATAAGCAAGCAACATCCAGGCGGGAAATGGAAGGTTCGCGTCTTATTAAGTAAAAACGGAACACTACATGTAGAAGTATTACATGAAACTAGTGAAACGCTTGATGGTGCAAAAGTAGCGTTAGCCAAGCAACCGATTAACAGTTCCTCCATTTTTCTTTATCACAAGACTACTAATCGTGTTCTTTATGAGAATGCACGCAAGGCGTTTCCTGATGTGTTTGACGTTTTATTATGGAATGAGAAGAATGAGCTGACCGAATTTACGAAGGGGAATGTGGTGGTAGAAATAGCTGGTGCCTTCTATACTCCACCAGTTGCTTGTGGGCTTCTTGCAGGAACGTATCGCGAGTCGTTACTCGAAGAAGGCCGAATTACAGAACGAGTCATTAAGGTCGAAGAATTACCGGCATGTTCTGGGATCTGGTTTATTAATAGTGTGAAGGAATGGGTTGAAGTAAAGCTTGAATAATCCCTTCCCCATAAAAATAGCCCTACTGCATTTACTGCAATAGGGCTTACTTGATTAATGTTTTTGTGTTTCATGCTGCTGACATTCTTCACATGTACCGTAAACTTCCATTCGATGATGACTTACTTCAAATCCAGTCACCTTTTCCGCTAAGGATTCTACTTCATCCAAGGATGGATAATGGAAATCCACAATTTTTCCGCAAGACTGGCAAATAATATGATAATGCTCGGTCAAATTGCATTCAAATCGGCTGGATGAGTCACCATAGGTTAATTCACGAACTAATCCAATCTCACGTAGTACGCGTAAATTATTATAAACAGTTGCTACACTCATATTAGGGAATTTGCCCTCGAGCGCTTTATAAATATCATCAGCTGTTGGGTGAATCATTGAATTTAGAAGATAATCAAGCACCGCATGACGCTGTGGTGTAATTCGGACACCTGACTCTTTTAATGTATCGATCGCTTTTTGAAGTCTTTTTTCAGACACGTCATGCACCTCGCTTTCATGATTTAGTTCAAGACCAATACGATTATTAGATTATAATCTTTATAATTAGTGTACGCTTACCCGTGGAATTTTGTCAATATTAGTATATTGTAACGCGCTAAATATTATAACCTTATCTACTATCAGGTAGTACTAGCTTAAATGTCTGTATGAAGTGGAAGTTCCTTTCCATCTAGCGCTTTATTGGCATAGCGCGCTGCGACGAATAAGAAATCGGATAATCGATTTAAATAAGAAACGACTAGCTGGTTCTGTAATTCTTCCCCTAAACCAACTGCTAGGCGCTCAGCTCTACGTGTTACAGTTCTCGCAACATGCAAGGCACTCGATACCGGGTTCCCCGATGGCAATATAAAGTTCTTTAATGGCGCTAGCTGTTCATCCCATTTATCGATTTGGTTTTCCAATTCTTGGATGTGTGATTGGGTTAGCTTCCATGCCACTTCCTTGTCGCTCGGAGTCGCCAATTCTGCACCAACATGAAATAGAATCGTTTGAACGCGATGCATTTGATCTAGAAAATCCTCTTTCCCTTCCCATGTTTCCTGCTCTAAAAAGCTCGATGCTAAACCGATCATCGAATTTGCTTCATCACATGTTCCATAGGCTTCTACTCGTAAATCATTTTTAGGCACTCGTTTTCCATAAACAAGAGACGTTGTCCCTTTGTCCCCAGATCGTGTATAAATTCTCATTTCTAATACCCCCTAGTTGGATCAATTAAATTAATAAAATCTTGGTCTCCGCTGATTAATTTGTCTAGGTTGTCTTGAAAAATCGCTAAGGCACGAACCATGTAATTCGGTGACTGTCCTGATATATGTGGTGTAATTGTAACCTGTTCTTCCTGCCAAAATGGGTGATCTGCTGGTAATGGTTCTTCTTCAAACACATCTAAAACAACATGTGCTAGTTGCCCTTCTTTGATTGCTTTTAAAAGTGTTTCGCTTGCCACTAAATCTCCGCGGCCAATATTCAAGAATACAGCACTATTTTTCATAAAGGTAAAATGCTCTTCGGTTAGCAAATATTTTGTTTCGCTCGTACTAGGTAAGACCGACACAAGGAAATCCGCTTCTGGTAATACTTCCTTCAGATTAGCGATTGTATGTGTTTCATCAAAGAATTCTACAGCACGACCACTTCTAGATACACCGATTGTCTTCATTCGAAACGCCTTCGCAAGTCTAGCAATCTCCTGTCCAATTGCTCCTGTACCTAATACAACCATTGTCTGCCCTGTAATTTCCTTCATGCGTAAGCTCTTGTCCCAGCTGTTCTGCTGTTCATTTTTCATCAAATATTTTTCCTGGCGATATACCTGTAATAACATCGAAATCGTATATTCAGCCATTTGCACCTTATGAATACCACGTGAATTGGTGACACGAATTCCTCTTTCCTTGATCAACTCAAATGGTAAGCGCTCAACTCCTGCAGATAAGACCGATATCCATTGTAAATTCGGCGCCTGATTAATCAATTCCTCATCCACATCATCACCATATGTAACGTACACCGTAGCCTTATTTAGATATTCTGATGCTTCTAAAGTTCCTTCACAAAAGTGAAACTGCACTTTCGGATATGCCCCTTCTAATACCTGTTGATGCTTCTCAGCTACCTTCGCAGAAAATAGTATAACCAAAAAAATACCCCCTTTGATAATTCTACCCCCATTATACGCTACCTAAGGTGTGTCTCGCACCCCAAGAAGTTTTCGCTAAAATAAAAAGAGGTGCAAGGCACCTAAGTTAGTAATTCGTTATTTATATTTCGTATGACCTGTCGCAAGCTCTGATACAAGATTTTAACGTCGAGCATATAAGAGCAATACTGCGTGTAGTATAGGTCATACGTTATTTTCTTCCCGTGATTATCATTGGTCGCACCGTTGATTTGTGCATAACCTGTCATACCTGGTCTTACCCGTAAGCGCCTCGCCTGATAGCGATTATAGTAATCCGCGATTTCTGGAATTTCAGGACATGGTCCAATTAAGCTCATATCGCCTTTTAATACATTAATTAATTGTGGAATCTTATCGAGATGATACTTCTGTAACCATAATCCAGTTTCTGTATAGGTAATATATTTATCACGTGTAATCTTGAAGTAGTTTGGAACCCCTTTTTCCCACGAGCTCGGAAATGGATATGGGGGTAATGCACGGATTACCTTAGACGGAGTTGTCATCGTCCGAAAAGAATACATCGTAAATGTTCGATTGTTTTTTCCGACACGAAGCTCTCGATGAAGAATAGGTTTTCCTTCCTTTTTAAAAAGCCGATAACAGATTATGAGAAACAGCGGTGAGAGTAATAGAAAGAGTGTGGCGCTAATTATAATGTCTAGCAGTCGTTTGAAGAAAAAATACAAGTTAATATGGATGAAGTAGGTTGATCTTGTTTTAGCAGAATCTAGCATTCCCACAATACACACCTCATTTTTGTAGTTGTACAACTATAACTAGTTCATCTTATTCACGAGATGAGGTGTATATAACAATGTCATGAAAAAAATATAGAAAAACTCGCAATCGATTATCTTTTAGCGATTGCGAGTTTTTCTTATACGTGTGAGAACAAGTATTATACTGTCCTATCGGTGAAAACTGCCCCCAATGAAAGGAGTCATTCTTCTTTAGGCTAAGTTCTCTTTAATATAATTCAGTGCATCCTCAACATGTCCTTCAACTGACACTTTACGGAATTCTTTTCGTAGGATACCTTCTTTATCAATGATAAACGTTGAACGTTCAATACCATAATACTCTTTACCGAAGTTCTTCTTCAGCTTCCACACTCCGTATTCATCTGCTACTTCATGATTTTCGTCAGCTAACAGCAAGAACGGTAAATCATGTTTATCAATAAATTTTTGGTGATCTTTTACTGGGTCTGGGCTCACGCCAACAATCACTGCGTCTAGTTCACCAAAGCTTTCATGCTTATCTCGGAAATCACATGCTTCTGTTGTACATCCTGGTGTCATATCTTTCGGATAAAAATATAACACGACATGCTTACCTTTAAAATCTGCTAGATTAATAGCCTTACCATCCTGATTCGGAAGGGTAAAGGCAGGTGCTAATTGTCCAACTTCTAAACTCATTTTGAATACCTCCATCCATGTTGTTCCCTTTCACTATAGCATTTTCCCCCTGGATATGGCTAATCCCGTGCCCGCTCCTGATTCGTTTGTACGAGTCGAAGGACAAAGGCAGTTGGAAGAACATAGCCAATTAGCGCCTCAATTAATGCTAATAGTCTACCAAATCCAATCGGTGTAATATCACCATACCCAATCGTCAGCATCGTAGCACCACTGAAATAAAGAGAATGAATCATAGACCCAATGGCACTCACCTGTCGCAGTTCCCCACCCTCGACGAGAAGGATTCCTTCGAAGGATAGAATAAAATAGATTAATCCAAACCCAATTATGACAATCGTATAGGTAATAATTAAGGTATAAAATAACTCTGTTGAAAACATTCTCTCGCGCATCTCCACCCCTAAAAATTTTCGCTTTCCTTGAATAAATCCATAAACACTTCTAGAAATCACATAACATACCGCAGCAATTAACATCCACGTAATCAGACTCATCTAATCTTCCCCTAAACTTCCTTTTATTCTAATCTATGTGACGCCTCCCGAGGGCTTGTCATTTATTTTACTGGCTGCTTGCGTTAAAATAGATGACGTACTAACTAGACTTAATTCGTCTTTACATAGGAGGATATCATGAATTTTACTCAATCAGAGCGCTTGCATGAAGAAGCGCAAAAACATATTGTCGGTGGTGTTAACTCGCCATCTCGAGCATATAAGGCAGTCGGCGGTGGATCACCTGTGTACATGGAACGTGCAAAAGGTGCTTATTTCTGGGATGTAGATGGAAATAAATACATCGATTATTTAGCGGCATACGGACCAATTATCACGGGCCACGCACACCCACACATTACCGAAGCAATTTCAAACGCTGCACAAAATGGTGTGTTATATGGTACACCAACACCATTAGAAAACACATTTGCCAAAATGTTAAAGGAAGCAATTCCTTCATTAGAAAAAGTACGTTTTACTAACTCTGGTACCGAAGCCGTGATGACGACAATCCGTGTAGCTAGAGCATTTACAAACCGTACAAAGGTAATTAAATTTGCCGGTAGCTATCATGGTCATTTTGATGCTGTGTTAGTTCAAGCTGGCTCTGGCCCTTCTACTCTTGGGACGCCAGATTCAGCGGGGATTCCGAAGTCTGTAGCTGAGGACGTTATCACTGTTCCATTTAATGATTTGGATGCTTATCAACATGCATTGGATACATGGGGCGATCAAGTTGCTTGTGTATTAGTAGAACCTATCGTTGGGAATTTCGGAATTGTGGAACCACATGCAGGCTTCCTACAAGCGGTGAATGAAATGACACATAAGGTCGGAGCATTAGTCATTTATGATGAGGTTATTACTGCATTCCGCTTCACTTATGGTAGTGCTCAACAAGTGTATGGAATTGAGCCAGACATGACCGCAATGGGTAAAATCATTGGTGGTGGTTTACCGATTGGCGCTTACGGTGGTCGCAAGGATATCATGGAGCAGGTTGCCCCACTTGGACCTGCCTACCAAGCAGGAACAATGGCTGGGAACCCAGCATCAATGGCATCAGGAATTGCTTGTTTAGAAGTACTGAAACAAGAAGGGGTTTATGAAAAACTGGATCAGCTTGGTGCCCGTTTAGAAAAGGGGATTTTAGAAAAAGCTGCTGAACACGGTGTGACGATTTCGATTAATCGCCTACGTGGTGCATTAACAGTATTCTTCGGAAGTGATCAAGAAGTTACGAACTATGCTCAAGCAGAAGCAAGTGATGGCGAAGCGTTTGGGAAGTTCTTCAAACTAATGCTGAACCAAGGTATTAATCTTGCCCCATCTAAATATGAAGCTTGGTTTATTACCACCGAGCATACCGAGGCTGATATTGACGAGACAATTGAAGCCGTTGGCAATGCATTTCGAGAAATGAGTAACTAAAGTAAATAATGAAGGAGCGTGGGGGTAACTCCACGCTCCTTCATCTTTAAACATGTACTCAAATTATTCTTTTACCAAATAAGAATTCTCTTGGAATTTAATCATAACATCTTCCAAATCACACATTTTAAATGCTACTTGGTATCGTCTTTTAACTCCTTCAACGAATTCCTCGTATACTTCATTTTCTATCGATGTTTGCCAGGCAAATTGCGAAGCAAATAAATCACTTGCTGATTTTTTTAAAGGATTCATTGCCATACCGATTTTTACTGTCTGACCATTTGCATGCGATGCTAAATTAAGCATAAGCACCTCAAAAATTTTCTGTTCCCGCTCATTATAATCATGATTTTCTTTTGATACTGTTACGTCAACCATTGCAATTTTTATACCGATCTCCACCTTTATGTGTTAGTTATTAGCTCCCTCTATCAAACTATATATTGTACTCATCACACTTACCGCCCCTTCTTCTTTATGTATTTCGTCATAAAATGGAAAAATCCTCCTTTTTACCGCAATAAATTATTTATTCATTCTGAAATTTCAATGGATGATTGGAAAAGTATGTTACCATATAGATATAATAAACTGCACAACCAAGGAGAAATCGAATGAATAAAAGAAAAATTATTTTTTCGGCGTTATTAGGGATTTTTATCGGTTTTTTAGTTATTCCAGTATTTATAGATCTGCTTGGAGTACCTTCATTGGCTGCTGTATTTGAGTTTGCGTTAGGTGAGCCTACCCCATTCAAAAGTATTTTGCTTGCTCTACTTCTCTTAATTCCACTTTTCTTTTATGTGCGTTTTGTTTATAGAGAGTATAAAAAAGCTGAATAACGTCCTTCATTCTAACTATAGAAAAGGAGCTTGGATAAATTTCCAGGCTCCTTTTTAGTAATATAGATTTATTTATTCTCCACTTGTACTCTCAAGCTCCATCTTCCTCTTATGGGCCACATAAATCCTTTTTGAAATCAATGTTTGTACGACCATAAACAATCCACCAACTGTCCAATATAATGGCAGTGCAGCAATTGTATTTAAGGAGACAAATCCGATCATAATTGGAGACAAGAGTCCAATGATAGCCATTTGTTTTTTCATTTTTGGATCTAGTCCAATTTGTGACACCTTATATTGCAAGAAGTAAACGAACACCGCTAGTGCAATCAGTATATAATCGGTTCCTCCAAGGTCAAACCACAAAAATGAATGGGTCGCAATTTCTGGTGTGCTTCTAATCGCATAATAGAATCCAATAATAAATGGAAATTGAATTAGCATTGGTAAACAGCCACCAAGTGATGCAAGTGGATTAAAATTATGTTTTTGATATAGCTGCATTAATTCTTGTTGCATTTTCCGCTGAGATTCTGGATCTTTTTTATTCTTATACTTCTGCTGAATTTCATCCATTTCGGGCTTTAAAACCTTCATTTTATCCTGCATGTGCAAGCTACTCTTCGTTTGTTTTAACATGAACGGCATAATAACTAAGCGTATGGCAAGTGTGATAATTACGATTGATAACCCATAATTGCCATGAAAGAATGTAGCTACACTCTTAATCAAACTAGAAAAGCTTCCAACAAAATAATGATTAAACCACCCTGATGATTCGGCTGCACCGTCTGGTGATGCCTGACACCCAGCTAAGAATAATAGGAGTACTAAAATCCCTATAAAACTATATTTCCGAAAGAATGTGAATACAGATCGATGTTCCATTGTGCTCCTCCTTGTTTTTTCAATGTTGTTTGAAACAAGAAGGATTCACTATCTGATTCATCATCTGGTGCTTCGATTCGTTTTGTTTTTCTCACAAGCCAATTTCTCTCTTCTGCTTGCATCGGCTTCGGCTCTTGTAAATGAATCGTATTACAGGCTCTAGCATGTAGTTCCGCTTTGGATAGCTTCCTATGTTTCATTAAACTATCTGTGACAAATGGAACAATCTGCAGTGCAAGTATCATGGAAAATAACACACTTAAATAAATGTAAATCGGTGAAAAATCACTAAACAATTCGGATATAAATTCAAGTAGCATCTGTATTCACCTCCTCTCAATTCCTACTAGTTAATACGTGTTAACTAGTTAAAAAGTTCCCAACCAGTATATGGAAATCAGTCATCTAAATGCTGAACCTGATATAAGTTATAATAGCTTCCTTTTTTCTCCATTAACTCCGCATGAGAACCAATTTCGGTAATTTCACCGTTCTCAATTACCACGATTCGGTCCGCATGTGTAATGGTCGCAAGTCGATGGGCCACGATAAATGTTGTACGGTCAGAAGCTAGTTTTTCAACCGCTTCCTGAATCATATGTTCACTTTCTAAATCCAAGGCAGATGTTGCCTCATCAAAAATTAAGATTGGTGGGTTTTTCAAGAAGACCCGCGCAATTGCAATACGCTGCTTTTGTCCTCCAGAAAGTTTTACCCCGCGCTCTCCTACTAGTGTATCATATCCCTGTGGTAGTTCCATGATAAAGTCATGTGCGTTAGCTGCTTTAGCTGCTTGTATCACTTCTTTATCCGTTGCATCAGGATTACCCATACGAATATTTACTGCTACTGAGTCACTAAATAAAATGTTATCCTGTTGTACCATGCCAATGTTATTTCGAAGGGAACGTGCCTTAAAGTCTCGTATATCTGTTCCGTCAACCTTTATAGCTCCCCCTGTCACATCGTAAAAACGTGGTATCAAGCTAATCAATGTTGATTTACCTCCACCACTCATACCAACAAAGGCGATTGTTTCCCCTTGCGCTACTTGTAAATCAACATCTTTCAGTACTGCTGTCTCGTCATCATCATATTGAAACGATACATGGTCAAAATCAATTGCACCCTTCACCCGCCCGGCGTCTTTTGCATCTGGTCGATCAACGATATCATAGGATTCATTCATAAATTCAAATACACGATCAATCGATGCGATAGACTGAATTAACACGGTAGATGAGTTAATTAATCGTCGTAATGGACTATATACTCGTTCCAAATAAGCAACAAAGGCAACCATCGTTCCGAGTGTCAGTTGCTCAGTAATGACTTGATAACCGGCAAATGCGATAACTAGTAACGGTGCCAAATCAGTAATTGTATTGGTTACTGCGAACGTTTTAGCATTCCATGTTGTATGATCTAATGATTTATTCCAAAAGTTCTTATTACGCATATCAAATTGTTCTTGTTCATAATCCTCTAAAGCAAAGCTTCGTGTAACTGGAACACCTTGGACACGCTCATGTAAATGACCTTGCACTTCGGCTAAAGCCTGTGAGCGCTGCTTGGTTAACTCACGCAATCTCCCGTAAAAAAACTTAATCGAAAATCCAAAGAACGGAAATAGAATAATAGCTACAATCGTTAGCCAAACATCCATTGTTAGCATAATTCCAATTGCAATTAAAATCGTAATTAAATCTAACCAAACATTCATTAATCCTGTCATCACGAAATTCTTCGTTTGTTCGACATCATTTATTACCCGGGAAATAATTTCCCCGGTTTTTGTCTGAGCATAGAAGCGAAGACTTAACTTTTGCATATGATCGAACAGTCTATCCCTTATGTCATACAGGATTTTATTCCCTACCCATTGTGCTAAGTATTGTCGAACGTATTCAATTGGTGGACGTAAAACTAAGAAAACAATAAATGATCCACCCATGATCCAAAATAAATGATTTAATTTTTCCTCGGCATTCCACGTATCGTGTCCGATGATGTCATCGATGACATACTTTAAGATAAGCGGGATTAATAACGGAATTGCAAACTTAACAATTCCAATAAGAATCGTCCATACTATTTTCCATTTATATGGTTTTACATATTGCATATATTGCTTAATACTACTCATACACATCCACTTTCTATTCTGTTTTTTATTGCTTATAAAGTAGAAAAGCCTTGCTACTATTGTAACAAGGTTACCATATTATTAGTGCTGCTCGATTAAAATCGATAGGTAAGAAATCGCTCATACCACTGATCAATAAAACCAGGTGAGAACGGGCCTTTTCGTTGTTGTACCCAGTGCTGTAAATCAGCTATATTATTATATAAGATTCGATCTAACACATCTGGGTAATTCATTAATTTCCGATGAATTTCATACTCATCTTCATCTAATAAATCAAATGTCATATCCGGGTACACCTTCAAGTCAAGATCATAGTCAATGTATTTAATGGTGTTATCTTCATACACAAATGGGGAGCTTATGTTGCAGTAATAGTGTATACCATCATCCCGAAGCATCCCTATAATATTGAACCAATGCTTGGAATGAAAATAACATATTGCCGGCTCTCGTGTAATCCAAGTTCTACCATCACTCTCTATTACTTGCGTCTTGTCATTAGCCCCGATTACAGTAAGTTCTGTTCCTTTCAACACAATGCTACTTTCCCACACGCGGTGTAAACTTCCATTGTGTTTATAGCTTTGTATTTGAATATTTGATCCAGCATCCGGAGCAACCATCTAATCTTCCTTCCCATCAAAAACCGACAAGGATTTCCAACTATTTTCCCTCTATTATAAAGGGTAAAAATTAAAAGATAAAGCATTTCGCAAGTGATTGCTGCTTTCTGGTACGATGATGAAGGGAAAATTTCTACAAGAGATAGGATGACTACTAAACTGTCTAATTACAATCAGGCATGCAAAAAGAGCTTCCGGGAGAATGGAAGCTCTTTTTGTCTAAAAAATTCGAGGGTAGGTTGTTTATTTTTTGTTTTGCTGAGATTTTTGATTTTGCTTCTTCACTTCTTGAGCATTTGTCTCAGAAGAGAATTCAGTACCGAATTGCCCTTGACCTTGAGCTGCTTTCGCATTTTGTTGTTTTACTTGTTGTACATTCGTACCTGAAGCAGATTTGTTAGGATTTTTAGCCATCAATATCACCTCCGCAGTAATTACTTTCTCCAGTTAAGCTAATGTTATCCACCATATTTCGGAATGATATTTTAGCATTTTTTGGAAAAAAACATACGAGAGATATTATAAATAGTGCATCATTTTTTGATGGGAAACCGGAAATGGATAGGTCACTAATTCCTCATCTGTTACCAACCTTATAGTAGCTGACTCAGATCGATTTTCTACTAATGTTGCTTCATAAATTTCCAACTGCCAGGTTAGGTGTGAAAAGACATGTTTTAAGTTCCCTTGTCTCTCACCTAATTGAATTCGCATGTCATAATGGGCATAAAACCAATTTTCCACATGTTCTAAATCCAACTCTTGAATGGATACCATGGGAAACTGCCATAAATTCGCCAGCAGTCCATCTTCAGACCGTTGTTCTATGACAATGTTACCTTCATCATCGCGAATGAGTAAGGCAACATATGGAAGAGTCTTATTTTTCTTTGCCTTTGTTTTGATTGGTAATTGTTCCTCCACGCCCAGTTTATATGCTTGGCAATGGGCTTGAACCGGGCAGAGCGCACAGGCTGGTGATTTCGGTGTACAAATTGTTGCACCTAAATCCATGATCGCCTGATTAAAGGATGATGGATCTTCTTGAGAAATTACTTCGCTCGTAACGGCCTCAAATACTTTCTTCGTTTTTGGTTGGGCAATATCGTCTTCTATATTTAAAAGTCGAGAAAATACCCGCATCACATTACCATCAACAGCTGGTTCTGGTTGATTATAGGCAATGGATAGAATGGCACCTTTTGTATAAGATCCGATTCCTTTTAATTTCTCCAGCTCTTTCGGTTTGTCAGGAACCTGACCCCCGTATTGTTCCACAACTTCCTTGACAGCATGCTGTAAATTACGTGCTCTTGAATAGTAGCCTAGACCTTCCCATGCTTTTAATACTTCTTGTTCCTCTGCTTGCGCTAAATCATAAACTGTTGGAAACTTTTCAAGGAAGTTATAGAAATATGGAATAACGGTATCGACCTTTGTCTGTTGAAGCATGATCTCTGATACCCATATTTTATATGGATCTTGATCCCTTCTCCATGGTAGGTCACGTTTATTTGCCGCATACCAGGACAATAGATCTACCTGAAACTGCGAAATATTAAAATTTTGTAACGTTCTTTCTTGAACTGACATATTAACACTTCCTTTATGGTACACTAAAAAAACAATAAATTATGTAATTAATGTCGCCTAAAACGACTATTATTTTTATAATCCAACCTGTCTCGTTAAGGGGGAATTTTTTTAATGGATACTGGAACCCATATTGTTATGGGGATTGCTATTGCTGGATTGTCAACGCTTGACCCAGTAGTTAGCAATGATCCTGTACTATTTAACGCTATTTTTGCTGGTACAATAATCGGCTCTCATGCACCTGATTTTGATACTGTTTTAAAACTACGAAATAATGCAACCTATATTAGACATCATCGCGGAGTAACTCATTCGCTTCCTGCTGTGATTATATGGGGATTACTAATCGCTAGTCTCATCCATCTTTTTGTTCCACAGGTTGATTTCACACACCTATGGGCTTGGACATTTCTTGCTGTGGTGGTCCATGTATTTGTTGATATTTTTAATGCGTATGGTACTCAAGCATACCGACCCTTTACGAACAAATGGGTCGCACATGGGTTTATTAACACATTTGATCCATATATTTTCACTCTTCATCTAGCTGGAATTGGTGCCTGGTTGCTTGGTGCTGAACCTGGGATTACGTGGTTGATTCTGTACACAGTGATTCTATTATATTACATCAAGCGCTATCTGGATAAAAAAGAAATTGTTAAAAAAATCCATGAAACAATACCAGATGCTACAGAGGTAGCCACATCACCGACCGTGAAACAAAATTACTGGAGAGTCGCAGTTACAACGCCAACAAAGTTCTATGTGGGAACAGTTGAGAATGGTCATATTGAAATTGTGGATGAATTCGATAAAGTACCATTACCGGAATCTAACATTATCGACATTGCCAAAACAGATAAAAACATCTCAGCTTTTCTATCTTTTTCACCGGTTTACCGTTGGGAAATCAATCAGTTTGATGACTATACAGAAGTTCGTTTTATTGATTTGCGTTACCGCTCTAGAACATATTATCCATTTGTCGCTGTGGTACAGATTAATGAGGAGCATGAGATAATTAGCTCGTATACCGGATGGATATTTTCTGAGCACAAGCTCCAAAACAAGCTATATATTGGAGACAATCCAATTTAAAACAGCAGGTTACTCGGCCTGCTGTTTTTTCTAATTCATTATTTTTTTGCTTAATAATGAGATAGGTATCGCTTCTTCTTTTTCATACACTTCATCAAGCAAATTAACGCGATGTCCCCAAGCAAATACACCGTTTATATAGTTAATTTTGAACCGATGGCCTGGATCATTTCGAAGTTCATATGTCGCTTCTGCCTCATAATCGCCAGGGTTTAATGTATAAGATAATGCAACCTGCATTTTTCTTTCATAAACGGCAACTTCACTAACATTCCCTAATTGCTCCGCTTTCTGTGCTTGTTCCTTTAACTTACCAATTTCCATACGTAGTTGCTCAACTGATAAATCACTATAACGATAATTCATATGCGTTCCCCCTAAGCTCTGATTCCATTTTAGCAATTGTATTGGTGAATGAAAAGCTGTTTCACTGGTTCGGGCGATGTTTTGCTGGTTCGGGCGATATTTCAGGGGTTCGAGCGATATCTCGCTATTTAAAGCGATGTTCTCCCCACTTCGAGCGATATCCCGCCAATTCAAGCGATGTTCTCCCCACTTCGAGCGATATCCCGCCAATTCAAGCGATGTTCTCCCCACTTCGAGCGATATCCCGCAAAATCGACCGATAACCTTACTCCATCTCATCAATAAACTTACTAATCAACTCCATTGAAAATCCTTTACGATATAAACCTTCTTTGACTTTCATCTTTAATTCATAGCCGGCTTTTTTATTCTCATGCTTTCTTAGTAGCTTTTCACCGTGATGTTGTAGTGCTTCCCATTCAGACGTGTCATCCTTTTCATCTTGAATAGTCATAAGCACATCGGTGATGACATCTGGTGTAAAACCTTTTTGCATTAATGTCAAGCGCAGCTGCTGCAGTTGTTTTTGAAAGGAATCCTTTTTACTGGAGCCCAGTTTTTTAGTTGCCCATTTCATTGCTTTTTCAAATTGCGTTTCATAGCTATATATTGTAATGGCACTTTGTGCAACTGCTTGCGGAATACCCTTTTCTATCAGTTCGCGCTTTACTAGCAGTGGTCCTTTTGAGTTTGTGTTCATTCTAGTTGATGTAAACGCCTTAGCAAATTCTTTATCATTTAACAGTCCCTCATTTGTCAAACGCTCGATGATATTATCAATATGTTCAGGCTCTACTTCCTTTTGCCGTAAATAATCATGTATTTCTTTCATCGATCGCATTCGATAACTTAAATAATTGATGGCTAGCAGATAGGATTTTTGTATGGTATCCTTCCGAATCAGATCGTTTACAGTGGCGTCGTCCAATTCTAGTCCTTTTCGGAGTCCGAATTCCAACAGGATCGCTTCATCAACACTAAAACCATACGTTTCACCAGTAGCTTCAGCCAGATAAATATTGTATCGCTGCTTGCTTTTTTTCTGTGTTGTTATGCGGCTAATTTTAGTTGGCAATTCTCCCACCCCTTTTATTCCATCATAACATGTTTAATAGTCATAAGTAGATTTTGATGATTTTTTTAGTTGCGAATGACATTGGTTAACACACGCTATTTAGCACCAAAATCATGACACGAAAAAAGCATAACAAATCAACAGAAAACGGCAGCAAATTCCGCCTGAAAAAGGCTCTCTTTCAACGATTTAGCGCTGTAAATAAAAATTTACATTTTTTGTCGATATTTTTGTAAAAAAAGTTGTTCCATTTTGGTGTAAATCATAGTATTATATGTATTGTTACAAATCGACATTTCAAAATATAATAGGGAAGGCAAATGGTGCGCCACCAGTTTATCTGGTTCTAGTGGGTTCGATTCCCACCCCGAATTTTTGTTGAACGTTAACTAAAAATTCGCGGGTGGGCTTCCATACTAGATTCCTAGTTTTATTTGGATACCCCCTGCTCAGGATGAGGAGGGTTTTTTTATGCTGAAAAAGCGTGATTTATATGAGGTGCCAGTATTATATGAACTGATGTCACACCCAGAAGTATTTCCGTACGTAAGACACAAGGCAGCAACATGTGATGAATTTTACTTCATTACGAAGAAGACGATGGAAGCAGAAGAACACGGGGAGTTAATCTCCAGGACGATAGTAGATGAATATCAACAGCCAATTGGTACCATTAATTTATTCGATATCGAGAATAATCACGGTTTTTTGGCAACCTGGATTGGCCAGCCTTATTTTGGGAAAGGGTATAACCGACTAGCAAAAGAACAGTTTTTTGATGAGTTATTTTTTGACCATGACATTGAAACGATCTTCATGAAAGTCAGAAAAACCAACATTAGGTCCACAAAAGCCGTTCTTAAACTCCCTTACGTTGCACTTGGTAACACCATTTATCCCGAAGTCTACCAAAAAGTAAATCAGCAAGAGGATATTTATGATATATTTGCGATTTCCAGAGAACATTATATTTCGTATCAGCAATTTGCTAACTTGGAAGCAAATCCGGATCATGAAGTTGTGTAAAATGGTATAAAAATCTCTGATTTGGTTATCCTAAGCCTTAAAAAGCGAGGGATAACTTGATGGCTAAATCGAAGCAAGAATCCAGGGATAAATTTTTATCCAAAACCCAAGAGGTATTATACGGAAGAGAATTCAAACGGGCAGATCGCGCTGCGCGTGAACGAGGAGATCGAAGCTAAATGCTTCGGTCTTTTTTAATTTATCCACAATGCCCCTGTTCGTTTGTGGACAACATTTCGGAAACGTACTGTTTGAGCTTACCTTTATCCACAATAAATTGTGAACAAATCTCTTAACAAATTGTGGATAGTGTGGACATTTTCATAAAAACCTTGTTTACTTCTTTTTTACATGTGGATAACCATGTGCATAAGTTTACATATCTATTCTAATTGACATTTAGTTATATCTGTTATACTATAACTATAACAGATATAACTGAAAGGAGGTGTGGTAATGTGCTTATAAATTTAGATTTCGAGTCTAAAGAACCCATTTACCAGCAATTAGTTGATCGAATTATTGAAGGGATTGCCAAGAAGGAACTTAAGCCCGGAGAAGGATTACCGTCTGTCCGGTCACTTGCTTCTGATATTGGCATCAATCTTCACACTGTGAATAAGGCTTATCAACTATTAAAGCAGGATGAATTCATTTTAATCCATCGCCAAAAAGGTGTCGTGATTAATCCAGATGGCATCCCGAAAGCAGATGACATGTATATAGATCAACTTAGAAGAAATCTTAAGCCTCTCATCGCTGAATCAATTTGTCGAGAAGTGACGGAGGATGATTTTTTAAAAATTTGTTCTGAAATTTATAAAACGTTTTAGGGGGATAAGCAAATGAATGGACTTATGATACTGTTATTAGTGGTTATTTTGGTTCCTGCTTTTATCGCAACGATGTTTATACCATATTGGACGAGACGAACGGAAAGCTTCGGGGTATCGATTCCAGAAGCAATTTACCATACCGATTCGTTGAAAAAAATGCGGAAACAGTATGTAGTTGCTTCAGGAGTAGCAAGTATAGTCGTGGTGGCTGTCCTAGTGTGGTTACGCTCACTAACTGATATGAATGAAGAAACCTTTAGTATTTACTTCAGCATACTGATCTTCCTGTATGTGCTCGTTACATTTTTCATCTACCTTTATTTCCACCGGGTGATGAAACGATTAAAGAAAACGGAAAAATGGGGTAAAGAAAAGCAGCAACAGGTTTATGTAGATACTGAATTTAGAAACCAAAAATTAACATATTCCAATCTTTGGTTTGGCTTGTCATTTCTCATTACCTTCACGACGGTTTTCTTCACCTTTATGCATTATGATAAAATACCAGATCAAATTCCAATGCAATATAACCTTGAAGGGGATGTTACCAACTGGGCAGATAAATCGTATCGTTCTCTTTTGATGATGCCGATTGTACAGGTATATTTAACCCTCGTATTCATGCTTTCTAACACGATAATTGCAAAAGCGAAGCAACAAATTAACGCGGAAAAACCAACCGAATCGATGCAACAGAACGTAATTTTTAGAAGAAGATGGTCGTTATTCCTTATCCTAGCAGGAATTGCACTAACATTACTCTTATCTTTTGCTCAAGTGACATTTATTTTCCCGATTGATACAAAATGGATTACCATTGTTCCACTTCTCTTTACCGTAGTTATCGTTGCTGGTGTAATTATTTTATCCATTACGACCGGGCAAGGCGGAAGTCGTGTCAAATTGGCAAATGGTACTCATGGTGAGATTATTGATCGTGATGATGATCAATACTGGAAGCTCGGTCAGTTCTATTTTAATAAACAGGACCCTGCACTCTTTTTAGAAAAGCGTTTTGGTGTTGGTTGGACGATAAACTTCGCTCGACCATTAGCATGGATATTATTCCTAGGCATCATTTTGTTAGCAATAGGACTACCGTTTTTATTAGGCATCTAAAAGAAAGAGCCTGGAACATAAGTACTTTTGACAAGATAAAATCCGAATTTGCGCGTATTACCCACTTCGGGAATATACTCCGCTGAATTAGTACACTGTTCGTAATTTTTATCTTTTCATTTTACTTATGTCTCAGGCTTTTCTTTTTTATCTTCTCTTTTCAATTGTAATTCTTCTAATAAAACTATACGAGATAAGAAATAGTAGCAATCCTAGACCAGCCAACTGCCCAACGAATCCCATATCAATATTTCGAATTAAATCCGTTACAAAGTCGATAACCCAACCTTTTGCTAGTGCAATTAATAATAGAATTGCCAGAACCCCAGCTACCGAAGCGCCACCTAATACACCATATTTGTAAAAGATTAAGCCAATAACAAACATAAACATAAATAGGAAAAACATGATAGCACTATCAAATAGTACTCGATTTAGCCAATTATTTTCGACCAACATCGCAGGATGCAAAAACATAAAAGCATCAAAATTCGTTTTATCCATAATGACCTGCACGATTTCCTGAAGGGTGTTGGCAATAATCGATTTGGCAACAGCCATGATGAAGAAAAAGATACCCAACGATACAAACAAACTCTTTCTCGTTGCCCCCATTTTTATCGCGAAAGGAACGCTTTGCTTAACGGTTATAAACCCAAGTATCAAACAGTACACATACATTGGAAACGGAAAGCCGAATGTCATTTTACTATCAACTGATGTGAAAAGGAAATATGATAGCGTCAAGACAGTCGCTAATACAAATAAGAGTATAGACCAGAAGACGATGACTGAATGTCTGATGTCTGTAGCAAAGAAATATAATAGACCTTTTACTTGTCTTTTCATAATTTAGACCCCTTCCGCTCTGTTAAGTAAATCATTAATTCTTGGATTGGAACACCTTCAACCGCTAAACCGGATTGTTTCGCTTCTTCCACATGACCAAATATATAGGCAGTCATCATGCCAGCAAGCTGTTTTTTCATAATAACCTCTTTATCCTCAAGGAATGCTTCCACTTGTTCGGTTGTGCCGGATACTGATATCGCACTATCTCGCAATGTATCTGCGTTTTCTTGCAATGCTAGCTTGCCATCTTGAATGATTATAACTTCTTCAAACATCAAGCCAACCTCATCAATTAAATGCGTGGAAAAAATGATGATACGTGGTTCCTCCTGATATTCCCTTAATAAAATTTCATAGAACTTCTTACGAGCAGCTGCATCGAGCCCAATATATGGCTCATCAAAAATCGTGATTGGTGCTTTACTCGCCAAGCCAACAATAATTCCAAGTGACGATTCCATTCCTTTGGATAAAGCCTTCACTTTTACCTTCAAATCAAGATTATATTCCTTCACTAATTCCTGTGCTAATGCCTCATCCCAATTAGGATAGAAGTACGCATAAATTTTCAACACATTTTTAATAGATAAATCTCGTTTAAAGTTTCCTCCCTCTTTAATTAGGCAAATTAATTCTGTCAGTTTTCGATTATCAAAAGGATCTTCCCCATTGATTCGTATTTGCCCACTTGTTGCCAAAATATGTCCCGCTAAAATATTCATAAAGGTTGTTTTCCCTGCACCATTTCTTCCTAGCAATCCATAGATTTTCGGTTCGTTTAAGTTAAACGAAATATTATCTAGCGCTAATTTGTCACCATATTTCTTTGTCAATCCGTTTACTTCAATTTTCATCCATGCTCTCTCCCTTCGCCATCATTTTCAACAGTTCTTCTTCGGTAATCTGCAGTTTTTTAGCTTCTTCTTTTAACGGAAGAATATAGTGTTCAAAAAAAGTCTTCCGTCGCTTCGCAATCAAGATTTCCTTGGCATTATCCGTAACAAACATTCCAATTCCCCTCCGTTTAATAAGAATCTCTTCGGCAACAAGTTCATTAATCCCTTTTGCAGCTGTTGCAGGATTTATCTTGTAAAAGCTTGCAAATTCATTAGTTGAAGGGACACGTTCCCCCGCTTTAATGGAGTCATTTATAATCGAATCTTCTAGTTGTTCTTTAATTTGAAGGAAAATTGGTTTGTTCTCATCCAATGAGTTCTTCATTCACATGCTCCTTAGTTTACTGGTTAATTACTTATGTAACTAACCATATAACTTTACATTTCAATTGTCAATCCTTTTTTAAAAAAATAAAAAAAGCTCGTGGAGAATAGTGATTGAGTTCTCCACAAGCTTTGCGTTTTATTTTAGTTATGAACATTTAGCATTTCGATTAATTCTATAATTTTGGCATCGTCACCCGGGTCAACATAAACTAGTTCCGGATGTTCGATAATATTCTTCATATCTTCTCGAACCTTTTCTTTGTCAATATCCTCTGACGGAAAACCTCCATACCAGCTAATCGGTACGTTATATACATTAATTGTACCGTCACCATTTCCGCTATATGTTACCATTCCATCTACTAAGCGCGAACCACGTAATTGAATCACATCTTCAGGATACGTCACACTGGTGTCATCTTCTGGATCGAGTGGCGATCCAGCTTGAATATGTTGAACATGTAATTCATCTATTGCTGGATTTGGACCAAGTAATAGCCAAACACGAGCATATTCAATTTGCTCACTAGAATACTGTGCTAGTGGATTGGTAGTTGTTTCGGATGAGGTATTAGTAGTATCCTTTTCCGAAGAGACGTTAACAGTTGAATCGTCCTTGTCAGCATCTAGTTCCTCCACTTCGCTTGTTGCTAGATTTGTATCCTCCTTGGAACCATCATCTGTTGATTCAATACCAGCGCTTTTATCAATGGAATCAGCTTTCCCCTCTTCATTCGAATTGCTGCTACAGCTTGCTAGTATAAATAAAGCTATACTAATACCAAAAATAAGCATTACGTTTTTCATATATTAACCAATCCTTTCACGATGTGTTACTCTTAGGTCCTATTGCACTATTGCTGCCTTGCCTATTCTATTATTCTATCATATCATTCTGACACGTTTTAACGATTTTCATTTCATAAATATCCCATTACCAAAACAATCACACAGAAATACACAGGCGCATTTCCGTGTGATAAATTAACCAATACTATCTAATATCCCATTTAATGGTGTCTTTTGTGGGAAAATAAAATAATTCTCTCCATCTGTGTGTACGACAAGATCACCATAGACAGCTGTTGAATAAATTTCAGCATTAAGTTCAAATAGCTTTTCAATTACTCGATTGACCGGGTGTCCAAAATCATTGTATTTACTATAGGTTAGAACCGCAACGTCTGGATCAACATGTTCCAAAAACTTACTAGAGCTACTCGTTTTGGAGCCGTGATGGGCTATTTTTATAATCTCCGATCGGACATCAAATTTCTTGGCAATTTCTTTCTCTTGTTTATCTTCAATATCTCCTAAAAATAAAAAATCAATATCGTTATAGCTTAACTTTAGCGCGATGGATGATTGATTATTATTCTTCCGTTTCCCATAAGCATTCAAGATTCTAATATCTAATAAGGAATCAAGCGGTATATACTTACCGACTTTTGCGACGGTCATTGGAATCTCTTGCTTTCTAATTTCATTCATATAATTCGCGTATGTAATGGTTACATGTAGCTTACCAGAATCCAAAATACGTTTTACTTCAAATGCTTTCATAACTGCTGGTAATCCACCAATATGATCACGGTCTGGATGAGTGGCAATGATTAAATCCAGTGTTTCTATTCCGAGATCCTTTAAATACTGTACAACCTTTTTTCCAGCCTTAGGTGGGCCACCATCAATTAAAATATTCTTGTTGTTAGGTGTTTGAATAAACATGCTATCCCCTTGACCAACATTAATGAAATGAACTTCCATCTTGGGACTTGGTTGGCTGTAGACAGGCGAGGAATCTAGCACTGAAACCAATAAAAAAAACACCAGCAAACCTGCCGTATATCGTATGTATTGCTGCATGACAAATACATCCTTTTTAACGTTTTCTCTTTTATCTTTTCACGGTTTAGTAGAAATATTTATCGATTGACGGATTGTAAAAAGGATGTAAATTTTAAAGCAGAGATTTAATTGAAAAATAAAAATGCCGTCCCAGGTAGATTTGACCTACTTGAGACAGCAATTCAAATGATTATGCAGTTTTCACCTGTATTTCACCATTTTTAACAGATACCTGAACTTTTTCTAGTTTCTCATTTTCAAGTAAAAGATCTGTTAATGGATCTTCAATCTTATCTTGTATCACACGACGTAATGGACGCGCACCGAATTTTGGATCGTAGCCTAATTTAACCAGTGCCTTTTTCGCCTCATTCGTAATCGAAATGTCCACTTCATTTTCCTTCAAGGTATCTTCAAGCTCATTAAGCATTAAATCAACAATGCTTACCAAATGTTCCTCTGCTAATTCTTTGAAGGTAACTATCGCATCAAAACGGTTTAAAAACTCTGGTTTAAAGTATGCACTCAAGTTTTCTAACGTAGTCACTGATTCGTGTGTGTCTTTATTGAATCCAACATTGATTTGTTTAATTCCTGAGCCCGCATTACTTGTCATGATAATAACTGTCTCTTTAAAGCTTACCTTACGACCTTGTGAGTCTGTTAGGTGACCATCCTCCATAATTTGCAAGAACATATTTTGCACATCTGGATGTGCCTTTTCAATTTCATCAAGCAATATAATGGAGTATGGATTACGGCGCACTTTCTCTGTTAACTGGCCAGCTTCCTCATGACCAACATAGCCAGGAGGTGATCCGATAATTTTAGAAACAGAATGTTTTTCCATATATTCACTCATATCTAGTCTAATCAAGGAATCACGTGAGCCAAATAATTCCTCTGCCAGTGCCTTCGTTAGCTCCGTTTTACCAACACCTGTTGGACCTACGAAAAGGAAGGAACCAATCGGACGATATTTCGATTTTAAGCCTGCACGACTACGACGGATTGCTTTGGCAACCTTGTCTACCGCTTCATCCTGTCCAATCACTTTTTCACGAAGGCTTTCCGCCATATTTTTCATTTTCGCTTGCTCGTCCGCTTGTAGTTTTGTAACAGGGATTCCGGTTTTTTCCTCTACGATTAATTGGATATCCGAAATATCCACATCGATTACTTGTTCTTCCCCTTTTGCTTTTTCTAGTTGCTTTTGTAATTGAATTTCTTGATAACGAAGGTTTGCTGCGCGTTCATAATCTTCTTTTTCAGCTGCCGCTTCTTTTTCCTTCACAATTTCATCTATTCGTTGTTGAATCGAGTTAGAGTCCTTTTGTGAGTTTGATAAATTCAAGCGTGAACCAACTTCATCCATCAAGTCAATCGCTTTATCGGGTAAGAATCGATCTTGAATATAGCGTGCAGATAATGTAACAAAGGCACGAATTGCTTCTTCGGAATAGCGAACCTCATGAAATTTTTCATAACGGTCTTTTATACCAAATAAGATTTGAGTTGCTTCTTCGATAGTCGGCTCTTTTACAATAATCGGTTGGAAACGACGCTCAAGCGCTGCATCCTTTTCAATTTTTCGATACTCTTTTAAAGTTGTTGCACCGATAACCTGCAGTTCACCACGAGCAAGTGCAGGCTTTAGAATATTCCCAGCATCCATCTGTGATCCTTCTGCAGTACCAGCACCTACTAATAGATGGATTTCATCAATAAACAAAATCGTATCCTGGCGCTCTTGAAGCTCCTGAATCAGCCGTTTCATCCGTTCCTCAAATTGACCACGAACACCAGTATTGGCAACTAAAGAAGCGACATCCAGAATATATACTTCTTTATTGATTAGCTTGGCTGGAACGGTTCCTTCTGCTATTTTAAGTGCTAGTCCTTCTGCAATGGCTGTTTTACCAACACCAGGTTCTCCAATTAGAACAGGATTGTTTTTATTTCTCCTATTTAGGGTTTCGATTACTCGTTTTACTTCTTGGTCACGGCCAATGACCGGGTCAACTTCTCCAGCTCTTGCAGCATTGGTTAGGTTTTTACCTAATTGATCTAGTAGCCCATTACGCTTCGTAGACTTTTGCTTCGTCTTTGTCGCTGTATTGGCTGCACCATTACCTTGAAAGAAATTTGATGTAAATTCATCATTATTTTCTCCACTGAAAAACGGGTTAGAGAATATTCCATTTGCATTCATCATATTTTCTTGGATTTCTTGGAAACATGAATTGCAAAGGTGCATCTGCATCTTTTCATGATTCATTTGCATCGCCATATTAACGTTTGCTTCATTTACACCACATTTTTGACATTTCATCTTCCATTCCTCCTAATTAATATCAGCTTTATTCATCAAATTTGACTTTGACTATCTTTGACCTTACACCCATATTATACTCTGACCATTTTTGACTTTCAAGTAGTTTGATTGATTTTTTTCTGCTGATGTTTACATATGGAGGAACTACTGACCCTCCCAGCACACCAAAATAGGCTAGGACATAAGTTTTTATGATTGGATAAAATCCGAACGTTGGTGCACGATACCCCTCTGGGAATCAGTGCACTGTTCGTCCTTTCATCTTCTCATTTTACTTATGTCCCAGCCTGTTCCATAAAAACTATTACTTAAATCTGGTTCTTTTCTAACTCCGCGTTTCGGAGCTCTACTCGTCTAATTTTTCCTGAGATTGTTTTCGGTAGATCATTAACAAATTCAATTTTTCTCGGATATTTATATGGTGCAGTCAAACTTTTTACGTGATTCTGCAGTTCATTAACTAACTCTGCCCGGTCCTGCTCAACATTTCCCTTCAACACGACATACGCTTTTACGATACTTCCTCGGATTTCATCTGGACTGGCGATGACCGCACATTCTTGAACAAGCGGATGTTTGACCAAGGCATCTTCTACTTCAAACGGACCGATTGTATAACCGGAGCTAATGATGATATCATCACTTCTTCCTTCAAACCAGAAGTAGCCATCTTCATCCTTTCTTGCTTGATCTCCAGTAATATAAAAATCCCCTCTTCTTGCACTTTCTGTCTGCTCTGGATCCTTGTAATACTCCCGGAATAGCGCAGGACTATTTAATCGTAGGGCAATATTACCGACTTCATTAATGGCTACTGGTTCCCCGAATTCATCTACAATTTCTACATCATTACCAGGGGTTGGTTTGCCCATTGATCCTGGCCGTACCTCCATGTCTTTCATAATACCTAAAAGCAAGGTATTTTCGGTTTGACCATAACCATCCCGAACTGTGACATCGAAATATTTACGAAATGTATCAATCACCTCGACATTTAACGGTTCTCCTGCAGATACGGCACTATGTAAGTATGGAAGATGAAAAGCATCTAAGTCATCTACTTTCGCCATTAATCGGTACTCTGTAGGGGTACAACATAAAACATTTATTTGATGGTCCTCTAATAACTGTAAATATTTCGTAGCATCAAATCGACCATTGTAAATAAATCCCGTAGCGCCTGTTCCTAAAACAGATAAAAATGGGCTCCAAATCCACTTTTGCCAGCCTGGACCAGCGGTAGCCCATACCTTATCACCCTTCGATACACAAAGCCAGTTTTCAGGAGCTGTTCGTAAATGGGCAAAGCCCCAGCCATGGGTATGGACAACACCCTTTGGATTTCCCGTTGTGCCAGAGGTATAGGAAATAAATGCGATATCCTCTCGATTTGTTTCCACTATTTCTAGATTACTGGAGGAATCCTCCATTAATCCATCCAAGTAATGCCAACCATCCACCGGTTTTCCAATCGCAAATTTAAGAAGCCTGTCATACTCCTGTATATCCGCATATTGATCTGCAAAGGTATGATAGCTAACTACCCCATTAACTTCCCCGTGCTGCACGCGATATTGTAAATCCTTTGTCTTAAGCATTTCCGAGCTTGGTACAACTACAATCCCTGTCTTTAAAGCAGCAAGGTATACTTCATAAGCCTCGATTCTGCGCGGAATCATGACAAGAAGCTTATCTCCTTTTTTCAGTCCACTTTCCAAGAAAACGTTTCCAATTTTATTTACATTCCTCATTAAATCACCATATGTGATGTCCCGTTTTCCGCCGTTCTCATCCTCCCATATTAATGCCTTCCGTCCAGCATCCTTGGCGTGATGTTCAATTTCCATGACAATGTTATAATCCTGTGGAGCAATGAGATCTTCCCGTTTCATATCAATCAACTCCTTCTCATTAATTTATCATCTACTATAACAAAAATTCGGAAATTTTAAAATAAAAACTTTCTACTCCAATGAAAAAACGGGACAATAGCCCCGTCGCATGTTAATACCCATATATAGGTTCTGGTAGTTTATCCTTGATAACAAAATCGTCTAAGCTCTTGAACTGGTAACCATCTGCCTTTAAATCCTGAATTAGCTTTTCTAGTGCCTCAGCATTATCAGAGGAGACAGCATGTAACAGAATAATAGCGCCAGGATGTATTTGTTGCATGATCTGTTCATAGGATCGTTGCCAGCCCTTCTGTGAATACGTATCCCAATCAATTATCGCAAGTGACCAAAACACATGAATATACCCTAGTTCATTTGCCCATTTAAGGGTTTGTTCATTAAACATCCCTTTTGGTGGGCGAACATATTTAATATCATCTTGTTTGGAAACGTCAGCAACAGCCGCTTCTAAGGTTTCCAATTCACGCTTCATCACTTCTTTTGTCAAAATCGTAAAATCTGGATGGTGATAGGAATGATTCCCAATAATATGCCCTTCTTCAGCCATACGCCTAATTAACGTCGGCTGACTATCAACATAATGACCTGTAACAAAAAATGTAGCTGGTACTTTTTCCTTCTTTAATACATCTAATATGTCTGGTGTATATCCTTCCTCATAGCCATTATCAAACGTTAAGTAAATATTTTTTTGACCAGATTCATCTACATAATACGCACCGTTTTCTTTTAAAATATCACGATACTTGCCTACATCTGGTATTTCGTGTTTCAAGTTTTTTTTGTAGCCCCAACCATAGCCCATTGCCTCTGTATGATTAATTTCTAACAGAAAAAAGGCAAGAAAAAATAGCAAGGTAGTGGTGATAACAACATAAATTCTTTGCATAACAACCCACCTATTTTTTTCTTACCTTTTCCTTAATGCCTAAGTTTTATGCAATTTATAAGAAAAGTGCCGCTGCCCACCCGAAGATGAACAATGGAATATTGAAGTGTATAAAGGTAGGGACACATGTATCCCATATATGATTATGCTTCCCGTCTGCATTTAGCCCCGATGTTGGCCCAAGCGTACTATCTGAAGCAGGCGAACCAGCATCTCCAAGTGCTCCAGCAGTACCAATTAAGGCAGCTGTCGCTAATGGTGAAAAACCTGCTGTTAAACAAATAGGTACAAATAACGCTGCGATGATTGGAATAGTACCGAACGAGGAGCCAATTCCAATGGTAATGATTAAGCCTACTAGTAATAATACAAACGCAATTAATGCTTTATTTTCCCCTAAATAGCTAGAAGACACTTCAACTAATGCAGAAACAGCGCCAGTCTCCGTTAAAATATTTCCATACCCCGCTGCGACTAGCATCACAAACGCAATCGTGCTCATCATACGAACACCATCAGCAACAATGTCATCACCTTTTTTAAATGGAATAACCAAAAATACAAACATCATAATAAGTCCTGTAAGCGCACCAATTATAAGATTATCGGTAATAAGCTGAATCACTAACGCACTTATAATCGCAATAATGGTCAAGAAGTGCTTCGTATTGAATGTAATCTTTTCTGGTTCTGCTGTGACGGCACTGTCACCAATAACATCAGAAACCATTTCCTTATCCTTTCGATAGGTGAAAAAGACAGCAATCAATAACCCGGCCACTAATCCTAATCCAGGAATAATCATTGATTTTGCAACCTCTGTCATGGTAATCTCAGCACCGTTTTGTACCATTCCATCATAGATGATTTTATGGAAAATAAGTCCAAATCCTGCCGGTATCATGACATATGGTGCCTTTAAACCAAAAGTCAAAGCAACCGCTACACCACGGCGATCCACACGCATCCTATCAAATAATTTTAATAACGGTGGAATCAAGATAGGAATAAAGGCAATATGTACCGGCACAACGTTTTGTGACAATGATGCCACGCCGGCGATTACTAATAGGAGCATCGTCTTTTTCCCAGTAAGGATTCGAATCAAATAGTTGACCAATAAATTCATGATACCTGTATAGCTTATAGCAACCGCAAACGCTCCAAGTAGAATATAACTTAATGCCGTATTGGCTTGATTTCCCATGCCACCGACAAGCATTTCAACTGCTTCAACAAGATTTAACCCTGCCATAAGACCTGCTACAACCGCAGCAATAATAATAGAAATAATAACATTAACACGTAATAAACTTAAGACTGTCAACAATAAAACAGAAATAACTAACACCCAAGCCATCGTTTCTCCCCCAATTTAACTTTAATACTTTACTATGATAAAGCATTAAAGTGTTTAAATCAACCCTTTTTATGAAAAATTAAAACCCAAACGAAAAGCCCTGTTATCAACGAAGATTCCAGAGCCTTTGTAGCCATGATTAATTTATTTCTAATGAGAATGACACATGGTCTTGAATTGGAATCCATGCTCCAATACCTTGCTTCGTTACATTCTTTATGACTAGTGTTTTTTTCGTACCCTTCAGACCAATGTATACTTCTCCAAAGGTTACTTGTCCCTTCTCATTTACCGCTGGTGCATAGGCATGTAAGTAACCATATTTCTGAACCGGAACACTATAGGAGTTTTCTTTCTTCGTACCATGACCGATCGTTGTCGTGAAAGAAAGCGGAAGTTTTGTATGTTGCTTTGCTTTCATAATCATCATTTGCTTCACATCAGCATCATTAGCAATTTTATTCGTTAGAGCACCTTTAATTTCCTTTTGCTCCTGCTGATTATAATTTAATTTCTGACTATCTTTTCCTCCAATATTGTTGACTTCATTTACATTAATCTTTTGGTATTCCCAGTTAATATTCGTATCATTCGATTCGTAACTCAGTGGCCAACGTCCTAAGAAGATCATGCCACGATAACCGATTGCAATCGGTGAAGGATCAATCGATGTCTCATTCAGCATTTTAATTAAATTAGGATTGGTTATCGGAACTTCAGTACTACCAATTAATTCCTTGGTTAAATCACTCGGCTCAATGACCTCTTCGTCCTCCGTTGAATTCGGGTACGTGTTCTCTTTCGCAATATCAAGCACATGACTCGGAATAGAAAATTCATCTTTTTTTGCTTTCTTTTCCGCACCTGAAGCAAATAAAGGAAATTGAATCGCAAGAAGTAATGTCATTAATGCTAGGAAATATTTCTTGTTCATATGCCCATTCCTCTCTTTTTGCCATTAGTTTTTTCGTGCACGTATCTTTTTATACATGAACCAAAATTATTGTCTTTTTCAAGGGCAATACAGAAGTAAAATCAAAAAAGGAGACTAGCTTGATATGCTCCCCCTAAAGTAGACACCAAAAAAACAAAACTACTTTAGGGGGAGTTTTTTATGCGTTCTAATAGTAAACATTCTGTTGATGAACTTGAAAGATATATTCAAATGTACCTTGATGAAGGATGGAGCTATCGGGAGTTAAGTGAAAAGAAGGGTCTGCTGTTAAGTAAATCGGTATTTAATAAAAAAGTGCTGAGATACCAAGAACAGGGGATTAGAGGCATTCAAACGAAGAGGAGAAATAATAAATATAGTAAAGAGTTTAAGGACTTGATCGTTAAAGAACGCATCGAACAAGGCACACCTTTCATACAGTTAGCTCGCAAGTATGGTATTCCGAATGATAGTACTGTTCGAAATTGGATCATCAAGTATACTGAGGGGGAGGAATTAAAAACTTATTCTCCAAAACCCGAGGTGTATACAATGAAAAGTAGAAAAGTGACGCATGAAGAAAAAGTTGAGATTGTCAAAGCATGTTTAGCCAATAACTTATCTTATAAAGACACAGCTGAAAAATATCAGGTTTCTTATAATAATATTTACTCATGGGTTCAAAAGTACAAAGCGCATGGTCCTGATGGACTGGTAGATGGACGAGGCCACGGAAAGCCAGACAAGATCCAAACAGATGAAGAAAAGTTACGAACAGAAATTGCAGCATTAAAAGCACGAAATGAGTACCTTGAAACAGAGAACGCTGCGCTAAAAAAGTTAGAAGAAGTGGAAAGAGAGTTGATGTTACGCAAACGCGGTATGAGGCAGAGTACCAAACAATCAAAAAGCTCGAAAAAAAGGGGTTCAAAATAACCATACTATGTGAAGCATTAGGTGTGAGTCG
>NZ_LDPV02000002.1 GCF_001038425.2 Ornithinibacillus contaminans
TGGTATGTCAACACTAAATTGGACAAAAATTATAGGGGCTGCTGTTTAAATTCGATTGGTGTTAAATAGTCTAAAGTTCCGTGAATTCGAATGTTATTAAACCAATGAACATAATCATCCAGTTCAATAGCGAGCTGTTCAAGAGAAGAGAAATGAGCATTGTTAGCGAATTCTGTTTTGAATACCTTAAACATCGCTTCAGCCACTGCATTATCATAAGGACATCCCTTCATGCTCAGCGATCTTTGGATGCCAAATGTTTCAAGTGCTTCTGTAATAAGCTTATTATCAAATTCTTTACCTCGATCTGTATGAAACATTTGAACGTCGTTCAAGTTGCCTTTAATGCTCGATAAAGCCTGATAGACCAGCTCTGCATTTTTATTAGCACCAGCACTACGGCCAATGATTTCACGGTTAAAAAGATCCACAAATAAGCATACGTAATGCCATTTTGTCCCAACGCGGACGTAAGTTAAATCACTGACGATGACAGCCAACGGCTTGTCTTGTTCAAATTGACGCTGTAATTCATTTTTTATCAACGCTTCATTACATGATGTTTTATGAGGCTTGTACTGTGCCACGGTATAGTTTGACACAAGCCCGAGTTCATTCATTAATCGGCCAATCCGACGACGTGATACGTGTTTTGGCTTTGGTAATCTACTTAATTCTTTCTTAATTTTGCGCGTGCCATAATTGTTCCGGCTTTCTTTAAAAATTCGGGAGACCTCTTGGGAAATCTCTTCATCTTCCATTTTAAACACACGTTGGCTGTGTAAATTGGCATGATAGTAATACGTACTTTTGGGAATCTGGAGGACGTCACACATTGCTGATACCGAATAGATGTGAGCGTTATTTCGAATCACATCTATTTTCGTCCCATGATCAGCGCTGCTTGCTTTAAAATATCATTTTCCATCATGAGACGTTGATTTTCCTTACGTAACCGAGCTAGTTCATTCTCTTCTGCAGAACGGTTATCTTTAGCGGCAAATGAACCTGTTTCTTGATGATTTTTAATCCAGCGATCTAACGCAGAAGGCGTGATATCATACTCTCTCGCAATATCTGCACGCGATTTACCATTTTCATAAAGCTTCACTAATTGCAGTTTAAATTCGGGTGTAAAAGTTCGACGTTGACGTGTCATCGTAGTCACGCTCCCTTAAGTTATAGTCTAAGTTTACAAGCCCTTATTTTATCTGTCCAACTTAGTGTAGCCTATCCAGGTTGCATAATCGTTAGAGGAAGAAGTAGAACTAATAATAAACTTGTGAAGGTACGTACTACTTTTGGTATATTAAACTACCCTATCTCACATAATATGTGCAAAAACAGAGATGAAACGGGTGCCCTATTCTCTTCTCAGCTTTGTATTTTCTAACCATAGATAGGGTGTAAATAAGTTTTCTTTTATTATATTGTAAGAAAGCCTGTGCCTATATAAATCAATTATGCTATTTTTCTATTAATAGGAAATTTTTTCTTAGAGTCGAAACCTTATTTACGACATAACTTATATAGGGTTATGTTTCGGTAATCCTGTTTTTACAAATAATTCTGACTATATGAGGTGTTTTTGTAACTTGCACTAACTATACAGAAGAATAAAAATGCTCCTGAATTAAGGAGAAGAGTAGTAGCTTCCCCATCAGTAGCATTTCCTTTTGTATTCTATTCTGTTTTTCTCACTTTCTCCCTTGAAATGACTTTCTCTAAAAACAGATAAACATCTTCTGTAGACCAATTCATCCCTACAGTTAAAACTCTCATACGAAAATCAATCTCGGGATTTCGCTTACCATGTTCAATTCGATGAATATAGCTTGTAGAACAGCCAACCAAAGAAGCCATGTCTTCCAATGTAAGAAAGTATTTCCGACGATAATCCCGCAATAAACCTCCAAAATCTTCTATAGCCTGATTCACTAATTCAAGTTTCTTTTCTTTGTTATTCATACCATATCTCCTCCTAAATATATTGGATTGACCCAATGCCTGTCTCTTTTTTGTTACCCTTTATAGTAGTTGGATTCGATATGGTTTATTCCACTAACCAGTGGTTAGACCTATAATAATAAGTAAATTTGCTTTAAGAATCTATGATATATTAATAAAGTAAAAAAACTTAACTCCCAAATCCCATGATTAATCATTCCCTTTCCATACTTTATCGCTAATGCTTTTAATATTTCTTATAACTCATTATCTTCGTCGATGTCTTTCATCCACTGTGGTCTCATTAATTCTTCAACCTCCAGTTTAATGTGTTTACTAATTATGTAGTTGTTATCATATATCCGTTTTAGCAATTCGTATGCTCTTCTTAACTCGCCTATATTTTCTGCTCTCTCATTCAAAAGCCTCATTCCCCTCCCATCGTAGTACTTATTTCAAGAAAAATTGATCTACTTATTTTTCCCACTCCTGAAACAACTTAACAATCCTCTTTTGGGTTTTCTCGTTCCAACCAACCTCCGCTCTCCACACAGCATTTTCACTTATTTTAGCCCCGTATTTAAGAAGTTCCCTGCATGTAGCAAAATAGTTATAGTAAGCGGCAATTTCTAAAGGGCTCCTACCGTTGAAATCTAGTTTGTTGGGATCAGCTCCAAGTTCTAGTAACTTTGTTACCATTGAATCTTTATCCAAAAACACTACCCAATAGAGCAAACTAGCTCCTTTTATTTCCTGGTTAACATCATGCTCTTTTACATATTCAATAAGTTTACTCGTATCATCTGACCCTAGTATCTCCCAAAATGTTATTTCAGAGCTCTTTTGATGGTCTTCAGTTACATAACCACGTAAAAACTCTTCAAAACTATCATCTTGCAAATAGAATAGATCTATAAAGGATACAGGGTTTTCATACCCCTTTGAGTCTTTTTCCATTGCCTCACGCTTTCCAATATTATTATTTTTACTGGAATATTTATGTTGTAGCATTTCCATAAGTTGAAAAAAACGCATGTCTGGATTCTCCTCCCATATAGTTTCGAGTAAATCCATTATTCTTCTAATTCTCTTTGGATCTCTTTTATTCTCAGTCATTTTCCTATACATCACCTTTCACTAATTCGATTTACTAAGATAGTTGAAGTAAGCAAAGTTTTAAGTAGGATAGCTCCCATTTCAGCATCTGCATACAAATTGACAATCACTTAAAACTTAACCCTTAAAATTCTTTTATTTGGATTTTCCAAATAATTTTCTAGCAGCATTATGAGCCGCTCGATAATATGGGTTATAACGTTTTAACCTTTTATCCATGTATGATATCTCCAGTTCTGTGATAGAGTTAAATTGATATTTCTTCTTCTTTATTTGTTCTGCAAGCACATTAATGGCGGGCTGTCTAGTTAACTCTGGCTTGCTCTCTAGGCTACTTATTCCAACCCAATCGCTGTAGATGACTACTTTTAAAGGTTCATCTAAACAATTACACATAACCTTCTTTAGAAGATCCAGTGCATAATCAATTGCAACCACTTCTGCATATACATTGTTGGTTTTTAAGGTAAAGTTATAATGCTTTTTAGATTTAACATTCGTTTCTCCTTGTCCAACAAAACATACTCCTAATCCGAAAATCCCTTGGTAATTCAGTTCAGAGGCATCAACAAAAACACGTAAAGTTTCGTTATCAAACAACCATTTTTCTACCCTTTCTTTTGCCTCTTTTGTTGGTATTTTTTCTCTTCTCATAAGTTGTTGCTTACGGTTTCCCTGTACCATCGCTATACCATCTCCTTCCAATGACTATAGTCAAAATAAAAAAAGCCCGCATTCTCCTTAATAAGAATGCGAGCCAATTTATATATGTATTTATATTGAATTAAGTATATACTTTTCAAAAAATTACCTACTTCACTATTTATTATGTTGAATTATAAATTAGAACAGTGCGATAATCAAGGTAATATAATGAAAATATATGTCTGAGAGAAATTTTCATAAAAATAAGTATTAAGAAACGAGTCTTCATCAGAGGTTTTTACAGAGTAGTGTTAACACAATTTATAGTATCTAAAAGTGTTAACACATTTATAATAAAACATTATACAACCAGTGTTTTTAGAAAAAAGTGTGGAGATTATCAACAAAATTGTCTCCATTATTCTTAACAGAGTGTATACACAAATATTGGGTAGAAGGACAAACACTGTTTCTCTATTCTGTTTGTTTCCTAACCATATTGAACTTCTATACGGACCAGGAGCTAGTGTGTACGGAAAAGGATTAAATTACAAATATTGGAAAAACAACTTGATAAATATGTAATTGTTTTAATAAAATATAAATCAAGGAGTGATAATATGAAAGAAGAAATCAAGTATAAACGAGCGACTGTAAAAATTCCGAAGATAACCCTATCTCATTCCTATATTAAATTAAAAAAAGAGAACGAAAGAGTAATTCGACATTTAGATAAATTGGAAAGAGGGCATTTTGGAATTAAAAAGTGGTTCAATAAGAATGATCGCTAAGTTAATCTTAAAGGTGGTGAAAAGAAATGAACAAAACTAACGATTTAAGAAGAAGGAGTCTTAATTTACCATTGGCTAAAACCGGCTCATCTAATAGCATGAAAAAGTTAAGAAGAGACAATGAATTATTGTTAAAACGTTTAAGGCAGTTGCAAGCCGGTCCTTTTGGGATTTGGAATTGGTTTAGATAAGACAGATGACAAATTACTACTTGATTGATTTTAAAAGGGAAGAAAACAATCAGCTTAAATTCAATTATTCCGTTTCAATGCTTTAACTAAGTTCTATAGCCCGATCAATGAAATTTATTAATCCTAGTATGCAGCATCTCGGCATTACTCATACCTTATCATTCCTTTTAGCTAATTCTTATTTTCATCTTTGGTGGAAGCAAATCATATTCTTCACAAAGTTTGTAGAAGTAAGGATTTCGTGTATGAACATCAATTCCTTCTTCATCTAGTATTTTTTCACATTCAAGTATCTGCTCGTCAGCAAGCAGGTTTTTCGGTATTAATATTTCAACCAGACCTATTATCTTCTTTATTTCTAAAAGTTTGGCTAAATATGGTCTATGGTTCCCACCAGTGGCTACCGTGTATGTTTTATTAGGTAAGTAGATTAAGTGTAAATCTCGATATCTTTCATATAAATAACCATACTTTTTAATTGATTGATATAACAGATCTAATTTTTTTTGACTTAAAACACCTTCATATGACAGGCCTTTTATTTCATCAACATAAACAGATTTATAACCATAGAAATATATATAATAATCTTCATTTTGTTCTCCGTACTGTTTAATTAATTGGTCATAATATTCCCATCCAGTATAATCTATCTTAATTTCCCCCATAAAGACACCCCTTTTCACCTAAATGAAACGTGTATTTTATTTAATAAATCACTAAACTACAAATTTATAAATTATATAGCTTAGCTAACAGGAATATGAGGATTAAATAAATTTAAAGATAACAATAGAAGAAGCCCTATATTCCTAATTAGTCTATCCAAGCTCCAGTTATACTGTTTAGAGGTATTTCTTTTCCTCAAATCTCATTGAGCGTTGCAGGCAGATTGAGCCAACTATGCAGAGCTTCAAGCCACCGTTTGCATAAAGTATAGCAAGTAATGCGGGGGAAAGGGCTACCCATGTAGCCTTATAAACAGATTCGATCATAATGACCTTCTAAACCTACATTTTGCACTTAGAAATAAGGACTCATTTTGATAAAAGATTGATTAAAATGAGTTCTTATCAAGCTGATTTAAGTGTAGTATTATTCTGAAAGCGAATATTTTACTAACGCACCCGTTAGTTTAAGTACATTTGTTCACAAGTTTAAAGTTTTTAGAACCTGCCTGTTATTTTTTGAGTATAAGTTTAAATGCCGTTACAAATAATACCCCTATAACAAATGAGGGGGTTAATAAAATGGAAGAATCACCTACAAGTAATAATGGAATGAACACAAGCAATAATGGAATGAGTACATCTAATAAGATAAACCTTTCAGGTCTTGGTGTTGGAGCAATTGTACTAACCACTGTTTATACGGCGGTTTTGGCTTCACAGTTAATGGCTACCAAGCATAAAGTCGATTACCTTTATTACAAAGAATTAACACAAAATAAATAGCTAATTATAGACGGTGCGTTTTCACCGTCTTTTATTTATATAAAACAGAATTTGAACTAACCTGCCCGTTAGTGTAAGTACAATTTTTCACAATGTTCTTCTTATCCTTTTCTATTTTAAAATATATTCTCAACATTCTAAATCCAAATCAAAACAGATTTCCCTTCCCATCCGGTATGTAGCTCCTCGATATCACTCCTAAATTTTTCCCACGGCTAAAAATTTATTTTATATCTGCTTTTTCTTTCTCTTCTAACTTCTTAATTGCCTCTATTGCCACCAACAAATGTTTTTCTTTGGGTTTGGAGGTAACTAGGAGGTATTGCATAGCTTTACCAACCAAAAATACTACATTCCAGATTATTTTCGTTTCACACTTCCAAATCTCGTATCCAATCATCCATGAAACTAAGAACACCCATACTTCATCACCAAATATAATAAAAAGTATAGAAAAACAGATGAAAATAGATACTACCAGATTAGTACCACAATCAAATTCTTGATTGCTTTTTTACCTTTTCTAATGTTAAGTTTGAATCTTTTACATAAGCATTGGCTACCATGTGTTCTGCCCCGTGAAACCTACCAACGGGAGTAATTTTTATAATAAGACTGACTAAAAATAAAAAACTACTCATCGACACTAAGGTATTAGTGGAAGTAATAAATAGAAAATTAGAATCCAATTTCACTTTTAGTGGAAACTCTAGCAAAAACAAGAAAATAAATGTAAGTAAAAACTGTTTCCATCGCTCAATAATTAGTTTAATAAACAAAGAAAAAGAACGCAGAAAGGGTATACTTGAAAGAAAAACAGTAATTTTCCCTTCCTTTTTGTTATGATTGATGTATGTAGTGATATTATTTTTCTTTAATTCCGACAATGATTGGTACCGTTCTCCTGTAAAACTTACAGAATTAAAACCAGCTCTACCTCCGTATATTTTCATATTCAATCTCCTATAACAATTATTTTTGGGGTAAACTATTCCCATTGACTATAAACAATGGAAGCAATAAAAAAACTCGCATCCACTGTCGAATACGAGTTTTTAAAGATTCTATTCGGTTCTTTTCTGAATAAAAGTAATTTCGATTCATTTGAAATCACCATTCGTTCCATTTATGATTATCTCGAATTATAGCGTAATACCATTTAAAAATCAATGTATATCCACAAAGCCACTAAATCCTTCAAAAAGGTCACCAATTATTTCTACATAAGATAGTTGATGTCCTTCACAACTTTCTGTTATATTAAATTTAGAAAACCCCATGCTAGTTTCAGGGTGTTTTCATTATGTAGCTCACTCGAAGTGAGAAGCATCTCTAATTGAAAGTCCAAGAGGACCACCCCTTTAGCTTTTGGTCGAGCGTTGTTCCGGGGTGGTTTTCTCTTTAGATTTTAACTACTTTTACTTTCTATATCCTCTTAAAATCTCGTTTTTATAACAAGAAGTATAGCAATTTTGGAACGGAATAGTTGAATCCGGCTTTTTTTTATTTCTTACATAAAATTATATCATCTAACATTCGGAATTTATGAAAAAGGGAAGACTCTCCCAATAGTTATGGAAGAGTCATTTTGTATTATTTATACTCTTTTAATTTCCTTTTCTGCCAACTCCCGATCTTATCTTGAACATGCAGTCCATTAAGAAGACGAATATTTAATCCCTCAGCGGCCTCCATGGCACTTTTAGTATAATTGCTTGTAGTAATGCACCACGCATCTAAACATTTATGTACCTTTTTTCCTGCACTTAAGCGAAGTATCACATTATTACCCACGTTCCTACTCTTCCAATGCTTACACTGAACTGCAATTTTATACTTCTCTTTCGGATCAGTGAGAATAATATCTACTTCATGATCTCCAGATCCACCTACTATATGTGGTTCATAACCTTTATCCTTATAATACATTGCTATTAATCTTTCAAACTCATACCCATTAAGATCTTTAAGATTAGCATATATTAGTTCTTTATCGCTTAGATTTCTTTTAGTTGTAGTTGCTTTTTTTCGATTGGTGGTAGCCTTACTTTTCTCTTTAGACTTTTTGGACTTTGATTTCTTCTTAGGAGGAAATAGTAATTCAGGGACTATTACTCCTGCTATCAGTATCACAAAAAGCCAGTACCATTCTGGATCATCTGCAATTAACCATAACCATGCTAATCCAAAAAAGATGATGCTCATATTCAAAAGTTGTTTCATTCTGTCTCCTCAATCTTATAGTAATTTCTTTTTAGTTAGTACAGTATTTACACTTGGGGCTCCTTCGGCTATTCGGAGCTTTTGGCCATTCATGTCCATTCTCGCATAACCACCAATGTTTTTCTCTTGCATATGCCCCAACTTCAAATGGACTTCTTTCGTTTTTGGGATGCCATTGCTTTGCTAAATCTGGCTTTTTAACCGCTAACGAATTTTCTCTCTTTACTTTTCTCGGTGAGCGAAGACCACATTTAGGGCAACCTGTACCTTTTGTTCCTGTCCTTCTATAAACATAAGCTGAATAACTGTCATGACCTTTTGGACAGATCCAATATACCTTATCATGTGAACCCTTTGTTACTTTCTCAGGAGTTAGTTCTCCATTTTTATTGTAATCCCACTCTTTCGCAAGCTCTGGATGTGTAGTAGAGAGACAATTAGTATCATTCACCCTTTTACCTGCACAATATGGACATCCCTCACCGCCACCAGTTCTCTCATTTATAATCTTGTCGTATGTAGAGTTACATTTAGTGCAATCCCAATAAACTTTTTCATTTGAATATGGCAAATACATGTCTGGAGAATCATTATTTAATTCATAGTTCCATTCTCTCTCAATCTCAGGAAACAGTAATACAAGGTTATATTCTTCAGTTGCCACTTGTCCTTTGCAGACTCTACAGCCATGACCTTTCGTTTTGCTATTAATTTGAACCAATGATGGGTGTCCTTCATCACAAATAAACCATGCCTTATGATTCGAATGGGCTTTAAAATGTATTGGCAACAAACCGTAATTTCTACTTTCATCCCACATTTTGCTTATATTTGGAAACAAGATAGATAAATTATCTTTTTCTTCAATTGGTGGAATTTGAGCAAGTATAGCCATGTTATCAACATCAACATTTACCGTTTCTTTTATCTTATTAATTTCTTTGGTGTATCCTGTATATGTATTTTCGATTATATCTAAGACATCTTGAATCATCTTACTAACCGTTTTATGCGTAGAGCGTTCGTATAAATATTCCTGAACTCCTTCAATTTTTAACGGATCTAATCCATTATCCCTTATACGTATTAAACCATATCCACTTTCAATGGTTAGACGACTTTTTTCACGATCCATTTCAAATTTCTCTCTATGCGTAAATGCCCCATCGTATTCAATTACAAGGTTAAGAGATTCAACAAGCACATCAACTGACTTATATTTTCCTAAACCATCAATATCTGAATTTAATTTTGCATCTATAAATATTTGCTTTATGTAATAAAAAATAGCCAATTCTGGAAATCCAACATTATACCGTTCATGGCATTTTGGACACCCAGTATTCTTTATTGCTCTGCTTTTAGCCTGACTTTTCCAAATATGTCCACACTCTTTGCAACACCATGTTATTTGTTTATCTGAACCAACTCTTACATTGTAAGGTGTATCATTTTTATTATCAGTTGAATGCCATTCTTCAATTAAATCTTTTCGATCATCTGCAATAAACCCTCTTGTATTTTTCATTTGTTAGTCTCCAAGTATTAGATTTTACTCACCTATTAGTAATCAACTTTATCAATAACTTTTATATTACCAACTAATAAATATTCCCACAAAGGTTCTAATCCGAATTTAGTATTTAACTCCTCACATGTATTGCCTGACCAGTAAATATTAGCAAGCCAAGAAAGTAATAGAGGGGACTGTTGATATCCAACTAAATTCATATCTGCTTGAAAATAATCGTTGCATTCAATCAAGTAAATAGTACCCCCATTGTATTTAAGTTTCTTTTTTAATCTATTAATATCCTCAAGTGATGAAAATGCAAAAAATGACTGGAATCTGGATGGCTTATCATTAAAATTACATTTTCGAACGTATTCAAAGAACCATTCACTAAGACAATCGGCTGTATCGGTTTGATTGATGTATTGTAACCCGTGCTTACTAACACCTTCTCTAAATAATTCATTGATGTGATATTTCGGGCCTAGAAGCTCCGAATTGATCGACACAGGATCTAATGATATTGTTTCACCTATTTTTAAACTACCAGCTCTATCTAAATGGAAAAATGTTTTCAAAGCCTAACTCTCCTTATAATTAAAATAGAAGTTAACTCAAGACATCTTGAGTTAGCTTAGACCTTTAGTTAATTCCGTACTTCATATTAGCTATAATCAACCTTTATTTATCTTACCATATATTCCGATTATCTAAATCTAGCTATACTTATCAATATTTTTTTCGTCCACTATATGCAGCTGTTAGTTGATACTTTTGTAATCCCCTTATCTTCAAGGGCAAGGCTTAACTCACGACTCATATCAATAGAAATTTATTGTACCCTTAATGCAGAAAGGAGGCCATAAAAGACTGGAAAGGTAGCAATTTTGGGACGGTGTTACAGTTAGGGAATACACAGAATAGAGATTGGAAATCCTACCGATTTATAGGGTGAGGAAAACTACTGAAAAGATATTGAACACCAAATGAAACCCCTATTGATAAGGGATTGAAAGAATATTGGGCATAAAGAAAAAGGACTGAATCGCTATTGGATTCAGCTCGAAAAGTATTGAACTTGGCTTGAATATCCCTATTGAATGATAATTGACAAACCGTAGAATTACATATTGTTTTCCCCGTTCCTACCATTCGGGAACCACCTATTTAACAGTTAGTACCGACTTTTGAGTGAAAAAGAATCAAACAGGGAAAGAAAATAGAAGAGAAGATAAAACGTGTCCCTTAAATACTATTATTTCCTAGGATCTTTGAGTCTGTATTTCTTTCTCCATCGGTCCATATCGACATTCCCATTCAAATGGTCATCAAATAATTCTTTATATGCTTGAATAGTTCTTTCAGATCCAGGAATTTCTGGATATTTCTCATCCTCTACTAAGAAGATATGCTTTAACAAAGCATAATAAACAACAGTTGTAAAAACTTCACCCTTATCGCAGTCAACTTCTATTTCGTAATCAGCCTGATTTGCTAGAGTAATCTGATATACATCCAAGTCTTCAGAACAATTTTGTTGAATTTCCTGCAGGCTCTTCCAATGTGAATCTAAACCCTTTTCTAAATCGTCTTGAATAAGAGGAAGAAAGAGTTCTTCAAAGGAAGGATTCCAAATATGAATATTTCCTCTCTCTTCGTAGAGTAATGCAATTAGCTTAACGGAGTGCCCACGCTCGTCATCAAATATATTCTCCGCCACAAAAAAACTATGAAAATAGTCACCTTCACTAAATATTGCATCTAACAATACAAATCTTCCTAATTCACGGTAGTCTACATATTCTTTTCGTTTTGCAGTTACTAGAACATAATCATCTTCACTTAAAAACATAGGAATATGTCTCTCAGTCAAATCTGGAGTAGCATAAATATCAATGGTTACTACATCAAAACAATTGCTCAAGTGTTTACTAAATCCCCTCGGCATTGCTGCATAGCCAAAATCGATCATTTTAGATGCCAAGTTTTCTCCCCCCCTAAAATATCTTCTAAGTAAACTACTGATTAGCCAGAAAATCTTCGGGCCAGAAATCAAATTCGTATAGCAAGATTTTCAATAATAGTGATTTTCTGTTCTCTCATTAAACTCCTTTTTATACTGAATTTCAAAAGCAGTTGCAAATTCTGATAATAAATTGGATTTGTTACTTAGTTCATCTGATACCCACGGTTGTAATAAATATGGAAATAGTGCATTGTTTAAATCACTAACCATGTACTGTGAGGTTGCCTTCCCAATCATGTAATTTTGTTCAAGCTCTAGTACGGCACCATCATGTAACGGTAATGGTAAAGTACGATTATCTTCCTGATATAGAGCGAAAATTATTGACTTTTGATAGTTATTAAGTTTTTGTAACCTTTTTTCAGCAGTTGCATAAAAATACTTTTTTGCTTTTGCATTATAAACGGACTTAGCAGTCTGGTATACCAAGTTAACAATTAAAATACATATGGAAACAATGAAAACTATGCCTATAATAAATCCATATTTATCTCTAAAATTCAGCATGAACATTTGATCTAACAAAGATGTTGGTGAAAAAAGAAGTATACCACTCGCTAATGATAGTGCAGCCATTATAGTGGTTGGCAAAGTAAGTATTTCTTTAATATTGAAATCTATTTTCATAAAAACCTCCACAAATAGCATTATCTTTTATTATACTACACCTTTGCCTTCCCTCCTTCTTCAAATTCCGCCAAAGGCTTCATTATCATACAATTTTATTCAACTCCTCCTCATAACATGAGGAATGGAAAGGACAGGATGAAACGATTGAGAAACACACTGAATACTGATTAAACCTTGAAAATTAGTTGAGAGATAAGTAACTCTATTATATTTACATACAATCAATTAATTATGACTTTACTCTTGCCCCGTATTTCCAAATTATGGATTGAATATTACAAACTCAACTTCGTTTCTTTTCTCTACTATGTACAACCAAAATAAACTCCTGCTAAATCTCCCACCTCAAACCCGCATTCCACCGTTGCCGTTAAAATAAAGTATTGCTACGGAACCCCCATTTTTGATGTTTTTTCCTTCAAAAATACGCACTTTCTTCCCTCTATTACGCCTGTTTTTCCACCTTTTTTTCGGAGTTATAAAAAACATTTGTGATATTGGAATGAAGAAAAAGTCGATAAAAGAATGACAGGACAAGGGTTTGGGCATGAAAAGACCCCGAATTCGCAAAAGTATTTTTTAACGAAATCAGGGTAGGACTAGCAAATGTTTATTTTGACTAGCAGATTTATTTTTTAGTTAGACA
>NZ_LDPV02000020.1 GCF_001038425.2 Ornithinibacillus contaminans
TGCTCCCGTTGCTCCTGCTGGACCGGTTGCTCCCGTTGCTCCTGCTGGACCGGTTGCTCCTGTTGCTCCCACTGGGCCGGTTGGGCCTGTCGCTCCTGCTGGACCCGTTGGACCCGTTGCTCCCGCTGGACCCGTTGGACCCGTCGCTCCTGCTGGGCCGGTTGGGCCTGTCGCTCCTGCTGGACCCGTTGCTCCCGTTGCTCCCGCTGGACCCGTTGGACCCGTTGCTCCTGCTGGACCCGTCGCTCCTGCTGGGCCGGTTGCCCCTGTTGCTCCTGCTGGACCCGTTGGACCCGTCGCTCCTGCTGGACCGGTTGCTCCCGTTGCTCCTGCTGGACCGGTTGCTCCCGTTGCTCCTGCTGGACCGGTTGCTCCCGTTGCTCCTGCTGGACCGGTTGCTCCCGTTGCTCCTGCTGGACCGGTTGCTCCCGTTGCTCCTGCTGGGCCGGTTGCTCCCGTTGCTCCTGCTGGACCGGTTGGACCCGTCGCTCCTGCTGGACCCGTTGGACCCGTTGCTCCTGCTGGGCCGGTTGCCCCTGTCGCTCCTGCTGGACCCGTTGGACCCGTTGCTCCTCCACCTGGTCCTGGTGGGCCTGTTGGACCCGTTGGACCTCGAAGTGTAGGGATATTCGCTGCCGCCTTCATCTTAGATTCTAAGATTAACTCCTTCTTAAAAATCGTTTCTAACATCGACTGTGTACTTTCATTAACCGATAATATCTCTTGCAACGAAGAAGGTGGACCAGTCATACCAGGTAAAGTACCTAAAGCATATTGGATTTTCTCACCTTCTGCATTGATAATATGAGCTAATCCCATCTCTTCCATTGCAATAGAAGTCAGCAAAAGATTCACTACATCTTCACGAGTTAGTGAAATAGTCGGTGTGATATTCGGCATGTTCGGTTGCGACAATAGAGTTTCCTCCTTTTCTAGATATTTTTCAGATAAGGATCAGTCATTCCATCTTCTATAAAAAAGAAGCACCAACAACTTCTCCGGAATGGTTTTCCTATCTTCAATATGCTATGTGTACCATAATTTTTTTGATTGGGGATACGTCTTGATTCCGCGAAGTCGGGGTTGGTCACTTTTTAAACCTTATTATATTTGCACCAATATATATTTCTGAATAATATATATAGAATACAAATTGAAAGGAGAATTATTCTATTGTCACAGCCAAGTATTCCAAATATTACACCGAACATAACGTTAACTAGAGATGATGTCGTAAATCTTATGTTGGCCTCTATTGCATTAGAGGAAATAGGTTTATCACACATTATTAATGCTGAAGGAGAAAAAATACAGTATGTCTTAGGAACGTTGACAAATAACCCAGGTCAGCACGCTTCCTTAAAAGAAATACTAGCAATTAACGAAAGTACACAATCCATGTTAGAAACCATCTTTAAAAAAGAAATTGTACTAGAATCTAAATTAAAGAACGCTTTAAAGATCCTTAACTCCTGACATATCAAACGGGCAAAGTAGATTCCTTACACATAACTTTGCCCTTAAAACGAACAACTTTCCAATCGGATACGAAATAAACATACTCGCTAATTCGTTAACGAGTGCACTCCTGCTTCGAAGCCGACTGGAAAGATTGTTATACATAACGCTGATAATAAAACTCTCCAAATCTCGACTAGTGAATCCCTCGAGATTGGGAGAGTTTTTATAGTTTTTTATCAAATGTTTACCATCTTCTGGTGAATTCATTAGGTCTTATTACGAAGAATAATTACGATTCTTATTGTAGCTTTTGTAAACATTTTTCTTTTAAATCAACAGCTCGGAAGCTCCCTGTTCCTTTCAAGATCAAATAGTTATGGTTTTCCTCACCTAGTAGCAAACAGTGGTCTAACACCTCAACTGCTTCTTGATATTTTCCCAAATGAAACAGTACGGTAGCCTTTAAATAATATAAATCAACATAATCTGGATATAACTCAATCGCTTTATTAATACTTGGCCATGCGCCCTGATAATTTTCAGATTCTACGATAATCGAATATTTCAATCGATATACAATTGCAGGTGGTAATACACCTTCCTCCACAAATTTCAAAATGGCATAATTAACAAAGTGAAATGCCTTTTCATAGTCTTTGGCGTTATAATATTCTGATGCCACATGATAATCAATCCATGGACTATGCCCTTCCGACTCTAATTCAAGCTTGAGTATATCTAAATTACGTTCATGCTTATTCTTCGTTTCGATTTCAGCATTAAGATAGCCATAATGCTTAATTAGTGAAGGAAGAATCGCATATTGAAAATCCTCAACAGGGATATGGATTTGCTCATGGATTTTATTCTGGAAGGTTATCCCTTTATTATTCTGAAATATTCGCGCCTGAAAAATCGTATACACATCATGTTCAGAAATAGTATCACCTATATAGTTTCGTACAGGTACATAAAGAAAGGTTTCTTTTTTATGCTGTAATACTGATTTTAAATCTTCAAATGTAGTGCGGTCGAATTCCTCATCTGCATCTAACCATACAATCCAATCTCCCGTGGCAAATTGTAAACTGTAGTTTCTTGCTTTTGCAAAATCATTCTCCCAATCGACAAGATGGATATGATTCGTGTACTGTTTACAAATAGATAGCGTGTTATCCGAACTGCCTGTATCAACAATAATTATCTCATCCACTAAATCACGGACACTTTTTAAGCATCTCTCAATGGATGATTCCTCATTTTTTACAACCATACACAACGAAATCGTAGCATCCGCCAATTATTTCACCTCTTACCGTTTAATTTCATCTCTATCTAAAGCTTCCGGTCAGGTTTCTCCCCCATTTGTTGTACGAATCCGTCACATATGTTTGTCTTTTCCATGATGTTTATGTTTGTCATGGTGTTTGTCTTTATCATGATGCTTCTCCTTGTCATGATGTTTTCCAATCAATTTACCAATTTCATGTTTATGGGGATCCTCATGACATTGATTCTTGTCAATTCCATGGTCATGCTCTTTTTTAGTACCACCACCTGGAATAGAAGCTGTTTCCTCTAGCTTTAGTGAAAGAAGAAGTTGTGATTTTACTACTGTTTTCAAAGTATCATTGATACTTTTATTAATTAATAAAAGCTCTGACAATGATGCATGCTTCATTTTTAGAAAGCTTTGTATTTTTTCTCCTTCAGCATTAAGGATGTGAGACAAACCTATTTCTTCCAAGGCGATAGAAGAAAGAAGCAAATTAATTGTTTCATGTCGTGTTAAGGATATGTTTGGGGTAATATTAGGGATATTTGGTAAAGACATAACGTACCTCCTTCTTTGAGATATCACTGAATACCTCTCGTTTGTATTATTGCTTTTTTTCAAAGCATCAGCTTGAGTGGTTATCTGTACACTTTTAAGATATACATCAACATGGGTACTTGTGAGCCATTTAGTTAAAAAACTGGGTATTTTTATTAAAATAGTTATTAGAACCAACGTTCGTTAGAATAACAAAGTATTATTACTTCAGCATAAGCCTATTTCCTGAAATGGCGTTATTAGCGGATATCGAATCCTCCTTATTTTTCATACCTTAAACTAGATGGATCAAGATTTGGATTAAGGAGAGAAAAGATTATGGAAAAAATAGTAGGGATAATCGGATTAGGATATGTAGGGTTACCTTTGGCAATCCAATTCGTTAAACAGGGCTTTACGGTTATTGGGATAGATGTCGATCACCAAAAAATAAATTCCTTACAGCTAGGTACATCCTATCTCCAAACAATTACACACTCTGAAATCAAGCAACTAATTCAATCTGGAAAATTTACACCGTCGGATGATTTCACGAAGCTCAAGGAGTCAGATGTTATCATCATCTGTGTGCCAACTCCATTAAAAAACGAGAATGAACCAAATTTGAGTTATATTCAATCAGCTGTCACATCCTTCCTACCTTATTTAAAAAAAGGACATCTTATCATTTTAGAGAGTTCAACCTATCCAGGAACTACCGAAGACTATTTAAAACCATTGCTGGAGGATAGTGGTTTGGTGATTGGTCAAGATATCTATTTAGGATATTCCCCAGAAAGAATAGATCCAGGTAATGAGTACCTCCTAACCTCCATTCCAAAAGTAATTAGTGGAACAACAGATAATTGTCTCGAGCAAATCCGACTTATTTATGAGCAAGTATTTGAAACACTTGTCCCAGTAAAATCACCTAAAATAGCCGAGATGACCAAATTACTAGAAAACACACAGCGTTTCATTAATATCTCCTTTATCAATGAAATGGCAAGAATATGTGAAAGGATGGACGTTGACATTTGGGAGGTTATTAAAGCAGCAAGCACCAAGCCATTTGGATTTACTCCTTATTATCCAGGTCCAGGAATTGGTGGTCACTGTATTCCTGTTGACCCACTTTATTTAAAATGGAAGGCTCAACAAGAGGGAATTGATACATCCTTTATCGACCTCGCCAAAAAAACCAATGATGAACAACCTGCTTATATTATTAGTCGAATGGAAAAGCTGCTGACAAAAAACTCTAACGTGACTAATCAACCAAGAAAAGTCCTCTTAGTCGGTGTTACCTATAAACCAAATGTGAATGATACCCGCGAATCAAAAGCAATTACAATCTTTAATATGCTAGAAACTTCTGGCTACCTAGTCGATTACCATGATCCATATGTAGATGAACTGGCAACTCATACTCGTCTTCACATATCTGTACCACTAACAAAGGAAACTTTAAGGCAATATGACTGTGTCATCATCATAACGAACCACACTAATATCGATTATGCATTGCTCTTGCAGCATTCCTCCTTACTATTCGATACTAGAAGAAGTTTTGATGAGAATCATCCACATGTATTTCGATTATAACTACTACCCGGAAAAGATATGAGACGTCAAAAAGGAGGATATTATGATTACGATAAGTTTGTGTATGATTGTAAAAAACGAGGAGGAAGTACTAGCACGTTGTTTAGATTCGGTAAAAGACTATGTCGATGAGATAAACATTGTTGATACTGGATCAACAGATACTACAGTGGAAATCGCCAAACAGTATACAGATCGCGTTTTTTTCTTTGAATGGACCGGAAATTTTGCCCAAGCAAGAAATGAATCATTTAAATATGCGACACAGGATTATATTTTATATCTTGATGCAGATGATGTCATACTCGAAGAAGATCAGCAAAAACTAGCACAGCTTAAAGAAACATTAGATCCAGCTGTTGATTCTGTATCGATGTACTACAATGCTGGTGTGGACGCATTTGGAAATATCACGTTACGCTACCGAAGAAATCGGTTAATCAAACGCACACGCAACTTCAGGTGGGTCGGGGACGTGCATAATTATTTACAAGTGTATGGCAATGTCATCAATTCCGATGTTGCCATCACTCACAAAAGCACCGAGCACGCAGTCGGCAGAAATCTAGCAATCTATCAGCGAAAAAAAGAGCGCGGCGACACATTTTCAACACGGGATTATTTTTATTATGGAAACGAGCTGCGGGAAAACAACCATCTTGAGGATGCAATTGAAGCCTATAATCAAGCAGTAGCTCAGGAAACAGGCTGGGTAGAGGATAAATTTTATGCGTGTATATTCCGTGCAGACTGTTATCGATCCTTGGATAAATCGGATCAGGAACTCGCTTCATTGCTTGAATCGATCCGCTTTACAAAATCACCTAGACCAGAAGCGAGTAGCCGGATTGGAGATTATTTTAAACGAAAAAAAGAATTCCGTCATGCCATAGTCTGGTATGAATTAGCAATTGCAGCCAAGCCCGATGCTAACCAGTGGAGCTTTAGCTATCCCGCCTATTCCACATGGTACCCACATCTGCAATTGTGTGTCTGCTATGACATGCTTGGCGATAGCCAAAAGGCATACTATCATAACGAAGAAGCACGAAGCTATCGCCCAGAAGATCCTTCCGTTATTCATAACCAGAAGTATTTAACTAAAAAGCTCGGATTGGACTCTCTTACTACCTCTGCCACCGACTAAATTTTATTATATGGATCACTCACTTCACTATTGAATAGTTATCCTGGGTGTATTATTCAACTATTGATTAAACCAATCCATTCCATAAAAATTGGAAGACCTTTTCTTCGTGAATTTCAATCAAAACTGAAATTACGTTGAAAAGGTCTTCCTTATAATTATCGCTTCCCGTTAGTTACCACCTTAGACTAATACCGGGTTTATCCAGGGCGGATTAGCATTTTGGTTATCTGTATGCATTGTATCCACTACTGAAATAATTTCTTGATTTAATAACTCCTGTAATAGTAAAGTACATTTTCGATGGTACTTCCGGTCAAAGAATGGTTCCTCGCAAAATGCCTTATACATTTTTTCTAAACAACTTTTAGTCGTATAGGCTAATCGGAGTAATTCTAAATTAGTTAGATCGTCTTTAAATTTCGGAGATGCTTCGACATGTAATAGTTCCAAATGGTTAACGATAAATTTAAATAGATACAAAGACTGGTACAGACTTTTTTCGATTTGTTTTACGTCATTTGGTTTTAGATTATCTGATGTCGCGTATGAAAGTAGCTCCAGCAGAAGTAAACTGTGATGCTTTAAATAAAAAAGATAGCGCTCCAATAATAATTCTGTTTGTAGCTCTTTTTTATGGTTTTCAAAGTAATTCACCCATACACCTCCTTACCCATTCCATCCTGTTCGGCTTGTTATAATCTGCTCGCGGGGTTTCCTACTACCGTTTCATTAGCAGGAACAGATTTGGTTACGACCGCCCCTGCTCCAACAATCGCTTTTTCACCAATTTCAATATTCGGCAACAGGGTTGCATTATTCCCTATCTTTGCACCCTTTTTAAGGATTGGGCCTGTATGAGTTCCTTTTCCACTTGCCATATATTTATCATTAGACATCGAACAGCATGGGCCTATGAAAACACCATCCTCAATTATAGTATCCGCCGTTATATACGAACTTGTTTGTATTGTCACGTTTGAGCCGACGGTCGTACTCGGTTCTATCATAACGTTCCGTCCTATTATCGTATGACTACCGATAGTAACCTGTTCACGAATACTCACATGATCTGCTAGATAAGCACCATCTCTTATCCCTGTTCCAGCATACAATGTTACATGACTTCCAATGACACTACCCGGTCCAATTTGAAGTGGTCCAAGATTTGTTGCTGGTTTCCTAGCCATCTGGTTATTCGTTGTCGGCAATTTACCGAGGATAACGAAATCCCCCATCTTCACTCCTTCTCCAATAATCGTTCCTTTTTTTATTACACAATGACTTCCGATTTCTACGTCATTTCCGATGACCACATCCGCTTCAATGATTGTATAATGGCCAATCGTCACATTCTCTCCTAATGTAACATCTTCATGAATATGCACTTCATCTCCTCCGATTACGACTCATTGTTCCATTGTTTCATTAACCCTGAGGAAAAAGAGGACAATGGTAATGAGACTTTCTTTTTTTGCAAAACAGAGGCATAAAGAGCAAAAATTGCTTCTAATGCCTTTTCCGATTCCTGGCCATCGACTGGGAAGCCCTGTTCATTTCCTTTAATTTTTGTAATAATTTCTTGATACATGGTTAGGTGCTCCATTCGATCATTCTTCAGATCATCTAGCTCTTGATCAGAATATGTTTGGCCACTTATTTCGAATCGTTCAATCTGGTCCAGCTGCTTACCACTAATGATAATAGTTCCTTTTTCCGCAAATAATCTAATCGAGTAACCGAAATTCTCTGGTAGTGTAATAATATTTGCCTCAATTAAACCCTTTGCACCATTTTTGAATGTGAGTAGCCCTAATGCGATATCCTCGGTTTGTTTTTGGTTATTCACCCGGGTAATTTCGCCATAAATATTCTCCAAATCACCTAAATACCATACTAAAAGGTCAACAAAGTGAATACCTTGGTTAATTAACATGCCACCATCATGTTCCCATGTTCCCCGCCAGGATGCTTGATCAAAATAGGCTTGAGAGCGATTTATAGCCATCGTCACAATCCCATAATGTACTGTACCAAGTAACTCACTATCAATTAATTCTTTTATTTTCAGCATCAGCTTTCGATACCTTAGTTGGTAACAGACAAATAAATGACGTCCCACTTGATTAGCTAGAGCAGTTAACTTTCGAGCTTCTTCCAGTGAGAGTGTCAGGGGTTTTTCCACGATAACATGTTTTCTAGCACGTAATGCTTTTTCGGCTATTTCGGCATGTAAACCTGACGTAGTTGTAATTAGAATGATATCAATCGAATCCAGCTTTAGCATTTCCTCGTAATTAGTGTGCATCGAGATAGCTGCTGCATTAGACGATATCAGATTATGAACATGACCCATCCTATCCGTTGAAATATCACTTAAGGCGATAATGGTTATGTCATCTAACTGTTGAATTGTCTCGATGTGCTTTTCAGCCATTCGTCCACATCCGATTATCCCGATTTTGTTCATAGCGAATTTCCCCTGTATGCTTTTAGAACACGAATCACTTCTTGCTGTTCCTCAGCTTTAAGAGATGGATGCATTGGCAGTGCCAGTAGGCGGCTTGCTTTTTCTTCCGCAACTGGAAAATCACCCAGGTGATACCCTAGATGCTTATATACTTCCTGACGATGTAACGGGAGGGGATAATACGCCCCGCTTGCTACCCCATTTCTTTCTAAATAAGCCATTAGATTGTCTCTTTCAGCATGTTCAACACAATACAGATGATATATATGAGAATGTCCTGGTTTACGAAATGGTATCTGTAGTCCATTTACACCTGCCAATTCATCATATCCATACGCCTTTTGTCGACGTTCCTCGTTCCAAGCATCGATATAAGCTAAACTAATTCGAAGAATCGCTGCATGAATCTCATCAAGGCGACTATTATAACCAATCTCAGCATGATAATACTTTTTAGTAGAGCCATGATGCCGTAATTGTTTTAGCCGCTTCGCAAGCTTCTCATGCTTGGTTACAATCAATCCACCGTCACCAATCGTAGATAAATTCTTTGTTGGAAAAAAAGAAAAACAACCAATGTCACCGATTGTGCCTAATTTAACACCATTTTCTTCTGCCCCGAAGGCTTGACAGGCGTCCTCGATGACAAAGAGCTTATATGAATCTGCCAATTCCATTAATTTATCCATATCACAGGACTGGCCAAATAAATGAACTGGCAAAATTGCCTTCGTTTTGCTTGTGATTTTATCCGCAATTTTTGAGACATCAATCGTATACGTTTTGGGGTCAATGTCCACAAATACAGGCGTTGCCCCTACTCTTGAAATCGCCTCTGCTGAAGCAAAAAAAGTAAAGGGCGTTGTAATGACCTCGTCTCCTGGACCAATATCCAACGCATCCAGACTTAATACTAAAGCATCAGTCCCATTGCCAACCGAAACGGCGTAAGGACTAGATAAATAGTCACTCACTTCTTTTTCAAACATGCTACCTTCTTGACCAAGAACATATTGACCACTAGTAATAACACGATCAATTGCCTCAAGTATTTCATTTCGCATTTCTTGAAATTGTCTACTAACATTTATCAATGGTATCAAGTACATCACCTGTCTCTACATATAGTAAATTGTTCATCTGTTTTACTAATCTATATATGTAAGGACAACTCTCATCGTTCACTTTTTATCCAATTTACAAAAGTAATCGATGCAGTTTTGTCCTTACCTTTTTTTGTTGCCTATGCTTGTTTTTCAGTTAGATAATCCGTAACAAAAGTAATAAATTGTTTTGCACGCACTTGATTCGTATGGTGCTCGTGAATAAATTTATACCCTGCCTTTGTAATTTTTTCCCGTTCCGCTTCGTTCTCAAGGTAGTACTGTGCTTTCTCATAAAAATCCGTTCGATTACACGCCACGTAATTAACCCCATCCTGGAACCCTAAGTCCTCAATATCCCTATTTGGCTCTGCAAGTAATAAGGTATGACAACCAGGTGCTTCGAAGAATTTCAGTACTGCAAATCCACCCGTTTTGTTCGTACTGCCACATGTAAAGAATATCTTCGAGCGGTTTAATTCCTTCGCATACCTCTCATTTATTCGCAACCTAGCTCCCTTCGCAAAATGCCCCGGATGTGGATAAAACACAAATCCTGGTTCATCCTTCATTCTTTTCAAAACCGCATCCCGAAAAGCATATCTTCCTTTTTGTGATTTAACTCTTAATTTCAAGCTAGGATCATCAGAATAAACCAAACCCATTAGCAAATAATCAATATTCTTCTCTTGCTTCCAGTCTTTAATCACATTAGGATCAACAGACCATGGTAACCAGCGCATTTTATCCTCGAACTTCGGAAAGGTTGCTAAAAACGGGTATTTACTTACAGAAAAGATTAAATCAATCTTGTTTTTCGTAAAGTAAGCTGCTCTTTTTTTGTTATTCCAGTGCAAATCAATCACGAAACAGCCTTTAGGAATATCTATTTGATCTAGTCCTGTAATATTTGGTGCTAACGCATATTTATCCCAAGCAATGTCGTAATGAAAGATAAAATCAGGTACAATATTTAATTTTGTTAAAATATCGTGAATATCTCCATTTTGATGCCAATAATATACATCGGCGTATTCCTCAATTGCTCGAATCATATCCATTTTTGGCTTGTGTTTCGGATAGGTCTTATCGAAGCGTCTGATTAAGATTAACACCTTTAATCGATCACTCATGTCCCTCACCTCAACTAGAATTTTCAAATCCATGATTACTTAATCAGCACTACATCCTGACTCTAAAGCACCGATCATACCTTATCCTATGATAGACACAAAATCACTGCCTGTGCTTATGGTAAGCAACTCCGTCTAAATCGGTGTATAGTATAGGCCTTCATTTTCTCCATAAGAAAAACCCCTATGTGCAACATTATGTTGACATAAGGGTTTGAAAGAAATATGTTTATGCTTGATGCTCTACCTTCACGCGTTTAATAAATATCGAGATTATTAAACCGACAACTGATACAACAATCGCAAACACAAATGCTCGCTGAACGCCTTCTGTAAAGGCAAGTACTTGATTAACCGGATCTAGTGGGTTTGCCACTTTTGCCAAATAATTATTCATGCCAGATGAAAGAATTGAAATCGCAACCGCAGTACCAATTGCTCCAGCAACTTGTTGCAATGTGTTCATAATCGCTGTTCCATCTGGATACAGCTCCCGTGGTAATTGATTTAGTCCATTCGTCTGTGCAGGCATCATAATCATGGAGATACCAACCATCATTACAATATGCAGTCCGATAATGAATGCTAAGCTAGTCTCTGTATCAATGGTCGAAAAACCAATCATACTCCCAGTTGCAATAATTATCCCAATCGTTACTAACCATTTTGGTCCAAATTTATCAAATAATCCACCCATTACTGGCGATAGGAAACCATTAATAATTCCGCCTGGTAATAGCATTAGACCAGCAGCAAACGTGCTAAGCGCCAGCGACGTCTGTAAATATAAAGGTAATAAAATCATGGAAGAAAGAATAAGCATCATGCACACTGTAACCATTAATAAACCAACCGTAAACATTGGATATTTAAAAGCACGTAAATTTAATATCGGTTGCTTCATTGTTAATTGTCGAATAGCGAACAAGAGTAATCCAATTCCACCAACAATTAGGGACGTGATAACTATTAGACTTCCCCAACCTTCACCTGCATTACTAAATCCAAATACAATTCCCCCAAAACCAATCGTTGATAAGATGATAGACAATACATCAATTTTAGGTTTCGTCGGCTTGGTCACATTCCCCATAAAGATAATTCCATAGGCAAGTGATGCTATTAATAAAGGAAGCGAAATCCAAAAGATCCAATGCCAAGACATTGACCTTAAGATCAGTCCTGAAATTGTTGGTCCTACTGCAGGAGCAAACATGATTACCAGACCGATGATTCCCATTACTCTTCCACGTTTATATGGAGGAATAATAACCAGAATCGTGTTAAACATGAGTGGAAGAAGTAAAGCTGTTCCTATTGCTTGTACCACTCTTGCGATCATTAAAACACTAAATGTTGACGCAATCCCTCCAATAAAGGTCCCGATAATCGAAGCGATTAACGAAGCAATAAATAATTGTCTTGTCGTAAACCATTGTAAAATAAGTCCTGAAACTGGTACTAGAATACCTAATGTAAGTAAATAACCTGTTGTTAGCCATTGTGCGGTAGTCTCATCTATTCCAAAGCTTGTAATTAGATTATTTAGCGCCATATTTAAGGCTGTTTCACTAAATAATCCAATAAAACCCGCCACAACAAAAGATATGATGATGGGAACGGTTTTTAAATTTGTCTCTGTTCCCTTCATCGATTCATTCATACTCATATTGTATTTCCTCCTGATAGTTATCATTCATGAATACAGGTTAACATCCCTGTCGTTCATGTAGTTTTTTATGAAAAATAATTCCTTTCAAGCGAAAAGTGCAAGTATTCACTGTTACCGTGAATTTCCTTGCACTTTATCATACCCTATTATTTGTTAGAGTATATCAAACGCCGCTTTTCACATAGAGTTAAATATACTGTTTATTATCTTAATCGTCAATCAAATAGTTCTTAGCTATAATTTTTTTACTATAATCAGAGTATATATTGAAATAACACAAGTACAATAGCTAATGCAGGACCAAGTATACATACACCAATTAGTAAAGATTTTATTATGTCCCACAAAATAGTAGATGGTTTACCTTCTTGCTCGCTTGCGCTTCTTGCATTTAGTTCTTGTAATGATTGTTTAATCTCCTGTAGATCCGATAAAATTTGCTCTTCTGTATTTTTTTCCAATCCCAAACACCATCCTTACTTAAGAGATTAAAAAGTCTCCCCTAACACCTTACATATCTCCGCTTAAATCCTAACCGCCCTCTATCTAAATCCTTTTGAATACTCTCAGAAGCATTTAAAATACTGTTCTTTTTATTATCTCGTTTTATTTCAACTAGTCCAATTGCCTTTGCGGTTTCCACTGCCTTCTCATGGAGAGGAACATAGGAAATTGCTGCTGTGTAAACAAAGTTATTCATCGATACTTTTGCCCGTTCTGGAGCATCGTGAATGGTATCTCTCACTTGATCTAGCATATCGGAAATCTTATCCGGGGCAAATTCCACGTCTTGTCGATTACCGAATAGCCAGCAATAACAACTCCATCCCGCTGACATCCGCAGTTCTTCCCCACTTGCAATCCATTTATCAGAAATCTCTTGTGCAATTTCAGTTTCAGCCAATGTAACGGCAACAACATAATCGGATAGCATATAGAAATAAGCATCATCCATCCAGCGTTCGAAATCCTCTTCTGTCATAATTGTCGGATCAGCAATTACGCCCGCAAAATACATGGCATCATAGTTTCCCGTAGCATAAAGCTGTTCTGCTAAAGGTTGATTGCCTTTTACTTTTTTAGAAAGTGGTTTCATTGCACCTGTTGCCACCCCAAACACTGGCTCATGCGCTCCATTATTCATGTACATCTTCTTTAATCGCTCTTTACCAAGTGCTTCTAGTTCTTGCATAATAGTTTCAAAATCCACGGTCTACACTTCCTTCCATTTCAAACATTTATTAAATCCTATTCTCTCATTTGATAGCAAAGTTGTACAACACCCGAGGAAAAACTTCTAGTATTCACCAGCACAAAATTTTTCCGCTCCATAATTTCACTAAACAATGGTTTACCTTCACCTAATATAACTGGATGGACACTTAATCGCATTTCATCAACCAGACCTAAATTTATAAATGACGTAATTAGGCTAGAACCACCATAGAGCCAAATATCTTTACCCGGTTTATTCTTTAACATATTTATTTCTTCGGCTATATTATCTTTTATAAACGTAACATTAGTGTCCGTACTTTTATAGAATCTGGAGAAGACATATTTATCTTTACTATGTACGGCCTTCCACATTTCTTTTTCGGTTTCTGATTCCTCTTCTTTTGGTACATATTGTCCCCATATATCATAACTCTTTCTACCGTAAAGAATGGTATCAATCTGATCCAGAAATTTAGTAAAGTCCATTTCCGGTTCCATATTACACCAATCAATTTCACCATTTTTCCCTTCAATAAATCCGTCCAATGTAACAGCTAAATCTAATATAACTTTTCTTGCTGCATTCATTGTATCTCCTCCTCAAGGCATTCAAACCGAAATGAGCTTCTTGATTTATCCCCATACCTTTTGTTAGTGGTGCATCTAGTAACAAATTATTACCTTCACTCGCTTCTATTAATTCATTTAAATCATATGTAGCCTAATTAAAGTATTTACAATAGACTAGTTTACTAATCTCTCATCTTGTACAATTTCATAGAAAGTTGTAAACATCATAAAGTTACTCATAAACTCACCATGAAGATTATGGAATTGTATCCTTAAAGATTTTCTAGAGTCAAAACTGTTTGTTTTTAAATCTGTAAGAAATTCCTCTAGAGAAATTATATTTTCAATACTTGATATTAAATACTGCCTTTGTTCGCTAGAATAGTCCACTTGCTTTACTAAACTCATCAATGTATCTATAGTATTTTTCACCTCAAATAACATTTTCTCTAAATCTGCTTTCTTCATTTTAAGTGTATTTTTACTTACCAACCAATCCTGCTCGAATAAGGGTAGAATATATTGCGCCCTATCCACTGTTAAATCGATTGTTCCTTCGGTATATATTCCCTCCATATCCGACTCAAAAGATTCCTTAAATTCATTTAAGTCACGAACATAACCGTCTACCATTACAGGGTCAGGATTATAATAGTACGTTTTATGCAAACTGAAAATCGAATACGGATAAAGCCAAGTCATTATAAGAATAAAGAGTATCATTAAACCCACAAAAATCATAATCATTCTTTTTCTTGTATTCGTCACACTTAGTCCCCCACTGTTTATTCCAATACTATCCTAAAACTACATTATAATACTACCATAATCTTCCGAATACACATGGCAGTATTTTTCCTAACGTTATCGAAAGGTTCCACTCTGTTTTTCTTCGTTAAATGATAAAGCTATAAAAAAACCAGTCTCCCTTTATCAACAATAGGGAGACTGGCCTTTATCTTTTCAATTAAAGCATCCTTATATCATCAATATCTCACGAATATCCGCTTCTGTTAATGCATTGAGTGTTTTTTCGTCTGAATCAACAATTTCTGCAATAAGATTTCGCTTTTTCTCTTGTAGGGCATTTATCTTTTCTTCAATCGTCCCACGTGCAATAAGTTTAATTACTTTCACTTCATTTTTTTGCCCCATACGGTGTGCTCTGTCTGCTGCTTGTTCCTCTACGGCTGGGTTCCACCATAAGTCATAGAGGATAACAGTGTCTGCACCTGTCAAATTGAGTCCTGTGCCGCCAGCTTTTAATGAAATTAAAAACAAATCCTGTTCGCCATTATTAAAACGATTGCATAGTTCTACTCGTTCCTCGGGGGGTGTTTGTCCGTCTAGATAAAAATAGGTTCTCCCATCATTGGTCATCTCCCTACCTATCAGCTCCAGCATTTTCGTAAATTGTGAGAAAATCAATACTCTTCTTCCAGATAGCCTGGATTCCTCTAGTACCTGCAAGAGCTGTTCAAATTTCGCCGATTTGCCTTTGTAGTCATCTACAAACAAGGCAGGGTGACAACAGATTTGGCGTAATCTTGTTAAACCTGCCAATATTCGAATCCGATTTTTCCGGAATGTATCTTTATCAAGATGTTTTAAGGTTTCTTCACGAAGCTTTGCCAGAAATGCCGCATATAGTTTCTTCTGTTCGGGAAGCAGTTCGGATACTTCAAGAAATTCCTGTTTATCTGGTAACTCTCCCAGTACATCTTCTTTTACACGACGAAGTAAAAACGGCCGTACTCTTCTTGCAATAGCTTTTCTTGGTAAATGGCGATACTCCTCTAATCCTTTAAATAGCTCAGGGAAGATCACATGGTAAATCGACCAGAGCTCTTCCAACGAATTTTCCATAGGTGTTCCCGATAGCCCAAAGCGATAATTCGCTTGTATTTTTTTAACTGATCTCGCAGTTTGTGTATATGGATTTTTGAATGCCTGTGCCTCGTCAAAGAATACAGTATAAAAGAGTTGGTCTTTGTACCATTCAATATCCCGACGAAGTAGCGGATATGATGTAATCAATACATCAAATTCATTTGCCTGTTGCTGCAGTGCATTTCGTTCCGTCAAATTTCCATCGACGACAATAGTTTGAAGCTCAGGTGCAAATGTCAGTATTTCATGTAACCAGTTATAGGTTAATGAAGAAGGGCAAACAATGAGTACGGGACATTTCTGCTCACGAATCGTTGGAAGTTCTGAAACAATGAATGCAATACTTTGCAATGTTTTCCCAAGTCCCATATCATCAGCCAGAACCCCTCCAAATCCGTATTTAGCAAGTAGCTTCATCCAGTTGTATCCATCGCGTTGGTAATCTCTTACAATAGAAGCTAAACTTTTTGGCACCTTGAAATCGAGGGTGCCTGGATGTAGCAATTGATCTAGAAACTGTCGAAACGATTCCTCCGGTGCAAAAACCGGGCTATCCTGTATCAAATCAAGAAATTTAAGACTATCTAAGATCGGTCTGTCTAATGTAACTTCATAGTTATCATCTTGGATCGGTCCTGCTTGTAAAAACGCACGGATTTCTTCCATTTCCTTTGTTTCCAGCGAGAATAATGACCCATTTGGAAGCCGATAAAATTTCTGTTTTAATTCAAGTGCCGCTAGTAATTCTTTAATCTCTTTATGTGGAATTCCATCCATTTCAAATTTAAACTCTAGCCAATTGGTTCGTTCCTTTTGAACTCTAACGCGAATTTTTGGAAAGACGGATTTTTTCACAATCCGATTTCGGACAGCAGTTGTCGTATAAACTTGAGCGACTTTTTGAAGTTTTGGCACGGCATGCATTAAGAATTCATACTCCAACTCTTCATTCTGCATGAAATAGCCGCCTTCGGTTGATGTGAATCCACTTTCTTCCATTATTTGGAGGATTTCTGCTTCTTTTTCAAAATCTCGTATAACGATCGGAGTTTGTAGATTTTCTTGGTTCTCCAATGGTTGAATAACAATGTGATTATAATGAAATTCCAATCCTGCGAGCAGTCGGTTACGCAAGCGGTCCAAATAAATTTTCGCAACAAGGGGGGTTTTCTTCATTTCGTTCGTTAATGCTGGTGAAAGCCTCACATCACCAATTCTTTTTAAACCTGGCACCACTTTTTCTAAGAAAAAATTAAGCTGGTTAATGGGAATCGGGATATAAAACTTACTAGGACTTGCAATCATTTGTTTAAGTTCTGTTAATCGTTCCATATCTTGCATTGCTAAAGGATAAATTTTCCCATCACATAATACCGAATGATAGCCACTAAGCACCACCATTTGGTTAAAACCGTTCATCATCAGCCTAAAATCCCTGCTATCACTTTCTTCCACACGAAACTGTATCGGTGGTGTTTCCTCCACAATTTCTACTTTTTCATAGACTCGTCCGTTCATTACAAGAGACATGAAGGACACTTTATTCACTATTTTCGCAAAGCTTGTCCATGCAGAGGGTGGAATTAATACAATATGTGACTGCTCTTTATAGTCAGATTGGTTAGGTAATACGTCGAACAAGACCTGTTCATCCAATACTATCCGTATCAGGATATGAAGTAATGCATCAGCATCATTAGAAAAACAGTGCCGCTTCGGATCATACGTAATTCGAGGAGCTATACTAAATGCTATTCCTTCATTCACCGCATTCAAAAATCCTCGAATATCGTCAATGTGCGTCTGAGCAAGCTTTACCTCTATTCCGACTAAATGCTGATCTTGTCCAATTGCAAATGGGATCAGTTTAAAATGCACGTCCAGTACTTCTCTATTTTCAAAATGAAGTTGTTGACCACTTGAGTGCGCCACTCTATTTTGAAAAAGGGATAGAAATTCTGCCGGCAATCCTTTTTCATCTGTCGGTATTTGCTTTTCTCCAGTTACCATTGTTTCTTGACGCTTTTGTTCATAAATGGCGATTAGAACAGCTGCCACATGCTGGCAGGATTTGCTGTAATTTGCTAGTGTTGGACAGCTGCAGGTTGTCTGAATGTTGCCGGATGAGTCCTTTTCAATACTGACTTGAAAAAGGTCTGTTCCTTGTACAGTAGCATTACAAATATCTGAATGATATTCATGAATTACTACTTTATTCGCTCGATAAAAAGAGTCTCCTCGTTTGAAGGAGACAGTTCCACACATTTCTTTGATGATTTTCTGACTAAGTTTTATGTTCATGGTTAACTGCTCCTTTACTCAAAGACTCTTTCATCAACTACATTCTTTTTCTATTGTCAGTTTATCATTTTTTTAAGTTCGTATCGAGATTTTGGTTTGGTCCACTCCAGTTCGTTCTAATAGAACAATTCTTAACCAAAAAAAGAAACTAACCTTTAGGCTAGTCTCTTTATCACACACGAATTATTTTCCAATAAATTGTTGTGTCCAATAATTTCCTTGTTCCACATAACCAACACCAATATGTGTAAAGTTACCATTTAAAATATTTGCTCGGTGTCCTGCACTATTCATCCACGCATTCACGACTTGTTCAGGAGTGCTTTGACCTTTAGCAATATTCTCACCCGCTGTACGGTATGTGATTCCAAAGCTCTTCATCATATCAAACGGAGAACCGTAGTTTGGACTATTGTGATCAAAATAGTTATTTGCTGCCATATCACGGGATTTTTCTTTGGCTACTTTACTTAGCTCGGTATCCATTTGTAATGGTGCCAAACCATTTTTCTGTCTTTCTTGATTCGTAAGTTCTACTACTTTTTGTTCAAACTGGCTTAAAGCAGATTGCTGTGATTGACTATTGTTTTCTTCTTTTGCTTGATCATTTGGTTTCCCTTGACCTTGTTCAGGCGCTGGTGTTGGAGCTGGCGTTGCTACTTGTTCCGGAGCTTTTTCTTGCTCCTTTTCTGGTGCTGTTGCTTGTGTTTGCTCCTCAGCTGGATCTTGGGCAACCGGCTCTTTTACTGTTTCTTCTTTTTGACTAGCTTGCTCATTTTGAGCAGGCTCTTCTTTTGCAACAGGATGTTCTTTATTAACTTGCTTATCATTTAACTCTGGCCAATTTATAGTTATATGATACTTCTCCATCAGTTGATGAATTAGATCATTAATTTTTGATTGTGCGTCCTTCCCAATTAAACTACCATTTTCTCCATTAATAGAATAGTAGAATTTATGGTTCATTGAATTAGTTGCTTCAACATCCGCTTTATCAAAACCAGTTCCAAAAATCATAGCTGTTGATAAGGCAGTGATTATACCAATTTTCTTAAACATGTATCTTCCCGCTCCTTTTCGGTTGAAAGTTTGTAAATTAACTTACGTCCACATCATAGCACGGGATTTTTGTAATATTTATGGGGTATTTTTCCATTATTATTGAAGGAAATTGTTCGATGATAACCAAAAAGGTATTCAACCCTTGACTAGTATCAAAATTCGTAAGAAACACATGATATAAATTGATTGGAACGAAATTCATCATCTGGTATAAATTTCATGATAAATCGTATTGACAACTTTTTATTGACCAGGATTTTGTTACAAACGTAACCGGATTGTCACTATTCACGTTCAAGTTTTTTACTAACTATCATAAATAAGTATTAGCATATTCCACTTCAAATAGATTCGACTCCTCTAGAAATTGGTTGACTGTATGAAGATGATCACATCACATATATATATTTATTGCCTCAATAATAATACAATATTCAAAATATAATTCCATAACTTGTATAAGCTATGAAGATTTTTGTTTGGTTTATATTTTTCCTACCTCAGACCACTACATAGCCCACAATTTTCTAGACGGATTACATACAATTTCTATAGAGGTGATGCAAAGTGGCAAGAGTAAAATATACAGATAAAGATGTTGATTTAGTTGCAAGGATGATGCGAGCTGAGGCAGAAGGTGAAGGAAAGCAAGGCATGCTAATGGTTGGCAATGTCATTGTAAATCGATTAAAAGCGGATTGTTTAGATTTTGGCGATTTACGATCAATATCAGACGTAATCTATCATGTGCAAGGTGGAAATTACTCATTTGAAGCAGTTCAAAAAGGTAATGTTTTCTATAATAGAGCGAGAGAATCAGAAAAAAGATTAGCAAAGCAGACGTTGGATTACTGGAGAGAACATCCATCCAAGTTTGCACTTTGGTATTTCAATCCTTACGGGCCATGTCCAGCAACATGGTATGATCAACCACATTCTGGTCAGTATAAACAGCATTGTTATTATGAACCAGCACCGAATTCATGTGAAAGTGTTTATCTTGGGTAAGTCGAATCATTTAAATTAAACTGCACCACAGTGTGTGCAGTTTAATTTTTGCAATCAAAATCAAAAAGTCGCATACCTATTATTATAGGATATCCGACTGCCTGCTACCTTTATTATCGTTTCTAACGTCTATCCTTTACCAGCTTCAAGGTCGCCACAATAAGAAAACTTACAATTACTAATAAAAGCCATGAACTTACTTTTCCTAGATGAACCAGACTCCATGCCTCTGATTGATTTGGATATTCCCATGCTCCAAAAAACGTTGCTATATTTTCCGCTATCCAAATAAAAAATCCAATCAGCACAAATGAAAGGGCAAGCGGCATGCGGTAAACTGTTCCATTAACGACATATTTAACCCATGAACGCCAAAAGATAATGATGACAAGCCCAGCAAGAATCCAACGTACATCAACCCAATAATGATGAGTGAAAAAATTCAAATAGATCGCAGCCGCCAGTGGTACAGCAAGCCAAAACGGTGGCCATTTAATCAGTTCTACATTTAATCTTCTCCACGCTTGGCAAAGGAAGCTCGCTACACTTGCATACATGAACCCACTATACAATGGTACGTCAAACACCTTGAAATAACCATTGTCAGGATATGCCCATGAACCCATATGAACTTTGAAAACTTCAAGCGCGAGACCGATAAGGTGGAACAATGTAATTACTTTAAGTTCATCCTTCGTTTCTAGTCCAGATCGCACCATGACCCATTGCATGAAAAGGCAGATGATGAGTAGCCAATCATAGCGTGGTAGGAAAGGAAGCGGTATGATTTGAGTAATAGCCAAAGAGGTAAAAATAACAACCGGAAACAAACAGGACAAGCCCATTTCCCAGCCAAAACGCACGAGCTGCGTTAATGCTCTTGTAGTCCGTACTATCGATTCATTTAACAAATGGCTACCTTCCCTGTATGAATCCCCCTTAAAACGACTACTTCCATTCTCCTCATCAACTAATTCGCCCTTATTCATACTGAGTACCTTCATCATGTCGGTATTCTAAAATATCACCTGGTTGGCATTCCAGCGCCTGGCAAATGCCCTCTAATGTAGATAAACGGATTGCTTTTGCCTTCCCATTTTTCAAAATAGAAAGATTCGCCATCGTGATTCCAACTCGCTCTGAAAGCTCCGTTACACTCATCTTTCTTTTCGCTAACATCACATCAATATTAATAATTATCGCCATTGTCCTCACCTCAGACCGTTAAATCATTTTCCGATTTTATAGCAATTGCTTCTTTTAGAAGCTTCTCTAGAACTGCCGCAAACACTGCAATTACAGCCGAAGCAAATGGAACAAGCAATCCGACAAAGATCACACCAGGTGCGTCGTCAATCTCCGCAAAGCTATAAAAGAGTGGCAGTAATAGAACTTGCAAAGAACTAATCGTTATTGCACAATATTTGATTCTCTTTAACGCATCGACGGAAATTTGTGAGAAAGCCTTATTTTTATCTATATAACGCAAAAGTTTGAATGCCTGATATAAAGCAATGTAAAAGGGTATTGCAGATGCATAAAAAATCAAAGGAACGAGATAATTTATATAAGGAAAATCCGGAAGTAATTCACCTGCGACATTCCCGATTTCTGGCACCAAAAAGATACACATAACCAAAACCGGAACTCCAATTAACATAACCGTCACTTTTAAAAAGAGCGTTGATACTTGTTTCATAAAAGCACCTCACTAAAATATTTTCTATTTGAATTTAGCACATTATTTATCGTTTTACAATAAATATTTATTCTTTTGTTTATTTTTTTTATTGTTTTGCACAAAAATCACTCCTCATGAAATATCTGCTTGGTTGATTACCAAAAAACAAAAGAAATCTTGGTACTAAATTTTCCATATAAGGAATTACTTCGAATCTTCTGTCAGAAAAAATCAAAGTGTTTCCAAAAAATTATTATCTGGTCTTAAAGCCTGATTCTAACTAGCTTTCTGTGGACAAAACGGTATTAATACGATGTTTCAAGAGCGCACATTTCTTTTCTTTTTTATTTTGGTGCCCTATAATGTGTCATTGTAATGATACTTCAGATTTGAAGGTATCCATCTAAGAGAACCATCATTATGAATAAAAGGAGATTGTATATGACAGCAAAGTCGAATGCATCAACGTATAAGTTTTTTATAAACGGAGAATGGCGTGAAAGTAAATCTGGTCAAACAGTTGACATCGTTTCCCCATATCTACGTACTTCCGTTGGACAAGTACAAGCAATTACACAAGAGGAAGTAGATGAAGCAATTAAATCTGCTCAGGTGGCCCAAAAGGAATGGGCACAAACATCGCTTCAAGATCGTGCTAGCTATTTATATAAATGGGCTGACAACCTATTGGACATGCAAGAAGTAATCGCAGAAATTATCATGAAGGAAGTCGGAAAAGGGTTCCAAGATGCAAAGAAAGAGGTTGTTCGTACAGCTGACTTTATTCGCTATAGCATTGAAGAAGCACTTCATATGCACGGAGAGAGCATGATGGGTGATAGCTTCCCTGGTGGTTCCAAATCGAAGCTTGCCATTGTTAGCCGTGTACCACTAGGTGTCATTCTAGCCATTTCACCTTTCAACTACCCTGTAAATTTAGCAGCAGCTAAACTAGCACCAGCACTAATGGCTGGTAATGCCGTTGTCTTTAAACCAGCAACAAACGGTGCTATTAGTGGTACGAAAATGGTTGAAGCACTAGCTAAAGCTGAACTTCCAAAAGGACTAATAAGCTTAGTTACAGGACGAGGCTCTGTAATTGGCGACTATTTGGTAGAACATAAAGGAATCAACATGATTTCCTTCACTGGTGGTACGAAAACAGGTACACATATCGCAAACAAAGCAACTAAGATCCCACTTGTACTAGAACTAGGTGGAAAAGATCCTGCGATCGTACGTGAGGATGCGGATTTACAAGATGCAGCAAAGCATATTATCAGTGGTGCATTCTCATACTCTGGACAACGTTGTACCGCAATTAAACGTGTCTTAGTAAACGAAAAAGTTGCAGATGAACTTGTACCATTGTTAAAAGCAGAAATTGAAAAATTATCAGTTGGTTCTCCTGAAAAAGACAGTGTCATCGTTCCATTAATCGATGACAAATCAGCTGACTTTGTACAAGGTTTAGTGGATGACGCTGTTGATAAAGGTGCTACTGTAGTTCTAGGGAATAAGCGTGAAGATAACTTAATTTACCCTACACTACTTGATCATGTAACAGGTGACATGCAAGTAGCTTGGGAGGAACCATTTGGACCAATTCTTCCAATCATTCGTGTTTCTTCTGATGAAGAAGCAATTGATATTACCAATGAATCGGAATTCGGATTACAGGCAAGTGTCTTCACTAAAGATATCAACAAAGCTTTTAACCTTGCTAACGTAATCGATGCAGGATCTGTTCAAATTAACGGCCGTACTGAGCGTGGACCAGACCACTTCCCATTCATCGGTGTAAAAGGATCTGGTATGGGTGTACAAGGTGTGCGTAAGAGTATAGAGTCGATGACTCGTGAGAAAGTTACTGTATTGAATATCGGGGAGTAATTTTCTTTAATTCCATTTAGAATTGTAGTATGAATAAAGTAAAGGAGTAAATCTAGTTGAATAGGTTTACTCCTTTTATGTTTTAAAAAGAACTCGCCTAACGATAAAAATTTATTCGAGCAAACATTTTTTGATTTATAACAACAAAAAAACCACCAACATATGTATTGGTGGAGACGGTGGGAATCGAACCCACGTCCAAAGGTATCGGCACTCAGGCTTCTACACGTGTAGTTGGTATATTATCATTCGCTAGCTCTACAGCCTACCAACAGGCTTTCGAGTAGCTAGTCTGATTAATTTCTACGACCATCCACAGACGGAGGATTGCCGTAAGAGCCCGCTATAGTTGAGACCCTTCAATCCACTCCACGGGCGAGTGTGGGAAGGATCCTTCAGCTAGCGCTTACGCAGCTGCTAAAGAGTAATTGTTTTCTTTGCCAGTTATATTTAGGCGAGTAACGTTTTACGAGTCGTAACCTCGACGCGCAACCTGAGCTCGACCTACCCCTGTCGAATCCGTAACGTCCCCATAAAGGAAAACGATCGGGTATGTCAATCGAGCACAATTATTATTTAATTGTTGTCACTTCGTAGCGACATGTTTCATTATAACATACTACCATACGATATCAAGTAGCCATCACGTGGGATGTTTTGCCATTGTAACAAGCGATTTCCATATAAGGACACCAACCTATTCCTTAGCGATTATAATCCTTTATCGCACGATCAATCTCACGCTTCACTTGCTTTTTCTTCAAGTCCTCACGCTTATCATATTTCTTCTTCCCTTTACCAAGACCAAGTAGAACCTTTGCAAAGCCATTTTTAATATAAATCTTTAATGGGACTAGGGCAAACCCTTCTTGTTGGGTTAAGCCAATTAACTTATCAATTTGCTGGCGATGTAGCAATAGTTTGCGAGTTCTTGTTGGGTCATGGTTAAATCGATTCCCTTGTTCATATTCTGAAATATGCAGATTTATTAATTGAACCTCACCACGACGATCAATACGCGCATGAGAATCCTTTAAATTCACACGTCCTGCCCGGATCGATTTAATTTCTGTTCCTTTTAGAACAATTCCACATTCATATGTATCTTCTATAAAATAGTCATGTGACGCTTTTTTATTTTGTGCAATTACTTTACCTTCACCTTTAGGCATTTTTAGCCCTCCTACAACTTCCGTGACATTCATTTTATCAAATATTCACCTGTTATTAAAGCGAAATACGATACCACAGGCTAAAAAAGAAAATGGAATACCAGAGGCACTCCACTTTTCTCCCTTATGCTAACAATAATAAACTAACCGCCATTAATGCCATCCCACTGATTAACCCATAAATCGAAACATGTGCTTCATCATACTTTTTCGCTGCTGGTAATAATTCATCTAATGAAATGAATACCATAATTCCTGCTACACCAGCGAAAATAACACCAAACATTAAATCATTTAAGAACGGCATTAGAATTAGAAAAGCAACAATGGCACCAACAGGCTCTGCTAGACCAGATAAGAACGATAATTTAAATGCACGTTTCTTATCATTGGTTGCATAATAGATCGGTACTGACACTGCAATTCCCTCTGGAATATTGTGAATCGCAATTGCAATCGCAATGGCAAATCCTAAGGTAGGATCTTCAATTGCTGACATAAACGTTGCGATTCCTTCTGGAAAATTGTGAATGCCGATAGCGAGAGCTGTAAATACACCCATCTTTAATAATTCTGGGTTCTGCGTTACAGCACCATTCTTTTCCATATCCTCTACTTTTTTCAGTTCATGAGGATTAGATTTCGACGGTACAAATCGGTCAATAAGCGCAATGAGTAACATCCCCGCAAAGAAAGAGCCCACGGTTAACCACTGTCCGCCGTGCTTACCCAACTCACTAACAAGCGAATCCTGTGCCTTCACAAAAATCTCGATCATCGACACATAAATCATAACACCTGCAGAAAAACCTAAGGCAAACGATAAAAATTTTGTATTCGTTGTTTTGGCAAAAAACGCTAGTAAACTCCCAATCCCAGTTGCCAATCCGGCAAACAGCGTAAAGAGAAATGCAATTATTACTTCATGAGACATAGGACTTCTCCCTTTCTTAGTTGTACCAATTAACTTATTTTTCCTCGGGGAAACTTTTTTAGTTATTGTTATATTTTATTTGAAAACTAATAAAAAAGCAATTATTTTTTTCTGCAATATTGGGACTTCCTACCTATTGTTAATTCCTTATACAAGAATAGACTAATCCTGCTGATAAAAGACAGAATTAGTCTATGCAAAAACCACATGTCATACGCCTATTTTCTTTTTCGTACAGGCGGTTTCTTTGATTTGGTTGATCCTTTTGCCGCTCTATTTTGTTTCGATTTCTTATCGTTATTCGTTGGCTTAGGCTTACCTGGTTTGCCTTGCTTTCCGCCACCAATGATTTCAAAGTCTATCGCATGCTCGTCCATATTGACACTTGTGACACGAACCTTCACTTCTTGTCCGATACGATAAACCTTACCAGTTCGTTCCCCAATCATCGCATAATGTCGTTCATCGAAATGATAATAATCATCGGTTAGATAACTTACATGGACTAATCCTTCGATAGTATTCTCCAATTCAACAAATAGTCCAAAGCTTGTCACAGAGCTTATCACACCAGTATATTCTTCCCCAATTCGTTCAAACATGTACTCTGCCTTTTTCAAGTCATCTGTATCTCGCTCGGCATCCACTGCTGTTCGCTCCCTCTCAGATGAATGACGTGCAATCTCTGGCAGTTTATCCTTCCATGTACCAATTGTTTTGGCATCTAAGCTTTTTTCAATTAAATAGGTACGAATCAAGCGATGAACAATTAAGTCTGGATAACGACGTATTGGCGAAGTAAAATGTGTATAAAATTCTGTCGCAAGCCCAAAGTGACCAATGCCCTGTGAATCATATTTCGCCTGCTTCATAGAGCGAAGCATTAGTTTGGAAATAATCATTTCCTCTGGTTCGCCTTCAGCCTCTTCCAATACCTTCTGCAAGCTCTGTGGATGAATCTCATTAGCCGTTCCTTTCACCTTATAACCCAATCCAGCTAAAAATTCAAAGAAGTGCTGTAGCTTGCTTTGGTCTGGATCCTCATGAATACGATGAATGAACGGAACTTCCATCCAGTGAAAATGCTCTGCGACTGTTTCATTCGCTGCCAGCATAAATTCTTCAATTAAACGTTCTGCAACAGATCGCTCCCGAATGACAACATCCGTTGGCTTCCCTTTTTCATCAACAAGGACTTTTGCTTCTTTAAAATCAAAATCAATAGCACCACGTCCCATGCGCTTTCCTCTTAAAATAGAAGCTAGCTTTTCCATCTGTTCAAACATTGGAACTAACGGACGATACTTTTCGCGCAATTCTTCGTCTTGATCGACTAAAATTTTATTCACATCACTATAGGTCATTCTTTCCGTTGTCTTGATAACGCTTTGGAAGATTTCATGGTTGACGACTTTACCCGTCGTATCAATCTCCATCTCACAGCCTAATGTTAGCCGGTCCACTTTTGGATTTAAGGAACAAATCCCATTCGATAATCGGTGTGGAATCATCGGAATAACACGGTCAACTAAGTAGACACTTGTCCCACGCTCTAATGCCTCCTTATCGATTGCTGAACCTTCTTTTACATAATAACTAACATCGGCAATATAAACACCAAGCTTATAGTTGCCATTGTCTAATCGTTTCACAGTAACAGCATCATCAAGGTCTTTCGCATCTGCACCATCAATTGTCACAATGACTTCATCTCGAAGATCACGTCGGGAACCAATTTCCGATTCGTCAATTGTTTCTGGTGTGTTCATTGCTTGTTCTAGTACTTCAGGTGGGAAGTCCATTTTAATACCGTGCTTATATATAATGGAAATAATATCAATTCCAGGATCATTTTTATGTCCAAGAATTTGAACGATTTCTCCCTCAGCACTTTTACGGTTCTCTGGATACTTGGTGATTTTAGCAATAACCTTATGCCCACTTACAGCACCATTAATACTGCCCTTTGGAATAAAGATGTCATTCGGAATACGTTTATCATCCGCAATAACAAAGCCAAATGCTCGATTATCTTCAAAGGTACCAACGACCTCGGTAATTGCTCGTTCTACGATACGAATCACTGTACCCTCTGGTCGGCTACCAGTAGCATCACGCTTTTCAATTCGCACTAGCACCGTGTCATTATTCATCGCAGAGGCTAGATCAGAATGATGAATGTACACATCCGTCTCATTTTCATCATCTGGGATTAAAAAGGCAAATCCTTTCGCATGCATTTGAATCCTACCACGAATAAGATTCATTTTCTCTGGTAGGCCGAATCGGTTTTTCCTGGTTCGAACAAGCTCACCGTTATGCTCTAATTCATTTAGTGCTTTTACAAGTTCCTTAAAATCAACCACATCAGTAATTTCTAGAATCTCTTCTAGCTCTTCAACAGCTAATGGCTTCGAATCATATGTTTTAAAAAATTCTCTTACTTTATCGATCATTATTTCACTCATCCTAACACCTTCTTTCACTTTCCATTGTAAACCTTTTGTTAATCAGCATTATTCTTCCCAATCTAATGATTCTAAAAACTGATAAATATCTTCATGAAGCTTTTCTTTCTCTTTATCCAATGTAATAACGTGTCCGGATTCCTCGTACCATTTTAGTTCTTTATGATCCGCTTCCACATTTTCGTAAATATATGTAGCACTTTCTGTATTTATCATCTTATCTAACCTAGCCTGCACAACCATTGTTGGCGTGTAGATCGTGTCGATATTTTGCTGTACATCTTTAATCAGCTTACCTAATTCCGTAAACATCGGACTAGAATTTTCCATCAAAGAAGCAACCTCTTCGCTTATGACTTCCGCTTCTTTTCCTTCTAGCTGCTTGTATTCCTTTGAAAAGACTTGGAAACCAGCCGTTAATTGTTTTTCATTATCAAAAAACATCGGTGCGCACATTGGAATTACTGCTTTTACATTTTCCGAATAAGATAGCTTTAAGCTCAGTACGCCACCAAGTGATAATCCACAAACAGCAATTTCCTTATATCCTAATGTTTTCAACTGTTGAAAAGCTTCCTGAACATCGCTCCACCACTGGTCTGGTCTTGTTTGAATTAATTCCTCGGGCGGCTTTCCGTGACCACGATAAATTGGAGCATGTGTCGTATACCCCTTCTTCTCTAAAAAACGGCCAAGCATGCGGACATCAGCTGAATGACCTGTAAATCCATGTAATAATAGAACTGCTCTAGGTCCTGCTTCAAATGTAAATGGTTTTGGTTGAATAACTCTCATCTTACGAAAACTCCTTTTCCCCACTATGATAGGATTACATCTTTTGATTAGTTAATTAAAGTCCCTATCAGGTTTATAACTATTATATACTGTCCCCCTTATACAGGAAAACTACACGATTATAAAATAAAAAACCCTCACCACGATTCATGTGATAAGGGTTACGCTTACTATTGTAAAACGTATGCACTAAGAAAAGCTAGGATAAAGAACAATACGCCTGTCACAACGGTTGCACGGTGTAGGACTAAGTCAATACCTCTTGCTTTTTGTTTACCGAATAACTGCTCTGCACCACCAGAAATCGCTCCTGATAATCCAGCACTTTTACCACTTTGTAATAAAACTAAAACTATCATTATAATTGCGTCAAGTACTAGTAAAACATTTACAAAACTAGCCATGTTACCATGACACCTCCTGAACATATGCAGACAAATACTATTCTTACTTTAGCATAATATTGAATACGATATCAAGCAATTTTTCTAAAAACGATAGAATCGATACACCAGTCATCCATATTCGCAATTTCACAAGCATTCATCTATGATAAAAATAACAGAATAAACGAGGGAGTGATACTATGAAGACAACATTTTGGCTCAAAACGATAGATAACGTTGAAATCTATGTTGAAAAATGGACCGACCCAGATAAACAACCAAAAGCTATTCTTCAACTCGCTCATGGAATGGTCGAACATATTCAACGCTATCATGATTTCACCCAATTTTTAGTAGAACACGATATTTTCGTCTATGGTAATGATCATCGTGGTCATGGAAAGACAGGTCAGAAACAGGGGTTAATGGGTTATTTAGCAGAGCAAGATGGTTTTACAAAGGCGATGAATGACCTATATCACATTACAAAGGTTATTCAGGAGGAATACCCATCGATACCTATCTTCTTACTTGGCCATAGTATGGGCTCATTCCTCGCTAGACACTATATTCAGGAGCATGGTGAAGCGATTAACGGTGTTATCTTATCTGGAACTGGCTACTACCCAAGTCTTTCAACTGCGTTTGGTAAAGCACTTTCAGCTAGACTTTCCCCTAAGAAAAAATCACCTATGATGAATAAACTTGCCTTTGGCGCATTCAATCGAAAAATAACAAATCCAAAGACACCATTTGATTGGCTATCACATGATGAATCTGTCGTCCAAGCGTATATGCAAGATCGGTTTGCCGGCTATATCCCAACTGCACGATTTTTCTATGATTTAATGTGCGGACTCCAGTTTATTCATAATCAACAAAGAAACAACAACATACGGAAGGATTTACCGATGTTATTCATTAGCGGTAATGCTGATCCAGTAGGTAATTATGGAAAAGGAATTCAAAAGACGGTATCTCTCTATAAAAATGTCGGTATAAAATCAATAGAAACAAAACTTTTCGAGGATGGTCGACATGAGATGCTAAATGAAGTAAATAAGTCGGAGGTTTATCAAGAAATCGTACAATGGATTTTTCAATATTTACCAGACCATCACCAATAAAGCGTTTTCATTGTGAATAATTTATTTCAGTTCGATGAATTGCTTGAATCAATGACCTGAAACGGTTAACATGGAATAGTAATAATTGATTATATTATGTCGAAGGGTTGGTACAATAGTATGACAAACATCCAAGGAATTGCCGCATCTTCTGGAATTGCAATTGCAAAGGCTTACCACCTTGTAACGCCAGATTTAACGTATACGAAGACAACAATTGAAGATCCATCTAAAGAGATCGAGCGTTTAGATAGTGCACTTGCCATTTCCAAGCAAGAATTAGAAAAAATTAAAGCGCATACGCTAAAAGAGCTAGGTGAAGAACATGCAGAAATATTCTCCGCTCATTTATTAGTGTTAGGTGATCCAGAACTTATTAATCCGATTAAAGATAAGATTCAAAATGAAAACGCTATGGCTGAAGCTGCGCTTGAAGAAACCGCTTCAATGTTTATTCAAATGTTTGAAAGCATGGACAATGAATACATGCGTGAACGTGCTGCTGATATCCGTGACGTAACAAAACGCGTGCTTGCTCATTTGTTAGGGGTATCCTTCCCTAACCCAGCATTAATTGACGAAGAAGTTATCGTGATTGCAGGGGATTTAACCCCATCAGACACAGCACAATTGAATCGTCAATTTGTTAAAGGGTTTGCAACAGACATCGGTGGACGCACATCACACTCTGCCATTATGGCAAGATCATTAGAAATTCCAGCAGTTGTTGGTACAAAAACAGTAACGACAACCGTTGCGAAGGATGATATCGTTATTATTGATGGTATTGATGGAAACGTAATCGTTAATCCTTCAGAAGCAGACATCAAGGCTTACGAAGAAAAACAAGCTAACTTTGCCAAACAACAGGCACTATGGGCTGAATTAAAGGACGAGCCTACGCTTACTTCCGATGGCGAACAAGTAGAGCTTGTCGCAAACATCGGTACACCAGATGATGTAATCGGTGTTCTTAACAATGGTGGCGAAGGTGTTGGATTATACCGCACAGAATTCTTATATATGGGTAAAAGCGAACTTCCAACAGAAGATGAGCAATACGAGGCATATAAGTCCGTGTTAGAACAAATGGGAGAGAAGCCAGTTGTTGTGCGTACCCTTGATGTAGGTGGCGACAAAGAACTTCCATATCTAGATCTTCCAAAAGAATTAAACCCATTCTTAGGCTTCCGAGCTATTCGCTTCTGCTTGGAAAATGAACATGTCTTCCGTCCTCAACTACGTGCATTACTACGCGCTAGTGTACACGGAAATCTAAAAATCATGTTCCCGATGATTGCAACACTGGAAGAGTTCCGGAAAGCAAAAGAAATTTTACTAGACGAGAAAGCAAACTTGACGAAAGAAGGACATCAAGTATCAGATTCAATCGAAGTTGGTATCATGGTCGAAATCCCGTCAACAGCTGTTATTGCAAAACAATTTGCAAAGGAAGTTGATTTCTTCAGTATTGGGACGAATGATTTAATTCAATATACAATGGCTGCTGATCGTATGAATGAGCAAGTATCCTACTTGTACCAGCCATACCATCCGGCTATCTTAAATTTAGTGAACAATGTGATAGAAGCCGCTCACCAAGAAGGCAAATGGGCTGGAATGTGTGGAGAGATGGCTGGAGATCCAATCGCCATTCCAATCTTACTTGGACTTGGTTTAGATGAATTTAGTATGAGTGCTACATCAATTTTACCAGCACGTACACAATTAAAAGGCATCTCTAAGAAGGATCTTGCTTCCTATAAAGAACAACTACTATCTATGTCCACAGCAGAAGAAGTAGTAGCATTTATAAAAGAAAAAACTGAATAAAAATAACAAATGCAAAGCTCCGTTTGGTATCAGACGGAGCTTTTTTTGATAACATATGTTAATGCCATTTAATCTAGTTTAATCCCATTACAAGAAATGTCCATCACTGTTGGGTAAAATTTTGCCCTGTCATTGTACTCATGAAATCATTAAAAAAACTAGGATAGTCGAAGTCAAATGCTATTCGGTGGGTTTTAACTTCCTGTTCTGTCTCCTCTTCTAAGCTTCCAAAGGGTCTAATATCTGCAATACTTTGACCACGTTCTGTCCCTTGGGTCGCTTGGACAATATACACCGGTAAATCCCGAAACGTAAACATATCCTCGCGATCAACAGCCATTAGTGTTAACACGTCATGTAGCGGACTCCCTTGGATACTAGGATCACGTTCTTTATAATAATTAAAGTAATAGTCAATCAATGGCTTAACGATGTCAATCGGTCCTAATTGGTCTATATAATCTACCATCTCGGGAGTAGCAATCGCGTATTCTGTAACATTAAGCGGTATGATCGTAATATTTTCACCATAGGTCATTACAATCTGTGCAGCCACAGGATCTCCATGAAAATTCGCCTCCGAGACTGCTGTTACATTGCCCGGGACCCAAAATGCTCCACCCATAATATAAATCTCCTTCACCTGCTCCATTGTACTTGGGTAAAGCAGATACATGGTGGCTAGAGAGGTTAATCTTCCTATATTTACAATGATTAACTCATCTTTATTTTCTTCAATAATTTCAAGAATCCGAAAGAAATTTTCAAAAGAAACATCCTCTCCCGCTGTCGGTGGTGTAATTGGACCAAGCCCATATTCACCATGTATTTCAGGAACAAAATCAGGTCTATCCGATGTCATCGGGTTTCGTGCCCCTGCAATTATTTCGATATCACTTTCCCCAATAGAATTAAAGATATTCCGCAAATATTGTGTCGTAGCCAAAGCGTTCTCTCGGGGTATATTTCCGTAATCAGAAACAATCCCGACTATATCAATACTTTCCTTTAGAAAACCATAAATAAGGGCAATTGAATCATCTATTCCAATATCAGCAAAAATCAGTACCTTTTTACTCAACATGTATCTTCCTTTCAAAGTCATGTTTTGTAGTCATTTCTATAGCTTAATGCAAAATGGACTTGTCCTGTGAAGAAGTTAATAGTAGTTTCACCACTAACACCAAAAATAAGGAATAAAAATGAGAACGGCATTTAATAAAATGGAAAAAGAGAGCGAAACAAAAAATATACCCTAAATTAACATAAAAAAACGCTTGGAAAAATAATCCAACCGCTTTATAATTCCTGCTATTCTTCTTGCTCAACTAAACACTTTTTTAGGGTGCTTTTGCATAAGTTGTTTTTTGTAAAACTACCTATACTTTAACCATAAAATCCGATGATGTTTAGGATTAAAACGCCAATAATAGTAACTCCTATTCCAGTAGCAAACACAATCCCGCTTGTTTTAACTTCTTTTGTATCAAACCATACAACAAGAGTTAGTATCACTGAAAATATCAGACCAAAAAAAATGGAGGCAAAAGGGTTAGTAGGCTGAATCCAGTCATACCAGTTTAGTAAATCCATTAAATCACTCCCCTAAACATTAGTAACTAAACTTTTTGTTATTGACGAAAGTACAATTTATCACGTTTTAAATTTTAATACGAATAACACATAATCTTGGTTTCAAAAATACACTGATTCTCTTAGTTATAGTATGATTCCTCTGTGAATTTCCGGTATTTATTCATATAATCATTGATTTAACGACAAAGAAAAAATGTAGTGCTAAACTCTTCAAGAGTTAGCACTACATTTAACTTGTCATTATGAAATTTTCGTCACAACAACAACAACTGAATTACTTACGATAAGAATCATCGCAGCCTTTTCAACATTTATTACTTATTTTTTAAGTTATAAAATGAATTTAGCCCACCATATTCACCCATGCCAGCTAATTCATCTTCAATGCGAAGTAATTGATTGTATTTCGCTACACGGTCTGTACGAGATGGTGCACCAGTTTTGATTTGACCAGCGTTAGTTGCAACAGCAATATCAGCAATAGTTGCATCTTCAGTTTCACCAGAACGGTGAGAGATTACTGCAGTGTAACCAGCACGCTTCGCCATTTCGATTGCATCAAATGTTTCTGTTAATGTACCGATTTGGTTAACTTTGATAAGGATAGAGTTTCCTACACCTTGCTCAATACCTTGTGCAAGCTTTTTCGTGTTTGTAACGAATAAATCGTCACCAACTAACTGTACTTTGCTGCCAAGACGCTCTGTTAATAATTTATGACCTTCCCAGTCATTTTCATCTAAACCATCTTCAATAGAGATGATTGGGTATTTGTTTACCATTTCTTCGTACCAATCAACCATTTCTGCTGAAGTACGTGTTACACCTTCACCTTTAAGAACGTATTTACCATCTTCATACATTTCAGAAGAAGCAACGTCCATAGCTAATCTAACTTCTTCACCTGGCTTGTAACCAGCTGCTTCGATTGCTTCTACGATTGTTTGTAAAGCTTCTTCATTAGAGCTTAGGTTAGGAGCAAATCCACCTTCATCTCCAACAGCAGTATTGTAGCCTTTAGCCTTCAATACATTTTTAAGAGAATGGAAAATTTCTGCACCAGTACGTAATGCTTCTTTGAATGTAGGAGCTGCAACTGGCATGATCATGAATTCTTGAATATCAACGTTGTTATCAGCATGCTCACCACCGTTTACAATGTTCATCATTGGTGTTGGAAGTGTTTTACCGTTGAACCCACCTAAGTAGTTGTATAATGGAACTTCAAGGAAGTTAGCTGCTGCATGGGCTACCGCCATAGATACACCAAGGATTGCATTCGCACCTAATTTACCTTTGTTTTCTGTTCCATCAAGGTCAATCATTAGTGAATCAATAATGTTTTGACGAGTTACATCAAGACCTAATAGTTCTGGAGCAATAATTTCATTTACATTGTGTACTGCTTTTTCTACACCTTTACCAAGGTAACGACTCTTGTCGCCATCGCGAAGCTCAACTGCTTCATATTCACCTGTAGATGCTCCACTTGGCACCATAGCTGAACCGAAAGCCCCTGATTCTGTAAAAACTTCTACCTCAACTGTTGGATTTCCTCGTGAGTCTAATACTTCACGTGCATAAACGTCTGTAATGTATGGCATTAATAATCTCTCCTTTTACTTTTTAATTAATGATGAACCTGTCATCTCTTTTGGTTTTTCAACTTCTAATAAATCAAGCAATGTCGGAGCTAAGTCTGCTAGAATTCCGCCATCACGTAATTCGATATTATCCTTTGTAACAATTACTGGTACTGGGTTAGTCGTATGGGCTGTCATTGGATTACCCTCAAGTGTTACCACTTCATCAGAGTTCCCATGATCCGCAGTAATAATCGCACTACCGCCTAACTCGACTATTTTATCCACAATTTTGCCAAGACATTCATCAACTGTTTCAATCGCGTCGATAGTTGGCTGTAACATTCCAGAATGCCCAACCATGTCAGGATTTGCAAAGTTTAAGATAATGGCATTTACTTCACCAGCATCTAATTCATTTAGCAATGCATCGGTTACTTCATATGCACTCATTTCCGGTTTCAAATCATAGGTTGCAACCTTAGGTGAATCAATTAAAATTCGCTTTTCACCTGGAAATTCTTTTTCACGTCCACCACTCATAAAGAAGGTAACATGTGGATATTTCTCTGTTTCAGCGATACGCAATTGCTTCATATTGTTTTGTGCCAGTACTTCCCCAACTGTATTATCTAGGTTTACTGGTTCATATGCAACAAAACCGTCTACTGATTCACTAAATTGGGTTAACATAACGAAATCTAGATTCTTCGGTACGCCTGGTCCTCGGTCGAAATCACGGAAATCTTCATTGGCAAACGTACGTGAGATTTGAATGGCACGGTCTGGTCGGAAGTTATAGAAAATAATCGAATCATCATCCTCCACTTTACCAACTGGTGTACCAGATTCATCGGTAATCACGGATGGAATAACGAATTCATCATAGATTCCATTTTGATAAGAATCTTCTACAACCGCTTGTGCACTTGTATAGCTTGGTCCTTCACCATAAACCATCGCATCATACGCTTTTTTCACGCGATCCCATCGTTTATCACGGTCCATCGAATAATAACGTCCTGAGACTGTTGCAATTTCACCAACACCAAGCTCTTTCATTTTCACTTCGGTTTGTTCGATATAGCCTTTTGCAGTCTGCTGACCAACATCACGACCATCTAGAAAAGCATGTAAATATACTTTTTCTAGTCCTTGGTCTTTTGCTAGCTTCAATAGGGCAAATAAGTGTTCAATATGACTATGAACACCACCATCTGATAAAAGGCCAAAAATATGTAGTGCTTTATTTTTTTCCTTCGCACTAGCAATCGATTTTAAGAAGGCTTCCTTTTCAAAGAAATCTCCTTCACGAATGGACAAATTCACACGAGTTAGACTTTGATAAACAATACGTCCAGCTCCGATGTTCAAATGTCCTACTTCTGAATTACCCATTTGACCTTCTGGTAGTCCAACTGCTTCCCCACTAGCAATTAACTGGTTGTGAGCATATGTTTCCCAGTAACGATCGAAATTAGGCTTCTTCGCTTGCTTGACTGCATTTCCTTTTACTTCATCTCGAATGGCAAACCCATCAAGAATAATTAACGCAGCTAGTTTGTTTCCACTCATTTTGCTCCAGCCTCCACAAGCTGTAAGAATGAATCAGCTTCTAAGCTAGCGCCACCAACTAATGCTCCATCAATATCCGATTGTGCTAATAATTCATCAACATTAGAAGGTTTAACACTTCCACCGTATTGAATAACTACCGCGTCAGCAGTTGCCGCGTCTGTAACAGATTTCACGACATTACGGATATGTGCACAAACTTCATTAGCATCCTCGCTTGATGCAGTCTTACCAGTACCAATTGCCCAAACAGGTTCATACGCAATGATTGTTTTAGCAACTTGATCATTAGATAGACCAGCTAAACCTTTTTTCACTTGCGTTTCTACTAATGACATTGTTTGATTCGCTTCACGTTGCTCAAGTGTTTCACCAACACACACAATTGGTGTTAGACCATGATTAAATGCAGCATGAGTTTTCTTGTTCACAGTCTCATCTGTTTCTGCAAAATACTCACGACGCTCTGAGTGACCTAATACAACATGTGTTACGCCTAAGTCTTTTAGCATTACAGGGCTAACTTCACCTGTATAGGCACCATTATCTTCAAAATGCATGTTTTGCGCACTAACTTTTAAGTTAGTACCTTTACTTTTCTCTACTAAAGTAGCTAGATATGGAAATGGAGCACAAACAATTGCTTCTGCTTTATCATCGGCAGGAATCTTACCAACAACCGCATCAACGAATTGGGTAGCTTCTGCAAGTGTTTTGTTCATTTTCCAGTTACCTGCAATAATATTTTTACGCATGGTATTCACCTCTATCGTTAATTTCCACTTTTTCTTGAAGTGGGGTCTTACTAGGAGAAACGCTGAATTAACATCGGTTGCTGCTGAAATATCTCGAGAAACGCTGAAATCCCACGAGTTCCCGCTGAATTATTACTGTGCTTCGCTGAATCATTCACGTGTACCGCTGAACCATTCGATTTCTACAATTTCCAGCGAACAACCATTAAAAATTACTTATCGCTTAATGCCTCAACACCTGGAAGTACTTTACCTTCCATGAATTCTAGTGAAGCTCCTCCACCAGTGGATACATGATCCATTTTATCAGCTAAGTTGAATTTTTCTACAGCTGCAGCAGAATCTCCACCGCCAATTACGCTGTATCCTTTTGTTGTTGCTAGTGCTTCAGCAACAGCTTTTGTTCCATTTGCAAAAGGAGTTAATTCAAATACACCCATTGGTCCGTTCCAAATGATTAGCTTGGAATCTGCAACAAGTTGGCTATATTTTTCACGGGTTTTTGGACCAATGTCCATTGCTTCCCAATCAGCTGGAATTTCAGAAATAGCTACTTCTTTTGTATTGGCATTCTCAGAGAAGTCATCACCCACGACAACATCCTCAGGTAATACAAAATTAACACCTTTTTCTTCAGCTTTTCTCATGAATTCTTTTGCTAATTCAATCTTATCCTCTTCTAATAGAGATTTTCCAATTTCATAGCCAAGTGCTTTCACGAATGTGTAAGCCAATCCACCACCGATAATTAAGTTATCAACTTTATCTAATAGGTGATCGATAACACCGATTTTATCTTTAACCTTAGCACCACCGATAATAGCAGTGAATGGACGGTCAGGATTTTCTAGTGCTTTACCAAGTACAGATAGTTCTTTTTCCATTAATAATCCTGCAGCAGATGGAAGTAATTTTGCAATACCTGCTGTTGAAGCATGGGCACGATGTGCTGCGCCAAATGCATCATTGACATAAAGATCAGCTAGGCTTGCAAGTGAGCGAGCTAATTCTGGATCGTTTTTCTCTTCACCAGCTTCGAAGCGAACATTTTCAATCAATAGCAAATCGCCTTCATTTAACTGAGCAATAGCTTCTTCAACTTCTGCACCATAGACAGCATCTGTTTTCACAACTGCTTTCCCAATTAAATCGCTTAAACGTTTTGCAACAGGATCAAGGCGTAATTCTTCTACCACTTCACCATTTGGACGTCCTAAATGACTTGCTAGAATTACTTTAGCACCTTGTTCTGCTAAATATTGAATTGTTGGCAATGCTGCTCTAATTCTTGTGTCATCCGTAACTTCTCCGTCCTTCATTGGAACGTTGAAGTCAACACGACAAAATACTTTTTTTCCTTTTAAATCAAGGTCTTTCATTGTCTTCTTGTTCATTGGATTCCCTCCCGAAATGTATGTAGGCATTACATACTAGGTTTCCCTAGTCCTGTATCATTACTCATGATACAAAATATTGAAAGGACACAATTTTCATGATGTCTTATCTGCTAATTTACATGAGAAAAGGAGGAGAATTCTTCCTCCACCTTCTCATGTTTATTTGCCTAAATCTGTATCTTATAGTCCTTTTTGACCCATGAATGCAACTAAGTCTACAACACGAGTAGAGTAACCCATTTCGTTATCATACCAAGATAATACTTTTACCATGTTGTCTTCCAGAACCATAGTTGAAAGACCATCAAGGATTGAAGAATGTGTGTTACCAACGATGTCACTAGATACTAATGGTGCTTCACTGTATTCTAGAACACCTTTCAATTCACCTTCAGCCGCTTCTTTGAACGCTTTGTTCACTTCTTCAGCTGTTACGTTTTTGTCTAACTCAGCAACTAAGTCTACCATTGATCCGTCTGGAACTGGTACACGTACTGCCATACCGTTTAATTTACCTTTAAGTTCTGGTAATACTAACGCTACTGCTTTTGCAGCCCCAGTAGTTGTTGGGATAATGTTTTCAGCAGCCGCACGAGCACGACGGTAGTCTTTGTGTGGTAAGTCAAGAATTTGTTGGTCATTAGTGTAAGCATGAACTGTCGTCATTAGACCACGCTTAATTCCGAATTTATCGTTAAGCACTTTCGCAAATGGTGCTAAACAGTTTGTTGTACAAGATGCATTTGATACTACATGGTGTTTGCTTGGATCGTATTGATCTTGGTTAACACCCATTACAACTGTTAAATCTTCGTTATTAGCAGGAGCAGAGATGATAACTTTTTTCGCACCAGCATCAATATGTTTTTGAGAAGAATCACGATCAACGAAACGACCAGTAGATTCAACTACTACTTCAACACCAAGTTCACCCCAAGGAAGGTTAGCTGGCTCGCGTTCAGCAATTACTTTAATTTCTTTTCCACCTACAACGATATTTGAACCATTTACAGATACTTCCTCTTCAAGAACACCATGAACTGAATCATATTTTAATAGGTGTGCAAGCATATTAGCATCTGTTAAATCGTTAACTGCTACTACCTCAACATCGTCTCTTTTTAACGCTTGACGAAATACATTACGTCCAATACGTCCAAATCCATTAATACCAATTTTTACTGCCATTGTATATTCCTCCTATTTTTAAAAACTAACTATATTTATTTAAAGGGAAGTATCCCTTAAAATCTGTTCCGCTGCTGCCTCATCTGTAATCAGCAGATTACTTTTCGCGCGTTTGAAGTATGATTCAATCGCTTTAGCTTTTGACTTGCCACCTGCTACAGTGATGACATATTCCATTGTTTCCAAATCCTCTAATTGTAGACCTACTGTTCGAACCTTATGAACAACATTACCTTCTTGATCAAAATAATAACCAAATGCTTCACTAACCGCTTTTTTCGCTTTTAGCTTTTCCATTGTTTCACCGGACGTTTTACGGCGCTGAGCCATTGTTTGTGCATCACCTATACCATGCAAAACAATATCGGCATTTTTGATAAGCTGTAAAATCTCGATAATGGACGGCTCCTGAATAATATTATGATAAGAAGTTTCACTTAGCGGATCTGGGACATACAGTAGGCGATAGTCACCCTCTGCTTGTCTGGACATTTGCGCCGCAATCGTGTTGGCTTGATTCTCTACCTTTTCACCAATTCCACCACGCGCTGGGACAAAAAGATAATGTTCTGCTTTTTCAAGTGGCGTCATTTCATTGGCTACTGATGCCATCGTTGTTCCACCTGTTACGGCAATTGTTGCATTAGATGTAATGATCTTATTTAGGTAAGAGACACAAGTTTTACCCATCTCCTGTTTAACCCATTCAGATTCATCACTATTCCCCGGTACAACAATAACATTCTCTAGTTGTAATTTATCCTTAATTTCTTTTTCTAAAACACTTATCCCCATCATTTCACTCATGAATTCGGACAGTTGCTCCAGTACTAGCTTTCCTTGCTCGGTAATAAGCATTCCCTTTGTAGTAACTTCTAGTAATCCTTGTTCATGCAATAAATCAATCTCGCTACGAACCTGTCTTTCCGTCAAACTACTACTATCGGCAAGCCCCCTTCTACCTATGGGTTGATGAAGGTTAACAGTGTGCAAAAGAGAATATCGCGCCTGCATGATAGTTAACAGGTCAGGAATTAGTTTTTTCTGTAAATCAATTATTCCTCTCATGCCATTGCCCCTTCATCGGGAACAAAAACGTCCCGCAACTTCACAAAATGTCCCACGTGTTTCAAAAAAATACACATAGAATGCTATGTACATTATTATCATACCATAATGAATGAAATATACAAACAAAATGTATTCTTTTTTGGTGTATTTTTACTTACTCGAGACGTTTGTTTTTAAAAGCTTTTCCAATGCATCATAATCGAGTTGCTCACAGTCCAATTGATTGCCATTTACTTCGATAACTGGGATGACCAAATGATAAGCCTCTAACCATTCATCCTTCGAATAAATGTCACGTTTCTCCACTTCGAATTTATATTGCTGTTGAAACATTTCTAGTAAAACCTCTGCCTCATCACAAAGTGAGCAAGATTCTTTCGTATAAAATAATAATTTTTCCATAAGGCACCTTCTCGTTAATAATTAGAACGTTTTTTAGTATACAGAAATCAACCGCCTGATTCAAAAAGAATCGTTATGCGCCAAGCTTTTTCTGAATTGGTCCAGCTGATAATATATTCTGCTTGGTAAACATTCTTATTTTCTTCCGCCAATAACAATAAGCCATAATCGTATGTTCATCCATCCGAATCACGCGAACGTATCGCTGTGTTACTCGCTCGTACTGGTCCATGTATATGATTACGATTTTTTCTTTCTTTTCGATCGAACGTAGAAATAAACCTTTCATGTGCAAGGATCACCTCGTTAGAACATTTGTTCTTATTTTATCACATAGTAAGAATTTGCGCAATTTACATATTCATTTTATAAAGTGCGCTATCAACTATTCATTTCCACAGGCACCAACCTATTACGAGACACATATTCTGGCTATATAATTATAGGAGGTGTTTCCACATGCCAGATAAACTTGACTATACTTCTCCATCAACAAAATTTACGTTTGATGTTAATAAAAGCCATCTGTTTGTGAAGGATAATCAAAATCTCATTAATGTATTAGGAAAAGATCAGTTGAATACATTGGAAAATACATCACTACTTGATATTTTTCTAAGTGTGAACAATATAGTAGAACCACACTATCATCAGAATGCAGCTGAATTAGTTTATTGTATTTCTGGAGCAGCCACGGTTTCGATTTTAAACCCATTCACAAAAGAAATTATGAATTTCCCCATTACCCCTGGCCAAGTAGCGAATGTGCCACAAGGCTGGTGGCATTATGAGGTAGCTACCACGGACAACACACATTTATTAGCAATTTTTGACGCACCAAATCCTGAGGTGATTTTAGGCTCCGATATTTTAACATTCACACCAGCCAATGTGATGGCACATACGTATTGCCTCGATGAGAATCAGTGGAAGGCCGTCACCAGTCCAGTAAAGCCAAGCACTTATATTGGACCGTATACGGACTGCCAGAAACCTTTAAATACACCACAGCAGTATAGAACTTTCCCTCCATATCCGTATTATCCGTATTAAATTTAAAGCCACTATAAGAGACAAGAAATAGATGCTTCTTATAGTGGCTTTTCTTACTTTTAATTATTATAAATCTCCTTGTAGGCAATAACCTTCAAGGCCATTATTTCCTCTTCGGTAAAATTCTCTTCAATTTCTTGTAGGATTTCATTTCTCGTAATGTCTCCTGCCTGAACTTTGGATTGGATATCTTGAATTCCGGATATCCCTACCTTTTTCACAATCATTCTTGTAGCTTCTTCTTTCGTGGTAAAAGGTAACGTTCGCTCATCGACGGTTTCTGCGCCCTCTAAGAAACCTTTAAGCTGTGGATCATTTTCAATAGCCTGTTTAATCGTTTCCATTTGTCCACTATTCTCTAACTCCGTTGATACCACTTCCATTAGCTTATCTGAAGCTACCTTTGTCCCAAAATAATAGACACCATATCCGATTACTCCTAGGAAAACAACAATAATCAGTAACCATTTTATAAGTTTCATATGCTTTTCTCCCCCTTCCACTATTACTATACAATAAATCTTGGCTAAAAGATTAGTGAAATTCGAATTAATCAAATTCTTCTCTTTTTGACGCTATAATGGACTTGATACTCACTTCGTCTGTTTCAATAGCTCCAAATAAGGATTCCTCGTCATCTTCTATTCCCAAAACAAAAAGCAAGGGCAGAAAAAACATTCTAGCCCTTGCTTTCGTTTATTTGAATGGACGCGCCCAGAGGGATTCGAACCCCCGGCAAACCTGGTACCGGAAACCAGTGCTCTATCCAGCTGAGCTATGGGCGCATTTTAAAGAAAAGCCTTCAGTCCATTTAGGACACATAGGATATTATAACGTCTGAAGAATGATTAAACAAGTATTTTTAGTACGGAAGGTTTATTTCATAGGGCTTGCGGGTATGATGGAAAGTGTGTTTTATAAGGAATGGACAAGGTGCATTATTCGTCGAACGTTTTTGTTTGACCTTAATTGACCATTGGTATATCATAAAATTATCCAAAGATTGGATATATCCATAGAAAAAGTCTCAAGGAGGAATTCCAATGAATTTAATACCTACAGTTATTGAACAAACAAACCGTGGCGAACGCGCATACGATATCTACTCCCGTCTGTTAAAAGACAGAATCATTATGCTAGGAAGTGCTATTGATGATAATGTTGCAAACTCCATCGTGGCCCAGTTACTATTCCTAGAAGCTGAAGATCCAGGAAAAGATATTTCGTTATACATTAATTCACCCGGTGGATCGATTACAGCTGGTATGGCAATTTATGATACAATGCAATTTATAAAATCCGATGTTTCTACTATTTGTACTGGTATGGCAGCATCAATGGGTGCCTTCCTATTAGCTGCTGGTGCAAAGGGTAAACGCTATGCACTACCAAACAGCGAAGTGATGATTCACCAACCACTAGGTGGAACACAAGGGCAAGCAACCGATATCGAAATTCATGCAAAACGTATTCTACAAATGAGAGAAAGCCTAAACAAAATTCTTTCTGAGCGTACTGGTCAACCAATCGAAGTAATCAACCAAGACACAGAACGTGATAACTTCATGACAGCAGCTGGTGCTGTTGAATATGGTTTAATTGACAAAGTGCTTGAACGTAAACCTGATTAATGATACAGGAAAGAGGTTGAATCAACATTCAACCTCTTTTCTTTTTGTTATTATTTTCACATAATTAGCTGCATAACTATTTATTCGTTACAAATGTAGTCAAATGATTTAATGCAATTTCCTCATCAGATCCATCTGCAATAAGCTTGATGGACTCTCCATTAGTAATTGCCAAACTCATGAGACCCATGATACTCTTTGCATTTACGCGTTTTCCTTCTTTTTCTAGAAATAAATGTGCCGCATAACGATTTGCCTCTTGAACGAATAGTGCAGCAGGTCTTGCTTGTAAACCGCTTTCTAACTCAACCGTAACAACTCTCTCAACCAATTACCTCACCCTCCCCCATTCGTAAGCGGTACCAAAATATCGTAACATTTGAAATAAAATAAAAAACATCCATGATATATTATATCACGGATGTTAATTTTTTTAAACGAAGTTATGATAAAATTTCGCCTTGTTTAATTTTTTCTGCAAATTCATCAATTTTCTTCAAACGATGGTTAATTCCAGATTTAGAAATTTGTCCACTTGAAACTAATTCTCCTAATTCCTTTAACGACACATCTTCATGCTGCACACGCAAAATTGCAATTTCCTTCAATTTCTCTGGCAGTGCATCGAGTCCAACCGTTTTTTCGATTAGTTTAATATTTTCTATCTGGCGAAAAGCAGCACCAATGGTTTTATTCAAATTAGCTGTCTCACAGTTAACCAAACGATTTACCGAGTTTCTCATATCACGAACAATTCTTACATCTTCAAATTTAAATAATGCATTATGCGCACCGATAATATTTAGAAATTCAGTTATTCTTTCTGCCTCTTTCATATAGACAATATACCCCTTCTTGCGTTCTAGTTCTCGCGCATGAAGGTCAAAGGAATTCAACAACTCACATAAAGCAGCATTATGTACTTCATGTGTATTAAAAATTTCTAAATGATAAGAAGAAGTTTCTGGATTATTAATCGATCCACCTGCTAAGAAGGCGCCTCGTAAATAAGCACGTCGACAGCAATCCTTTTTTAAATAACGCTCAGAGATTTCTCGAACAAAGGAATAAGAATCCTTCATGATTTCCAACTCTGTCAGCATCTCATGGACATCTTCTTTTAAGCGAACGATATAGACATTATTTTTCTTAAGCTTCATCTTTTTCCGCACTAATAGTTCCACTGGAAGTGATGAAAAGCTAGCTTTAATTAATGTATAAATACGTCTCGCGATTGCTGCATTCTCCGTTTGCACATCCAATGTGTATCTGAGCTGTGACACGGATACTGTCCCGTTCATTCGTATTAAAGCAGCTAACTCTGCATAGTTACAACAATCCTCATGTTCAATGGAAGTTAATTCCTTTTTTATTTCCGAAGCAAAGGACAACTTACTCCCTCCCTTCCCTAATTATTTCTCAAGCAATGAATATAAGAGCTTCGCAATTTTTTCTGTATCGTGGCGAATCGTTGACTTCGTATGATCAATGATATCCCCTTCTATGATTTGCAAGCCCATATCTAACAATCGATCAATGTCAAACTCTACCGGTTCGGCATTTTCTCCTGCATAGGCATCTCGAATTTCTGGATCAATTTTTTCATTATGAACGACAATAGCATCAATAATGGTTTCTCCTACATGGTTTACGATAGCTTGGACATGATCACTTGCTGAAAAACCAGTCGTTTCACCAGCTTGTGTCATGACATTACACACATAAACAACCTTCGCAGCTGTATTCCGCAATGCCGTGTCAATCTGTGGGATGATTAAATTTGGCATAATACTCGTAAACAAACTACCTGGTGAGATTACAATTAAATCTGCTGATTCAATCGCTTTAATCGCATTCGGTAGTGGCGCAACATCCTCTGGTTCTAAATAAACACGCTTTATTCGTTTATTCGCAAGTGGAATATTGGATTCCCCTTCAACAATCGTCCCATCCTGCATTTCTGCATGTAAGGATATATTTTCATTCGAGATTGGATAAATCTTACCCTTGACATTTAAAACTCTCGATATTTCTTTAATCCCTGTGTAAAAATCACCAGTTATAGAAGTCATTGCTGCCAAAAGTAGATTCCCCATAGAATGGCCGGACAAATCATTACCATCAGAAAATCGGTGTTGAAAGAGCTGCAACAACATGGGCTCAACCTCTGACATAGCAGCAATAACATTTCGGATATCACCTGGAGCTGGAATTGCCATTTCATTTCGCAATCTGCCGGTACTTCCACCATCATCTGCGACGGTCACCAATGCGGTTAGTTGCACCGGATAATTTTTTATGCCTCGGAGAAGAACTGGCATCCCAGTTCCACCACCGATTACCACAACACGTGGTTGTTTCTGTACTGACATTAGTTAATGACCCTTTCTCTTGTCGATATCACGATGACTGACATGCGTAATATAATTGGTTGCTAATTTCTTTGCGAAGTATTCTGCTAAAGCGACAGAGCGATGCTGTCCGCCTGTACAACCGATTCCTACCACGAGCTGGGATTTGCCCTCTTTCTTATACTGTGGAAGCATAAATTGCAATAAATCTAACACCTTTTCTTGGAATTTCTGTGTTTCTGACCACTTGAATACGTAGGAGGACACATCTTGGTTTAGTCCTGTTAACGGCTGCAAATGTGCTACATAATGTGGATTTGGAAGAAAACGTACATCAAATACTAAATCAGCATCAATTGGTATACCATACTTAAATCCAAACGAAACCATATTTACAGAAAAGATTTCCTGTTTTTCCTCGGCATATACCTTCAGGATTTTCTCACGCAATTGAATAGGCTTCAATGTTGTCGTATCAATTACACGATGAGCGCGTCCACGCATCTCATCTAAAATCTTCCGCTCTTGTTTAATTCCCTTCAGTGGTAAATCACCAACGGCAAGTGGGTGGGAACGTCTTGTTTCTTTATAACGGCTTACAAGCTTCTCATCCTTCGCATCTAGGAATAGAATATGCTCATCTAGCCACTCTTCATCACTCAATAAGTCTAATGCTTCAAATAAAGAATCAAAAAACTCTCTACCACGTAAATCCATTACAAGGGCTACTTTATGGATATTATTAGTTGAGTCACGCATTAGTTCCAAAAACTTCGGAAGTAATGCTGGTGGTAAATTATCCACACAATAATAACCTAGATCCTCAAAGCTCTGGATAGCAACAGTTTTTCCTGCACCAGACATCCCCGTTATAATGACCATTTTGGTCTCTTGTAGTTTTTCAGTCATTCTAGTCACCTCTCGCCATTCGATTAACGAACACGCATTTATCGTTAGCTTTCTAACCATCAGGTTATCCCGATCCTTAGAAAGAAATGGAGTCTATTTCCTATAACCATTATACATGGAATCATTTTAATGCCACAAGAAAATGATTATTTTTCCTGATCGAAGCAAAAAAAATGCGCAGATTAGAAAATCTGCGCCAAAAACTAATCTATTTATTAAAAAGGGGGTCAATTAGTTAACCTTATTGTAACTGATTTATATTTCGTGCGTGTTACAACAACGTTAAGATGCCTTTACTTTCGTAAAATTTTAAGAATTTGCTGTTTTTAATTTATCATGTAACTCTTCGATATAAGCTTGTGCTGCTTCTGCAGCGATTGACCCATCCCCAGTAGCGGTAACAATTTGCCGTAATTTTTTCTCTCGAATATCACCAGCTGCAAAAATTCCAGGGATTGTTGTTTCCATATTCTCATTTGTCACGATGTAGCCCTCATCATTGGCAATACCTAATGACTGGAATGGTTCGCTTAATGGTACCATACCGATATAAACAAATACACCGTCTGCAGGTTTTTCATATTCATCACCAGTGCTAACATCTTTTAATGTGACACTACTTACTTTTCCTTCTGGTCCATTGATTTTTTCTACGGTTGTATTCCAGATGAAATCAACCTTTTCATTATCAAAAGCACGTTGTTGAAGAATTTTTTGTGCACGTAATGCATCACGTCGGTGTACGATTGTTACTTTGCTAGCAAATTTAGTTAGGTAAACTCCCTCTTCTACAGCAGAATCTCCTCCACCAATGACGATAAGCTCGCGTTCTTTGAAGAAGGCACCATCACATACTGCACAGTACGATACACCTCGTCCACCTAGTTCTGCCTCACCAGGTATGCCAAGCTTCTTATACTGTGCCCCTGTTGCAATAATTAACGTTCTTGTTTTGTACGTTTTATTGCCTGCAATGACTGTTTTAACATCACCATGATCTTCAATGGACTTAATATCACCAAATGCATATTGCGCTCCAAATTTCTTCGCGTGTTCAAACATCTTATTCGATAAATCTGGTCCTAATATGTTTTCAAATCCTGGGTAGTTCTCAACATCCTCTGTATTTGCCATTTGGCCACCAGGAATACCGCGTTCAATCATTAACGTTTCTAAATTCGCACGAGAAGCATATACTGCGGCTGTCATACCAGCAGGCCCTGCTCCAGCTATAATTACATCATAAATTTTCTCTTCGGACATTATAAACGCCCCTTTCTAAAAACAATTATTACCTTCTTGTTAAGCGTAAAAGATTTCCCCTAAATTCGTCTAATTATATGCTCAAGAGGTCCACGGACCATCCTCTTCCGACAATTTAGGAAACCGGCGACAGCCTTCTTCCCATAACGACAATGCTTTGGATGGTTCACCTAGTCGAAAAGCAGTCATACTATACCAACGAAAATAAGAAATATGACTATTTACTGCAGCTTTATCTAACATACGGAAGCGAGCATATGCTTCTTCTAAATAACCCGTTCTTGCTAATGTGGTCGCAATTCGTAACTTTTGTTGTTCATGAATTGGATATATATTTAGTAATGCACGAATATGCAGTTGGTATTCTTGTTCCGACTGTATCTCATAATAAAATAAGGCCAAATTGGTATGGCTAAATAAATTATTTGGATCCGCTTCAACCAACTCAAGCTCTTTTTGAATTGCCTCTTCTTTTTTTCCAGAAAAGAACAATGCATGTGCATATTCATGTTGTGCAGTTTTGTGATCTGGAAATAATACCAGCATTTCCTCTAATAATGTTAATGCTTTATCCCATTCTTTATTTTCCAAGTGATGAAAAACGGTTTCCTGAAAGACGAGTAGTTCATCCTCATCCTCAAAATCCCAATCTTCATCATCAAAATCATCATCGATTTCAATTAATTGCAATAACGTTTTGGCATCTTCACTAAAATCACCATTTGGTTCCTTATCAAGATAGGATACGGCAAACTTTTTCGCATCGTTAAGTAGTCCCAAATGGGCATAATTATTCGCTAATAAATAATAACAATCAACATATTGATCACCTGTTGCTTGCAATACATTGGTCAGAATTTGATTTGCTTTATGAAAAGCACCGGTCTCGGTATAAATGATGGACATTTGACATTGATATAATGGATTCTTTGGTGCAGATTCTACAGCCTTAGTTAACCATTTTAAAGCAATATCAAATTTTCGCTTACGAAAAGATTCAACACCTTTCGCAAAATAAAAATCGCCATCTGGAATAAAAGGGATAACATTATTTAATTTTGCTAATTTGTTTTTGTTATCAACTTGTTGCATGCATATCCCCCTATTTTTTCACATATTGAAGAAAGTATACCATACTTAAAACTAGAATTATATAGCTGATCACGAATTGATGATAAGGCTGATATACAAGTTTATTAATAAGTTCTGAGCTTGTGCACACAATACCCATCACTTATTCCTCTTGCAACGTCAACAAAATTCTCCTATGTTACATTAGGGATTTGATTATTTTTAATAGTTTTCATTATCCTTCTACCACAGCATTTAGCTTTTAATCGGTTGGATTGACTGCTTGTTCTAGTAATATATCTAATTCCTTGGTGTACCGAATTTTTTGTTCTGCTTTCCAGTTTAGTTGGTTATTCATGCTCGCTATAACAGTTTCTTTATGTGCTCGGACCCAATCAATATCGAAATAGAGGGCGCCTGTTCTACGAATAAAGAAGTCTGTGGGATGGTAAACTAGTTCATACGCAACCCCATATCGTAACTGGGCATAGACTACTGGATCAAGATTTGATTCTTGCGCCTCTTTCCTATGCATCTCATATAATTCAAATACTTTTGTAACATTTGCGCCGTACCGTTTTACTAGTTTTTTGGCGTCTTTTTCTGACATACCAAGTGCAACACCAGCTGCCGTTTTTTCTTCCATATATGTTCTAAACCCCTTAGAACCGCCAACCTCCCCACCAGAAATTGCTAAATGCATCGTTTCCGATTCGGAATAGTGTTTTCCTTTTTCTTGCCTCCACTGTTCGACTACTGTATCTACTGCTTGCTCAGCCATTTTCCTGTAGCCTGTCAATTTTCCACCCGCCATAGATATTAAGCCTGATTCCGCTATGAAAATTTCATCTCTTCGTGAAATTTCACCCGGATTTTTTCCGTCCTCTTCGATTAATGGTCTTAGCCCCGCCCAGCTTGATTCGACGTCATCTGCTGTAATGGCGAGCGAAGGAAACATATAGTTAATCGCATCAATAATATAGTCACAATCGGCTTTGGTCATCGTTGGGTGTGCGATATCACCCGTATAGGTTGTATCTGTCGTCCCAACATACGTCTTATCCTCACGCGGAATCGCAAAAACCATCCGTCCATCTGGTGTATCAAAGTAAATGGCTTGTCGCAGTGGAAAACGTTCTTTCGAAAAAACAATGTGAACACCTTTGGTTAAGTGCAGATGCTTTCCTTGCTTCGATCCATCTAGTTCCCGAATTTCATCTACCCATGGACCACCCGCATTAATAATTTTGTCTGCATAAATTTCATATGTCTTACCATTCGTTTGGTCTTCAACAAGAGCCCCCCGTAATCGTTGATTGTCATCATATAGAAAGGAAACTACCTTCGTATAATTAATGGCTTGAGCCCCTTTTTCCACTGCTTTTTTGATGACCTCAATGGTCAACCGCGCATCATCCGTTTTATATTCTACATAATAACCTGCCCCTTTTAATCCATCTGGCTTTAGCAATGGCTCTAGCTCTAATGCGAGTTGTGCCGACAACATCTTCCGTCGCTCAATCCGCTTTACACCTGCTAAATAATCATAGGCACGCAACCCAATATTAGTCGTAATAGGACCAAATGTTCCACCTTCATGAAAGGGCAATAGCATCCATTCTGGTGTTGTAACATGTGGTCCATTTTCATAAACGATTGCTCTTTCTTTTCCGACCTCTGCTACCATTTTTACTTCAAATTGTTTCAAATACCGAAGCCCACCATGCACCAATTTTGTCGATCGGCTCGATGTTCCAGAAGCAAAATCCTGCATTTCCACCACAGCTGTTTTTATGCCTCTTGTCACCGCATCTAAGGCAATTCCCGCTCCCGTTATACCCCCACCAATTACTAATAAATCCAATGTCTCTTTTTGTAGATTCGCTACGATTTCATGCCTTCTCCTGCTTGAAAATGTTGTCATCAATTATTCCCCCTCAAAATAGTTTGTTTATTATTAATACTATTGATAGGTTCATATGATTTAGAATCAATTCTAGTAGAAAAATCCTAGCTGAGAAATGAACGACAAAAAAACCACTACCAGTATTTTTTACTGCTTAGTGGTTTTTGCTTCATCTTTTGCTTCATCTTGTATATCAGGAAATACGTCTTGGTCATTTCTTGCTTGCATTTCCTCTTTTGTGTAAATTAACTTCATAGGATTTCCCCCAACAAACGTGCCGGGTTGAACGTCTTTATGAACCAATGTCCCCGCTGAAATGATTGCACCGTCACCAATCGTTACGCCTGGAAGGATCGTACTATTGGCTCCAATTAGAACCTCATTTCCAATCTGTACTTCTCCAAGGCGATACTCCTTTATTAAGTATTCATGGGCTAATATTGTTGTATTGTAGCCAATTACCGAATTATCCCCAACCGTTATCTTCTCTGGAAACATAATATCGGGCATTACCATTAATGCGAACGATGTTTTTTGACCTACCTTCATACGTAGGAATACACGATACAACCAATTTTTCACACTTAAAAAAGGGGTATATCTAGCAATTTGGATAATGATAAAATTTTTCATCACTTTCCAAAACGACACCGTTTTATATATATGCCAAAGTGAATTCGCGTTTGGGACAGGATGACGTTCAGTTTTTCGCACGGCTTACACCTCAATAAGTTTTAGTAAATCATGCATATCATGAAGCATATAGGTTGGTTGATAGCTTTTTAATACTTTTTCTCCCTTAAGTGACCAGGCAACACCTGCCGTTAGCACCCCAGCATTTTGACCGGATTCAATATCATGAGAATTATCTCCGACCATTAAGGTCGTCTCTCTTTCCGCATTTAGAGCCTTCATGGCCTGCAATACTGGTTCAGGATGTGGTTTCGCATTGGTAACATCATCAATTGCAATAATCGTATCAAAATAAGAATCAATTCCCGTAAATTTTAATCCTCTTATGGCAGTTTTACGCATTTTTGTAGTAACAATTCCGAGTGAGATACCGTTGTCTTTTAACAGTTGCAAAGTCTCTTTCACATTCGGAAATGTTTTCACATACTCATCATGATGGGCTAAGTTATGCGACCGATATGTTGTAATCATGGCTTCCGCTTTGTCTAAGTCAATTTTTTCAAATGTCTCCTTTAATGGTGGTCCATTAAAGGCCAAAATTTCTTCATCGCTAAAGCGCAGTCCATATTCATTAAATGTATGGAAAAAAGACGCATTGATTAATTCATTTGTATCAATTAAGGTTCCATCTAAATCAAATAGTATTGTACGTATGTTCATTGGTGATTTCCTTCCGTTTTCGTTGATCCATTCGTTTCCAAACAAAAGCAATTGTCATTGTTAGGATAATTGCTGTCAGTAATCGAATCATAAGAAGTGGCCAAACCGGAATGCCAAGTGGAATAAAGATTAACGTGTCTTCTACTACCGCATGGCATGCGACTAGGAAAATTAACGCTAATGTCATATCACGTTTTGATACACCATCTTCTTTTACCGCTTGTATCATTAAACCAGCACCATAAGCAAGACCAATCGTTAGACCCGCCACTAATGTCATTGACGTATTCTTCTTCATTCCTAGTATGCTTGTTACTGGCGCAAAGCCATTGGAGAGCTTCGTTAGCCAGCCTTTTTCACGAAGAAATTGCATGATTACCATTAATGGGATGACAATCAGTGCCAGCTGAATGATGGCGATAATTGCTGTTTGTAATCCATGTAGACTTATTTCTCCCCAACCGGTGTATGTAGCACCAGTTTGTGAAATCATCCCGTATTGGGCTGCCTCAGATCCGCCACTCCAAAACAGATTTATCATAATAGCCGCAAGCACTGCTAACAGTATGCGAATCCCAACAATCAACCACCATTTTATACCTACCTTTGACGCAACGGCAGATTCCACAAATAGATTGTGAGAGAAAGAAAGCATCATAGCCATTATAAATACTTCTTTTACGGAAAAGTCAAAGGAAATAATGGCTGCAATTCCAGCATAGAGATTCAACACATTTCCCAGAACCATTGGTACCGCAGCCTCACCTGACAAACCAATGAGCTCCATTAATGGACTTACTGCTTTAATAATCCAAGGTAATACTGGTGTATATTGTAAAATCGTGACCAATAACGTGATTGGAAAGATAACCTTACCTAAAGTCCACGTTGTATGCAGTCCCTGAATTAATCCCCTTTTTCCAATTGCAAGCATGCTGTGTCCCTCACTTTTGTAGGTAGATTATTTCTTTTTCTTACCTGACTTCTTCTTCGTATCGACATCTTCATAATGCTCTGATACTGTTTTACGACGATAAAATATCAGGATAATAGCACCGAGAATTAATAGGATGGAAATCAATTGTGCAGTACGAAGATTCCCTACTACATACAAGCTGTCTGTACGCATTCCTTCAATGAAGAATCTTCCGACAGAATAGGTTGCTAGATACGTTAAAAATATGGTACCTCGAATCGGATTTTTCCTGCGTAACCATAATAATAAAATTAGAACTAAAATATTCCACACAGATTCATAGAGAAATGTTGGATAATATACAGTACCGTCAATACACATTTGATTCATAATAAAATCAGGAAGCAAGGCATTGTGCATATCTAAAATCCCTTGATCTGTAATTGGCCCGCCATGAGCCTCTTGATTCATGAAATTCCCCCAGCGTCCGATTGCCTGCCCTAAAATCAAACTAGGTGCTGCAACATCAGCTAGCTGCCAGAACTGTATTTTCTTGACACGTGCAAAAACAACCGCAGTAAGCACAGCACCAATTAGTGCTCCGTGGATGGCAATACCGCCTTCCCATACGGCGAATACTTTCCACCACGGTCCTCCTGCATAACGATCCCACTCAAACGTTACATAATAAATCCTTGCGCAAATAATAGAGATTGGGATTGCAAATACAACCAAATCAACAAATAAATCTTTTTTTATCCCTAATCGATCTGATTCCTTCATCGCTAGGTACAACCCAAGAAACGCCCCAACCGCAATGATGACACCATACCAGTAGATGGAAAACGTGCCAATATGTAATAGCTCCCTAGGAAGAGCCGGTGCAGCACAACTCATATTCCTTCACTCCTATTCGAAATCTTCTTTTTCTTGTACAATCATCGTTGATAATCGTTCTGAGAATTCTTCTGCTGCATTGACGCCCATCCGTTTTAATCGGAAATTCATTGCTGCAACCTCAATAATGACAGCAAGGTTACGACCGGGCCGAACTGGAATCGTTGCTTTTGGAAGCTCCACATCCATAATCTTCATTTTTTCTTCATCAAGCCCTAAACGGTCATATTGCTTTTTGGAATCCCATATTTCCAGATCCATTATCATCGAGATCTTTTTATTACTTCGAACCGAACCCGCACCAAATAACGTCATCACATTAATAATTCCAAGTCCGCGTATCTCCAGTAAATGTTCAATTAATGGTGGCGAGTTTCCGATTAACGTATCATAATCTTCTTGTCTAATTTCAACGCTATCATCCGCAACTAGACGGTGGCCACGCTTTACTAGTTCAAGTGCAGTTTCACTTTTACCGACACCACTTTGACCAGTAATTAGCACTCCTACACCGTAGATATCGACTAATACCCCATGAATCGCTGTAAATGGCGCAAACTTTGCCTCTAAATAATTCGTAAGTCTACTGATGACCCTTGTAGTCTTTCGTGGGGAATGCAGAATCGGAACACCTGCTTTATTCGCCACATCAATCATTACCTGCGGAACAGCCATGCCTCGTGTTACGACAATCCCAGGGGTCAAATCCGTGCAAAGACGCATAATCCTGTCATACTGATCCTCTACATTCAATTCCAGGAAATATGTCATTTCCGTTTTGCCAATTAATTGCAACCGCTCTTTTGGATAATATTTAAAATAACCCGTCATTTCAATTCCGGGACGGGAGATATCACTCGTTGTAATCTCTCTATGTAAGCCTTCTTCGCCAGCAACTAATTCCAAATTAAAGTTTTCCAATAAATCTTGCGTTCGTACAATTGTTGTCATTTGGTTTTCCCTCCATACCAGCCTAACTGCTTCCCATTGTAGCATATTTTACAGAGCATGTAACTTGCAGTAAATCTCACTTTATTAGTATAACCTAACTTAAACCAGAGGGCAGAATATAAGCTTGGCTGGAAGCACTAAAAAAGGCGAGTCAAAAGTATTTTTAAAAAAGCAAGATAAAATCCACTCATCGTGTCCACCCCTAATAAAGGTAGTAACTTGGTATTTTTCACTTGCTTAGTTAAGCTTTTGCCCGCCTGCAATTATTTAGAGGTTAGCGTGTCCTTGACTAATCGATTCAATAATAAATTCAATATCGAAAGGATAACCGCTGCCAAGACCGCTGTTCCAAATCCGTTTATAATAAACGAATCACCAATCACACCCTGCGTAATCATTAACGTTATGGCATTAATAACAAACAAGAATAGACCTAATGTAAAAATTGTTAATGGCAACGTAAAAATAATTAACAGCGGTTTAACAATTATATTGAGAATGGCTAAAATTAAACTTGCTAACAGCGCCGTTCCGAATCCCTCTAAGTGAAAGGAATCAAATAATTGTGCAACAGTAATCAACGCCACTGCGTTCAATACAATCGATAAAACACCTCGCAATAACAATACATCCACCATCCTTCCAATATGCTTTCTACTCATAGTATTCGACATAGTAGTGAAAATTCCTTCCCATTCGAATGTTCCATCCAATTAAATACTATAGTAAAATCCCTGCACATTTCGGTACAGGGATTTCACTATCATTAATATTTCCAAGTATAAAATTGTTCGATGCCTAATCGCTGTTTGGCTTGCTTTTTTAGGTCCTCGGTGTATTCATCGTTCTGACTCCAGCTTCGAATTACGCCGCTCGCCTGCGATTTATGACAAAGTATTGCTTCCATTTTTTTATCGAATAAATCTGTTACATCATTTACAACATCTGGTTGACCAAGATCATCGATGTATGTATTCGTGATTGCTTGTGCCCAAACAGTTGGGCGCTTATTGGGATCCATAAGACGTACTGCTTCTATTGCTGCAGCACCTAAGGCATTATGATCAGGATGTACGGCATGATCAGGATAATGGGTAATTACTAAAGATGGATCAATTTCTTCTAGAATCCGTTTTAAATTCTGGGCAACTTCATTGCGATCCTCATATTCTAAGGTTTTATCCCGATAACCTAGTAAACGTAATTCCATATCAAGCACCTTACAAGCATCAATAATTTCTTGCTTCCGAATTTCCGGTAATGTTTCACGATTCGCAAAGGTTGGAGTACCCATATTGCGTCCCATTTCTCCTAGTGTTCCACATAAATAAGTAACGGGTACACCTTGTGCGCGGAATTGAGAAATCGTTCCGGCTGCTCCAAATGATTCATCATCAGGATGTGGATATATAACAACGACATGCTTTTTCATTCTACTCACCTATCTTTCTCATCTCATTAATACTTAAAAGGGGTTTCACTGATTTGTAGGGCGACCATCAATCGCCCTTCTCGATCATGACCAGCCATCAGTAATTTTTTACCTTCAAAAATTTCCCAATCGGTTAGGCCTTCTGCATAAATCCAACCCATATCCATTTTCAAGCCTGCACGATAAGACTTTCCATCGCCAACAATCTTTGCCTGTGAAAAACGGACCTTGGCATTTCGAATATAAACACCGACATTATATGCCTTTTCATTGACGTGTGATGCGTATGCGCCGTTTGTTGTTTCTAAATGCACGTAGACATCTTTATTTATATAGCCTTCAAGCTTTTCTTGTACTTTTTCCAGTGCGATTGGTTTCATTCTATTTCCTCCTTACACTTCTACTTCTAACATTACCGAATCTAACAGAATGCGTCAAAAAGTTTGAACCGAAAAAAGACAGCAAGAATAGTCATCCCTGCTGTCTACGTTACTTACTTGGACGTAACTTTTTCCTTTGCTTTTAATGCTTCCTTCTGTCTTTTCGTATCCCGTTCTAATAATGGCTTTAAATATTGACCGGTATAGGAAATCGTTTGTTCAGCAATTTTTTCCGGCGTTCCAGATGCAATAATCTGTCCACCACGCGCTCCTCCTTCAGGGCCTAAATCCAAAATATAATCCGCTGTTTTGATAACATCTAAATTATGTTCAATAATAAGGACTGTATCCCCATTATCCACTAAGCGCTGAATCACTTTAAGGAGCCTGCTGATATCATCAACATGAAGTCCTGTTGTTGGTTCATCTAAAATATATAATGTTTTCCCATTGGAACGACGATGAAGTTCACTTGCCAGTTTAACCCGTTGTGCCTCACCACCAGATAATGTAGTTGCTGGCTGCCCTAGTTTAACATATCCCAATCCTACATCATAAATTGTTTGTATCTTGCGTTTGATTTTAGGAATATTGGCAAAGAACTCTAGTGCTTCCTCAATGGTCATATCGAGTATTTCAGCAATACTTTTTCCTTTATATTTAACTTCTAAGGTTTCTCGATTATAACGCTTCCCGTGACAAACCTCACAAGGAACATAGACATCTGGTAAAAAGTGCATCTCGATTTTAATAATACCATCTCCACGACAAGCCTCACAACGTCCACCTTTAACATTAAAACTAAATCGTCCCTTTTTATACCCTCTAATCTTCGCTTCGTTTGTTGATGCAAACACATCACGAACATCATCAAATACTCCGGTATAAGTAGCTGGGTTGGAACGAGGCGTACGACCGATTGGTGATTGGTCGATATCAATTACTTTATCAATATGCTCGATTCCTTTTAATTCTTTATGCTTCCCTGGACGATGCTTTCCTCGGTATAACTCTTTTGCAAGCCCCTTATAAATAATTTCGTTAACAAGGGTACTTTTTCCAGAGCCAGATACACCAGTAACCACTGTCATCAAACCAATCGGAATTTTAGCAGAGACATTTTTCAAATTGTTTGCTGCTGCACCAACTACTTCAATAAACCGCTTATCCGCTTTTCTACGCTTCGGGGGAAGTGGGATATATTTATTACCAGATAGGTATTGTCCTGTGAGTGATTTCGGATTTTTCATCACTTCTTCTGGTGTACCACTTGCTATAATTTGTCCACCATGCTCCCCAGCACCTGGACCAATATCAATCAACCAGTCCGCTGCAAGCATTGTGTCTTCATCATGTTCCACTACAATTAATGAATTATCTAAATCTCGCATATTCTTTAACGTCTCAATCAACCGATCATTGTCACGTTGATGTAGTCCAATTGATGGCTCATCCAACACATACAATACTCCGGTTAATGCTGATCCAATTTGCGTCGCCAATCGAATACGCTGTGCCTCACCACCAGATAATGTACCTGCTGCCCGTGATAAGGTTAAATAATCCAAGCCAACATTATATAAAAACTCCAACCGATTATTAATCTCTTTTAAAATTAAACGAGCAATTTGTTCTTCCTTTTCCGTTAGGTTTAAGCTTTGGAAGAAATTCATCGCCTCTGTAATAGAAAATTCGGTTACCTTACTAATATGAAGATTATCAATTAATACTGCTAATGCTTCTTCTTTTAATCGATATCCTTTACAGGTAGGACAATTTTTTTGGGACATGTACTTTTCTAATGTCTCCCGGATAAAGTCTGAAGAAGTCTCTTTATAGCGACGCGCTATATTATGTAGCACACCTTCAAATTCAATCCTATTGTCTCGAATATTTCCAAATTCATTTTCATAGTGAAAATGTATTTTTTCTTTCCCACTACCGTGTAATAGCTTATCCATTTTATCCTTTGGAATATCCTTAACTGGTATATCCATATTGATATCGAAATGATCACAAACACTCTTGAGTAGCTGCGGGTAATATTGCGAGCTAATAGGCTCCCAAGCGACAATTGCATGTTCGTTTAAGGATTTAGACCAGTCAGGAATGACCAAATCAGGATCGACCACTTGATTAGTACCTAGACCATCACAGGTTGGGCATGCTCCGAACGGGCTATTGAAGGAAAATAATCTTGGCTCTAATTCACCAATCGAGAATCCACAAATTGGACAAGCATGATTTTCACTAAATACTAATTCTTCTTGATCGATTATATCGACGATAATCTTTCCTTCACCGAGCTCTAAAGCCGTTTCAATCGAATCACTAAGCCGACCAGCTACACCATCCTTCACGACAATACGGTCAACTACAACTTCTATTGAGTGCTTTTTATTTTTTTCTAGTTTTATGTCCTCTGTTACCTCGCGCATTACTTTATCAACACGAATACGAACATAGCCCTCTTGCTTTAGCTTTTCAAAAACCTTTACATGCTCACCCTTACGACCCGATATAATCGGTGCTAGAATTTGAATTTTAGTTCGTTCTGGGTATTCTAAAATCCGGTCAACCATTTGCTCCACGGTTTGTGATGAGATTTCTGTTCCGTGTATGGGACAGGTTGGTCTGCCGACTCTAGCAAATAGCAATCGTAAATAATCATAAATTTCCGTTACCGTTCCAACTGTTGAACGAGGATTTTTACTCGTTGTTTTTTGGTCAATGGAGATAGCAGGTGATAACCCGTCAATTGTATCAACATCAGGTTTATCCATTTGACCTAAAAATTGGCGGGCATAGGCTGATAACGATTCTACATATCGTCTTTGTCCTTCTGCATATATAGTATCAAATGCTAAGGACGACTTACCCGAACCGGATAATCCAGTTAACACTACAAGCTTATTTTTTGGAATAGAAATATCAATATTTTTTAGATTATGTGCTCGTGCACCTTTAATGTTAATCATTTTACTTGGCATTCACAGGTCATCCTTCCGCTTTTAGTTCAAATAGAACATCACGAAGCTCTGCCGCTTTTTCAAAATCAAGCGACTTTGCAGCCTCTCGCATTTCTTTTTCCATTTGTTCGATAACTTTTTGTTTTTCTTTTTTGGTTAGCTTTGTAAAGCTTGTTGTTTTCTTAGTATCGTACGCTGTCTCTTCCTCTGCAGCAACCGTTGCGCGAATAACATCGCGTACTTCCTTCTTGATTGTTCTAGGAGTAATGTGATGCTCAACATTATAAGCCATTTGTATTTCACGACGGCGCTCGGTCTCCTCAATCGCTTTTTTCATGGAATCAGTAATCTTATCTGCATACATAATAACGCGACCATTCTCATTACGGGCAGCACGTCCCATCGTCTGAATAAGTGATCGTTCGGAACGTAAAAACCCTTCCTTATCCGCATCCAAAATAGCGACCAATGACACCTCTGGAATATCCAGACCTTCCCGTAATAAGTTTATACCGATAAGCACATCAAATTTTCCAACACGAAGATCACGGATTACCTCAATCCGCTCTAATGTCTTAATTTCGGAATGTAGATAGGCAACTTTTATGCCTACCTCTTTTAAATAATCCGTTAAATCCTCAGACATCTTTTTCGTTAAGGTTGTCACTAGCACGCGCTCTTGGAGGTCCACACGTTTGTTAATTTCACCGATTAAGTCATCAATCTGCCCTTCAATTGGACGGACTTCTACTTCCGGATCTAATAATCCTGTAGGACGGATAATTTGCTCGGTCATAATTGGTGTGTGTTCTAATTCATACGGACCTGGCGTAGCCGAAACAAAGATAATTTGCTTCACCTTTTCATCAAATTCGTCAAATTTAAGTGGTCGGTTATCCAAAGCACTTGGTAATCGAAACCCATGGTCTACTAATACTTGCTTCCTTGCTTGGTCCCCATTATACATCCCGCGAATCTGTGGTAAGGTTACATGTGATTCATCTACCACCACTAGAAAATCATCAGGAAAGAAGTCTAGCAACGTATATGGTGTTGCGCCAGCTTCTCGTAATGTTAAATGTCTGGAATAGTTTTCAATTCCAGAGCAAAATCCCATTTCCCGCATCATTTCCAAATCATAATTCGTACGCTGTTCTAATCGCTGGGCTTCTAACAATTTATTTTGACTTCTGAGTTTCTCAAGTTGTTCCTCAAGTTCCTTTTCTATATTGGCAATTGCTAGCTTTAATTTTTCTTCTCGGGTAACGAAGTGAGACGCTGGGAAAATGGCTACATGCTCCCGGTCTCCTATAATTTCACCAGTTAATGCATCCACCTCACGAATCCGATCAATTTCATCCCCAAAGAATTCAACTCGAATACAATGTTCTTCATGAGAAGCAGGAATTATTTCAACAGAATCTCCACGCACACGGAACGTACCACGCTGAAAATTAATATCATTTCGTGCATATTGAATATCCACTAATTCGCGTAATAACTGATCACGATCCTTCTCCATTCCCATCCTTAACGATAAGACCTGGCTGCTATATTCTTCTGGTGACCCTAATCCGTAGATACACGATACACTCGCAACAATCAACACATCATTTCGTTCAAATAGTGCAGATGTAGCCGAGTGACGTAGCTTATCAATTTCATCATTGATACTGGCATCTTTTTCAATGAAGGTATCCGTAGAAGGAACATATGCCTCTGGTTGATAATAATCATAATAGCTTACAAAATACTCTACCGCATTATTAGGGAAAAATTCCTTGAACTCACTATATAATTGCCCAGCTAACGTTTTATTATGGGCTATTACTAATGTTGGTCGATTTATTTCTTTTACCACATTAGAAACCGTAAATGTTTTCCCAGTACCAGTTGCGCCTAGTAAAGTTTGATGACGCTGACCGGCTAGAATTCGTTCAACCAATTCCGCGATCGCCTTCGGTTGATCTCCCTGCGGTTCGTATTTAGAAACTAATTCAAACGTATTATTTTCCACAGACTTCCCTCCAAATCATTTCCTATTATTAGTGTATCATAATTATAGTACAATTTTAACATAAATGCGAACGAACATTCGATTTTTTTGCCTTTTACATGTAATCTATTAGTTTAGTATACCCGTAACACACGTCCTGCTAGACAAATGGTAAGAAAAAACAACTGCCGATATTATTAGCAGTTGCTTCAGGATGGACTCGGGCAAACCTCTCGCAAAATTTCAGCTAATGGCTTCTCATCCAGGTGATGATGATAGCTTTCCCATTGCTTTGCATAGTTTTCTTGTAATGGCTGATTCGAAAAAAAATAGTTCAATTGCTCTTCAACAGGCTGTTTAATTGGATTAAGTGGTAGTACGACACCTAATTTTTGAAGCTCTAACTCATTTACTTTTTCCTGACCAGGTAATGCGTTACAAGTAAAAATTGGCTTATTTTTTTGTAAGCATTCACTAATGGTTACCCCACCTGGCTTTGTGATAACTGCATCCACAGAATCATATAGGGCATTCAGTTCCGCCTTGTCATGAACATAGGAAATTGGCGTTATTGATGGATCATTCCGTTGGAGCAACCGTTTGTATAACCTATCGTTTTGACCACACAGGACAGAATATTGTAATTCGGGATAATCCGGAAGAATTCTTTCCATAGCACCAACCCCTAAACTGCCACCTGTAATTAAAATATGTTTCTTTTCAGTTGTTGCCGGTGCATGCTTGCTTCGTGTATGAAAAATTGGATGAACTGGGATTCCTGTTACAAATATTTGTGCTTCCTCTACACCAATGCCCAGGAGGAACTTCTTCACCGTAATAGATGGCACAAAATGATAATCAATTCCACGTATCCCCCAAATCCGATTTATAAAATAATCCGTATAGACATTTACCGTTATAGCGTTTAGTTGCCCCTTCTGTTTTAAGACACTCGCAATATTAGAAGGAAGCGCATGCGTACAAAATAGAATACTCGGCTCATTCTCCTTCAATAATTTTTTAAAAAAGGATGTAAACATAGCCTCATATAAAATCTGCCTAGAGCGCTTAGATTGTTGTTTCACGGCTAAATACTGATAGAGTAAATCATATGCTTTTGGCATGTAATGTATCCATTTCAAATAAGTCGCTGAAATAAGCCGCTCAATTCTGCCATAACTATAGGAAAGAATATCGACTTTTTCACAATGAAATGATTGAATCGTATCCTGCAATTCTTCCATAACCGCATCTGCAACATGATGGTGACCAGTCGGAATTTGCATAAATGGTAAAAAGAGCGCTTCATCCTTATGATTTGCTTCCATTAGTTACACTCCCTCATCCGCACAATTGAATCCCTTGAATTACCAATGCTACAAAGGATAGAAGCATGTTATAATCCTTCTCGAGGAGGAATTTAATTGGTTTATATCATTTCTACGATACTATTAATCGTTATTAGTTTTTTCCTATACAAAGCAAATCAAAACACGAAAGATATTAAAATAAATAAAATCCAAATACCATCTAAGCAGCATGTCCATCAATCTACCTTATCGATACTACATTTATCCGACTTACATCTTGAAAATATATCGATTACCCCATCAGAATTAGCCGTTAAATTACAGGAAGAAAAACCAGATATCATTGCATTGACTGGTGACTTTCTTGACCGAAAGCGTACCATTCCTAAATTAGTCCCCTATCTAGAGGTTTTGCAAAGCATGAAACCGACACACGGAATTTTTGCTGTCCTAGGCAATCATGATTATGTCCTTCATGAGGAAAATTTAGTGAAACTAAAAGATCTGTTAACACAATACGGCTGCCATGTTATGCAAAATACAAGTATTCCAATCAAATTTAAGGATCAAATGATAAATGTTATTGGAATTGACGACTACAGCACCAAGCGAAGTGATTTGCAACTGGCTTACCAAAACGTACAGGATGGCTTAAATATTGTCCTAACCCATGATCCCAATGTCGTATTGGAAATGGATTCGTATCGATTTGACTATTTACTTGCTGGTCATTTTCACGGTGGACAAATTCGCTATCCGAAAGCATTTCATCTCGTAAAAATGGGCAAGCTCCCTCGCCTTAACATGGTAAAAGGCTTGCACATTCATAATGACTCACCATTTTATATTAGTGAAGGTCTTGGTCAAACTGGTGTTAACATTCGTATCGGTAGTCGACCAGAAATCACGTTACACGATGTTGCGATTTAATTTGAAATAGAGCCATATCTAGTTACTAACTCATCCTTCGACATAAATAGGTACACAGGCTCCACCTGTCGAGGTGAGTTAGCTAGATAATTGATTGGTGCGAACGTTAAGCGCTTATAAGCTCGGTAATATGAATTTTTTATCATGACATTCTCAAAACCTAGCCGTGAGGATCCTTGATAAAGGGTGGTAATGCCGATAATCCCTTTTATCTCCTGTGACCGCTTATGCTGTTGTACATACTCCGCTAGTAAAGGCAACGCTCGTTTTACCATATGATATATATATACTGCCCGCTTCGTATCACTTGTAACCGTAAATAATTCATTCATTATTTTCACATTATGTAGGTGAATTTTCAGCAATAGATCATCCTTATGAATCACCGTACCATCCTTAAGAACTGTCTTCCTCCCCTTATATCTCGTTAACCGCACGCGAAATAACGAACGTTCTTCCTGTGCATCTGCCACATACCGTAATCTCGTACAGCTGTAATACACCGGATCAAGTGCATTCCAAACCCCTAACAAATAACTTTTCATCCATATAATTATCCTTCCTGTAAATATTTTGCATTCCTTAGTTTGCTTGAAATCACAAAAAATAAACGAAAAATCCGCATCACATAAAAAATATGATACGGATTTTTTGATAGCTATCTGGATACAGATGTTGGACTACTAGAATACAACATCCGTGTCTAACTCAACTTATTTCATACAAATTTCACTTCATTGCTCGATAAGGATCCCCGACAAAAATGAGTCCTAACTCATGATGATCTCCTTCATACATCGCACTTTGTACAAAGCGGATTTCACCATTTTTATCGATTAATTCAATCTTAAAGAATGATCCAGTCTGTTGAAGTGCTTCATACAGCTCTTCTACACTATGAACTTTTTGTCCATTTACCTTGGAGATGGTTTCCCCAATCAAAATCGCTAGTCGGTCAGCAGGGGATCCCGGAATAATGCTTAATACCTTTAAGCCATCATTTGTATGATTAAAATAAGGACGTTTTCCATGATCATACATTAGGATGCGGTAATTAAGCATCTCTCTTCCGAATATAGCAATAATTATGGCTACAATAGACAACCAAGGGATATATACACTACCTATTGCAATCACAAGAACTAAAACACCTAACAGAGAAATTGATTTTGCCAATCGTTTCGCAACAAGCTGTGGCAAGTGGCCTTTCACCACATGTTCAAAGCCAATCAAGAACGGAAAAAGCACAATACCATACTGTTCTTCCCCCATGGATAACATTGGCCAATAAGGGGCAATCGGCTCAATTAAGCCGGCTGGAACGAAAATAAAAAATGGTATGATTGCAAATTTCTTGATAAAATGTCTTCCGATCCAGCTACCACGCTCACCTAGGACCAATGAGGGATATGTATCATTATGTCTTGTTCTCTTTAATAATAAGGCTTCAACAAGTAAAAACAAGCCAAGTAAAATTGTTAATGCTACGAAATTTGTATTATCCTGGACCGATAAAAAATCTACGTATTCCGTTACCATCGGTAAAAGTAATAAAATAATGCTCGTTATACCAATCGTATAACTCGGTGAAAGCATGGTAAATCGCAATGACAAGCTTACTAATATCATAACAATCCCTAGTACAAGTAACACTTCATAGGAAACTACCATTCCAACCCCTAACGATAGTAACGATACTATCAAACCAATACCAAGCGATAAACCGAATGTATCTTTCCATTCCGAAAAAACATCAAAAACCTTCGTACCAAAGTAATTGCGCTCTCGTTTAACCCGTCTTACACCTGCCAAAATTACTAGAGCAATCGCCCAATATAAAAGTGGATTTAGGAATAACCTACCAATCCCTTTTCCTAGCTCCACTAACCAATCCTCAACCATAATCCTAATCACCTTCCACCATGCAATGCTGTCTATCCTTTTAATTATAACCTTATATATTCGCCATTTGTCGATTTTTTTCCTGCTTTTCCAATAGAAAAGTAAAAAAGGCAAAAAAATGCGGCTGGGACTAAAAAGATAAAAGGAAGTACAATGCACGACGCCCGAAATGGCTAGTATGCAACCATATTCGGCTTTATCTTGATTTATATCCAGCCGCTATTTTTTTAGAAACATTATGTCTTAATACAGAACCTCTAATGCTTTTTCTAACTGATTATCATCGCTGCCGCTACGGATTTTTTCAACGAGCTTTGCTTCTAATGTAGCTGCGGTTTCCTGGTCTACAACACCTGATGTCTGAAGATCATTGTCCTTTTGAAAAGCTTTAACAGCATTTTCTGTTGCTTTACTAAAGTAACCATCCGTTCTATCAGTGTCATATCCTAAGCCATTTAACATTAATTGGACATTACCAATTTTTTCATCTGACTGATCATATTGAAGTGATTCCTCAATTTGAATCGGATTTGCATAGAAATATGCTGGCTGATCGATTTCAACGGTTGGCTCTACCCCAACCTCATGAATCCAATTCCCTTCCGGTGATAACCACTTAAAGAATGTTAATTTCACAGTACTTCCATCTCCCAGTGGCACAGCCTGCTGTACGGTTCCTTTTCCAAAGGAGGCCGTACCAACTACATCATAGCCAATTTCTTTCATTGCAACAGCTAGAATTTCAGATGCAGAAGCACTTCCTTCGTTCACAATGACATTAATTGGGTAATCCTTCTTCTTCTCTAACGTCGAATAATATGGTGTCTTCTCTCCATTTTGATCCTCAATTTGTACATATGGAACATCCTTTGGAACGAAATTCATCAATATTTCCTCCACAATATTGAGAAGTCCTCCTGGATTTCCACGTACATCTATAACTAAACCTTCCATCCCATCGTCTTCTAATGCTTTTAACTGGGTGTTAAAATCATCTGCAGTTGTTTCTGAAAAACTGGTTATTTCAATAACACCGGTCTTTTTACCATCGACCGTCTTCATTTCTGAATAAACTGTTTCAATAGGGATGGTATCTCGTACTATGGTAATTTCAAAAGGCTCTGTTGCCCCTGCACGAAGAATCGTTAAGACAACCTCTGATCCTTTTTCCCCGCGAATTTTTGCTACTGCTTCATTCAAGTCATAGCCTTCTAATGACTCACCATCTACTTCTAAAACTTGGTCATTTGGACGTAAGCCAACTTTTTCTGCGGGTGAATCTTTAATCGGAGCAACAATCGTTACCATGCCATTGACCATACTAACCTCAGCACCAATTCCTTCAAACTCAGATTCAATTTGTTCATTGAATTGGTCCATAGTTTCTACATCCATGTAGGTACTATAAGGATCTCCAAGGGTTGCAAGCATCCCTTCAATTGCGCCTTCGATTAATTGTTGTTCATCTGCACCTTCTAAATAGTTGTCTTTGATTAGGTTATAGGCTTGAGCAACCTTTGACCACTCAGCAGGTACATTCGTTTGCTGCTCAATCGCCTGCCCTTCCTTCGCATCATCATCTACAGAAGCATTGCCATTTAATCCTTGTTCTGGATTGTCTGTATGCGCCATAGTCACACCTAAGTAAGCTCCTAAAAAGCCTAACACTAGAGCTCCAGCTAAAATAAGTACAATATGTACCTTTGTTAATTTCATTTTCTTCACCTCTAGTATATGTTATATGTTTGAAAGTGCACGTGAACGCAAAATAAGCTAGAAATATTTCACGATCGGGAAATTATTTTAGTTATGGATAACCTCTTACTAAATCCTATTCTCTAATCATAACGAAAAAAACTTCTTCATGCCAAACTTTTGTCTAAAAAGAATTCACTCATCCTGTTTATGGAATAAAAAAAGTATTACACGACATGTGTAATACTTTTTGAGAAAACAAAGGTTATGGTAAGTAATTTAATGGATTTACGACATTTGAATTCGGTGGATAAAATCCTATCCAACCACCTTTGTGAACTTCAAAGTGTAAATGTGGTCCAGTACTATTTCCAGTGGAGCCCATGTAGCCAATTAAATCACCTTGTTTAACAACTTGTCCATTTTCAATCGCAAAGCCATTTAAATGAGCGTAAAGTGTCGTAAAATCATCATTTACGACTAGGATATGATTTCCATATGTCCAAGAGAGATTCCCTTTTACAGCTACTCCAGAGGTAGCAGCATAAACAGGTGTCCCAACTGAATTCGCAATATCAATTCCTAGGTGGAAATCACCTGGAACCCCAGTAACTGGGTCAACTCGATAGCTAAACTTCGATGATAATCTACCATTTGCCGGCCAAATCATCGTTCCATTTCCGGCAGCTGGTTTAGAAAGCTGTTGTAACTCGCTTTGTGCTAGTTGCTTAGCTTTTTCCTTCGCCTGAGCCTGTAAATTTAACATTGCTTGCTCATCTTCTAATGTAAACATATATTCTTCTAAATGATGATGTTCTTCTTCAAGCTGAGCCATTAATGTTTGTCTTTCGGCCTTTTGATCATCTAATTGATTTTCCAAAGCCACCAGTTCTTTTTTCTGATCCTCTAAGGCTACTTTCTGATCTTCCACTTTTACTTTTTTATCTTCAATTTCTGTTTTATTATCTTCTACTGCTACTTTTTTACTTTCCACCTGCTGTTTATCATTTGCTAATGAATCCATGATTGCTTTATCCTGATCCATCATAATATTAACAGCAGCGGTTCTCGTAATAAAATCTGAAAAACTAGTAGAACCCAATAGTACTTCTAAATAGACCATTGAGCCTCCACTTTTTTGAATAGAACGAAGACGGTCGGCAAGTAGTGCTTCCCGTTCCTTAATACGTTCCATTAAAACCTCAATCTCATCCTCTAATTCTGCAATTTGATTGGTAAGATCCTCAATTTTAACTTTCAACGCATTAATTTCCTTGTTCGTGGCGTCAATTTCGCCTTGTTTTGCTTGAATTGAATTTTTTGTGCTCTCTAACTCTTGATCAAGCGCATCAATTTGCTCCTGAACACTTGCTTGCTTATTCAAGTTTTCATTAATCTTCTGCTCAGTTTCATTCTTAGAGCCTTGAAGCTTTTCTTTCTCTTCATTCAGTTGTAATTGCTCTTTTTCTAATTCCTTAATTTCTTGTTGAAGTTCCTCTTTACTCTGTGCGGAAACAGTACTCCAATCAATAGAGACGGAGCTCAGTGTCAAAAGACCAATCAATAAACCTATTCCTACCTTTTTTTTCATCGATTATCCCCTGCCTTCACGTAAACTAGCAATTGTTCCGTCTATTAAACTTTCAAGAACTTACGAACACTCATCAAACTACCCCAAATTCCAATTCCAGCACCAACTACTAAGATTATTAACGCTAACTGCCAAGCAAATGGATTAAATGGCAAAATTTCCACAAACGCAATCGAGTTCATTCCACCAACACTAGCTTCAATTACTTTATATCCAGCTAACACACCAATAATTGGGATAACCGAACCAAGTACTCCAAGTAACAATCCTTCTACAAAGAATGGCCCGCGTATGAAACCATTAGTTGCACCTACTAGCTTCATAATTCCAATTTCTCTACTTCTAGCCATGATAGTAAGCTTAATTGTATTAGAAATTAAGAATATCGCTGTTAACACAAGTCCAGCGATTAAAACAATTCCAATCGTTCTTGCTAGACTAGTAAATTTAAATAAATTCTGTGCTACTTCTTGTCCATAGGTAATGGAATCAACAAAGTCCAAATCAGCCACTTCCTCCGCAATCACTTGCGTATCCTGAGGATCAACAGCCTTAATAATATAAGCATGGTTTAACGGATTTTCTTGCTCATATAACTCCCAAACTTCGCCGCCTTCACCCATACTAGCAATCAAACTACTTAACTCGTCATCTTTAGAGGAGAAAATAACCGATTCTACACCTGAAATCTGTTCAATTTCATCTCCAAGTGCAAGTACTTGTTCATCATTAGCCGTGAGATCAATTAGCACCTTCACCACGACATCTTCTTCTACTTTACTTGCCATATGGTTTAAATTTAGTATCAACCCTAAAAAGGCTCCCACTAATAATAGTGTCATGGTAACAGCACCAACAGAAGCAACTGTCATCCAACCATTACGATAGATGTTTTTTAATCCTTCACGAAAATGTCTTTTAATCGTTCTAGCCTTCATAGCCGTATTCACCTCGATGCTCGTCTCTAACAATCAAACCGTCTTCAATGGCAATTACACGCTTTTTAATCGTATTAACAATTTCTTTACTATGTGTTGCCATAATAATGGTTGTCCCACTGTTATTAATTTCTTCAAACACACGCATAATGTCCCATGAAGTATCTGGATCTAGGTTCCCAGTAGGCTCGTCCGCAATCACAATCTTTGGGTGATTAACAATGGCACGTGCGATTGAAACACGTTGCTGCTCACCACCAGATAATTCACTTGGTAAGAATCTAGCTTTGTTTTTAAGACCAACTAAATCCAATACTTCCATTACACGCTTTCGGATATTGCGTGGAGATTCCTCAATAACCTCTAATGCAAACGCAACATTTTCATAGATTGATAACTTCGGAAGCAAACGGAAATCTTGGAAGATAACGCCGATATTTCTACGCAACAACGGAACATCTTTTTCTTTTATGTCATTTACATCTTTATTATTGATGTATAAACTTCCCTTTGATGGTTTAATCTCTCGGTACATTAGTTTAATAAATGATGATTTACCTGCACCACTTGGTCCAACAATATATACAAATTCACCTTGACCTATTTCTACGTTGATACCATTCAAAGCAGTTACGCCATTATCATACGTCTTATATACGTCCTTCATTAATATCATGTCTAATCACCTTTATAGTTTAATAGTCAAAAAGTCTTATAATACTCAAGTTTCCTATACATTATAACATTATTCAACAATTTTTTTAGACAAAAAAATATTACATTTATGTTTCAAACGTAAATATTATCTGTCATCTCAGTGATATTCTGCTTAAACATGAAATATATAGTAAAATTGTACGATACTCTATTTGTCGAATTTTATTTTTCAGGGGAAAATGTGGCAGGTTAATGGATCGGAGGAATTAGTGGGGGTTCGGGTGGCTGGCTCTGGTTCTTTTTCTAGTAATTTTGGGCTATTCGTGTACTTGATAAACGTTATCATAGACATTTTCACCTGGTTTTCTACTCAAAGTGTCTCTGATACACGCTATCAGTGACATTTCCATCTGCTTTGTTATCCAAGGTGTCTCTAATAAAAGAAAAAAGCCTTAAACCTCCCGCGGTTTAAGGCTCTTCTTACTTTATTAAATACGTTATTTCTTCTCTGCTAACCAATCTGCAATCTGTTGTGCATCTTCATCGCTTACTCGGCTGCCTTGTGCTGGCATACTACCTGTACCATTAAGGATGATATCCTTAATTTCTTCGGAAGAGTAGTCAGCTCCAATTGTTTGTAGATTTGGTCCAGCACCACCTGATAAATCAGCTCCATGGCATGCTGCACATGTTGCTTCAAACAAATCTTCTGCTGAAGAAACAGTCTCATTACCGTCCGTTTGACCGGCATCGTTTGTTGCCCCGTTATCATCAGCTTCATCTTCACCACCACATGCACCAAGTACTAGTGCTGATCCAAATAGAATGGCAAATACCCATTTTTTCATCTGAAACTCCCCAATCTAAATTGTGATAATACTATCCATATCTTAGTATACCCATTATTTAGCATGATACTAGTCACAGAACGGACAAATTTTGGTTGAACATACTTCTCCCTCTACCTCGGTGGCACTTTTTGACAAATTTAAGAACTTCGAAAAACTTATAGCTGTGATCTTAAGTACGCATCAATAAATGGATCCAAATCGCCATCCATTACAGACTGTGTATTTCCAACCTCTACATTTGTACGATGATCCTTCACCATTGAATATGGATGGAATACATACGAACGAATCTGGCTACCCCAGCCAATTTCCTTCTGTTCACCTCGGATAGCGGCTAATTCTTGCTGTTGCTTTTCAATCTCTAATTGGTACAGCTTTGATTTTAGCATCTTCATTGCCGCTTCACGGTTTTTAATCTGTGAACGTTCGTTTTGACAAGTAACGACGGTATTGGTCGGTAAATGGGTGATTCGCACTGCCGAATCGGTCGTATTAATATGCTGCCCACCAGCACCACTCGCACGATACGTATCTACTTTAATATCCTCCGTGCGAATTTCAATATCCACATCATCTGACATTTCTGGTGTTACATCACAGGATACAAATGATGTATGGCGACGACCTGAAGAGTCAAAAGGTGAAATACGAACTAAGCGATGGACACCTTTTTCTGCCTTTAAGTACCCATATGCATTATGCCCTTTAATTAAAAGTGTGACACTTTTAACGCCAGCTTCCTCACCCGGAAGATACTCAAGAGTTTCAACGGAAAATCCTTTCCGTTCCGCCCATCGTTGATACATGCGCAACAGCATACTTGCCCAATCCTGAGATTCTGTCCCACCTGCACCAGGATGTAATTCTAACATTGCGTTATTCGCATCATATGGTTCACTTAGTAGCATTTGTAATTCAAAATCATTAATACGCTTTCGAAGTATTGCAAGGGCTTCAGCTAGTTCTTCAAAAAGCTCTTCGTCATTTTCTTCTTTTGCCATTTCAAAAGTTACTTCTAAATCTTCTAGTTCGCTGGAAATTTCCTCGAAACTAGTGACAAAGCCTTTGATTCCATTTACTTCATTAATGACTTTTTGTGCTTCGCTCTGGTCATCCCAAAATCCTGGGGCTGTCATGTCATGCTCTAGTTCTTGAATACGAGCCTTCTTTGTATCTAAGTCAAAGAGACCCCCTAAATTCCGCAATACGGTTATTCATCTTATCTAATTCGTTTCTAATTTCTGCTATTTCCATTCCATTCACCTCAAGATATCATTTTGCTTTATACTAGTTGTTCATGAAAGAACTTGGGACAAAAGTGTATATGGTTAGATAAAATCCGAACATCGGTGCATGTACCTGCTCCATGAACAATCCTAGAAGAGGTGCTGCATCATTGTCTTTTATCTTCACATTTTACTTATGTCCCAAGCTCTTTCGCTAAATTTATTGTCCGTGACAGTTTTTATATTTCTTTCCGCTACCGCATGGGCATGGATCATTTCTTCCTACATCTTCTGATTTCACGAACGGCTTACGTGCCTTTTTCTTTTCTTCACCGCCACCAGATACGGCTTGGGTATTTTTCACAACTGCTTGACGCTCAAGATTTTCTCTTACTTGCGCTTTCATGATATATCGTGCAACTTCATCCTCGATATTTTCAATCATGCTTTCAAACATTGCAAATCCTTCAAATTGATATTCACGTAACGGATCATTTTGACCATAGGCACGTAAATGAATACCTTGACGGAGCTGATCCATTTGATCGATATGATCCATCCATTTCGTATCAACTGTTCTAAGCAGAATAACCTTCTCAAATTCACGCATTTGTTCTGGCGAAATTTCCTGTTCTTTTTCATCATAACGTGTGCGCACTTTTTCCATGATAATGGCAAGAATTTCTTCCGCTTCTTTCCCTCGAAGATCCTCTACTGAAATATGTTCTTGCTCAAGTAGGTTACCTTGAACAAATTCCATAATCGCCTGTAGATCCCAATTATCTTCGTCATCATCCTGGGTATGTGTTTGAATGACGCGCTGTAGGGAAGACTCAATCATTTTCTCGATGATTTCACGAAGATCATTACCCTCTGCATCGATTACTTCAAAGCGTTGTTTGTAGATGATTTCACGTTGTTCACGTAATACATCATCATATGATAAAACGTTCTTACGTGCATCATAGTTATTACCTTCTACACGTTTTTGAGCAGATTCTACTGCACGGGATAGGAATTTATTTTCAATCGGCTGCGAGTCATCCATACCCATTCGATCCATCATGGTACGTAAATTATCAGAGCCGAATCGGCGCATTAATTCATCTTCCATGGATAGATAGAACTGTGACATACCTGGATCACCTTGACGTCCAGAACGACCACGTAGCTGATTATCAATACGTCTAGATTCATGGCGCTCAGTACCAATTACAGCAAGACCACCTAGTTCTCTAACACCCTCGCCAAGTTTAATATCAGTACCACGACCTGCCATATTTGTTGCAATCGTAACAGCTCCTTGTTGACCTGCCTGTTCAATGATTTCGGCCTCACGATAATGATTCTTCGCGTTTAAGACATTATGTTTTACACCTGCTTTTTTCAGTAACTGCGAGATGACCTCTGATGTTTCAACAGCAACCGTACCAACTAGAACAGGTTGTCCCTTCTGATGACGCTCTTTAATGTCTTCCACTACCGCTTTAAATTTACCCTCAATCGTTTTATAAATCTTATCTGGTCGATCATTACGTTCTACTGGTTTATTAGTAGGAATTGCGACCACATACATATTATAAATGCTTCTAAATTCCTCTTCTTCAGTCTTCGCAGTACCAGTCATACCAGCTAATTTATTATACATGCGGAAGAAATTCTGGAACGTAATGGAAGCGAGCGTCATGCTTTCATTCTGAATTTTCAAGCCTTCCTTCGCTTCGATTGCTTGATGCAAGCCATCACTATAGCGACGTCCCTTCATTAAGCGTCCTGTAAATTGGTCAACGATTACTACTTCGCCTTCTTCCACCACATAGTCGGTATCGCGATGCATGGAGACATGGGCACGTAAAGCCTGACCAATATGATGAGTTAGGGTTACATGATTTAAATCAAAAAGATTTTCGACAGAGAAATAACGTTCTGCTTTATTAATACCTTCCTCTGTTAATTGAACACCTTTTGTTTTTTCGTCATAGGTATAGTCTGCTTCTCTTTTTAGCGTATTAACAAAGCTATTTGCTTGCGTATAAAGGGAGGCAGATTTTTGCGCCGAACCAGAAATAATCAATGGTGTTCTTGCTTCATCAATTAAAATCGAATCGACCTCATCAATGATGGCAAAATTTAATGGACGTTGTACCATCTGTTCTTTGTACAACACCATGTTATCTCGCAAATAATCAAAGCCAAATTCATTATTCGTTCCATATGTGATATCCGCTTGGTATGCAGCACGTTTTTCTTCCTTAGACAAACCATTTGTATTCAAACCGACTGATAAACCAAGGAATTCAAATAATTGACCCATTTGCTTTGAGTCACGATCCGCTAAATATTCGTTTACCGTGATCACATGTACACCTGTTCCAGCAATTGCATTAAGGTATGCTGGCATAGTGGAAGCCAAGGTTTTACCTTCACCAGTTTTCATTTCGGCAATATTACCTTCATGAAGCACGACCGCTCCCATTAACTGAACAGGAAATGGACGCATATGTAATACACGTTTCGCAGCCTCACGAACGACAGCATAAGCTTCTACTAATAAATCATCCAAGCTTTCACCGTTCTCATGTCGTGTTTTAAATTCTTCTGTCTTCTCTCTTAATTGGTCATCAGATAAGCTTTCCATATCCCCTTCTAATGATTCAATTTGATCGACAATAGTTTGAATGCGACTTAACTGCTTTTTATTACCATCAAACATCTTTTTTAAAAAACTAGCCATATGTTACGCTCCTCAGTCCTATAGTGAAACTTTTTGATGAGATTAAGTATCTCCCAAATTGATTGGTCCTTATTGCTTCGTACATACTAATTCGTTCACTATTTTTATTCGTTAAATCATTCATCTTATTATAGTTAAATAATAACACTACTTAATTCTATATGCCAACCACAGTGTTATAATACGACACATGAACTTAAAAAACGGAAAAGGCTGAGCCTAAAGTAATTACGGTAAGATAAAATCCGAACGGTGGTGAAGCACACTATCTACACTAGAAATAGTGTATTGCTCGTCTTTTAGCTTACGCGTTTTACTTTTGACTCAACCTCAATATCGTTTATTAAATTATGCTTAATTATTTGGTTCTATTAAACCATATCTTCCATCTTTACGGCGATATACTACATTTGTATCACCAGAAGCTGCATTTTGGAAAACGTAGAATTCATGTCCTAGCATATCCATTTGCAATACTGCTTCTTCGGAATCCATAGGTTTTAGATCAAAACGTTTAGTTCTAACAATCTCAATATCGTTTGATTCTTCAACCTCTTCTTCAATATCTTCCGCAAGGCTTGAAAGTATTGGCTTGAATGACACGTTTTGTCGGAATTTACGATTTACTTTTGTTTTGTATTTTCTAATTTGTCGTTCTAGCTTATCGACTACTAAATCGGTTGCTGCATACAGGTCTGTATGCTCCACCTCTGCCCGAAGTAAAAGACTTGTCATCGGGATCGTTACTTCAATACGTTGTTTCTCATTATAGACACTTAAATTCACATGCACATCTGATGCTGGGGTGCTTTCAAAATATCTTTCTAGTTTACTAATCTTCTTTTCTACGTAATCCCTGATAGCTTCAGTAACCTCAAGATTTTCACCACGAATGTTGAATTTCATAAAGTGTCCTCCTTTTTACCTTTGTATATATTATACTATGTTTTCCATTAAAAATCCCGTATAAACATGCTTATTTTGTAAATTTCTTAAAACTAAAAGTTGCTTAATCCCTGTCTAGGCATAGTTCAAAGATAGTTACATTAAATTCATATTACATTAACAAAAAAGAAGCTGGGACATAAGTGTTAATGGTTAGATAAAATCACGAACGTTGGTGCACGATACCCGCTTCGGGAATATACTTCGCTGAATCAGTGCATTGTTCGTCCTTTTATCTTCTCATTTTACTTATGTCCCAGCCTGTTAATTTCTATTTCTTTTTATCCATAAACATTCCATCTATTGTTTGGATGTTTTCATATGGATTAACGTATTTTCGGTTGGAATTTTTTTGCTTCTTAATTTGCTTCATCTCGGTTTTCAAACCCGTGAACAACATTTCCATTTTTTTCTGGATTTGCTCGTTCAATGGTAACAGTTTCTTCCCAAGCGCGAGCTCCTCATTTGAGAAAGGTTCCGTTGCTTGAAGCATTGCCTTCTCTCTCTTTTGGAGAAGCGAGTTGATTTCTGTTATAACTTCCGGTCGGGTCGAAGAATTAATTTCACTGTTTAATAGCTGTTCGATCTGTACCGTCATTTCATATATAGGCTCAACACGATTCATTATACATGCTCACCCTGTGCATATTGTTTTTGTCTCGTCTTTAAAATTACTTGTTTCCACGTATCTCGAAAATCGGTCACAAAACCAAGCACCTCTTCTAAAATACTTGGATCATTTTTCATATTTGCTTCCATCAAACGCTGGTGCATATAGTCATATAAGGGCATAATTTGCTTCGAAATCTCTACCCCTTGATCCAAGGTTACCATTAGTTCCTGGATAATTCGCTGCGCTTTTTGGATGTTCGTATTTTTTGCTTCTATATTATGATCCTGCACGTCTTTTATCGCTTGCTTGATAAACTTAATGCAGCCATTATACAGCATCAATGTTAATTCTCCACCTGTTGCAGTGTTAACAGCATTATTCTGATATGCTTGATATGGTTTATTTAAAGCCATACTGGAAAGCTCCTTTGTAGAAATTTTTCACTATTGGATTTATGCTCCACCAAATTGAGATAGTAATTGGGACGATTGATTATTCAAACGTGATATCGCCTGTTCCATCGCATTGAACTGGCTCCAATAACGACTTTCTACTTGTAATAAACGATCCTCAAAATTTGAAATTCTTGTGTCTAAATCCTTGATACGCTTACCCAATGTGTACGTGTCTAAAACGTTTTTAGTTGTACTACCAGCTCGTTCTTCGATGCTTTTCATCATGGATTCCATCGAATCTTCTAATCGATTAATTAGTCCACGACTAGGATCGTTTTTATCGGTTGTCGAGTTTGAAAATAGCTTGTTAACTGCAGCTGGATCTTCTCGTAAAGCCTCTTTTAATTTATCCTCATCTACGACCAGCTTACCACCATTCATGTAGTCAGCGCCTGTTGAAATTCCCACTTGTGTTAAAGAGGTTATTTCACCACCGGTTTCAACGTTGGAATACCACGTTTGACGTAAATCAAACATACCAGAAGTAAGAATTGATTCTCCGCGAAGAATACCACTTTTTGCTTTTTCTTCCCAAAGCTCAATTTCTTTATCGCTCATCTCTTTCTTTTGTGCTTCTGTTAATGGCTTGTAATCACGATAGCGTTCTTGTGTTTGGGAGCCATTAATCGATTCTACGATTTCATTATATTTATTAACAAAATTCATAATAGAGTCAAAAGCTGCATCCACATTATTATCAACGGTTAAGCTAACCGTTTGGCCAGCCGTAACATTTTTAAAGGAGAAGGTCACATTGTTTAATGTGTACGAATTCTGCTTTGAAGTAAATTCCACACCATTATACGTGAAGGTTGCATCTGTTCCATTTACTTCATTTTCCTGTGACAATTGAAGTGTGGTTGCGAAAAACGAATCATCTGCAAATTCTATTTCATTACCTTCCGTATTGTAATTACCAGTTCTAGTGCTTTCTAAAATCACTTTATTGGAGGTTCCATCATAAAATGCTCGAACATTATTATCACCATTAGTGATTTTCTTCAATACATCATTTAGTGAGTCGGTTTCTGCTACTTCAACCGTATGTTCTTCCATTGCTTGCGTCTTTTCGTTAAATGTTGAAAATCTTACCGTTGTCGCTTGATTTAATGCTTTTGACGGGTCGAAGTCTTTACCTAAATCAGCTCCAACATTGATTGCTGAGGTGGCTAAGCTATCTACTTTGATTGAGTATGCACCATTTTGAGCACTTGACGTTGCGGTTGCTGTTACAGCACTCTCCATGGAAGAACTTACAGTTTTCGAATTGTATGTGCTACTTAATTTCATATCGAAAATTAAGTCATTATCCATTTCGTATAACTTTTGATAGATTTCACGGTATCCATCACGTTGCCATTCTAGAAGCGTTCGGTCTTGCTCCATACGATCTAACGGCATTCTTTCAGCCGACATTAGTTTTTCAATAATTTCATCTGTATTAATACCAGAAGCTAATCCACCTATTCGCATTACCATTTATAACACCTCTTTATATCTTTTTATCAATTAAAAACCCCATATAGTCTGCCATAGCAGCATACATATCTAGAATTTTTTTCGATGGTATTTCTTTGATTACTTCATTTGTTTTCGGATCGACAATTGTCACATAGTATTCATTTAATTCATCGTGTAACTCAAATTTAAGATTAGTTTGAAGTGGTTCAACAAAATCGTTAAGCTTTTGAACTGCCGTTTCCACTTCACTCTTTTGCTGTTTTGGATCAAGTGTACCGAATTCCTTCGGTTGTCTATCTTGCACAACAGTTCTCACTTCTGCTGCTACTCTTTTGCTGTCACTGTTTTGCAAGGGCTGTGTATTGTTTGATAATGAATCTAATCGCATCCCCATGCATCTCCTAACACGTTTTTTCTTATATCGGATAACGAATGAAAAAGTTAAGTGTTTCTATGCGTAGTTAATCGTTTTTTACAGGAAGTAGCTTCACAAGGTCAACCGATACATTGGCAGCCTCGCTATTTTGATTTTGAATTTCGGAGTAAATTTCTTTGCGATAAATTTCAACTGACTTCGGTGCAGCAATGCCTAATTTAATTTGGTCACCTTCAATCGCCAGCACTTTAATTTCGACAGCATCACCAATTTGAATTGCCTCATTGAGTTTTCGCGTTAGCACTAGCATTACTACACCCCTTTCTCAACGATGGATTGAATCGAAGCAGTACTTGGATACTCATCCAAGTTTAAAATAAACTGTTTACCAAGCATTTTCTTCTGATTAATGATTAATGGTGCCCGCAAATTAATCGTGCTGGATTCAAATGGATCCTTTAACGTAACAATAGTTGATACAAATACATCATCTTCACTCGCAATTTCTAATGCTGCTACGGTTGAATCGTCTAATTTAAAGGTATAATCCTTATAAAACTGATACGGATTCGCAACTACAAATGCTAGTTGAGCCGTTTTAACCGATTGTAAAAATTGAAATACCGGATTACCAGGGATATCTAATAACACAAATTCTGTCTCTTCAATAAAACCCGGTAGACCAGCAGCAAATTTTACAATCTTGTCCTTTTCTATTGTCACATCACCTAGATATTTCGTTTGAATTATCATGTGTATCACCTCTTGTTATTTAGCTTGGGCTGTAGTAGGAAAGAGATTTACAAAATCAATTTGTAAATCCTGATAATTTGCCATTGAAACTGTTACATCTCCTGGTATGTAATTCACCTCAGGCTTATTGACACGTGCTTCAATAATTGGCTTGTTTGGTTTCACATCAATTTGTACCTCAGATGGTTGATAGTGTATTTTCACGGCAAAGGCAGATGGAATAAATTTAATTCCTAATGCTTTCATTGGTTCATGTGCATTTTGAACTGCTTGACTTATTAAAGGATTACCCTTGTTTTCAATTTTCATAAGTTCTGTTCCTTCAGCAGCCCTTCTCCCTATTCCCTCTAAGGCAGCTTGTTTACCATCTTGTGCAATTTTCTCATTTAATCGCTCCACCGATCGTAAATTCATATCCTCCCAGGCTTGTGTTTGATCTATTGTTAGCTTGGCAGGTGTTGTTTGCATCGTCATTTCTGCACGAGGCTGTTGAATGGAGAGGTCTGCTTTAGGTTGTATCATCTCTTGTCTTGCTGGTTGTGTATCAATCGCGATTCTTGCTTGCTGCGACTGCATTCGTATTTGTGGTAATTCCATAGAGATCTCCCCCTATTTAAAACTAAAACCCTGTACCCTTAACGGGCCAGGGTTTTTACCGTAGAAAATCAATCAAAGATGGTTGAATAATGCGTGATCCAGCTGAAAGCGCAGCACGGTGCACGCTCTCCTGTGTCATTAATTTTGTAATAACCTCTTCGTAATCAATATCTTCATTATTAGACATCATTTGTGTTGCGGAAATTTCTTGTGTACCTAGTCGATTTTCGATTAATTCTAATCGGTTCATTCTCGCTCCTAAATCAGCACGTGCATTAATGACGTTTTCAATATTTTCATCAATTGCGCTAATGCTCGCTTCAATATCTTCCTGACTATCACTTTCAAGAGCAGTGATGAAGGAATCCACTCGATCAAATGCATCACTACCAAATATCTTATTAGCATTTACATTTGACTGAATTTGAATACCACTTGATACTTCAATATAAACTGGTGATTCATTGATGTCTCCAGGTGTCCCTGAAATTGGAGCTTGGTCTGTTTTTGTACCATTAAAAATATATTTTCCATTCACTTTTGAATTAGCAATATCAATTAAATGTTGTTTTAAGGATAATGCCTCTTCTTTAATATTTTGTCTTTCCGCCGCATCATACGTATCATTACTAGCTTGGACAGCTAATTCACGTAGTCGTTGTAAGGTCTGAGTTGTCTGGTCTAATGCTGCATCTGAATTATCCATCCAGTTATGCACTTCATTTGTATTACGTTGATACTGTTCTACTTGTTGTAATTGGCTACGATAATCCATTCCTTTAACTGCTACAACTGGGTCATCAGAAGGACGGCTGATTTTCTTTCCAGTCGTTAACTGATCCATGTACGTACCTAAATTCGAATAGCTATTGGTTAAATTTCGCAGCATACTATTTGATAGCATTGACTGTGTTACGCGCATTTAGAATCCCTACCTTCCTACTAATCCCATATTATTTATAATACGATCCAAAATCTCATCCGTTGCCGTCATACTTCTTGCAGCGGCATTGTATGCATGTTGAAACTTAAGCATATTTGTCATTTCCTCATCAAGTGAAACAGAACTTACCGATACACGCTGTTCTTCTACTTGTGAACGAAGGATATTCGTGTTTTGTGCCATTCGGTTTGCTTCTTGTGCTGCAACACCTAATCTACCAATTAACCCTTCATAAAATCCTTTGATAGACGCTCCGTCTCCAAGAGGATTGCCATTAATTAGTTTATCCATTACTTTGGCTAGTTCCCCTGCATTTTCACCATTCCCTGAAGCATCTTCCTCAGAGCTTGCTGCAATTAATGCAGGATCATCTTGAATTTCCTCTGAAACCGTCACGTTTCCATTTTCATCTATCTGGAAAAATTTAAGTTCAGTGTCTTGAACACCATTATAGTTATAGCCTTCTTGATGGACACTATTAAACTCTGAAACAAATGTTTCCGCTAGTTTTGCAAGATTTGCTTTCATATTTTCATAGGAAACAACTTTATCACCTGAACCAGGATACCCATGTGCATCCACTAACGACTTAAGAGATCCTGATGATAGGTCGATTGTATTTCCACCAAAAGTTATTTCATTTACTTCAGCATCTTCTGCAAGATCAAATTCTTGGTACGTAGGCTCTCCAGTTGGATCTACCAAGTATACCGGTCCAGATGCAAATGATTTTCCGCTATCATCTACTAATTCAATTTTAGCTAGACCCGCCGCGATATCTTGGGCACTTTCTGCACTTTCCACTCGGTGAACTTTAATATTAGCAATACTAGATAGTTTATCAATTAAACGATCACGCTCATCATATAAGTCATTCGCCAAATAGCCATGTGGCTCAATTTCCTTAATTTGATTATTGATTCGGTCAATTTGACGTAATATGCTGTTTGCATCATCAATCGTTACATCAATTTGTTTCCGGATATCTGTTTGCATGGATTCGATATTATTAGATAGATAATTAAATGTGTCTGCAACTGCAATACCACGTTGAACAACTACTGATCTAGCACTCTCACTCTGCGCATCTACTGATAAATCCTGTAATGATTGCCAAAATTGGTCCATCGTATTGGCCAAACCACTCTCAGATGGTTCGTTTAATAGACTTTCCATCCGATATAACGACTCTGACATGGTCTCCCAATAACCTGTTTTACTATTTTCCGCACGATACTGCATATCAAGAAAACTATCACGAATACGTTCCACGGTTCCAGCCTGTACACCAGTACCGATTTGCCCAGGGATTTGTGGACGATTACGAGAACCAGTTGGGAAGGCAGGAGTCGTTTCAAAATTAACACGCTGTCTTGTATACCCTTCTGTATTCGCATTTGAAATGTTGTGTCCTGTCGTATATAAAGCTGATTGTTGTGTAAATAGCGCTTGTTTCGCCATCTCTAAGCCATGGAATGTACTCACGTAAGATTCTCCTTTTTAAAAAATTATTCTTATGCCTTCGAATCAAATACCGAACGCCCTACAGATGATTGCTCACTCTGTGTCTTATTTCCGTAATTCATACTCTTTAATGTCGGACTTAATAAATCGATGGAAAGCTGAACAAATTGCATGGACTGTTGAATCAAAGCCATATTCAATTGCTCCTGTTGCTTTAACTCCACGATTGCTTCTGTTAAACGAACAGCGGCCGCTTCAACCGCTTCTTTTTCTTCCTCAGCTGTCAACTGTTGCAACATAGTTGTTACGGTAGCTTCTGCTAGTGGTAGCTTATTTTCCTCAAACCATGCTTCCACTTCAGTTCTTCTGCTTTCTTCCGCCTGTTCCAATTGCTGCACGTATTTCCGTTCCTTGACTAAAACGGCTTGTAGCTTTTCGACAGCACCTTCTTTAATGACGGTAGTTTTTTCTTTTGATAACTGTACCAGCTGCTGATGAATTCCCGTAAGCTTGTCCAGCTTTTTAATAATTGCTTGTACGGACATTTATATGTGTCCTCCTCTTATTGCTTTGACCAAAAGCCGATCATTTTTTGTGCCGTTTTTTCGTAATCAATCTTATACTGACCAGATTCAACCTGATTCTTTATTTCCTGCACATACGCTTCACGCTTTGGATTTACTTTTGTGTTTTCCTGTAGCTTCATTGCTTGTGTTGAAATTTCAAGCTGATCCTGTTGTTGTACTGACTTTTTATAATCCGCTTGTTTTTGAATTTGATTTTTATAGGGATTAAAGTTTGTTTGATTTGCTCCGTTAATTTTCATCAAATCACCTCATTTATTTCCGAACGATTGTTTATCTATATCGAACTTAGTGTTATCTATACTATCGGCTAATATTTATAAATTTGTAGTGTTATCTCCGATGTTTATCGATTGTGTAATAAATTTGTTTCTTATCGTCGCTCAGAAGCTTGTTTCTTTCCGTGATTTTTTCTAACTGCTCCACTCGATCCAAATCGTGTTTCAGTTCTTCTGCACAATTCATGCAAAGCTTCCCAGAGGTTATTGGTGTCCTACATTTTTCACAAGGATAGCCTAATTTTGGAAACATGGTCGTTCGTAATCGATTTTCTTTAATAAATTTCGTGATCAGCGCCTCATCGACTCCTGTAGCCTCCACCACTTCGATAAGTGTAGCTTCTCTATTTATTTGTTTCCTTAAAAAATCATAAACAATTTGAAAAGCAGCTTCTTCTTCTTTATAACAATCCCGACAAACATCTCGTATCTGTTTTACAAAAACCTTTCCACATCTGACGCAATTTGCTAAATCTGCCATCTATCCTTCTTCTCCTCAATTCAATATAGTACGATTAATTTATCCCCGAACTAATGTGTACGTGTAAACGCTTGGGCAACCATGAAGTTTTAATAGCTTCGCTGCATGACGTAATGTAGTACCCGTTGTATATATATCATCGACTATTATAACAGGATTGTTTAGGTTTTGCTGAAGGATAAATGGATTATTAGACGTAATTCTTTCATGTCGTGATTTTTTTGATTGTTTTTCCCCATGAACTCGGGTTAACACCTCTTTTGTTTCCAGTGGTAAAAATTCCGCTAGCATTTTTGCTTGATTAAAGCATCTTTCGTGGATTCGCTCGTCACTTAAAGGAATCGGAACAACTACGGCATCCTTTACCTTTGCAAACACGGTTTTATAGTGCGTTAAAAAGCTTTCACGAAAAATATAACCTAGCTCATAATCTCCTCGATACTTCCATTTGGCAATAATTTCTTGCATTTGATTCGAATATGGAAAAACCGAGTAATTAAATTCGATACTGTCATCCCCGTGCAGATACTCTTCCCACCATAAGCAATCCTCGCACACTCGTTTCGTTGACAGTCTACTACATTTTCGACAGCGAGAGCCTGTCAGTTCCTGAACACCTTCTGCACATGTATCACATATTGGTTGTGCTTTTGGTGGCATAGCGATTGTTGTCCAATCAATCGTCACATGAATTTCCTCATCACACCATAGACAATTCATTTGGAAAAGCCTCCTCGTTTATTCATCGATTGAATCGATCGGATCGACTTCACCATGGCATTCGTTTTACCATTGTGTACAAAAAGCACCTCACCAGTTGGATCATCCATGCTTCTACCTGCCCTACCAGCAATTTGCACTAATGCCGCATCATCAAATACCATATGCCCAGCATCTAGTACGATAACATCCACAGAAGGAAAAGTAACTCCACGCTCCAATATCGTGGTTGTAATGAGTAACTGAATTTCCCGATTACGAAATTGAATAATCTTTTCTACCCTCTGCTCATCCTCTGAATGGGCAGAAACAATAGATTGAAATGGGAGTGTAGAACCTTCTCTAAGTTTTTCCGCCAATTCCTCAGCTAAGGCAATCGTTGGGACAAAAATAAGCAACTGACGATTGGGATTCTTACGTTTTTTTATCCAGGTTAAGACGGAGTTAGGAAGCTGACGCTCTTTTATCGCTTTTTTTAAGGAAATACTCATATGCAAGCGAGGAACAGGCAAAGGATGACCGTGGTACCTAACAGGGACAAACACATATGGGAGTTTTCGCAGTGTCATTTTCAAACGAAGGTCTTGACGAGGAGTTGCGGTAACGTAAATCATGGTATGTCTATCCTTCTTTGCGCGATTGACGGCATATGGCAAGGTAGCATCATTGTGAAAAGGAAATGCGTCAACTTCATCAATAATGACTACATCGAAGGTTTTATGAAAGCGGAGGAGTTGATGCGTCGTAGCAATTATCAGTTGGGCACTACCTTCCTTTTCATCACTTCCTCCATATAACGCTTGAACGGGTACAGTCTGAAATGCTTCCTTAAACCGAGGCTGTAATTCCCGAACAACATCTGCTCTTGGTGTTGCAATACAAACTCTTTTGCCAAGCTTAAGTGCCGCTTCTATCCCACGAAATAACATCTCGGTTTTTCCAGAACCACATACCGCCCAAACGGCTAGTTCCTTTTCCTGCTGTTGGATCGCTTGGACAATCCGATTTGATGCATGCAGTTGGGCATCCGTAAGCGTCCCATCCCAGCTTAACGGGGATTCATGTGACTGCCACACAGGCACTTCACCAGACCAAACATAAAGGGATTCACACTGCATCACTCTTCCCATTTGAATACAGTTTCGGCAATAAAAATGAGTTGTATGACATTTTTCACATGGAATTTTGCCAAATAATGAGGGCTTTTGATTTCCACAGCGAACACATTGCAGATAGCCAAACTTACGACTAATTGTGGGGATTTTAGAAAAACAGTGCTTGTAGCTTGCTAAATCAGGGGCGAATTCTTGTTCAAGGAGTAGTTTACCAGCATAACGAAAGACAAATTCTGCTTGAGGCTTTGGGAGATTGTGTTGAGGAGAATGTACTGGATAGAGCATTCCATCACTCACTTTCTATTAAATATAGAGGAGAATCGACTGCCAGTTGAACTGAATGCTTACTGGCAGCCAACAATAAATAGTAATAAAGTATAATTGCTTATTTATAATACCAACAAACGCCGATAGCACCTTCCCCAACATGGGTTCCGATTACCGGGCCAAAATAGCTGATTAATGCTTCTGTATCAGGATATTTCTCATTAAATTCTTCTTTTAATTCCATTGCCGCTTGCTCATCATTGGCATGAACAAAGACAACTTTTGCTACTTTACCTTCTTGCGCATCCTCTTCCAGCATCCCAATGATACGATTCAGCGCTTTCTTACGTGTACGAATTTTTTCAAAAGGTACAATTACCTTATCCACAAAATGCAGGACCGGCTTCACCTGTAGCAAACTACCAACAAGTGCTTGTGCACCATTCAATCTTCCGCCACGGTGCAGGTTAGTTAGATCATCTACCATAAAATAACCGTGCATGGTTTTCTTCATTTCTTCCAGACGAGCAATAATTTGTTCTGGCGTTTTATTCTCTTTCGCCATTTCAGCGGCTTCCAAAGCATAAAACCCTTGAGCCATACAGCTGATCTCAGAATCAAATGCATAGACGTCTATACCTTCAACCATATCACCAGCACTAACAACTGCTTGATACGTGCCACTTATACCACTCGATAAATGAACCGATACAACCGCATCATATTCATCACGAAGCGCTTCTAGTTTTTCGGTAATTAATCCAATCGGCGGCTGTGAAGTCGTCGGAAGTTCTTTTATATCTTTTATCTTTTGGTAAAATTCTTCAGTTGTTAAATCTACTTCTTCTTGATAGGTTTCATCACCGAAGATAACACCTAGCGGCACCATATGAATCCCATATGCATCACGCATCGCTTTAGGAATATACGCCGTGCTGTCTGTCATTACAGCAACCTTCATCGTAACCTTCCTCTCCTGTTTATTTTTGTCTGCTCCTTATATTTTACATGAATGTCTCAAAAAATGCATCATGATAGTCTGCGACTAGGGCAGGAGAAGGTGATTCACTAGATGCCAAATATACCCTTTACCCATATAAAAACAAAAATAGCTTTAGTACATTTTCCTCTGTACTAAAGCTATTAATTATGCGTTTATCAAATTTTACAGTACTTCAACCCAACCCTTACGGATAGCTGAGACAACTGCTTGTGTACGGTCATTAACATTCATTTTTTGTAAAATATTGCTGACGTGATTTTTGACTGTCTTTTCACTTATATACAACGCTTCAGCAACAGCGCGGTTACTTTTTCCATCAGCTAAAAGCTGTAGAACTTCACACTCACGCTTCGTTAATAAGTGTAGTGGGCGATGGTATTCGATACGACTTCCAATTCCTACAGACACTGTTTCTTTCGCTAGTCTCCGATATTCCTGAACAAGGTTATTCGTAACCTTTGGATGCAGGTATGATCCGCCTTCACTCACTACCTTGATTGCTTCAATTAATGAATTAGAATCCATTTCCTTCAGCAAATATCCTTGAGCTCCAGTTTTCAATGCGTGCGTTACATAGTTTTCATCATCATGGATAGATAGTATGATTACTTTTGATTTAGGATGATTTCTAACTAACTCCGCAGTAGCTTGTACACCATTCATGTTTGGCATGTTTATGTCCATTAAGACAACATCCGGATTATATTCTTTCACTAATTTACTAGCAATAATACCGTCATCGCCTTCTGCCACCACATCAAATGATGGTTCGAATTCTAAAATACGTTTTACCCCTTCACGGAATAATTTGTGATCATCAATTAAAACAATTGAAACTTTCTTATCTAAATTCATTGTCTTTTCCTCCCCAAAACGTAATATTTACCCTATTACGTGTACCATGACAGACAATAATTATATCTCTATTTATTAGACAAGAGCCCTTTCATAGGGTACTCGTATAATTATTTTTGTGCCTTTTCCGATAGTAGAATTAATTTCCATTGATCCATCAAACATTTCAACACGCTCTTTCATCCCCATTAACCCGAATGATTTGTCCCGCTTTAATGTTGGGTCAAAGCCTTTTCCATCATCGGCAATCGTTAAATTAAGGTTATTCGAGCAAATTTCAATCTTTACTGTAATTAGGCTAGCTTCTGCATGTTTGACAGCATTTTGTATTGCTTCTTGTGCTAATCTAAAAAATGCAATTTCGTACTTCTGGTTTATTCGTTTAACTTCACCAATTGATTTAAAATCAATCTTCACTTGGTTATATTCTGCTGTTGTCGTTATATATTTCTTAATTGTAGGGATAAGCCCCAAATCGTCCAGTGCCATTGGTCTTAGATCATATATAATACGACGTACTTCATAGAGTGATGTTCGCACCATTTTACGGACATTCTTAATCTCAGTTAAAGCATCCTCTGGACTACCCTCACGGAAGGTTCGATCTACTAATTCAGAGCGCAACAATATATTAGCTAACATTTGAGCAGGACCATCATGGATTTCCCTTGAAAGACGTTTTCGCTCTTCCTCTTGCGCCTCGATAATTTTCAGACCAAATTCTTGCTTTTCTTTGGCCTCTTCTATCATTTCATTAACCTGTCTAAAGTCATCAGTCAGATATGTTAATATAACAGCAATTTTATTTGCGAGGTTCTCTGCGCGTTTTATCGTCGAATCTAAATTTTGTAGCCTTCTTTCTAAATCATCACGCTTTACACGTAGAACTCTTTCCTCTTGGCGAAGCATTGCAAGCTGCGTTTGTAACTCATGAGTAGATTCATAGATTTCACGAATTTCATCTTCTGTATAGCGATCGAAGTATTTACTCACTTCTGATAAGCGCCTTCTTGAATAACGAACATTTTGATCCAGCTTGTCACCATCTTCTATGTAACGTATGACCTTCTGCTTTGTGACTTCGAGCTCTCGTAATAGTTGCTCATATTCAGACCGGGCTTCCTCACTAATATGAAAAATTTCATCTTTACTATTTTCAACGACGTCAACCATTTCATCGAGAATAAAATCTAAATCTTTTTCCCTAGTTTTCACAGCCATCGGCACTCACCAACCTATGGTATAATTATACGTGGTTTTGATTAATTTTTATAGGGTTATTCGTAAAATATTTAAAATAAATAGTGGAAACCAATCAAACGTTAGTTATGAATACCCATTTTGTCATTTATCAAAACATGCTTTTTACTTATTTATATATGAAAAAAGATTCATAAGGGGGAAATATACCAGTGTTATCAAACTATTTCACCGTTAAAAAAGATGGAGGATCCCATGAAATTGTCATTCAAAAGTCAAGGTTCATTGGTACTATCAAGCGAGTTGAATCAGAAGAAGAAGCCCAAGCCTTCATCCAGGAATTAAAGAAAAAATATCATGATGCAACTCATAATTGTTCTGCCTATATTATTGGGGAGCATGACCAAATTCAAAAAGCGAATGATGATGGAGAACCAAGTGGTACGGCAGGTGTACCTATGCTAGAAGTACTAAAAAAACAACATCTAAAAGATACTGTTGTGGTTGTTACGCGTTATTTTGGTGGAATAAAATTAGGTGCTGGTGGTCTAATACGCGCATATGGTGGGGCAACATCTCAAGCTATTCAGAACATCGGTGTCGTGAAACGCCAACTAATGCAAGGATTCTCTATCACCGTAGATTACAATCTCCTAGGAAAACTAGAGAACACCCTCCGAAACTCTGACTATATGCTAGAAACAATCAATTACTTGGAAAATGTTGCGTTCATCGTTTATGTAGAAGCTGGTAAGGAGTCCAATTTCCAAGACTGGATGATTGATGTAACAAACAACCAAGCAAACATCCAACCAACAGAGGTAAAATATATAGAAATTGATGTTGATCGCACTCATTAACCTAGCAAATTCTGTGGTTGGGACAGAAGTGTTTTAGAAAGATAAAATCCGAACGTTGGTACACAATATCCGCTTCGGGAATAGGTACATTGTTCGTCTTTTATCTTCTCATTTTTTCTTTGTCCCTTCCCTACTAACTTAATTTATCATGTGATTGTCTTTTGTTATGATTTTACTACCATTTAATTCTTTTATAAGTGTTTGAATTAATTCCTCGGAAGAACGAATTTTATTCTTCTCGGTATCATCAATCACTTTCTTCATCATATTTTTAAAAAATTCGCGTTCAACCATTTCATTACCGCCCTAATCATTTTAATCTAGCTTCCATTATCTTAGCATATTTCCAATGATTTACTTCTTTACAATCGTATTACGTTTGTATTTATTTCTAGCTAACAGAAGTAAGCATGCTGCTATTGCACCAATTGCATCAATTAGCACATCTCCAACAAAAGGCGTCCTGTTTGGTGTCATTCCTTGATGTAATTCATCCACCATAGCATATGCAAGGGTAAGGAAAAATGAAACCACGATAATCTTGCGTATCGTCCAGTTAACCGTTTTTCGAAATGCTGCATAAAATAAAATTAATAATAGAAAGAACGCTCCAAAATGAGCTCCTTTACGAATGAAAAATTCGATAAATCCTTCCATTCCCAGTGCTGCAATACTAACCTCTGACTGATGATATGTGAATGAAATCCAATCTAAATAGACTTCTAGAAAGGATAAGTCAATATTACTAGATAAGAATGGCTTAATATTTTGTTCTTCATAAGGTTGAGACGATGAATAAAATAGACATCCCATCCAAGTAATTGGCATTAGCCAATTCATAAGCAGTCGCATGTTTTCACCCTGGCCCGTCCTATTAAACCGCATACATATAATACTACTAAAAAACAAAGTTAAACCGTAGATTAGCTACGGTTCTAGTTTTGTTTCTTCCATTTATTAAATTCTAGAAAATCTTTAAATTCTTCTTTTGAAACACCAGATTCCATTGCTTCTTTAACAATATGAAGCCATTCACCATCTAAATCCTCCAGTTTTATAGGATCGCCAGTATTTATTAATTCATTAACTGAAACACCTAATACCGCGCTTATTTTCTCGATAAACTGAATAGATGGATTTGACTGGAGGTTTCGCTCGATGGAACTTAAATACGATTTCGCTACATTTGCTTTTTCAGCAAGTTCCGATATAGACATTCTTTTTTCATTGCGTAATTGTTTAATTTTTTCACCGATCAAGAAGCCTCACCTCTTTACAGGAGATTATATCATAAACAGGTGAGTGGTTCTATATAAAGTACATTTTTTTCTACCATCTGATTATGTAGTTTGTTTTGCCTCTATCAGAAAAAGTCGTACTTCCTCCACAGACATACCTAAGTCCTTTGCCTCTTTGATTAACAGCACCCATTCGTAATCAAGATTGACATCCTTAACGACTTTATCCAAATTCCCGTCCCCCATTTTGCATCCACATGCAATCCAGCCATCATAGCCCGAAAAGCTTTAGCTTTAGACCTGTGACTTTGCGTCCCCACTTTTCAATGAGTTTGCCCTTTTTAGGAAGATTATTTTTTTCTAAGACTATTATACTAAATGCCTAAGTCTTTTTGGGTGTCTTGTTTTGTCAAATCAAAACTAGTTTTGTAATTTTCAGGCAGAATCTAAACCCCTTTAGACTAGTTTAGGTAAAATGCTTTTTCTGTTTAAGTTTCTTTATCGCATTAATCGTTGCAAGTAAAACCGTTATACCAAGAATAATACTTCCTATAAGTAAAAAATTGAACATATTCGTTGCGGTGCTTGGTAATAAAGATCCTGTATTAGTTGGATCATCTTCACCACTTCCAACAGAACCATCTATACTATCTTCATCTTGAACATCTGTATCTCGTGTTCCCTCGGCAGTGTATATAAAGGAAAATTGCGAATTCAATCCTTGAAAATCATTCCCTAAATATTCTGGAAATCGAACAATTATATTTAACACTTCTTCCTTACCTGCCGCTAATTCTTTCATTTCAAGTGTATCAAATTCCGAAAGTTTTCCATTATACAATTTCCCATCGGCATTGTGAATTTCTAACAAGAACTCATTGAACAGCTTTTCATCACCATCATTTCTTAAGCTCATGTAATAATTGAAATCCTTTTTACCATCATTTTTAATTGTTATACTTCTTTCTATCCAATCTCCAGGCTTCAACTCATCAACTTGAAATAATACGTCGCTTGGGGAAAGGCTGATGTCAATTTCTGCTTTATTATCAGAATTAACATCTGATTCCTCCGAAAATATAACAATTGGCTGTTCCAACACGAGGAAACCAATTATAATTATAGAGCAAACAACCATAAACCGTTTCAATTCGACGCCCCCTTATTAGGCAAGGTTCCTAACTTCAATTATGAAGTAGCACTTTTATCTTGTATTGTATTCAACTTTTCCTTTTCACTTCTATCTATTTCTCTAATCGCTTGAAAAATTACATATCCAGCATACCCGAGCAATATAATTCCTGGTATCAATAAAAGAAACGCTCCATTTTGCGATTTGGCAATGTTAACGATATATCCTAGAAATGGAATGCTAAACCCAGAATATTGTGCAACAATATTTTCAGCGAGCACTAAATTACGATCAGGTGATTGATTGTTATCACCTTTCGTTTGATACATAACCCGCTCTCCATTAGAAACAACATCAACCACTCGATGCGTAATTAGCTTCCCATCTTCCTCCAGAAATGTAATAACATCACCCTTATTGAATCTCTCCGAATCCCCAACTGGCTTAACGACAATTACAGATCCCGTATCAAACTCTGGTTCCATCGATCCTGACAGAACTGTCTTAAACTGAAATCCAAACATTTCTGGTTCTCCGCCAGATACTTTTGAAGTAACCACCACTACTGCCATAAAAATGATTGCTACCAACATGATGTAGGTAATGCCATTCCCTATCCACTTTTTATACTTGCTCCTCTTCATGGATTAACACCTTCCTTAGTTTCATCTGTGGAAGCTTGCTCACTTTGATTATTAATTACTTGGTTATTACTGTTAGTCCCTTCATCAGTTGCTTCCAAATTATCTTCTTCCGTCTTCACTTCCGGGTTTTCCTGTACTTCATTAGTAGGTTCCTCTTGTTTAGCTTCCTCTGCCATATTATCCTCAACCGTTGAATCTTCAACTGTTTGTTCATCAATGGTTTTATTCCCCTCAACGCTCACATCATTTTGCTTATCGCTATCTGAATCTTCAACTTGATCTTCATCTAATTCTTTCTCAGCATTCTGGTTACCAGAACATTGTACTTTTATTTTATGACTCCAAATCTGGCTTACATCTTCATAATTATTGTTGAACCCGATACGTTGATATGCTTTAAATTGGTACCAGCCTTCCTTCTCAGCTTTAAAAACTAAATCAGTAGATTCCCCTGATTGTAATGGTGCTATTTTACCCTCTGCTATTTTTTGCCCAAATTTTTCAGGATTCCCTTCCTGTTCCGAATAGTAAATTTCATATTTTGTTGATGATGTCATAGTTTCTTTATTATTTTTTATGGTGACAGATAAATCGACCTGTGGACAACTATGTATTACCTCAGTATTTTTTCTTACAAACGCAAGCTCACTTTTATCATACCAATCACTAGCGGTAGCAATGGTTGTACTTACTTGACTATCCTGGCTATAATAAGCAACTGTAGTTGATGTTAATAGTGATATAGAAACTAATAAAGCATAAATTGCTACTGTAAATTGAGTGAACATAATGTATCCCTTATATTTTTTCCTATATTTAGCTATACGAGACTGTCTCATTCCCATCCCCCTCATACCTAGCTCTTTATTTATTATCAGGATTATTCAATCCAATAACTTAATAATCCTGATAATAAATAAAGAGGTGGAAAGGTGAGCTGCCCTCACCTTTCCGATAATTCAATTACTTTTCTTCTCCGTCAGTTTGGAATCCTTCAAATGTCCAATTTAATTCAAGATTTAAATCTTGAAGATTATTTTGTGCTTCTCCTGTATCGTTAAAACGGAATTGAACATCAAAGTCATGCGAATCACCAGCCAGAATTCCAGTAACCTCTTCTGGTACATCTTCAAATACCGGATCTACAGTAACCCACTTACCAAAGATTGGCCAAATAATCCATTGCCAATATTCATATCCTTCTTCAACCATAATTTCCTCAATATTCACTTTAGTAGCCAAATCTTCTGGTGTTAAATCACGTAAATCTTTTAAAGAAACCTCAAATAATACTTCATACGGCTCATCACCAGTTGTATTTTTTAGGAATTGAACATATAACTGCTCAGCATATTCATCAGCCAATTCATTACTAACTGCATTTCCGTCACCATCAGTAACCGTATAGTCTGTTGTTAGATCAACATACTTAATATCAAGAGAACCATTATTTTGCAGTTCAAATGATCTTGGCATCCAATCACCAGGTTTTAAATTATTCATTGGAACTTGAACTACTGGATCCACAGCTAAATCAATTGTTCCAGACGTAAATGTATTCGATTGCTCTGCTGTATCACTAAAATATGCGAATGTCCCTCCTACTATTAATGAAATGCCTACTACCGCTGCCGCGATACCCATGCCTAATCTCTTTTTAATACTCATTCTCTTTTCCTCCCTAGTTTTTTTATATTTTGAACCTATGTAGGTCAAAAACTAATTTATGTGTTCTTCTTTAAGAACATCAAGCGTCATCAGGAATAGTAAAATAGTTTCATATAAAACGCATTGATTAGTTCTTTTTAACGAACACATATTGAAGTATAGATTATTGTATACGGCTTTCAAAACGTCAAAAACAGCCAAAATTCTTTATTATGAACGCTATTGCTTTGGTTTTCCCTGTTTTTCTTTATTTTACTTAAAATTTCATTATTAAGAACAATTATGTTCTTTTTATGAACCAACCAAATAAGGAAGTAAAGGAAAAAACGGAAATGATAATTTGTAAAAAAATCACCCATTATAGTAATTAAACATTTTCTTTACCAATAGATTTATCTATATTACTATGTAATAAATCAACCATTAAGGAGAATGACCAATGAAAAAATTAATCATTCTATTATTAATCATTGGATTCATTTTTTTAGGAATTGGTGGTTATCAACTCCTAAAAACACACCTAGAACAAAACAAAAGTTTAGTTGAAGCTCGCGCATTATTGGATAACGAAAATCCAACAACGAAAGTTAATTTCGATACCTCTCCGCAAAATCCATTAGTATCCATGGATTTCAATCCCGCTACCGGAGAAACCATCGGAATCCTATATATCCCAAAACTCGGTGAAGAGCTTCCCATCATCGAAGGGACAGATGCTGACGAGCTTGCCAAAGGAGTTGGACATTACAAAGGAACTGCCTTTCCAACACAGCATGATCAAATTGTCCTATCCGGACATCGTGATACTGTTTTTCGCCGAATGGGAGAATTAGAGCTTGGAGATATTCTTACTGTTAAGCTTCCCTATGGTTCGTTTTCCTATGAAATTGTACATACAAAGGTTGTAGATGCAGATGACCGCACCGTGATTGTTCCGACTGCTCCAAATGAAGTATTAACCGTCACTACCTGCTATCCATTTAACTATATCGGTGACGCACCAGAGCGTTATATAATTACTGCCATGCCAATATCAACAGATAATGCATATTAATCTGAGGAAGTATTAGACTAAATGGTATAGATTCGATATAATAATTTCCAATAGTTAACAATTTTTTCAATTTCTAATTGAGGAGAAATTAAATTGGCAGAAACCAGAGCAGATTTCAAGAAAAAGAAAAAGCGAAAATGGCCATATTGGGTTGGTGGAATTCTCATCGCTATTCTTCTCATTGGAGGAGGATATGCATGGTATGTTTGGGATAAGATCCATGATACCGTGGATGACATGCATGAACCATTAGCTCGAGATGATGACCCAGAACGTAAACAGGAATTAGATAATATTTTCAATAAGAAAAAATCATTAAATGTATTATTATTAGGCGTAGATGAACGAACGGGAGACCGTGGACGATCTGATACGATGATACTGATGTCACTAAATCCGAAAACAAACTCGATGACGATGCTTAGCATCCCTCGTGATACGTATGTAAATATTCCTGGCCATGGTATGGATAAAATTAATCACGCATATGCCTTTGGCGGTGTAGAATTATCGGTCCAAACTGTGGAAGAGGCATTCGATATACCCGTTCATTTCTATGGTAAAGTGAACATGGAAGGATTCAAACAAGGGGTAGATGCAATCGGCGGGGTCACCATTACAAATGACAGGGAATTTACACAAGATGGCATTACCTTTGGAGTTGGCGAGCTTCACTTACAAGGTAATGAAGCATTATCCTATATTCGCATGCGAAAAAATGATCCTAGAGGCGACATGGGACGTAACGAACGGCAGCGCCAAGTCATAACTGCTGCCATAAATGAAGCAGCTAGTTTCTCCAGTATCACCAAGGTTGGCGATATTTTAGGGATACTAGGTAATAACGTTAATACAGATTTAAATATGAAAAATATCCAAAATCTTTTCTCGAACTATTTAGGAACTAGAGCCAATGTAAAGACACTTGAAATTTCAGGTAGCGGACAAACTATCGGTGGTATTTGGTACTATATTGTCCCTGACTCTGAATTCACACGGCTATCGACTGAAATGAAAAATCACATGGAAGCAAAGTAAGCACTAGTGCAAAGCACCATAGCACTGCTTCGCACTAAGAATCGTTAACCAACTAGAAGGTCACCTGATCCACTCAGCGTGACTTTTTTTAATTTTTATAAAATATAATTGATGTTATAATGATACATATAGAAAATTCTTATCAGGGGGATGAAAATGAAGCGCCTTTTACTACTAGTAACAAGCATTTTGCTCATCTTGATTGCAGGTTGTTCAGAGGATGAAATAACACCACATGAACGTTTCGATACATATATCGATTTATGGAGTGAACAGGATTTCACTCAAATGTATGAGATTCTTACACCTGAATCTAAAGAAACATACGCAACCGATCAATATATTGACCGCTATAACAAAATATATGAGGATCTACAAATTAGTAACATTGACATTACCTATACTAAATTATCTGAGGAACAATTAGAGAAGGCTTTAAAAGAAGGAACAGCAACATTACCATTTTCGATTACGATGGAGTCACTTGCTGGACCAATTTCATTTGATTACGAAGCAACTCTTGTCCAACAAGGAGAGGAAGAAGAAAAGGATTGGTTCCTTACTTGGGATCCAGGCTTTATTTTTCCGGAAATTAAAGATGGCGGCGAAATTCGTATTACCACAACTGAACCAACTCGTGGTGAAATACTAGACCGAAATCAATTACCGTTAGCACTTAATGGAGAAGTGCTTGATATCGGGATTGTTCCTGGTAAGCTTGGTGACAATCCGGATGCAAGTATTGAGAAAATCGCCTCACTGTTAAATTTGTCCGTTGATACGATTAATAATTACCTAAATGCAAGCTGGGTGCAGCCTGACTATTTTGTGCCATTGAACAGACAAGTACCTGAATCTAATGAAGAACTTCTAAATCAATTATGGGAAATTGGTGGTGTTATGGGTCAAACTGGATTAGGTCGAGTATATCCATTAGGAGAATCTGCCGCACATTTAGTTGGTTATGTCGGAAACGTAACGGCAGAACAACTAGAGGAATTAGACCCTAGCCGTTATTCAGCCAATGACATAATTGGAAAAGCAGGTCTTGAGCGTTTATATGAAGACCGCTTAAAAGGTGAAAAAGGTGCCAAAATTTACGTTTTAAAAGAAGACGAAACAGAAATTGTCTTAGCCGAAAAAGAAGTGCAGAACGGGGAAAATATTCAAACAACAATTGATAGTACAGTGCAAGAAGAAATATATCATTCTCTTGATGGTGCCCCTGGAACAGCTGCTGCTATTCACCCTAAGACTGGGGAAACTTTAGCATTAGTAAGTAGCCCATCATTTGATCCAATGAAAATGGTTTATGGAATTTCACAAACAGAATGGGATGAATTACAAAACGATCCTAATCAACCAATGTTTAACCGTTTTGCTGCAACCTATGCTCCTGGCTCCGTCATTAAGCCGATAACTACTGTCATCGGACTTCAAAATGGCACAATTAAACCAGAAGAAAAAATTGAAATTGACGGGAAAACATGGAGTAATGGAGAGGGATGGGGAAATTATGCTGTTACCCGTGTTACCGAAGCAAGTCCAGTTAATCTATTAACCGCATTAACCCTTTCTGACAATATTTATTTTGCCATGAAAGGTGTGGAAATGGGTGGAGATGCTTTAGCGACTGGATTAGAACAATTCGGTTTTGGAGAAGAATTACCAATTGATTTGTCCATCACAACATCGAGCATTTCTACAACTGGTGCATTAGAGGATGAAGTATTAACTGCCAATACAGCCTATGGACAAGGTGAAATTGAAACAAGTGTCCTCCATATGGCAAGTATGTTTACGACGTTTTTAAATGATGGTGCAATGATAAAACCGACCATCCTAAAATCCGACGAAACCGGCCCGTACTGGAAGGAAAACCTTGCAACAACTGAGGAAGTAAGCATCATCCAAGAGGCATTACGAAATGTTGTATTAGAAGGAACGGCAGGCTATGCCAAAAACGCCCCCTTCCCTATTTCTGGAAAAACAGGAACAGCTGAGTTAAAACTTACATTAGATGAAAAAGATGGAGTGGAAAATGGCTGGTTCGTAGGCTACCCTACTGATGACCAGGATATCCTCATCGCCATGATGATGGAAGGTGTCCAAGATATTGGGGCAAGCGGCTTAGTAGTCGAAAAAGTGACCAATATACTAGAAGCAGTCAAGTAGTTCTTATTAACTCAATAAAATGATAATGAGGCTGAGACATAAGTAAAATGAGTTAGATGAAAGGCGAACAAAGCACTGATTCCCGGAGCGGGTATCGTGCACCCACGTTCGAACTTCATCTAACCGTAAATGCTTTTATCTCATCCTCATTTTTTTACAACATCGCCAGCAAATCATAAAACGCTTCTTCATTACGCTCATCCAACGCCCTATCAATTAAACGCTTAACATTCAGATGCTCCAACTCATCGATAATCACATCTATATTGTCATTAATATTCTCAGTTCTTTTCATATCTAAATGCGGCTTCGTAATAAAATACAATTTAATCAAAAAATCCGGTAAGTTGATTAGCTCATTCATTGTTAAATAAAATAATTTATTATCCTTTTTAAAAGCAAATGTCGCATCCAGATTTTCGATTTTCTTTGTACGTCGATTAATTACAAATTCCTTTGCCTTCACCGGTACAAATTGATATATTTCATTCTCGATTGAGATAGTAAAATACTCCTGTTCCAACAGAACATGAATATGGTCTAGTTCTGTTTTAATACAATAGGGCTTTAATAATTTTACCGTTACCATTGATTCTCCCCCTCAATCTACTTTTCGCACAAAAAAGTTGTTAGCAGTGAATTACCCTGAATTATTCTCACTAAAACATTCTGAACGAAAAATGAATCAAAAGGAGCATGCCTAGGACCTTTTTTAGGTCGTAAAGCATGCTCCTTTTGATTCATAATAATTTCACTAGTTCACGAAATGTTTCCTCATCATGTTCATCTAATGCTTGATCAATCAATCGCTTTATATTTAATTTCTCAAGTTCTTCCATGATTTGATGTGTATTTTCCGTTTGAAAACTAACCTCTTCCATACCGTCATAATAAGCTTTGGCAATGTTGTGTAACTGTGTCATGAAATCAGGAAGTGAAATTAATTCCGTCATGGTCATATAAACAATATCCTTGCCTTTTTGAAAAGCAAAACGGGTTCCGATGTTCTCTACTTTTCGTGTTCTGCGGTTGATGCGGATTTCCTTGCCTTCTATCGGAATAAATTGGTAAACGCTATCATTTATTAGCACTGAAAAATACTGATACGCCAAAATGATACGTACATAATCATCATCAGCCTTAATGTAATACGGCTTTAGCATCCTAACAGATATCACCCAGTCCACCTCCATCGGTTGGTAAACTCTTAATTTTCAGTTAATTAATTTTACATTAACTACTTGCAAAAAACAAGTGCTAAATTATGTCAAATTTTACGTTTATACATACTATCCCATTTTTCTTAAGCATCTCTGACTCTTAAACTAGTAAACTATTTCCAATAATCGTAAAACTACGTTACAATTAATCTAAGCACTTTTTGTCAGTTTTAATAGAAAAATGTCGCGTCTACGGACAAGAAATTACTACTAATTTCGAATAAATAATAATGTACTAGTTTTTATATAGTCATAGCCGGGTATTCATAAAAAAACACGCGACATAAAAGAAAGGATTTTGACGATGCAAGATTACTATATATTAGTTGTTCTTCCCTCATCTAAAATTCATCAAAGTCAAACAAACCTGCTCCACTCCCATGTAACCAAGGTAGGTAACTGCCCATGAAGCAATTAATGATTGGATTAGTTGGAATCACAATGGTCGTATCTGGATGTGCGCAGATAACTGTAACCGAGTCTAGAGAAGAAGAACAAATTGCCAATGAAAAAGCGAAAAAAAAATGAAGCCACTAAAATTGAAGTCAGCTATCATGATTTAGATGACGAACCACTAATGATTGATGCTGTGCTTGCTGAACGTGATAAACAGGAGCGAGAATTACGCTTAGAAGCAGAGCGAAAGGCGAAAGAAGAGGAAGAACGTAAATTAGCTGAAGCAAAGGCGCAAGAAGAAGCTCGAAAAAAGGCTGAGGCAGAGGCTTTGGCAAAAGCTGAAGCAGAACGAAAAGCAGAAGAAGCCGCAAAACAAGAACTAACAACATTAGCAGCTGAGGAACAAACAAGTAATGTATACATAAACGTACCTACCATCATGCAACAGCCAGAGCTACCAAATGGATGTGAAATCACCTCGCTCACTGCTGTCTTAAACTATTATGGCCAGCAAGTATCGAAAACAACGATGGCGGATGTTTATTTACCGAAGGAACCTTTTACCTATAAGGAAAATAAACGATATGGACCAAATCCTTATGAAGCATATGCTGGCAATCCTAGATCATCCTCTGGGGGTTGGTTTAGCTACGCACCACCAATAGTCCAAGCTGCACAAGGATATGCTGCAAATGCAGGGGCAAATTTAACGGCAACAAATCTAAGTGGAAGCTCCAAGGAAACACTATTAGCGAAGCTTGATCAAGGTATTCCAGTTGTCATCTGGATCACACTCGATTTAAGCAGTCCAAAAGTGAATTCATCCTGGTATTTCAGTGATACCGGTGAATATTTTGCAGCACCAGTCAATCTTCATGCGGTTGTCTTAAATGGCTATCAAGGCAATAAAGTCCATGTTATGAATCCGTTAAAAGGACAAGTAACCTACAATATGGATGCGTTTTTTAATAGCTACCGCGCACTAGGTAGCCACGCAATGATCGTACAATAACAAATTAGATTTTAGCACTTTTATATTATTTATATGTAGGGGCATTCTCAAGTAGAGTGCTCTTTTCCATACATACTCTTATGTATTTTATGCAAAAAAATAATCCTAGTTCTCAAAAAAAACTAGGATGGGTTGAAGCTGTTACGCTTCTGTTTATCATTCAGTTTTATTTTACTTCTGGCAAAACGCGTACCTCTTGTGTCATTGAGGCAGTGCATAATGGGCATTCCGGCTCTTTTTCGAAACTAAATGACTCTCGCATCCAGCCATTACAGTCCTCACTTGAACATACCCATATTGTTGTTTCAACTTCCGGGACTGGCTCTTTAGGTCCTCTTGAAAAAGACATGACAGCATCCCCTTTCAGCGTTGTACTTTTATTATACTCTTTTTTGGTACACAAAGAAAGGGACCTTCGATTTAGGTACAAACTGTCTATAACACAAAATGTTCAATCGCTTTGACAACCCCGTGATTTTCATGAGAATCGGTCACATGGTTTGCCACTTTCTTGATTGCTTCTTGTGCATTTCCCATTGCCACTCCAACACCAGCTTCTTGAATCATCTTGATATCATTAAGACTATCCCCAACAGCCATAACATTATCCATCGTAATTCCTAACTCATCACAAACACGATGTAATGCCGATGCTTTACTAACACCCTTTGGATTAATTTCAATATTTGTAGGAAGAGAATTGGTAATTTCTAAATCAGCAAAGTAGGAAAGCTCCTTTACTAATTCATCCAGCTTATCGGTATCCTCCGAATCACAGCCAAATTTCAACCACTTATAATCATAAAAACTTTCTGGTCGCTCTCCTTGCAGGAAGCCCTCAGTTGAAATCATCCACATATGCACGCCAAGCGAATCACCTAGGTGCCAGATTTTCTCAACAATTTCTGTATCGAGCAAATGCTGCTCCAGTAACTCTTTTTTCATTGTCCAAATTTCGCCACCATTACAAGTGACCAGATAAGATGTCAAGTTCAGTTCCTCTGCATATGGATAACAGGTAGCAAGTGATCTGCCTGTACTAAGAACAACCTGTACTCCTTTTTCAAGTGCACCATGAATCGCTTCTTTTGTACGATCTGTAACTTCTAGTTCCTTCGTTAATAATGTACCATCCATATCTAATGCAATTAACTTAATCTCAGACATCGAAAAACTCCTTTTTTATTATTTTTCAGTGGCTTGTTCTACTTGAATTCCTTTGTCGTATAGCTTCGTAGTAAAAAACGGAATTACTAACAATGCTAATAATAAGTAGAATAGTAGTTGAATATCAAATAAATCGACCACTAAACCTCCAACCAATGGACCTATCATTCTACCAGCAGCTGCAACACTATTGATAAATCCTTGATAGAACCCAGCACGACCATGTGGTGCTAATTCATTAGCTAATGTCGGAATAGCTGGCCATACAAGCATTTCCGCTATTGTTAAGATAACCATCGCAGTTGCAAACATTGTAAAATCCTTTGCAAATGTTGCAATGACAAACGAAACAATAAATATCCCTAACCCGACATAGATCTGATGCTTCATTGCCGTAATCTTATTCGTAACCAGTTTCAACAGTGGCTGCCCTAAGACAATTAAAAAGCCATTGATAGCCCAAAGCGAACTATACTGCTCTAATGGCACACCAATTATTTGTGTATAGGAAGCAATTGTTGATTGCCACTGACTATAAGCGACCCACACAACAAAAAATCCAATACTTAAACTAATCAACGCGATAAAAGCTGGTTTGTCTTCAATTTTACCACTTTGTTCAATGACAGTTGTATGCATACGTCGATCTTTTTCAGCATCCATCCCCCGAAAGGCAACTAAAACAATTAGGAAAAAGACAACAAACAGTGCTGCATTGGAGATAAAAATATAATCAAAGGAGACACTTGCAACTAATCCACCAATCATAGCCCCTAACGCAACCCCTAAATTTTGGGCAACATAAATCGCATTAAAGGCACGTCTTCCACCCTCTGGCCAAACAGAACCTGCCATTGCAAACATTACTGGTCCAGTAATTCCTGAACCAAAGCCAATGACAATAAGCATGAGTGAATACGGTAAAATAGCATGATTAAAGGAAAGGAAAATAGCAGCACTCATCGATAAAAAAGTTCCAAACAGTATCGTTTTATATGCACTAAATTTATCAAATAAAATACCGCCGATTAGATTCCCAACAATATTTGCACCTTGATTAAACATTAATATAAACCCAGCAAATGCTAATGTCTTCCCTAATTCATTATGCATGTAAATCGTGTTCAGTGGCCATAAAAAAGAACCACCGGTAATATTTATCGTAGTAGCTATTACTAATAGCCAGATATATTTCGGCATCTATAATCATCTCGCATTCTAGTTTTCGTCAACCAGCTAATTTTAATACAAACACTAGCTTTAAGCAATGGAGATTATTCATTATTTATCGATGCCCTCTTACAAATATTCTAGCATGTTTAATTTAAACGATTCCCACTCTATAACGGTTACGCTAAACAACCAATTGCTACTGAAATTGCTGCTTCTAAATCACGCTGCGACCAGCTAGGCATAGGCTTTTCCACTGCTAATTCATGTGATGCAGGAATATGGATAAACCCAGCAGGACGATCTATATTTTTTTCCTTCCAGTAATGCAAGCCATGGTACATCACATTATTACATAAATACGCCCCAGCTGTATTAGATATTTTTGCAGGGTATCCTTCTTTTTGAAGCTTCTCTACCATGTCATAGATTGGTAGCTTCGTAAAATATGCATCTGGTCCTTCCTCAAAGATTTTTTCACCATTTGGCTTATGCCCATTGTTATCCACCGGACCATCATTACAGTTAATGGCTACTCGTTCTGGCGTAATACAATTCCTTCCCCCAGCAAGCCCTAAAGAAACAACCGCATCAGGGTTATACTGTTCCATTAAGGCTACCAGTTGCTTACCAGATTGGTGAAAGTCTACCGATAACACTTCTCCAATGACTTCATAGTCGCCAATGACTTTACCTTGTAACGCTTTAATTATTTCTGTCGTTGGATTAATTGGAAACGCTAAGAATGGTTCGAATCCTGTTAGTAATAATTTTTTCATGTTAGCACCTCACATACTTCTTATTATAATAAACCCCAATTAGACATACTTATCACGTCCAGCACCAAATCCAAAAACAGCTACTAAAATTGCAATCCCAATTAATATATATAAAGGAACCGTCCAAGCATGTGTCACATCAAATAAAAACCCGATAAACATCGGACCAATGGCGGCTAGCAAATAACCTAATGCCTGTGCCATGCCCGATAACTCTGCAGCTTGCTTTGCATCTCTTGCACGCATTCCTAAAAAGGATAACGCTAATGCAAATGTTCCACTAAGTGATAAGCCAATCAAAATAATACTTATCACCATCGTAGCAAAGGTAGTCCCTAGTAGCAATCCAGCATATCCTATTACAGATAAAACACCAAGTATCATCACGATCAAACGTTGCGATGCAAACTTACTCGCAATAACTGGTACTAAAAAGCTAGCAGGTAGCCCAATAAACTGGACAAACGATAGCATCCAGCCTGCTGTCTCTAAACTCATACCAGTGTCATGTAAAATTTCAGGTAACCAGGCAACTGTTACATAAAATAAAAATGACTGTAGTCCCATATAAGCAGCCACCTGCCAGGCAAGTGGTGATCGCCAAACTCCATTTCCCGATTCGCCAATAAAATTCGTATGCTGTGTAGCATGCGAATTGTTTTTCCGGGCTAAATAGAACCAAATAATAATCCCGATCACAACAGGAATCGCCCATATTAATAAGGCAAATTGCCAGCCTAAATCCAGGCCAGAAGCTAGTGGAATACTAACCCCAGAAGCAATTCCAGCAAAAACACCCATTGCCGTCGAATAGACACTTGTCATCAAGCCAACCTTTAATGGAAACTTATCCTTTACTACACCAGGCAATAATACATTACAGATTGCAATCCCAATCCCAATTAATAATGTTCCTACAAATAATAATATAATGGCTGAAATCGAGCGTACTGCAAACCCAATTAGCAAAAGGCACAGCCCCCAAAGAATGGCACGCTCATTCGAATACCGATTACCAATTCTTGCAACGATCGGTGACATTATGGCAAAAGCAATTAGTGGTAGACTCGTTAATAAGCCTGCACTCCAGTTTGATAAGCCAATATCATCTCGAATCGTACTAACAAGTGGTCCTATTGAAGTAATTGCTGGTCGCAAATTAAAAGCAACCAAAATAATTCCTGCAATAAGCAAAAATTTATAAAACTGACTTTCTTTTGTACGTGATTGTTCCACTTTCAATGCTGTATCTCCTTCCACGTTATATCTAAGTTCACTATAGCACACAGAAAAGTTTGAGGGAAAAGTAATGAAACGTCCATTAACCATCCCCGCCCCTTTTGTTTTTTTGCAATAATCAGTTTTGTTTTACGGTAATCTGGTTTTGCTTATCGCTCCATTAAATAACATCCTTATTCTTACCTCAATATCCTTTCGTATCCACAAGATACTATTACATCTATCCACTATTTATTTCCCCGGAAATAGTCAACAATTGTCGACTATTTTCGCGCACATAAATGAAAAAATGATGAACATTTCGTCCATCATTTTCGTTAATTATAATGTGATCCAGTTGTTTTTTACCGCAACGATCACTGCATTCGTACGATCAGATACGTGTAATTTTTTAAGAATCGAGCTGACATGATTATTGACAGTTCTAGTAGAAATAAATAATTGCTTGGCAATACTATCGTTATTACGACCTTTACCTAATTCTTCAAGGACCTTCCATTCTTGATCAGTTAATACACCCATTGGTCGAACAGCTTGTTTCCGGGTAAGCTTCACATAGTCATCTAATAAAATTGTTGAAAGCTTGGGATGTATATATTGCTGATCATTTAACATCGACTTAGTTGCAAATACCAACTCACTAAGTTCCATTCCATTATAAAAATACCCATGAAGACCAAATCGGAATAGTTCACGTAATAAATGATTATCTAAATCTGTTGCCCACACAGCAACACGGATATTTCGCTGTAAAAACCTCTCAATTGTATCTGTAATGTTTATTTTTGCATTTAAATCAATAATAATTAATTCGCTTTGCACGGTTGATTGATCAAGTTTGTTAAATTCTACGGAATCAAAAGCTCTCCACGTATGCTCAGGAAGCTTCTCTTCTAATTTCTCTATTATGATATTACGAACTAAGTCTTTTTCTTTAATTATTGTAATCTCACTCATAGCATCTTCTCCCATCTAAAATATATCTTTTTCCCTAGTACTAATGGTAGAATTGTAAATTTAGTGCCAAATGAATAATTTCCAATAATAAAAGCTATCCTAAATTAGAATAGCCAAAGAAAAGATGTATAGATACCATCCATTTTGGCAACTAGGCTATCATAGTCATATATGACCTTAGACCCTCAGCTTTGCGTCCTATCTTTTCAGATAGTTTGCCTTTTTCACTTGATGTGCACCGAAGTACAAAAGTAATAGTAACGAAATTAACACGAAAAAGCAATACTTTTGTCATATATTTTTAAAACAACATAATTGGATAAAAGGATTTATAGTATAATTTTCCTAGTTTACTCATCCGTTTTTTCTCTATCTATTGCATGAATCCACCAGTATTTTCCTTTTACTAGTTATTGTACAAAAAAAATCCTCATCTTGCAAGGATTTTTTTCTTCTTATCTTATTGATTAAAGACTTCTTGACCTAAGATGTCTGGTAATTGTAGTAGCTCGAACACTTCTAATACATCAGGTGCAACATCCGTTATCGTAATGGTTGTATCATTTTCCTTTAACGTATTCACCAAATTTATTAGTAGGCCCATTCCTGATGAATCAACAAATGGAACTTGTTCCATGCTTACTTGAACTACTTTATGTTCTAATAATTTCGGTAGTAGCTCATCATTCATTATTTCGGTACCTTCTATATCCAAATCGCCTTGTAACGTTACTTTTACAGCTGACGATACATCTTCTACTGTATATTTCAGCATGAAAATTCTCCTATTCTACTCGATATATCTTATTGAAAGATGATGGCATCATTATCATCCAATCGTGCTAAAATATGTTTGCGATCATCCTTCAAAATGGTGGTGATATTACCAATTTTCAAAATAGTACCTTCAAACGCTTTTTTGATTTGTATCGTTTGATCCTTGGGAACGGCAACAATTGTTTTCACACCACTAATTGCCCCAACTTCATTGATGGTAACACCTAAACGGCCGTATACCTCACCACCACGAACAACGCCTTTGACTTGCAATTTACCACCAGCATGTACTTTTGAACTAATACAGCCTTTGCCAATAATACTAATATCACCACTACAATATAGTTTGCTGTTGATCGTATCCGATATGGTAATATACGCATTTGGTTCTACTGGTAATTGACTTAAATCCGCTAATTCCTTCATTGTTTTTTGTAAGTTATTCAGCCGATCTAATGTAGTCACTTGATTAGATAGCGATAAGAAAATTTGTTTAATGGATAATCCTACTTGTACCCACTCTTTATCCTCTAAATAGTCTTGGCCCTTTTCGACTACCTCTTGGTAATTCTTTGCATATGGTAAAAAGTTTTTAAATCGTTTTTCCAGCAGAATCATAATTAATGGTTGTAGCCCACTAATTGAAAAATCCGTTGATTTAAACGCGGGACTATTCATAAGTTGTTTAATAACCGATATCATTTGTTCCAATTGGGAATTCATGATTCCCAATAAATGGCCTAATTCCACGATAAGCATGTTATTCTTACCAGCCGCAAGATCTGAATTAACCACATTACCTTTTACGACAATCGATTTTAATGTAGTTAACGTCGCAATACTAGCTGATTTGTGAACGATAATATCGCCTTCCGCTTCTACCAGCATATTTTCTTCTACTTCACCGAGAATTTCCACATCACCATGGAAGCGAATATTTCCAGTAGCAATACTTACATTATCTTGATGGATAAGCTTCGGAACAATTTTAACCTTTGCTAATTGGCCACGCTGTTCAACCGATGGCCTACCAGATTCTGTTGCCACTAACTTATCATCAACTACTTCCATCCCTTTACCCGCCACAACTTTAAGCGGATGTGTTTGCTTTGCTAGTAATGGTTCATTTGTTACTGTAACCCCTGGTGTTCCTGGTAGTGGGGGATGAATTATCCCGATGATGCTTCCCTTTTCCACCGTAGGGATATGCTTACTATCACGGAAATTCACATTTCCTGACTGATCCTCTACAAGACCATTCATCGGATTTATTTCCACTTTCAATTCAATCCAACCATTTTTTCCCGGCTCTGGATTTTTCCCAGTGGCAATCGTGTAGTCTCCCGGCTCTGTTGCATTTGCCGCTTCCACAATACTACTATGATTAAACCCATATACCACGCGTAATTCTTCTAGTTTCGCTAACACATCTTTATATTGTAAGGTATTAAGATTTTCCATATTCTCGATGAGTGTAAGCTCAATATGGTCGCTAGGCTCTACTTCTTCTAATGTTCTCGTAATGCGATAGCCTGGTTCAATCGAAAGTACCGCATTTAATTTGCTTGAATCTAACGTTACCTTCCACTTTGTCACGGCTTCACTAGTTGGTTCGAAATAGACTTCCAGATGATCCTTCTCAGAAATAACAGTAGATTTCTGTTTAACAGGCTGATTGTTTTTAATTAATTGAATACCTTCACCAATTGTTACGGTTGGGAGCTGGGTAGGTGAATCCTTTACTACTAATTTACCTTCCGTTACCCATGCCATACCTGCTAGCTTATCAGATATCTCCTCATCGTTTTCTGTAACAACCGCTTCTATTTTAGTCTCATTCTTCGGGTTAGATGCTGGCATGTCATCTAAATAAGTCTCAATTGCATCAATCGTACTTCTACTCGTAGTAGAAGACGGTTGAGTACTCTCTTGTGCGTTAGTCAGCGTCATTTTTACAATAGCTTGTCTCTTCCCAACTCCAATAAAGCCTTGCTTTTCCTGTTGAATAATCTCAATATCAACTTCGCTCTTCTTAGCATCCAGTTGGTCTAATCCTAAATATATAGCTTCTTCAACCGTTTTACCTTTTGAAATTATCGATTGCATTATTTTCACCCCCTAGGAATTTATTACTGGGGAATTGTAGCTCGTAAGCTTCGCTGAATCATGTATTATTTTCAACATAACCATCGTAATGTCATCTTTTTGAGGAGTATTTTCCGTATACTCATTTAGTGATTGAATTACAGATTCCTCAAGTTCATGAACATCCTTCGAAAAATTGGCAATCAATGTGTCTTGCAATCTTTCAATTCGGTACATTTCTCCATTAGAATTTGCCGCTTCTGTAATTCCATCTGTGTAAAAGAAAGCAAGATCATCATTTTGCAATGAGATACGTTGCTCTTGATAAATTGTCTCAGGGAGACCTCCAAGCATAACTCCTTTTGTTTCTGGAATTGTGACAATTTCCTCGGAACGTACCACTAACGGTAAATTATGTCCAGCAGTTGAATACGTTAAGATACTCTTATTCGGATCCCAGTCAGCACATAATACCGTGACAAACGAACCTAAGGTACGCAAATCTTGGTATATGGCTTTATTCATAGCCGTTAGCGTCTTCGCTGGCCCTTGTGTACTCTCAGATGCACTTCGAAATGCCCCGCGCGTAAGAATCATCAACATCGCAGCAGGGATTCCTTTTCCCATTACATCGCCTATGACAATCCGCAATTTCCCATTAGGTAATACGTAGAAATCAAAATAGTCTCCGCCGATTAAACGAGCAGGAATGGAAACGCCTGAAACCTCACCACTATCTAGCTCAGGCTTTTTTCCATTTAACAGCTTCATTTGAATATTACGAGCCATTTTAACCTCTCGTTCTAATGTTCGTGCTAATTCCTTGTCCTCTTGTACACTTTCATAGGATAACTCTCGTTGAAACATTAGTTAGCCCCCTTTTGCAAAGATTGCATAATTTGGTAAACTCCAATCGTTTCAAACAGTTCTTCAATTTCCGTATTTATACCAACCAACTCAACAGCGAACTCCTTAGCGTTTGCTTCATGAACTAGATTGATAATCGCACCAATTCCAGTTGAGTCGATGAATTCCAATTCAGTAAAGTCAATGATTACCTTAGTTGTTCCAACTTCAATCGCCCGAATCTCTTCAATAAATGGATCCATCGTTGCATAATCTAACACGCCATTAACTGCAATGGTACAGATCGAGCCTTCTACCGTTTTCGATAATTTGATCATATCTTCCACTGCACTCACTCCTCGTTCTGACTAGTTTCCTTTAATTCAAATTTATCCAGGTTACGCAACAGCTTCTTCGAGATTTCGGATAAAGATGAAGACTGGCCGTGTAGTGATTTCAACAGGTCAGACAATGTAATCGTCATCTCCGTTGTAGAATTAGATTGGTTTTGCACTAATTCACGAACCTGTGTAAGTCGTTCTAATACATCCTTCTCTTGGATATTTCCTTCTACCAATAGCTTCTCAATCTGCTCAATAATATAGTAGATTTCATCTGTCTTTTCACGTGACTCTGTTGTTGCTTCCATAGACATCGTATACACTTTTTCTACCGAATTATTTGCTTCCGATTCTAGCATATAAGCATGTCGCTCAGTTTGAACAGCCTGCTCCTTCGTCTGTCCTAATACTTCATTTAATGTATCAGCCATTCGGTTGGTACTTTGAGACAATTGCTCTAATTCTCCACCATCTTTTACATCACTACGCTTCGTAAAGTCACCAGTTTCCAGTGATTTAATCTGGGTGATGATTTTAGCGATATTCGTATAAATCTTGTTGAAGAATTGCGTAGTCGTTAAGAACAACACAAGTAATGCAACAAAACCAAATGCGATTAATAGCAAGGAATAGCTTGTAAATGGTGCTGCCATTTTTTCATAATCCATTGCAACATATATAACTTTCCCTTCATCGTAAGGGATAAACATTTTATAAATATCTTTTCCATCGTGCTTGTCTATCATTGTAACTTCTTTTGGATTATCAGCTAAACCAATTAAAACATCTTCATCTGTTTCATAGTTATAGTTACCATATACAACTTTTTGTAATGGTGGATATATCGCTTCTGCTAAGCTCGGATCAGCAAAAACACGCGGGTCTAAAACAGCGATTTCTTTTGCATATTCGTGCTCACTTAACACATTTTCTATCCACGCACTTGGCCCTACTTGTTGTGTGAACTGGTATACTTCATTTGCTTCAATAAAAATACTAATAAAGTATTCTGCACCTGGCTCATAATAATACGCGTATTTAAAGAATTGTGGTTCCTCTCGGGAGCCCGCTTGCGCTGTATACAGAACAATAATATTATCTGAGTAGTAACTTGCTAGTCCTTCTACATCCATTTCCTGACCTGTATAGAGCCCTTCCTGTACGGCATAACCTTGATCATTAATCCCTTTAAAGGTAAAGCCTAGCTCATCAGGCTCTGTTGACTTAATAACACTAATGATCCCTTCATCATCATAGGAAAAAATATCAATACCAGCGATTTCATTTGCCTGTTGTAGCTCACTTAACTGTTCGTTAGTGATATTGTCTAATTCTCTCGGCAACTGATCATTAATTCGTTTCAATATACTTTCTAGTTTAAAATCAATTTGTTGCTCGATTGCTCGAGACGCTAAATCCGTTTCTGTGATTCCTTGTTGAATACTTTCACTAATCATTCTAGCATCTCGTTCAACATTCTCTTTTACTTGTTTATTAATAACGAAAACTTGTACGAGGCCAGAAATCAGTGTGATACTAATTAGGATGATAAATAGCCTAATATTAAATTGGCTTCTTAATGTCCGTTTCTTTTTCATCTTGTTTACTCCTTAAACTGTTCCAGAATGTATTTTTTTAAGCGTGATTTTGTCCACTTTACCTTGTGTAACCGGGAACTCATCAATGAATTCGATTTGGTCCGGTACTTTGTAAGCTGCAATTCGTTGCGAACAGTAATAGGTAAGCTCTTTACTATTCACTTCTCCATCCGGAACAACAAATGCAATAATTTCTTCCCCATAAATAGCATGCGGTACTCCAAAAACTGCTGCTTGCTTCACTTTTTCATGATGAATCAGCGTTTGCTCAATTTCCCCTGAAAATACAGCTTGTCCGCCTTTTTTTATCATTTCTTTTTTACGACCAACGATGTCAAACTTACCGTCTGCCTTTATGTCAGCCATATCACCGGTATACAGCCATCCCTCTTCATCGACTACTTCACTTGTAAGGGTCGGATTTTGATAATATTCTTTAAAAGCAGTTTGTGATTTAACCAATAACTCCCCATCTTGAAGCTTATATTCATTACCTTCTACGATTGAATATTGGCTAGTTTCACGGAAGTTATTGTAGGCAATTGCTCCACCCTCAGTACTTCCATAAAGTGTCATTACCTGACAATCATCGGTTAATGCAATTTGTTCTAGGAAATCGTGAGGGATTTTTTCTCCTCCAAGTACAACCCAGGTAAAGTTCTCCATAACGGCTGGTTTTACCCCTTTTGCTACTTGGTAAATTGCTTTCAGTAATGAAGGTGTACCGACTATCTTGTTACATTGATGTTTATCTAACATGCCGATGATTTTTAGTAAATCAAAGTTTTCCGCGAAAACAATTTTAGCCCCACTTTGAATACCATAAAAGAAAGTTGTTAGGCCAAAAATACCAGTCGGCGGTGCTATAAGAAACACATTGTCGGTTCGCTGGAAATCCATATACCTTGGAAATAGATCGTAAGCCGCATCCAGAATATTATTTTGCAGCACCATTCCTTTTGGAGTACCAGTGCTTCCAGAAGAACAGCAAATAAATTCTATTTTCGTTTCTTCCAGATGTCTTGGTTCCCCGTCAAAATAATGCTCTGACCAAGTTGTGTTATCAGCTGAATCAAAAATAACCGTTTCTTTTTTAGATTCTCTAGCCCAATTTTGTAATGTTTCACTGAATGAAAATTGGTTCAGTTCTTTAATCGTAAAGATTATCTGAGGACTTAAAAATTCCATCACTGCTGTCAAATCTTCTTTTCGATATTGCCAGCTAAGTGGAATAATCGTTCCTCCTAAATTGTTAACTGCTAGCGCAATCGCTAGGTACGTATGAATGGTCGGTATAATTAAGCAAACCCGTTTTCCATTTATTTCTTTGTCCTTCAACATTTCCTCATAAAACACGACCATTTCCTTTATATCGCGTGCTGTGTAGTCATTCGTGAACGTTGATAAAATTACTTTGTCCTCATCATAATTAAATAGCTTATCCATTATAGCGTGCATGAACTTATCCTCCCTCAACGATTCTATATACGTCTTCCACTGTTTGAACACTTTCTTGACTTACAAATTGATTAAAATCAATTCCCGCTTTATCAGCTAGTTGCAAAAACAAATTCACTAATCCTAACGAATCAATTCCTAAATCATTCACAAAGTTTGTCTCTGGCTGTATATTCTCTGTTGGGATGTGGGTTATATCAGAAATTATTTCGATAAATTCTTCTATAGTCATGTCAATCTCACCTTTCCGGAATAAACCATTTCATGGATTGTTCTCGAACCTCGTTTAGTTTGTAATTACAGCAATGCCCTTCCTCTGGGTACTCTACTAAGCGCTTTGGAGAAGGTAAACTTTCATAAAATTGTTGTATATCATTATCTGGTACCATAACATCCTTATTCCCATGAAATAATTGGATTGATTGGTATTGATTAACATCCTTAAGATCTGGAACAACATAGCTAGACTCACCGGGTTCTGCAATAAATTGAATCCGTTCGCCGAAATAGCCTGGAATAGCATTACGCTCACCTACCGCTGGACTAACAGAAGAAACACTTTTCACCTTAGGGTGCGTACTTCCATAAATTGACCAAGCTGCACCAGAACTCGTTCCAAACAAATGGATTGCCTGATTCGGATAATGGTTAGCTGTCCAATCAATGACCTGCTGAACAAATGCTTCCCATCGCTTCTTCGTTACTTTCATTCCGTTGAATGTATATGTTTCTCCTTGTCCTGGCCCATCGAAACTAACCGTTATAAAACCAGACTCAAGAAAATGATTTTCATAGCTATATAATTCTTCCTTTGTGGAATCAATCGGATTCACGATGATAATACAGCCAATCGGTGCTTTAGGCTCCCGAACCCGGCCAATACAGCCCATGCCATCAATCGAAAAATGTTCCTTGCTACATGGAATACACGCGATATCATCAGCTTTTTTCACTATTTCTTGTGACCTTTGATACCACTTCATTTTCTCTTCTGACCGATTTGGATAAATCCAATGGACAAGATTATAATATAATGCTGATTGACGATAACGAGATTCCGCCTGTTCCAACGAGCCTTCTTTTTCCAGCAGTTTTGCTTCTTCCAGATGTTTTTCACCAAGCTGTGAAAATGAATCTGTCCATCCTGATAATGTTGCGAGCGATTCTCTGACCGATTGCACCTCTGTAAAATCGATTCCATGAACAACCCAACGATCCCAAAAGCCATCAAATAATCTCGCAGTCATTAACGTTTTTTGAATAGTACTATTAGGATCAAATTCATTTTTCATTTGCATGTTCATCCCCTCCAGCTTCCAGAATAAGAATAAGCGTCGAACCCGTTTCCGAAGTCTCTAACACGACCTGTTTCGCCATCTTCATCATTAACGTAAATCCCTGTCCAAGCGACTCTTTCGTAGAAAATCCAGCCATTAACGTTGTTTTCGGTAAGATTTTTAATGGAAATCCTGGTCCCTTATCTGAGATGATGACATGAAAGGCATTCGCTGCTCGGTAAATGGTCATCTCTCCATGTTCCGCATGTTTTAAAATATTCGTAACCGCTTCGGAAATAATTAAGTTATAGCTCATTACCTTCGAGGAAGATAATCCTAAATCCGTAAATACTTCTTTAGCAGTATTACGAGCCTTTGGAACATCCTCCCGGTTGACGATTTTAACAGAACATAACTGTTCACCCTGTTGGTATTTCTTAATCTCATTTTTAGCAATTAAGAGGAAACTACCATGAGTGGAAGCATAGATAACATCCCGGTATACTTCCCACGCATTTTCCTTTTGAATCGGTTGTAAGTCATCAAACTTCACATCTGCTTGAATTTCACTGAATACCCTTGTTAGTACGTCTTTTGAAATATGTTCTGGATGAATTGCCTTCATCTCTTCCTCGATAACAGCATTCGCTCGAATCCAGTCTACAAGACTATCTGCTAGTTGCATTAATTCTTTTATAAGTCCATCTTCTAACTCTTCAAATGAAATAGCCTCAAATGACTTGAGAAATAATGCTTCTCTATCTAACTCATCAAGCTTTAAAGCAGCTGCACATCTCGAAACAACCCATCCTATCAATGCTCTTCTTTGAACAGATTGATAGGATACTAGATGTGAAAACTTCGGCTCCGTTGTAAGCTGTACTTGTTCTTGGCTGTCTCCAGTGCCCTCTTTTCGAATTTTTTGAAAAAACCCCATTTACTTGCCCGTCCCGTCTTTATAGGATTCCATAAGGTGGCATTATGGTAATTTCATCAACTACAGATTGCTTAGGCTGACATAATAAAAATGCGATATGCTCTGCGATGGATTGTAATGGAATCATATTCGCTTTATCGAGTTCAAAATTACTAGTCTCCCAGAATGGGCTGTCAATTGCACCAGGTAGTACAGCAGTAATCCGAACACCATCGCTTCTTAACTCTGATTGTAGTACCTGTGTTAACCCACGAACGCCAAACTTAGATGCCGTATACCCACCATTTCCTGGAAGGGCTGTCGAACCTGCGACCGATACTAAATTCAAGATTTGCCCGTCTTGTTGCTCTTTCATTATTCCTCCAACATGCTTGCAGGTTAGGTATGTACCGCGAAGATTAACCGCAATCATATCGTCAAAATCCTGGGTATCAGAATCTAGTATATTCGCAAAGGTTCCTACACCAGCTGAATTAATTAATACATCAATTCGACCAAAATTAGTGACAGCCTGACCTACTAGCTGCTCAACAGATTTTTCTTCGCGAACATTTAACGGAACTAGTAATACATTATCCTGCTGATAATCTGTCGCTAATTGCTCGATACTTCTTGCCCCAAGGACAAGCTTTACATCCCATTTCACTAACATATCAGCAATAGCCTTTCCGATACCACGACTAGCACCGGTAATAACCACTACTTTTCCTTTTAATTGTGATAGGTCCATTTTCATTTCGCTTCACCCGGCCCAAAATATTCGAAGTAATTTTTCTCGGTTTCCCATAATCCAACCTTATATAAATTATTGATATGAGGTGCCAGCATGTCATAAATAACCTTTGCCACAACCTCTGATGTCGGATTCAAGCCTGCAAACTCTTCCACATCTAAATTCAAATGCTTATGATCAAATTTCTTTAAAATAATTGCTTCAACCGTTTCGTCTAATTGCCCTAGATCGACTATCATTCCAGTAGTCGAATCTGGTTCTCCAGTAACCGTAACGTCCAAGTAATAATTGTGACCATGGCCATGTGGATTATTACACTTGCCAAATAAAGCTAGGTTTTCCTCATCAGAAAGCTTGTCACTATGCAAGCGATGCGCTGCACTAAAATGATATTTTCTCGTTAAATTGACCAATTTCCCTTCTCCCTTCTCAGAAAACAAATAACTGTTCTCATGTAATCTCAAACGATGTAGCGTACAATCCTCAAGTTGAGGTGCTACCTTATCCCATAAGTACATCACGATATTCTCAGTAGTCGGGATGTTTTTCACGAAATATGGATGCTCTCTATTTAAATATTTTCCATCCAGCTCTTCTTCAATTAAGCCTCCAACTAAATCCTTTATATCAACGGTATTCACAACAATCCCGGATTCATCATTTAGCTCACCTTTAACCATGACCTCTAACTTGTAATCATGACCATGACCGTTCAGATTGCTACATAAACCAAATACTTGTTCATTCTTCTCCGCAGTCCATTCTGGAACGTGGTAACTATGCATGGCTGAAAAGTCAATTCTTCTCGATAAATAAAGCATGTTTGACTCACCCTTCTTATCTAGTTTCGATATTCTTTTCAAACTCGCGAACAAGTGAATCGTTCTCTTTGAATAGACCCTTCTTAACAGTCGTTACCGTTGCTGAACCTGGCTTCTTCACGCCGCGAGCACACATACATAAATGCTGACCCTCTAAAGTCACCATAACCCCTTTTGGCTGAAGAACCGTCTCAATTGCATTAGCGATTTGGTCTGTCATACGCTCCTGAACCTGAGGTCTTTTGGAAGCCAATTCTACTAATCTAGCAAACTTACTTAATCCAACAATACGATCATCCGGAATATATCCAATAGAAGCTTTTCCGAAAAATGGAATTAAATGATGCTCACAGAATGTATAGTAATCAATGTCCTTTACAACGATCATGCCATCATAGCCCTCTGAATCAAAAGTCGTTGTTAGTGCCTGTTCTGGCGGAATTCCAACTCCTGCAAATACTTCCTTATACATTTTTGCTACACGGTTAGGCGTATCTAATAGTCCTTCACGATTTGGATCCTCTCCAATTAATTCTAAAATCCCACGAATATTCTCCTCTAACGCTGCATGTGCAATTACATTTGTTGTCATTTCTTTTTCCTCCTAAAAATAATTATTAAAAATAAAAAATAGCCCCCCAAAAAAGTTTGGCGGACTATCGGTTTTTCAATGCATCATTAGAAAACTTGCAATCGCTCGTTCCTTTAGCGATTGCATTAGTTTTCCTTATGCCGGCGAGAAAGATTGTTATACTTTCCTATCGGCCAATAAACACATTGAAATCAATTGTCTTTTCCAACCTTTTCGGCAACCCGGCGATCCTAGTCATAAGACCTTAGACCCGTAGCTTTGCGTCCTTATCTTTCAATAAGTTTGCTATTATCGTAGGTTACTAGTAAAGCGAATTATTTACTCTTTTTCCTTGCGGACTATTTTTTAGTAAAAAAGACCTATTAATAAGACTTTTTTACTATGTTAAAAAATTTCCATCACTATCATAATACTTTCTGGTCATACATGCAACCAGTATTTACCTTACTACTCAATAAATAGTGGAATTTCGTATTATTGGTAAAGAACTATCAGGAAGGCAATCCAACATAAACCAAGGACTTATTTACTATATCGTACGAAATTAATTCTTCTTGTATAGCTTTTGCATAAATATGTTTACGGTAAATTTATCCAAACATTAATGCTTTGAATAAACAATCGGTTTGTCTCCCAATATGCTACTGAGAGATCAAACCGATTCAGTTTCACTATTCACTTATAACTTGAATTTACCAATCTGCAAGTTTAATTCTTCTGCTAGCTTAGCAAGTTGATCAGAGCTTCCAGCAAATTCTTCCATTGACCCACTTACTTGTTGAGCAGATGCAGATGTTTGCTCGACTCCAGCTGCAGATTCCTCAGAAATTGCTGCAATCTCTTCAATAGAACTACTCATTTCTTGGCTGTTAGCAGCCATGGTCGTTAAATTAGTTGTTACCGTAGTGATGCTCGTAACCATATTCGATACTGCGTCACTAATTTTCTTAAAGGTTTGTCCAGTTGTTTCAATTTGCACTGTTCCTTGTTCCACTTCTTTATAACCATTTTGCAAGGATTCCGAAACTGAACTCGATTCGTTTTGAATATTACCGACGATACCTGTAATGTCCGATACAGAATCCGAAACTTGCTCAGCAAGCTTTCTTACTTCGTCAGCAACAACGGCAAATCCTTTCCCATGTTCCCCAGCACGCGCTGCTTCAATCGCAGCGTTAAGTGCTAATAGATTTGTCTGCTCTGCAATTTCTTGAATAACAGAAACTAGATTCGAAATTTTTTGCGAATGCGCATCTAATCCTTCAACCTTCTTGACAGCATCTAGTACAATTTGATCAATCTGCTGCATTTGATATGTAGAAGACTCCATTAGATGTGCTCCCTCATTAGTCAAATCAAGCACCTCTTTGGAATAATTCGCAATATGCTCCCCATTTTCATTTGCTTCCATAACGTTTGTAGAAAATGTACCCATAATTGATGAGAGGTCACCTGCACTATTCGCCTGTGTTTCTGTACCTGTGGCAAGTTCTTCCATAGTAGAAGCAATTTGCTCTGCACCTAGCTTCACTTCATTTGCAGATTGCGTTAATTCCTCACTTTGACTTGATACAGTTTCCGAAACCTCATTTATTGTTGATAACAGCTCACGCATATTAGCATTCATTTCATTTGTAGCCTCGACAAGCTGGCCAACCTCATCCATTGATTTAGTTTCTAATGGTGTATGGTGTAGCTCTCCATTTGCAATTGCTTTCATACGATTCATAACTAGCTTAATTGGTTTCGTGATAAGCGTAGCCGTTATAATTGCGACTAGGATACCAATTGCGACAACCAATATAGCGAAAATTAAACTTGTCATATTACTTGCATTACCACTGTCAATTATTTCTTGACCTTTGTCATTGATTAATTCTTCTTGTTTTGATGCTAATGCTTCAAAACCTTCCATCAGCTCATCTGCAAGTGGTTTAACTTGATTGTTCATGATTGTCATGGCTTTCTCTTTATCGCCTTCATCATAAGCCGCTAGCACTTCATCGGTTAGCGTTCCCCACTGAATCTTCTTATCAATTAAATCGTTAACTTCAGCTGATCCACTTAACTCTATAACTTGATTTTCCAAGGCAATACTCTCTTCTATACCACCATCAAAACTATCACGGTAATTTTTGTCGCCATATAATAGATAACCATTCAATAAAGCCGTACGATTTGCCATATTAAAGGCAAGCTTTTCCTCCGCAACTACTAAAGGAACTTGATCACTAACAATATCCGATGTATCATTATTCATCTTACTAATTGTTAGGAAATTAAATGTACCTAGGATTAAGACAAACAGTAATATCAGAGAAAACCCTAGGATAATTTTGGTACGAATACTTTTTAATACTACTAACCTCTTCATGCTTAACACCTCTAGTTGATATTTTTTATGTAAAAATGAAATGGTTATTCTGTGTCACAGAATAACCAAGTTAAACAATAACTTAATTAACACCTGAAATATTTAGTACAATTTTACTCGTTAGCTTCAATCTGACCGGCAATATCGTAATTCGGTAATATCAATACTTCTACTCGTCTATTTCTTGCCCGATTTTCCGCACTATCATTTGGCACTAGTGGTTTAAATTCTCCAAACCCTTTCGCACTAAATGTAGTTGGATCAAGATCTTCATTCTCAAGCACTAAATTCATAAAATTAACGGCACGCATAACACTTAACTCCCAGTTAGACCCGAACTGACTATTATTCATAGGCACATCATCGGTATGACCACTGATAACTACCTGATGCGGCGGATCTGTATAAAGGAGATTAGAGATCTCACGTGCAACCACTCTACCATCCTCTTTAACAACTGCACTACCAGAATCAAAGGAAATATCATTCTTGATTGAAATCATTAGTCCTTCTTCTGATAATTGTGTAGCCAACGAGTCGGTGAGATTGTTTTCATTTATATATTGATTGATTCTTTCCTGAAGCTCTTGTAAATTGAGTAATTCTGTTGTTCCTTCTTCTGTCTCTTCCTTGTCGTGCTCCTCTTCCTTATCTTTTTGCTCAGGTCGCACTTCAGTGGGAGGAATAGGACTTGGATTATCCATTATCCCTTCATCTCCACTAGAAAATTCATTTCGGAATACTGCAGCTAATTCTTCGTATTTCTTTGTATCAATTTCACTCATCGCAAACAAAACGATAAACAATGCCACAAGTAGTGTTAATAAATCTGCGTAGGGGAGTAACCAAGATTCATCAACATGATGCTCTTCCTTATGCTTTTTATTTTTACTCATTGTCAGGCTCCGAGATTAGTTTCTCATAATCTTTAGATGTTAAGAAAGAGCCTAACTTATCTTTTACAACTTTTGATGACTCCCCTGTCGTAATCGAAATAATCCCTTCAATCATAATTTCCCTAATTTCAACTTCTCGTTTTGACTTGGCTTTTAGTTTATTGGCAAAAGGATGCCATAACACATAACCAGTAAAAATACCAAGTAATGTTGCAACGAAGGCAGCTGAAATCGCATGACCTAATGCTTCAATGTCACTCATGTCAGCTAATGCCGCAATCAATCCGATAACAGCTCCTAATACCCCTAAAGTTGGTGCATAGGTACCGGCTTGAGAGAATATCGCAGCTCCTTCTTGGTGGCGTCTTTCCATCGCATCAACTTTTTCAAGCAGAACCTCTCGAATAAATTCCGGCGTCTGACCATCGACTGCTAATTGTAGACCAGAAGAAAGAAAAGAATCATCGATATTATCTATTTGGTTCTCTAATGACAAAATGCCTTCTTTACGCGCTTGGTCTGCCCAGTTGGAGAACATATTAATAATCTCTCCAAAGTTTTCTTCCTTTTTCTCGGTGAATATAATTTTAAAAAGTGCAGGCACCTTCTTCAAGGTATTCATTGGGAAAGCAATTGTAACCGAAGCTACTGTACCAGCTAAAATAATCAAGATTGCAGCTGGATTAATTAAAGCTCCGAGGCCAACCCCTTTTAAAACCATCCCAACCCCGATGGCAACAACTCCTAGTATGATTCCTATTAGTGATGATTTATCCATTTGTGGACCTCCATGTTTAATGTTATTTGCAGTTTACATATAATTTTTACGGATACCAATCGAATTCGTTATATGAACTAGCTTTAATTCTTCTATAGTCTTAATACTTTAAAAAGAAATAGATTAGTATTTATAACTTTGTACCTATTTTGTTTATCGTACAAAAATCGGAGGAGTGAATAGGTATTTTGTAATTTGTTATTTTAAATGTACTAAATCTCAACCTCTTACTAGTACAGAAATTAAATTAGAGACTCTAACGAAAGAGTCTCTCTAAAGTAGTTTTATTTTAATAATTGTAAAACTTGTTCCTTACTTTGATTGACATGAGTGATCATTGCTTGTTGCGTTTGTCCTAGTATTTGAAATTTAACAAGATTCATGGATTCTTTTGCCATATCAGCGTCTTGAATTTGACTTAATGCTCGGGTAGTATTTTCCTTAATTACTTCTAAATTGGATGAAATGTGTTCTAATCTATTTTCACTTGCACCAATATTCCCAAGTTCCTTTAAAATAAAGTTTTGTGCTTTATCAATAATTTCTAATCCTTTTGTTGCATCCTGCAAATCACGGACACAAATCACATTCGTATCTCTTAACATATTATCAAAGGAGTTTATTTCTACCGTGTAATTTTGTCTTGCATTCGCTCCAGTTTGGAATACAAATTGATTTGGTTCATATCCAGTTCCTTGACGGACATTGTATTGAACCGAAAGAACATTATCACCTGCATTTAATGCTATATTATTTTGATTCAATACAATTCGATTCCCTGAGAATGAGTACTGATCCTCGTTTAAAAGATTATTATTTAGATACATCTGTAGGCTTGATGGATCTAACTCTGCATCCATTAATCCATGGCCAGTTTCATGCTCACAGTAATTATGAAAGTAATCTGTTGGCATGTTATCGTCCAGATTAATAGCTAATGAATCAAAGTAATAAACCTTCAAATCAGTATTGTAAGAGGAATTCGTAATATCAGGACGAGCATCGCCAACTATTTCTATTTGATTTCCACTGTAAACATAACCATTACCCGAAAAGTCATCTGTTTGTTGGACTTCCTCTCCGTTCAACTCTACCTTGTATACATAGGAACCACTTGGAACATTTTGAATTAAATCAGTAGATTTTACAGTATAAATATCGAAATCATAGTTATTATCATCTTTATCCGGTCGAAAAGTCCCATGTAAGGAAAGCTGTTTGGAACTACTGTCATACGTATACCCATTTGTTTCATCATATGGAATTTCAACACCATTTTGATAAACGCGTATTGCCCTAGGTTCACTCTGATTCTCATCACCGTAGTTTAATGTATTAGAGGCTAATTGAAAATCATAGGAATCATTACCCACGTTCGTATAGGATCTCTCATATACGTATCGAACCTCTACATCATAATTACTGGAGTCTCCCGAAGATGGGCGAGCATCTCCATACAACTCAATCCGATTGGTAGAACTATTATAAAAATAACCATTTTGTTTCGTAGAATCGTAGCTTACTTCACTCCCATCCACCAAAACCTTGAATGTGATTGGATTATCATTTCCATAATTTTCCGGTGTTCGGGATAATTGAACTTCTACCTTGTCATCTGTTTTGGAAACATCATTCGTTGGGACTACCATTTCGATGAAATAGGTATCATTAACATCCGGACGAGACAAACCATGTAGCTCAATAGTATTTGTATCTGCGTTATAGGTATAGCCTTCAACATCAGAATAAGCAATTTCTTCTGTCCCGTTTCGATATACATGAATAGAGTTAGGAGAAGTATCACTTCCAAGATTGTAAATTTCAGGATGATAATTCAATTTAATCCCATAAACTTCTTTATCTGTGTTTGTACTATCCGATACATATTGATAAGTTACTGATTCGTTCGAAAACATATCTGGACGTGCATTACCGTATAGCTTTATATAGCCATTTTCATAAGTATATCCATTCGTTTTTGTTTCATCATAAGCAACTTCTTCTCCACCAACATAAACTCGTAAAGATCGATTGGTAGAAAGATCTGAATCGGTAAGATTATACGTATCGATATTGGAATCAATTAAATAGGATTGAATCTCGTTTTGTCCATCATAATCTGATAGATAGTCAACTTCAACAGTTTGATTATGGGAAGGACGCAGATCACCATAAAATTCTATTATCCCATTCTCCTCATCTACGAATACTCCTGTTGTTCCTTCCACATCAATTGGTCTTTCTGATAATAGCTGAGATTTATCTACCACAGTGCCTCCAACTCTTATATTTAAAGAACGCGGTGCACCTTCTTCACTGTCAGCGTGCATATTATAAACCTCAGCATTCGAAGGAATACTTAGGGTGTAAAAGTTGTTTTGAAAACTGTCGGAAACATAAGATATAGAGTAATAGTCCTGTGCATCATCTCCTGATTCATTTCCAATAATCGCTTTCCCATAAAATGTTATTTCATTTCCTTCGAGCGTATAATAGTAGCCATCTTCAGGTGGTGTTTCAGAACCATCCCAATATACTAATTCAGTCGATCCATTATCATTTATTTTTTGAATTCGAAACGATGCAGTTTCCGTGTTCATCCGGTATAGGTCCGGTGAATTCTGCAATGTAATTGTGTTATTAATTGCGGGAACATTTAATGTGTCCGTAGTTGGAATAATGGGTTTGCTACTACCAGCTGTTTGATTGGTTATATCTACATCTACTTTTTGAATATTACCTTCATTATCAGAATAAACAAATGATGTTTTACCTACTTCCTCAATAGGTGAAAAACTAAACCCTGTTGTTCCATCATTTTGATTATAGCTATATGTTTTCACATTCTGCCAATAACTACTACTTGTGGAGTATCTTTTTTCTAAATACAAACTAGCAGTAGAACTATCATATCGTAGTCGCATTAAACCATTGTTTATATACATCTTTTGATCAATAGGGATAGAACTGTTATTTACACTTGGATCGATACTTCCATCACTTGGTACAATATAGTTCCCATTATCCCGAGTGGAGTCAAATATAATCGATTGCCCATCAGCGGTCCATCTTGGATGATGGTCAACTACAGTTGATGCATTATAGGATTCTGGTTCATGTGGAACCGTTTGGATGGAAGGATTACGAACAACATTAAGATTACTTGTTTGATCTATCGGATAGAGATAATCACTATCCATCACATTATTGTAAATAGTTGCATTGTTTTTTTGTAGTTCGTTTAACGCTATCGTTTTAGAAGCTTCGCGGCTCTCATAGATATATTCCCCGGGATTAATATTTGTGAGTAGTTTCTTGTTGTTAAATTCTGTATTTTTCACAATATCATTTAGGCTCTTCTTTAGTTCATCGATTTCATTTTGAATAAGTAATGTATCAGCATCCGACATTCCTCCGGGTTGGTGATGAATATCTGTATTCGTACCATTCATGGCCTGTATGGTAAGTTCACGAATACGTTGAACGATTCCTGACATTTCTTGCATTGCACTGTCAGCTGTTTGTACTAATGAATTAGCATCTTGAACGTTGCGGATTGCTTGATTGGTACCTCTTTTTAAAGCAAGTAATTTTTGACTTATAGCTAATCCAGCTGCATCATCTGAAGCGGAATTTATTCTTAGTCCGCTTGAGAGCTTTTCTAGTGATTTTTGTATGTTATTTTGCGTTTGTTTTGTTTTGTTATTAATCTTTAATTGTAGTTGGTTACTGTTTATGTACATCTTTTGTGCCTTCTTTCGATGTGAAGAATTATGGTTCTTACCATAAAGAATGTAATTGATTATGTTTAAATAATATGAAATACTTTTACGAAAATATTATCGGTTAAAGTTTAAATTTATTTAGGCTTTTTTTCTATAAAATGGAAATAAATGGTCTATAAAGTAGTTATTAGCATTTTAAACGAAGGGATATAAGCTCTACATATTTACATTTAAACTTAAAACGCATTGTATCTAAAATTTATATTTTTGCAATTACTGCCGATATTAATATAGTATCTAGTTATAGAAGATAAATAAGAAACGAAGAGGGTAATGTACTTGGAAGAATTCAACAACAAAACTATCCTAGTTACAGGTGGAACTGGTTCTTTTGGAAAGAAATTTATTAAAAAAATATTAACTTTTGACGTTAAAAAGGTAATTGTATTTAGTCGAGATGAGTTAAAGCAATATGAGATGGCGCAAGAATTTAAAGATAAAAGAATACGCTTCTTCATAGGAGATGTACGTGATAAAGATAGACTTTATCGAGCATTTGATGGGGTTGATTATGTAGTTCACGCTGCTGCCTTAAAACATGTTGGGGCATGTGAGTACAATCCTTTCGAAGCAATTAAAACTAATGTTTACGGGGCGGAAAACATTATTGAAGCTGCTATTGATAGAGGTGTTAAAAAAGTTATAGCACTTAGTACAGATAAGGCCGCCAGCCCTGTAAACCTATATGGTGCTACAAAATTAGCTTCAGATAAATTATTTGTCGCTGCAAATTCATACACAGGTGATAAAGAATCTGCATTCTCGGTAGTTAGATATGGAAACGTAGTGGGGAGTAGAGGTAGTGTAGTACCGTTCTTTCAAAAAATGAAACATACTGGAACTATTCCAATTACAGATGAAAGAATGACTCGATTTTGGATCACACTTGAGCAAGGAGTTCAATTTGTTATTGATAGTTTTAATAGAATGTATGGTGGAGAAATATTTGTTCCTAAAATACCAAGTATGAAAGTTACAGATTTAGCAGAAGCTATTGCTCCTAATTGCAGTTTACAATATGTAGGAATAAGACCTGGAGAAAAGTTACATGAATCTATGATAACAGTAGATGACTCCCGAAAAACGCTTGATATGGGTGATTATTTTGTTATTCAACCTGACTTTTCATGGTGGAAGCCAGAAAATGGGCAAGGCGGTAAACAATTAGTAGAAGGATTTTGTTATGTAAGTAATACTAACGATCAATGGTTAGCTGTAGAAGATTTACGTAGATTAATTGAAGTTAACAGTGGTGATAGCTGAAATGGTAAATTCTAAGCATCCATTTATACCATACGGAAAGCAAACAATAGATGAGCAAGATATTCAAGAAGTAGTAAAGGCTTTAAAAAGTGATTTTTTAACTACTGGACCTATAGTGGACTTATTCGAGCAAAGGATTGCAGAATATGTTGGTGCTAAATATGCAGTTGCCTTTTCTAACGGGACTGCTGCATTACATGGAGCGTGTTTTGCTGCGGGTATTAGGGATGGCGACGAAGTAATTACAACACCAATGACTTTTGCAGCTAGTGCTAATTGTGTACTATATGTTGGCGGAATACCTATTTTTGCCGATATCGACCCCAAGACTTATAATATTGATCCAAAAGAGATTCGCAGGAAAATCACTTCAAAAACAAAAGCAATTATTCCAGTAGATTATACAGGGCAACCTGTAAATTTAGAAGAAATAATAAAAATTGCCGAAGAAAATAATTTAGTAGTAATTGAAGATGCCGCACATGCAATAGGTGCAACTTACAAAGGTAAAAAAATTGGCTCAATTGCAGATATGACAATGTTCAGTTTCCATCCAGTTAAACATATAACAACTGGAGAAGGTGGTATTATTACTACGAATAACAAATTATATTATGATAAGTTAAAACAGTTTCGTTCACACGGAATCACTCGTGATAAGACTCTTTTAAAAGAGTATCATGGTCCATGGTATTATGAGATGCAATTCCTTGGGTATAATTACCGGATGACTGATATTCAAGCTGCCTTAGGTACAAGTCAATTAAACAAGTTGGATATGTTTATTGAAAAACGCAGAAAAATAGTTAAGCAGTATAATGATGCTTTCAGAATACTTGATGAAGTAACCATTCCATTTCAAAGCCGTGACTCCAAATCAAGTTGGCATTTATATGTACTACAGTTAGAAACAGAAAAGCTATGTTGTGATAGAAAAGAAATGTTTGAAGCTTTACAAAAAGTTGGTATAGGAGTTAATGTTCACTACATCCCTGTTCACTACCAACCATATTACCAAAAGTTGGGATACAGAAATGGAGAATATCCAATTTCAGAAGAAGTATATAGTAAAATCATTACTTTACCTTTATTCCCCGGCATGGTAAATGAAGACGTTGAGTATATTATACGTAATGTAAAAGATTTAATAACGAAATATAGTTTAAAAAGCAATGGCTAATTAAGCGAGCAAATTGGCCATTGCGGGAGTGTAATATAAACTGTGTAAGTAAGAGAGCGTACGGCTCTTACTTCGCAGTTTATTTTTTTATTGTTAAACTAAGAATATATGAATTGGGGAGTTGTTTCTAATGGCGAAATCGAAGCGTGATCCAAAATCAGTAGAGTTAGCTAATAGAATTATAGAACAATACCAACCAGAGTCCGTACAAGACATGCAGAATGCACTGAAAGACATATTTGGCCCTATGTTTGAATCCATGTTAAAAGGTGAAATGAACCATCATCTTGGCTATGATTCAAACGATAAAGGGGAAAAGAGCACAGATAACAGGAGAAATGGTTACGGAAAGAAAATCTTAAATACCAGTGCTGGGGAAGTGGAAATCGAGGTGCCACGAGATCGTGACGGCTCTTTTGAACCTCAGATCATCCCGAAACGTAAAAAAGATGTTTCTGAAATAGAGGACAAGGTTATTTCCATGTATGCGAGAGGCATGTCCCAACGAGACATATCATCTACCATTGAAGACATTTACGGCTTTTCTGTGTCTCATGAAATGGTTTCTGATATCACAGATACCGTGCTGCCTGATTTAGAAGAATGGCAAAGTCGTCCTTTAGATGAATGTTATCCTTTTGTCTTTGTAGACTGCATGTACACAACCATTCGCAATCAATACGAGACAAAAAAGTACGCTGTTTACACCATTTTAGGCTATAC
>NZ_LDPV02000021.1 GCF_001038425.2 Ornithinibacillus contaminans
AATTATGGCTGAAAAATGGGTAGAAGTGTCTAATAGGAGGCTTCATAGGGACAATTATGGTTAAAAAATGGGTAGAAGTGTCTTATAGGGGGCTTCTCAAGGACATTACTGCGTGCAAAATAAGCAATAGTGTCTCAGAGAAATAAGTAACTGGAAACATCAAATAAGTCGAAACTCCTTCCATGATAAAGGAGTTTCGACTTATTAATTGGAACCTTGGGCAATTTGCTCGAGGTTACCGTTTTTATCCATACGAAATGCTGGCGCTTTAAAGGATCCTTGATCTTCTAACACTGTCATTTTTCTTGCGCGATCCATTATTTGAACAAACACTTTATAGTCTTCCTGAATGGTAGCTAGTTCTTTTTCTGTTTGCGCTAGCTGATTTTCTAGTTTAGTAATCTGTTCTTTTAGCATAATATTCTCGCGTTGTGCTTGATCAAGTGAAGCCTTTGATTGATTGGAAGCATAATAGTCTTTTTTTAGCTGACTTAGAAACTGAATAACTGTTTCTAATGTAATCGTTGATTCTGCTGGACTATTTACTTCTGTTACTGGTTCTGTATCGGTTTGATAGTTTTGCTGAAAGTTAACAACAGCTGGTCTCGTGCTCTTCTTCGCTTTCTCAATTGCACGTTTCTTTTCTTTCCGCTGTCTCTTTGCAAGGTCGATCGCATTAATGTATTTTTTTCTAATTTCGGCGTTCCATCGAAAGCCACACGCTGCAGATGTACGATTTAACTGATCGCCAACCTCTTCAAATGCGTTTAATTGTGTACTGCCTTCGCGAATATGACGTAATACAGTTTCTGCTAGTAATAAATCATCTTCATGTGACCAAGCATCTTGTCTCACTTTAGTCATATTGTATTTCATCTCCTTTTCCAATAACTACCTGAATAAAACAATAGATTTAACTAGTGAATAAATAGCTTAAAAGTCAATTCATTTAATTGAGAGTTTTCTAATGATGACTTTTAAATCATTGTTAGTTTTTAGTAGTTTGGACGGGAGCGAGAATTTTTATACCTGATTCTTTTTCTCTTTCTTTATTTTTTCATACACTTGTTTCATAGCTTGTTCGAATTTACCGGTTTCTTTTGGATAATAATATTGTTTGTTTTTCAGAGTATCTGGCAAATATTGCTGATTAACCCATCCATTTGCGAAATTATGTGGGTATTGGTAGCCGACACCTCTGCCCAGTGCACTCGCGCCTTGGTAATGGGAATCCTTTAAGTGACTAGGGATTTCACCACTTTTACCACTTCGTATATCAGCTAATGCCGCATCAAGTGCGCTATAGGCAGTATTTGATTTTGGTGATAGACACAGTTCTACAATCGCAACTGCTAAAGGAATTCTAGCTTCTGGAAATCCAATCCGTTCAGCTGCTTCGACAGCAGCAACAGCACGTGGTCCTGCTTGTGGATTTGCTAGACCTATATCTTCATAGGCGATTACAATCATTCTTCTAGCAATGGAATCCAAATCACCAGCCTCAATTAATCTACCTAAATAGTGTAGTGCTGCATCAACATCACTGCCGCGAATGGATTTTTGAAATGCTGATAATACATCATAATGTGCATCACCATCTCTATCATGGGAAAAGCTTTTTCGCTGCATACATTCCTCTGCAACTTCTAAATCTATGATGATTTCATTGTTCTTATTTTTAGGAGTCGATGCAACTGCAAGCTCTAATCCATTTAAAGCGGATCGCATATCACCACCAGAAAATCCTGCAAAATGTTCAAGCGCATCGTCATTTACAATTATATTGGATTGACCATAGCCATTTTGCTTGTCGTCAAGCGCTCTTAATAGTGCTTTTTTTACATCATCAGGGGTTAGGGCATGTAATTCGAATAGATGACAGCGACTACGGATTGCTGGATTAATAGCGTGGTATGGATTGCTCGTTGTACAACCAATTAACGTTATAAGATTACTTTCGAGATGGGGAAGGAGAAAATCTTGTTTCGCTTTATCAAGACGGTGAACCTCATCTAAAATTAACACCATATGACCAGACATTTTCGCTTCTTCCACGACGATTTCCATATCCTTCTTTTTATCGATGACGGCATTTAGCATCCGAACTTGTAATTGTAAGCTTTTGGCAAGAGCCGTTGCCATGGATGTTTTACCAGTTCCAGGTGGTCCATACAAAATCATGGATGCCAATTGCTCCGCTTGAATCATCCGGTAGAGAATTTTACCTTCTCCTACTAGATGCTCTTGCCCAATTATTTCGTTTATATGAGACGGTCTCATTCGATAGGCGAGTGGTTTTTGTTTCATTTTAATCGTCCTTTGTATAAAATAATAGTTTGATAATCTAAGCGTAAGCTTGATTGAAATAAAATGCAAGCTATGAAAATGGTACTATAATGCCATCTAGTTTCAAGTTAGAGGCGATAATGGTATAGTTATACTAGAAAAAACGTTAAGTGCGAAACAAAGGAGTATTTTTATGAAGGTATCTACAAAAGGCCGTTATGGCTTAACGATAATGATTGAACTAGCCAGGAAATATGGTGAGGGGCCGACACCATTAAAAGCAATTGCGAAGGATAATGATTTATCTGAGCATTATTTAGAGCAGCTTGCCGCACCATTGCGGAATGCGGGATTAATTAAAAGTGTTCGCGGGGCGTATGGTGGTTATATGTTACCACGCGAACCGAAGGAAATAAGTGCTGGTGATATTATCCGTGTCTTGGAAGGTCCTATTGCGTTAGTAGAAGGAATCGAGGATGAAGAACCTGCAAAACAAGCGCTTTGGAGACGAGTGACCGAAGCAGTAAAAGAGGTTTTTGATACAACAACATTAGAAGACTTAGTGAATCATGATAAGGATACACAGCAAGACGGATATATGTTTTACATTTAATGATGTAGTATGTAGAAAGGACGATCATGTTGGAACATATTTATTTAGACCATGCCGCAACAACACCAATGGATAAACAAGTCATCGAAGCAATGGTTCCGATATATGAAGAAGTATTTGGTAATCCATCAAGTGTTCATGCTTTTGGAAGAAAATCTCGTCAGCTATTAGATGAAGCAAGACGTGTGTTAGCCGGAAGTATCCAGGCGAATGAAAAGGAAATAATTTTCACAAGTGGTGGTACGGAAGCCGATAATCTCGCATTAATTGGAATTGCTAAAGCGAATAAACATAAAGGAAATCATATTATTACAACCATTCAGGAACATCATGCAACCCTCCATACTGCTGAATTTTTGGAAAAGGAAGGCTTTGAGGTTACGTATCTTCCCGTTTATGAAGATGGCAGGGTATCTGTTGAAGACTTGAAAAAGGCTTTAACAGACAAGACGATTCTAGTTTCCGTTATGTATGTTAATAATGAGACAGGTATTATCCAGCCTATTTCAGAAATTGGAGAAGTACTCAAAAATCATCAATCCTATTTCCATACGGATGCAGTGCAGGCCTATGGATTAATCGATCTGGATGTAAATAAATTAGGTGTTGACCTTTTATCTGTTTCTGCACATAAGATTAATGGACCAAAGGGAATTGGGTTTCTGTATGTGAAGGAAGGGACGAATCTTGCTGCGTTACAATTTGGCGGGGAGCAAGAGCGTAAACGCCGTCCTGGTACGGAAAATATTGTTGGTGCAGTGGGCTTTAAAACTGCTGTTGAGGTTATGCTAAACGAGAGAGAAAATCGGTACGTAACATATGGAGCATATAAACAGCAGTTTTTAAAGGCATTAACCGAAGAGGAAGTTAATTTCAACATAAATGGAGAAATAGATTATACAGTTCCTTCCATTGTTAATATTAGTTTTCCCGGAGCGAATGTGGAAAAACTACTTGCGAATTTTGACTTGGATGGTGTCGCTGCCTCAAGTGGTAGTGCTTGTACCGCTGGATCTGTGGAGCCATCGCATGTATTATCGGCGATTTATGGTGAGAATAATCCATGTACAACGAATTCGATTCGATTTAGTTTCGGTGCTGCTAATACTACGGAAAATGTGTTAGAAGCAGCACATCGAGTAGCGAAAATTGTAAAGCGTTTAGTAAAGTAAGGTGGTTATGATGAAAAATAATAAAGATATACGAGTAGTTGTTGGGATGAGTGGTGGAGTAGATTCCTCCGTTGCAGCATTACTGTTAAAAGAACAAGGCTATGATGTAGTTGGTATTTTCATGAAAAACTGGGATGATACCGATGAATTTGGTGTATGTACGGCAACAGAGGATTTTGATGATGTTGTACGAGTATGCAACCAACTGGATATTCCGTATTACTCAGTGAATTTTGAAAAACAGTATTGGGATAAGGTGTTTACGTATTTCTTAGATGAATACAAGGCTGGAAGAACACCTAATCCAGATGTTATGTGTAATAAAGAAATTAAATTTAAGGCATTTATGGATTATGCTGTTGATTTAGGTGCGGACTATTTGGCTACCGGCCATTATGCACAAATACGTGAAACAGATGGGAAATTCGAAATGCTTCGTGGTGTTGATTCCAACAAAGACCAAACCTATTTTTTAAATCAATTGTCGAGTGATACTTTAAAGAAGGTGATGTTTCCATTAGGACATTTACCAAAATCGAAGGTGCGTGAAATCGCCAAAGAACATGGTCTGGCAACTGCGACGAAGAAAGATAGTACAGGAATTTGTTTTATAGGGGAGCGTAACTTCAAAGAATTTTTGAGTGAGTACTTACCAGCTCAACCAGGTGAGATGCAAACCTTATCTGGAGAAGTGAAGGGTAAACATGATGGTTTAATGTACTATACGCTTGGGCAACGACAAGGACTACGTATTGGTGGAGCAGGTGATCCTTGGTTTGTCGTAGGAAAAAACTTACAAGCCAATATTCTGTATGTCGAACAAGGATTTAGTAATGACAGCTTGTATTCTGATGAGTTAATTGCGACTGATTTAAATTGGATTAATCCAGCAGATATTACCGAAACATTTACTTGTACGGCAAAATTCCGATACCGTCAAGATGATAGTGGGGTTACCGTGCATGTGTTAGCGGACGGGAATGTTAACGTTGTATTTGATGATCCTCAACGTGCAATAACACCAGGGCAAGCGGTTGTATTTTATGATGGTGATGTTTGTCTAGGTGGAGGAACGATTGATAAAGTGATTAAGCAAAACAATGTTTTAGATTATGTCGGGTAATTACAGCAGGATCACGTTTGCAAGTTATTCGTGGTCCTTTTGTTTTATCATGTGATAAGGAGATAGGATATGAATAAAATAGCCACTGCAGTAAATTTGATGAAGGAACAAAAATACGAAGAAGCAGCCAATTTGTTTCATAGCTATATTGAAGAAAATCCAAAAGATCCCTTGGGGTTCGTTAATTTTGGGAATTTATTACTACATATGAATGATTTGGACCATGCTAAAAATTTCTTTGAAAAGGCAATTTCACTCGATGAGAAGGCAGCTACGGCCTATTATGGATTAGGAAATGTATACTATGAGCAAGAGAATTTTGTTTTAGCCCATAAGAACTTTCTAGAAGCAATTAAGCATGGTCTTGAGGAAGCGGATGTATATTTCATGCTCGGGATGGCTCATCAAAATCAACAACAATTTAAACTGGCTCTACCTTATTTACTCCGTGCAAAGGAATTAAGCCCTGATGATCACGAGATTTTATTTCAATATGGACTTGCATTGGCACAAAGTGAACTTCTTTCGGAAGCAAAGGAAGTATTTGAAACTGTTCTATCAATCGACAAGCAGCATAGTGATGCATGGTATAATTTAGGTGTAGTCGCATTATTACAAGATGATGCAACACAAGCAATAGCACATTTTAATCATGCGTTACACTATGAACCGAATCATGTATTAGCAGCTAATGGAAAGCAAGTTGCGGAACAAAGTTTGACTGATACGAAATGATCCTGATGGAGAGGTAGTTTACATGGAAAACCAGCAAAACATGGACCGAGAAGAATATATAAAGGGTGAGCTTTTATATACTATCTTTCATAATGATATCGAGCACTTTTCCATTGCGAAAGTTAAAATACTCGAAACGAATCTCCAATACGATGAAAAGGAAATCGTTATAAAGGGGTATTTTTCAAGTCTTTTAGAAGGAACGGTCTATACGTTCTTTGGCCAGATGGAGAAACATCCAAAATTTGGAACGCAATACAATGTGCAGTCTTATCAAACCTTCGTGCCAGAAACCAAAGACGGTCTGATTTCCTATCTATCTAGTGACATGTTTTATGGGATTGGGAAGAAAACGGCTAAAAAGGTAGTAGAGCATTTAGGAGAAATGGCAGTATCAAAAATTCTGAATGATCCTTCTGTCCTGACACAGGTGCCAGGGTTAAAAAAGGAATTAGCCAAAACAATTACAGAGACACTGCAACAAAACCAAGGGTTTGAGCATGTAGTTGTTTATTTGGCAAACTATAATATTGGACTTAAAATGGCCCAAAAAATATACGAACACTATAAGGATGACGCCATTGCTATATTAGAAGAGGATCCATATCGTTTTGTATTTGATATTGATGGGTTTGGGTTTCAAACAGCTGATGATATAGCACGGAAAAACGGCCTATCCTTGTCAAGTCCAAATCGTATTGGGGCTGCTTGTATTTATATCATGCAAAAACGAGTTCAGGAGGGTCATGTTTATATCCCATTAACCAACTGTCTCCAAGAAGTAGGGGGATTGCTTAGTCAACCAGAGCTTATTCTAAGCGACGAGCAGATTACGACCAACCTGGAAGAACTTAATAAACAAAAAAAGCTTATCTTGCATAATGGGAATGTGTATTTACCCTCTCTATACTATGCAGAGGATGGATTTGCTTCAAATATTAAACGATTAATCTCAGATCCTGTCGAGGAAAATACAACCTTAGCGGATTTAATGAAAATAATTGGAAGTATTGAAGAAGAAGAGATTTTAAGCTATGGGAAGAAACAGTTCACTGCGATTGAGCAAGCATTAAAATCGAAGTTGATGATTCTAACCGGTGGACCTGGAACGGGTAAGACGACTGTCATTAAAGGAATTATTAAAGCATATGCGGCAATCTATAAAAAATCGATTGACCCGAGTGATTATGAATATCAGGCAGACTTTCCATTTATTCTTACAGCACCTACTGGAAGGGCTGCCAAACGATTAACTGAATCAACAGGTCTTCCAGCATTAACTATTCATCGATTATTAGGGTGGAATGGTAGTGAAGGGTTTGAAAAGGATGAGCACGAGCAATTAAGTGGGAAGTTTTTAATCATTGATGAATTTTCAATGGTGGATATTTGGCTCGCAAATCAATTATTCAAAGCAATTCCAACCGATATGCAGGTGCTAATTGTTGGAGACGAGGACCAGCTCCCGTCTGTTGGACCTGGACAAGTGCTAACAGACCTACTAGAAAATGATACCATTCAAAAGGTGAGCTTACATGAGGTATATCGCCAAAAAGAAGGTTCTAAAATAATTCAGCTAGCACACGCCATAAAAAATGGAACGTGTACGACAGATGTGCTTACAAATGATAAGGATTTTTCCTTTATAAATTGTCGAGAGCATCATGTGGTTGATGTTATTACGCAAGTGTTTCAAAAGGCAATGGACAAAGGGTTAGACGTTCGGGATATTCAAGTACTTGCACCAATGTATCGATCACAGGCGGGTATTACCCAACTAAACAAAGCATTACAAACGCTCATCAATCCTAAAAGTAATAAGAAAAGGGAAGTAAAGGCTAATGATGTCGTATTTCGAGTTGGTGATAAAGTTATTCAGCTGGTCAATCAACCGGAGGATAATGTATTTAATGGGGATATCGGCGAAGTGGTTGCCATCTTTGAGGAGGATGAAAACGTAGAGCATGTCGAGCAATTAGTTGTCCTATTTGATGATCGGGAAGTGGTCTATGAACGAAAAGATTATATTAACCTCATGCATGCCTATTGTATTTCGATCCATAAATCACAAGGTAGTGAATTCCCAATTGTCATTCTGCCTGTTGTGTCGACGTACCATCGCATGCTCCGTAAAAACCTTTTGTATACAGCCATTACAAGAGGAAAACAGTCTTTAATTATTTGCGGGGAAAAACAAGCATTTTTTCAAGGAATACAAACACTAGATACTAATAAGCGCTATACGTCCTTAAAGGAACAATTAGATCAACGACTAACCGGGATACCAGCTGCAGCAGTGGAAGCGGCAGAGGATGAACAAGAGATTTCGCCATATGATTTTATGTAGGTAGGTATAAATTACCGAAAACGGGAAAGCATAACATGTACTTACGAAATTTTTTCAGGAGAGATTATATGTTCATGCGATGCCCTAATTGTAGTAGTAAAGATATCGGGAAAATTGGCTCACAACAGTTTTATTGCTGGAACTGTTTTGTAGAAATGTCGGTTACGGGTAATGAGTTAACCGTGCACCAGGTAGAAGCGGATGGTAGCCTGAGCTCGCTTAATGATTTATTTACAGAAGAAGAGAGAAAGCTAGAATGGTAATCCTTTAGTATCGAACACGAAAATTCATACTAAGGGGTGTACCAAATGTTTTCCCAAAAGAAGCTTATCAATTTTTTGTATTGGATTATTCTGGGGATATTTGTATGTTTATTTATATTTTTGCTGGTGAAATTGTTTCCTTATTATAAAGCGTTTTTTTCTTTCTTATTGAGCCTACTAGCTCCATTTTTAATTGCGTGTTTTATCGCCTACTTATTATATCCAATCGTACAAAAAATCCATCTCTATAACATCCCAAGAAGTATTGCAATACTATTGATTTATTTCTTGTTTTTTGGGGGAGTGGGCTACTTAGTTTATCGCGTGTATCCTGCAGTTGTCCATCAGTTGAGAGACTTAGACGAGTACTTACCGCAATTAGTGGAAATGTATCAATCTTTAGTTTACCAACTCTACGAATCCACCTCATTTTTACCAGAAACGGTACATGATAAAATTAGTGAAACCATTCAATCAATCGAAATGAGTTTAGATGGTATTATTGGTAATTTAATTGGCGGCGTCACTAAAATTTTTGACATGGTGATTTTGATAACGATAATCCCTGTTCTAGTCTTTTATTTTCTGAAAGATTATGACAAAATCAGAAGGTATATTTCTAGGTATATTCCTAGTAAATATCGAAATAATGCTAGTAACCTTGTCCACGCGGTTGATGAAGGACTTGGTAACTATATCCGTGGGCAGCTACTGGTGTGTTTGTTTATCGTGATTACTAGCTATGTGATTTTTCAATTACTTGGATTAAAATACGCATTACTGTTGGCATTGTTTATGGGATTAATGAATATTATCCCGTATTTTGGACCGATAATTGGTGCGATTCCAGCCGTGTTAATTGCCTTAACGATTTCGGGCAAGATGGTCGCGTATGTGTTAATTGGTGTATTTGTCATCCAACTTATTGAGAGTAATTTGTTATCCCCATATATTGTTGGTAGAAGTACGAGAATTCATCCAGTTGCTATTATTTTTGTGTTGTTATTCGGTAGCAAGCTTGGGGGAATCGTTGGGATGATCTTTGCTGTACCATTGTTAACCATTTTAAATGTTGTAATTAAGCATGCTATCCAGATAGTGCGAGCGGATTGACTTTTACAAAAAAGTTAACTATAATATCGCTAGAATAGTATTTATCGCAATGAAGGTTCTAAGTACATGGAGCTCGATTTTTAAGAGAGGGATTTCCTAGGCTGTGAGAAATTCTAAATTTGAACCATGGAAAGCTAAACCAGAGTACGGTTAATCCCCGTCGGTTTCATACCGTTACCATGATCAAGTGATGGACAATGTCTTGTTCATAATTAGGGTGGTACCGCGATTTATCTCGTCCCTGCAGTGTTGCAGAGAGGAGATTTTTTTATTGCGTTTTTATCGTGAATAAAAGGAGGATATTTCAATGAAAAATTTAACATCAGCACAAATAAGACAACTGTTTTTAGATTTCTTTCAAGAGAAAGGCCATAAGGTAGAGCCAAGTGCATCACTTGTGCCGCAGGACGATCCGACATTACTTTGGATAAATAGTGGTGTAGCAACCTTAAAGAAATATTTTGATGGTCGAGTAATTCCGGATAATCCAAGAATTGTAAATGCCCAAAAGTCAATTCGGACAAATGATATTGAAAATGTTGGGTATACCGCAAGACACCATACTTTCTTTGAAATGCTTGGAAACTTCTCTATTGGCGATTATTTTAAAAAAGAGGCTATCCAGTGGGCATGGGAGTTTTTAACAGATGATAAGTGGCTAGGATTGGATCCAGAGAAATTATCAGTTACCGTTCACCCAGAGGACGATGAAGCTTATGATATGTGGATGAATGATATTAAGCTCCCTAAAGAACGTATTATTCGTTTGGAGGAGAACTTCTGGGATATTGGTGAAGGTCCAAGTGGTCCAAATACAGAAATTTTCTATGATCGTGGCGAAAAATATGGAAATGATCCGGATGATCCGGAGTTGTATCCTGGTGGTGAAAACGATCGTTATTTAGAGGTATGGAACCTTGTGTTTTCTCAATTTAACCATAATCCAGATGATACGTACACACCACTACCGAAGAAAAACATTGATACTGGGATGGGGTTAGAACGTATTGTATCGGTTATCCAAGACGTACCTACCAATTTTGAAACAGACCTTTTCATGCCAATTATTAAGAAAACCGAAGAATTAGCAACGGTCAGCTATGGGAAAGATAAGGCTAGTGATACTGCATTTAAGGTAATAGCAGATCATATTCGAACCGTTAGCTTTGCAATTAGTGATGGTGCATTACCCTCAAATGATGGCCGTGGCTATGTGCTAAGAAGATTAATTCGTCGTGCTGTTCGTTTCGCAAAAGAAATTGGCATTGAAAAGCCGTTTATGTATGGATTAGTCGAAACAGTTGGATCAATTATGAAGGATTTCTATCCAACAGTACTAAAACAACATGATTTTATCCAGAATATTATCAAGGTCGAAGAAGAGCGATTCCATGAAACATTACATGAAGGATTGGAAATACTAACAGAAATCATGGAAAAAGAAAAAGAGAAAAAATCAACTGTATTTCCAGGGAAAGAAGTATTCCGTTTGTATGATACGTACGGTTTCCCGAAAGAGCTGACTGCGGAATATGTTGAGGAACAAGGCTTTACCGTAGATGAAGTCGGGTTTGAAGAGGAAATGGAGAAGCAACGTGAACGTGCTAGAAATGCTCGTCAAAAAGTCGACTCCATGCAAGTTCAAGATGAGATATTAGGACAAATCGCAGTTGAAAGTGCGTTTGTTGGGTATGACAAAGTCGCAACAACAACAGAGATTGCTGCAATAATAAAAGGAAATGAAGCTGTTGAAACTGCGATGTCTGGCGATGAAGTTCTTATTTTCTTACGAGAAACCCCATTCTACGCAGAAAGTGGTGGACAGGTTGCGGATCGCGGTCAGCTTATAACTGGTGCAGCATTAGCGACTGTAAACGATGTGAAAAAATCACCAAAAGGTCAAAACATCCATCATGTTACCGTAGAGAAAGGCAAGCTACAAGTAGGTGAGACCGTTCAAGCTGCTGTACAAGTAGAATTGCGTAATGCAATCATCAAAAATCATACAGCAACACACTTATTACATCAGGCATTAAAGGATGTTATCGGAAGTCATGTTAACCAAGCTGGTTCGTTAGTTGCCCCGCAACGTTTACGATTTGATTTTTCACATTTTAATGCTGTTACAACAGAAGAGTTAGACAAAATCGAACAGCTTGTAAATGAAAAAATTTGGGAATCGTTACCTGTAGATATTAGCCTAAAGAATCTTGCTGAGGCAAAAGAAATGGGGGCAATGGCGCTATTTGGTGAAAAGTATGGCGATGTTGTACGTGTCGTAAAAATCGGGGACTATAGTCTCGAGCTATGTGGAGGATGTCATGTGCTGAACACATCAGAAATTGGCTTATTCAAGATTGTTTCTGAAAGTGGAATTGGAGCAGGTACGAGAAGAATAGAAGCAGTGACGAGCGAACATGCATATCGATTCTTATCCAATAAAGTAGCCTTATTACAAGCTACTGCTCAACTAGTCAAGGCAAATGAAGAAAGAGTTCCTGGGCGCGTAGAAGCGTTATACCAAGACATCAAAACATTGCAACGTGAGAATGAATCATTACATGCAAAATTGTCAACAATTGAAGCATCATCTCTTGTTGATCAAGTGGAAGAAGTGGATGGTGTAACGGTACTTGCACAGCAGGTTAATGTGAATGATATGAATCAATTGCGAACAATGGTAGATGATTTGAAGCAAAAATTGGGTTCTGCTTTTATCGTATTGGCTGCTGTTCATGATGGTAAGGTTCAACTAGCAGCAGGAGTTTCAAAGGATCTTATTGATAGAGGTCTACATGCAGGGAATCTTATTAAGCAAGCTGCACAGATTTGTGGCGGCGGTGGCGGAGGACGCCCAGATATGGCCCAAGCTGGAGGTAAGGATGCAAGTAAAGTGGCACAGGCATTAAGCTATACGAAAGAGTATGTACGGGAAACAATCCAGTAACGTATAGACTCTTCTGATTAGCCCTGAATTCTAGCAAATAAAAAGTTATATTAAATCTTTTAAACATGTTAGAATAGAATCAGAGGTAATAAGTGGAATGAGGTGTCGTGATGAGTTCAATCGATAAAACAATGAAATTCAACTTTTCGGAGGAGCCCTTTGATCGAGATATCAAAGAAATTCTAATGACTGTGCATGAAGCACTACAAGAAAAAGGGTACAATCCTATTAACCAAATCGTTGGGTATTTATTATCTGGTGATCCTGCCTATATCCCAAGGTATAAGGACGCAAGGAATTTAATTCGTAAAATTGAACGTGATGAAGTGATAGAAGAGCTTGTAAAATACTATCTAGAGAAACAATATAAGGCGAGATAAATGAAGATAATCGGATTAGATGTTGGGTCAAAAACCATAGGAGTTGCCGTTAGTGATGCATTAGGATGGACAGCACAAGGGTTAACGACAATTCATTGGAACGAAGAAACAATCACTTCTGCGGATCAAGAATTGAAGCAGATTATAGAAGAACATGAGATTGAAAAGGCTGTTGTTGGATTACCGAAGAATATGAATGGTACAATTGGCGAACGTGGTGAAGCATCGATGCGTTTTGCAGCACATTTGGAGACTGCTTTCCACCTTCCAACCATTCTATGGGATGAAAGACTAACAACAATGGCAGCAGAGCGAGTGTTACTAGAAGCTGATGTTAGTAGGAAGAAACGGAAAAAGGTAATCGATAAGATGGCGGCAATGATGATTTTACAAGGCTACCTCGATCAAAAATGAAAAGGAGAATGATTTAATCATGGCAATAGAAGAAAAAGAGCGCATTATCATTCCAGATGAAAACGGTGAAGAACATTTATTTGAAGTTTTATTTACATTTGATGTAGATGAAACAGGTAATTCCTACATTGCAGTAGTACCTGCAGAACAAAAGGACGACGAAGAGGTTGAGGTTTATGCGTTTCGTTACGAAGAAAAGGAAGACGATGACCTTTCCTTGTTTGCAATCGAATCGGATGATGAGTGGGAAATTGTTGAAGAAATGTTAAATACGTTGGCAGAAGAAGAGGAATTGCAAGATTAATGCCAATTAGTTACTAATAGGGAAGTAGGTGTCGATATCGGATACCTACTTTTTTCTTGCCTTAAGAATGGCTTTGTGAGGATTAGTAAAGTATTTTAGAAACTCCTAGCGTATCTTGTCATTTTTTAGTATAATATACCGGATGAGAGGGGTATGATGAATGTCCAAGAGAAAAGATACGGGTAATTTTAGAGATAATTTAATTGCTAGAGGAGAAGAAGCTCGGACCGTTCGTAAGGTCGTGGCAATTGTTATTATTTCTATTATTACTATCCTTGTCATTGGAGGAATTTCTGGTTACATTTATGTGAAATCTGCATTAGAACCAGTCGATCCATCAAATGAAAAAGGAATAGAAATTGAAATCCCTTTAGGTTCATCGACATCTGGTATTGCTGAAGTGCTTGAAGAAAATGATATTATTAAAAACTCCATGATATTTCGGTTTTACATAAAGTTCAAGAATGAATCAGGGTTTCAGGCAGGAAATTACACTTTTACACAATCAATGACCTTTGATGAAATAATTGAATCCTTAAAGAGTGGAACGATTATTAAAGAGCCTGTATATCGCGTTACAATTCCAGAAGGGTTAACAATGGAAGAAATTGCTGCTATTTATGCAAGCAAATTACCAATTACTGAAGAGGAATTTTTGGATAAAGTTGATGATTTAGAGTATATCAATCAATTGATTGCGGCTTACCCAATTTTAACAGAGGATATTCTAAATCCAGAATTACGTCATCCGCTTGAAGGCTATCTATTCGCTGCAACCTATGATTTTTATGAAGAGGATCCGCCAGTAGAGACCATTATTGAAAATATGCTGGACAAGTCCCAATCTGTTATTGGACCATATTTAAATCTAATCACAGAAAGAGAATTATCTATTCATGAGGCAATGACATTCGCTTCAGTTGTGGAAAAAGAAGCTGTCACACAGGACCAGCGCAAGAAAATTTCAGGTATATTTTATAATCGTATAGAAGCTGGAATGCGATTGCAAACTGACCCAACAGTACTGTATGCAATAGGCGGTCATAAGGAAAAAGTGTTGCTATCTGATACGGAGGTAGAATCACCATTTAATACGTATTATATCGATGGGCTACCAATTGGACCGATATCGAATTTCTCTGAAGCAGCACTAGAAGCAGCAATTAATCCAGAGGAATCAGAGTACTATTATTTCCTACACGACGGACAAGGCAATATCTACTATTCAACAACGTTAGAAGAACATAATGCTTATAAAGCAGAATATATTCAGTAAGGAAAACGGAAGTGTGGCAATACGTCACATTTCCCGTTTTTTTGCATAAAATTAGGTAAATTATGTATCCTATTAGGATAAGTACAAATGAGGGTTAATGATGGAAGAACAAGCTACCAACTATTTAATCAACCACTTACCGGAATCCAAAGAATGGGTAAAGGAATTGGAAAAACAAGCAACATTAGATAAGATTCCAATAATGGATCCGATTGGAATTAATTTTCTCATGCAACTAATTCGCTTGAATAAACCGAAGCGTATCCTTGAGATTGGTGCTGCTATTGGGTATTCGGCGTTACGAATGAATGAAGCTTATCCAGATGCGGAAATTGTAACAATCGAACGAGATGACGTTAGATATGAGCAAGCAGTTGAGAATATTTCCAAACAAAACAAACAAGATAGCATTCGAGTAATTCACGGTGATGCTCTGGATGAATTAACAACATTGCAAGCGAACCACGAAACGTTTAATTGCGTATTTATTGATGCAGCAAAAGGTCAGTATAAACGCTTTTTTGAATTGAGCGTACCGTTACTTGCGAATAATGGATTTATTATTTCAGATAATGTATTATTTAGAGGTTATGTTATGGAAGAAAATTTTGAGCACCCGCGTTATAAGAAAATGGTGGAAAAGATAAAGGCATATAATGAATGGCTGGCAAACCATCCAAGCTTTATAACAACAATATTACCGATTGGTGATGGGGTTGCAATTAGCTATCGAAAATAGGGAAGGAGTCTCATCATGCAAGACAAACCAGTAGTTATAGGAGTTGCAGGAGGTAGTGGAAGTGGTAAAACCTCTGTAACAAGATCTATTTGCCAGCGATTTACCGATAAAACCATATTAGTCATCGAACAGGATTATTATTATAAGGATCAAAGTCATTTACCTTTTGAGGAAAGATTAAAGACAAATTATGATCATCCACTTGCTTTTGATAATGATTTGTTAATTGAGCATATTCATGCCCTTTTAAATCAAGAATCCATTGAGAAGCCTGTATATGATTATAAAATACATACACGCTCAAATGATGTAATCACGGTTGAACCAAAGGACGTTATCATTCTGGAAGGTATTTTAATTTTAGAAGATCCACGATTAGTTGATTTAATGGATATAAAAGTATTTGTCGATACGGATGCAGATCTTCGTATCATAAGACGATTATTCCGAGATATTAAGGAGCGCGGAAGAACATTGGATTCAGTTATTGACCAATACTTAACTGCCGTCCGCCCAATGCATCTTCAGTTTGTTGAGCCAACGAAGCGTTATGCTGATATCATCATCCCTGAAGGTGGTCAAAATCACGTAGCAATCGATATAATGGCAACGAAAATTGAACAGATTTTGTCTAAAAATAAAGAAAAGAGTTAGAACAAAAGTATTGAAAATTAAAATAAAATCTGCCATAGTTATGGTTAGCATACTTTTTAAGTTACGTGTGTTAGACACATGCAACGCTTTCATAAGTATTCGTAGCAGTAGATAGAAAAAGGAGTGTTTTTTTATGGCTGTAGAGAAAAGTTATTATATGACACAAGAGGGGAAAGAAAAATTAGAACAAGAACTGCTATTCTTAAAAACGGAAAGAAGGCAAGAAGTAGTAGAACGAATCAAAATCGCTCGTGATTTTGGTGACCTATCTGAGAACTCTGAGTATGATGCAGCTAAAGACGAACAAGCATTTGTAGAATCACGTATTTCACAAGTTGAAAAAATGATCCGTAATGCGGTCATCATTGAAAATGATAATCAAAATCCAAATGTCGTGTCCTTAGGGAAATCGGTAACTTTCCAGGAACTACCAGACGGTGACGAAGAAACATACACCATTGTTGGAAGCGCAGAAGCAGATCCATTCGAAGGTAAAATTTCTAATGATTCACCGATGGCAAAAAGTTTACTAGGTCACGAAATTGGTGAAGAAGTAGCAGTGGTTACCCCTGGTGGAGAAATCCAAGTAAAAATTATTTCTGTTAAATAGAGTAAAACAAGCGGAGTGAATAGCTCCGCTTTTGCTTATATTTCGCTAGTAGACAAGCCTTTATCGTAGTAACTGTAATGATATAGTAATGATTGTAATATAGTTACTTGCATAGAAATTATGGTAAGCTAATAAAGTATACATAGGGAGGGTGATAGAGTGTACGATTTTGATCGGAATTCTCGTGTAAACAAATTCGAAAAACGACGTAAAAATACTAAATTAATATCCGTATTAATGATTGCTGCTAGCCTACTTGTGATTCTATTAATCGGATTTTGGATTTTTGGTCCGGATGATGAACCTGTGGATTCTACTGAGCTCGCTAATACGGATGTTACAGAAACAGAAGATGACCAGGAGCAAGAGGGGAATGTAGAGGAAGAAGATTCCTCTTTAGAAGATGAATCAGAAGAGGATAGTTCTCTAACAAATGATAGCGAGGAAAGTGATTCATCTGAAAGTAATGAAGAAACAATGAATGAGAATATAGAAACAGAACAAACTGAGCCAATCGCAGATGACGAAAATGTAATTGATGCGTATACTGCAAATTGGCAACCAATTGGTACGGAGCAAACGGGACCACATACGACTACCTTTGATGATGGCTCAACAGATAGAGTAGAGATGGAAAGCGCAATACGGCTTGCTGCTGGTCTGGCTGAGGGCGATATGATTACTTGGTGGCTTCAAAACGGAGGCGATCAAAAAGTTATTGGTACGGTTTCTAACCGTTCTGAGACACAAACCTATCGTGTCTATCTAAGCTGGATGGACAACCAAGGATGGCAACCAACTTTAGTAGAAGTGTTAAAAGAAAATGACCAAAAATGGCGGTTTGAATAGTACGTTCTAGGAGGAAAAAACATCATGACAATCGGAATAATTGGTGCAATGGATGAAGAGATTGCAATCCTGCAAAATAAGATAACAGAGAAGGAAGAAATAACGATAGCTGGTTGCTTATTTATCAATGGAAATCTCGATGGAAAACAAGTGGTATTGTTAAAATCGGGAATTGGAAAAGTAAATGCTGCCATGGCGACATCGATTCTTATGGAACGTTATGCACCAAATCTTGTGATTAACACTGGGTCTGCGGGAGGATTTTCTAGCAAGCTTGAGGTTGGTGATATCGTTGTATCATCTGAAGTAGTGCATCACGATGTCGATGTGACAGCTTTTGATTATCAATATGGACAAGTTCCCGGAATGCCTCCAACCTTTAAAGCAGACGCTACACTTATTAATGAGGCAATTGCAGCGATAAATGAACTTGATGTCAATGGAGAAGTTGGGTTAATTGCAACGGGTGATTCTTTTATGGAAGATCCCCAACGCGTACAAGCAGTGCGTGAAAAATTCTCTGATATGATTGCTTGTGAAATGGAAGCAGCGGCTGTTGCGCAGGTATGCCATAACTACCATTGTCCATTTGTCGTTATTCGTGCGTTATCGGATATAGCAGGAAAAGAATCTTCCATTTCATTCGATTCGTTTTTAGAAAGAGCAAGTCAAAATGCTTCCGCTATCGTAATGACGATGGTAGGAGCGTTAGCATAATGTATTTGTAAGCAATAGAGGCTGTGACAAGCCTGCTGACCGTAAATAACCATAACCAGAAGTGTAACGCTTCGTGGTGTAGAATCTTATTCAGATTTTACACCAATAGGCATTCTGGCAATCAGTTATTTACGTTAGTTCAGGGTCACAGCCTCTATATTTTTTATGTGTTTTGTTAACTTTTGCGCTCATTCCGGTAATACTCATGAAAAACCTTCATTAGAGCCCGTTTTTCGATTCGAGATACATAGCTTCTAGAGATATTTAACTTCTTTGCGATTTCGCGTTGGGTCATTTCTTTTTTATTGTTTAATCCATATCGGTAGGTAATGACCTCTTTTTCGCGTTTATCTAGAATGGCAAAATAATCCTGCATTTTCTCGATTTCCATATTCAATTGAATATATTCGATAACATTTTCATTTTCTGCCTCTAAAATGTCAATAAGACTAATCTCGTTTCCTTCTTTGTCTTGCCCAATTGGATCATGCAACGATACATCTTTTTTTACTTTTTTCAATGCTCGTAAATGCATCAGTATTTCGTTTTCAATACAGCGAGCAGCATATGTTGCAAGCTTCGTACCTTTTCCAACAGAGAAGCTTTCAATTCCTTTAATCAATCCAATCGTCCCAATTGAGATTAAATCCTCCATATCTTCTCCGGTATTTTCGAATTTTTTTACGATATGGGCAACCAACCGTAAATTATGTTCGATAAGCTTATTTCGTGCTTCCTCACTTCCGTTTTGCATTTCCTGAATATATTTAGCCTCTTCCTCAGAGGAGAGGGGTTGTGGAAAGGCATGATTTTTTACATAAGAAACAAAGAATAGGGCTTCTTTTATTAGTAATGCAAGGACACTCATAATTCCGGACAAACACATACACCTCCTGACCAGGCTGGGCTATAGCCTATATAATCAAACTATGTCGGTACGGCGTGTTTTGTGTCTGTCCATGAAAACATATACGAGTTGTAAAATATAAAAAAATCGTCATGTTGCATGACGATTTTTATGCCTTATTCTGTTTTTGCATTGCCTCTTCATAAGCATCTGTACGATTCTTAGTTAATGGTTTAATACCACTATTGTGAGCGGCTCTACCAATCATATGGGCAGAAACAGGAGCTGTGATTAAAATGAAAAGTATACCAATTAACAGCTTTCCACTCACAATTCCTTCCTTAGCATATAAATAGATGAATGCGCCGATTAACACACTTGCGACACCAACGGTAGATGCTTTTGTTGCTGCGTGAAGTCTTGTATAAATATCTGGAAACCGTATGATACCAATGGAAGCAGATAAGGTTACAAAGGCACCTATTAATAGGAGCACAATAATAAGTATATTAATGATGATGTCAATCCATATCTCGGTCAATTATAACACCCTTTTCTACGTATTTTGCAGTAGCAAGTGTACCTAAGAATCCGAGGATCCCGATCAACAAAATGATATCGTTTAAATATGGTGTGGACAAATGGATCGCAATCACTCCAGTAAGCGCCATTAAATTAATTCCAATCGTATCAAGTCCGACCGCACGATCTGGGTTAGTCGGTCCTTTTATGACACGGTAAAATAACAGAACTAAGGATATCGCAATTGCTATCGAGCAAATGGTAATGGTAACCTCTAAGATGGAATCTGTTAGTTCTAGTAGTTCTGTCACGATCTTGTCACCTCCAAGATAGCCTTCTCGAAGCTCTCCTTAATTTCACGTACGGACTCATCAACCTCATCAATATCCATCGCATGAACGTATAATGTTGCATTGTCATCTGATAGAGCAACCGATAACGTCCCTGGTGTCAATGTAATGAGATGGGTTAACAAGGTTATTTCCCAATTGCTTTTCACTTCAAGTGGAATCGCAAAGATACCTGGCTCAATCTCTGGTTTTGGGGTATAAATTAATTTAAGTATACTTAAATTTGATAGAATCAATTCTTTTAAAAACAGTAGGATAAGCTTAGCGATTTTAAATACACGTATCCCATAAAATCTTCCTGGAATAAATCGATTAAGGAGAAGAACTAATAGAATACCCCAGATATAGCCAGCAATAAAACTGGCTAATGTATAGGATTCACTAAGGAACATCCACATAATCGCAATAATTAAGTTTATGAGTATTTGAAAGGGCATAGTCGTTTACTCCTTTAACACAGAATCTATATAAAGTTGTGGATCTAATAAATATTCGGCTACACCATCAATAGCAGGGTATATCCATTCTGCACCAATACCAAGAAAGACAGCGACTGCTAATAAGCCAATAATTGGGATGATCATTCCAGCAGATGCTTTTTTCGTGGTGCTTAACGACTCATCCTTTTCGCCCCAGAAGCCGCGGATAAATATTTTCATAACCGAGTAAAGAATTAATAGACTCGCTAATAGTGCAATTATGGCGATGATAATTTCATCTGCTGAAAATGCACCTTTAAGTAATAACAGCTTGCCGATAAAACCACTAAATGGTGGGATACCTGCAAGAATTAACGCAGATAGAAACAGCAGCCAACCAAGGACAGGATGATCATGTAGTAGACCTTTCATTTTCTTTAAGTCAGATGTACCCGCAACATAAGCGATGACTCCAACAAGAAGGAAAAGAGCTGATTTAATAATCATATCCTGTATCAAATAGTAAATGGAACCACTAAGTGCATCTTGGTTAAAAATACCGATTCCCATAATGATAAATCCAATGGCAGGTATAATATTGTAGGCAATAATTAGTTTAATATTGTTCGTTGACAATGCTCCAATGACACCAAATAACATCGTTAACCCAGCAATCCAAATAAAGACATCATGTGTATAGTCCATTCGATGAATAAAGATAAGTGAAAATACCCGTAAGATAGAGTAAATACCAACCTTTGTTAACAGGGCACCGAATAAAGCCGATACAACCGGATTAGGAACAATATATGATTTCGGTAACCAATAATACAGCGGAAATAATGCTGCTTTCGTTCCAAAAACAAAGAAGAATAATATTCCAATCGTCGTTAGAATTCCATCCTGTTCTACTTCAGCCACTCGTTCAGCAATTTGCGCCATATTAACAGTTCCAACAACTCCGTACAATAACGCAACAGTCGTAACAAAGAGTACGGATGAGAACAGATTAATAAGGACATATTTTACCGACTCACGAAGCTGGACTTTATCGCCACCTAATACGATTAAAGCATAGGAAGCCATTAATAATACCTCGAAAAATACAAATAAGTTGAATAAATCACCGGTCAAGAAGGCACCAGATACACCTGTAATCAATAGGAAAAAAAAGGTGTAAAAATAATGGTTTTCTTGTCTGAGACTTAACGATTGCGGTGCGTAAAAGGCAGCAGCGGCTGCGATGATATTGGTTGTTAGTAATAGCAAGACAGATAGCTCATCAGCAACCAATATAATGCCGTATGGTGCTTTCCAATCACCAGTTTCCAAGATGATAGTTCCATCGATAAATACGGAATAAGTGATATAGGCAGAAACAAGTAAACTTATGATCGAAAATAGCTTCGTTAACAGTCTTGTAACAGCCACGTTAGAATTAGTAAACGCAACGATAATACCTGATAGCATCGGGATGATAATCGGTAAGATTGCTAAATTACTCATTTGTTTCACCCCTCATTTCTTCCATGTTATCCGTATTATTTTCTTTAGCTGTTCGGTAGCTTAATACAAGCAGTAAGCTCGTAATCCCAAAGCTAATAACGATAGACGTTAAAATTAATGCTTGTGGTAGGGGATCTGTATATGTTGTTACCGCATCATCTAAAATGGGAGGATTACCTCTTTTTAGCTTACCCATCGTTAAAATAACTAAATGAGCACCATGTGATAGAAGGACTGTCCCGATAATAATACGTAATAATTGTTTTTGTAATAAATTGTAGATAGCTGTTGCAAACAATATGCCAGCTAGGATAAGAATGATAATTTCCATTACTCTGCCTCCTTGTTCTTTCTGACTTTAATGAGGCCATAAATAGCTAAGGCTGCAATACCTAGTACTGTAATTTCAAATAAAGTATCAAGTCCACGCATATCAACTAAAATGACATTGACAATATTATGTCCGCCACCAAGTTTATAGGAAGTTTCTACAAAGTAATCGGATATCGTAGCAAACCAATTTGAGCTATGAGCAGCGATTCCAACCATCGTAATAAGTGTACCGATACCGACCGCAAGAATAGTATTTAAGGTCGTTGTCTTTGCAGTATCTTTTATTTTACGTAGTTCTGGTAGGTGGTAGTAGGCAAGCAAGAATAGTGCCATCGAGATTGTTTCGACGACTAGTTGTGTTAATGCTAAATCCGGTGCGCGGAAAATAACGAACAAGATAGAGATACCAAAGCCTACAATCCCAGTAATAATGATTAAAGCTAGCTTATTATGAACAAAAATGGTAGCAATGGCTGCCAGTACCATAATAAATACTACAGCTAAGTCAATTAAGTTAATGTCTGCTAAATTATCTGTTTTTAGCACAAATCCGTCTGTTGCATACATGACGAAAAATGTTGCGAGCAGAATAACAGCTAGAATAATGGACATATATAGCTTCAGCGAGCCGGTCATATAGGAATTGGTTACGCTAGTACTATAAGTATCAAGTTTTTCTATTCCTTTATCATAAACCTTATTAAAACTAAATTTACCCGGAAGAACGTGATAGATGTTGCTCCATTTTTTGCGGGTTAGGAATAGAATGAGCCCAATAATCACAACAATTAAGGACATATACAAGGCTGGTACAAAACCATGCCAAAAATGAACATGTTCTAATTCCACTGCTTGATTAACCGCTTGAGCGGCATGTGTTAATAATGACCCATTCAACAAATTCGGGAATAGTCCGATTACTATAACGCCTAATACAAGTACGATCGGTGATAGTAACATACCGATTGGCGCTTCATGTGGTTTTTTCGGCAGTAATTCCAGTTTTTTCGGTCCGGTAAATACCCCGAAAAAGAGGTACATCGAGTAGACAAAGGTAAATATACTAGCGAATACTGCTAAGTAAGGAATTGCCTCGGAAAGAAAACTTATGAAGGAACCGCCTGATTGTTCCAAATCAAGTGTTGCATCGAAAAATAATTCCTTACTATAAAATCCATTTAGAAATGGTAATGGCACACCTGCCATTGAGAATGTACCGAAAAGCGCAAGCGTCGCTGAAATTGGCATCAATGTCAGTAAACCACCAAGTTTCCGGATATCTCGCGTGCCAGTTTCATGGTCGATAATCCCAGCAATCATAAACAAGCTACCTTTAAATGTCGCATGATTAAGAATATGGAATACCGCCGCAAATATAGCAGCTTCTGTCCCAAATCCGAGCATGGCCATGATCATACCTAGTTGACTTACCGTTGAAAAAGCTAGGATACCTTTTAAATCTGTTTGACGAACCGCCATATAAGAAGCCCATATCATCGTCACAATCCCAACGATGCTCACGATTATAAAGAACCATTCATACGTCGAGAAAATAGGTGAAAAACGTGCAATTAGATAGATCCCGGCCTTTACCATTGTCGCCGAGTGTAAGTAGGCACTTACTGGAGTTGGTGCTTCCATTGCATCAGGTAACCAAATATGGAATGGAAATTGCGCTGACTTTGTAAATGCACCTAATAAAATTAGTACTAGAATCAGTGGTAAGTAATTGCTAGTTAAAATCGTATCAACTTGTTCAATCATCATACGGATACTGGTTGTTTCAGTGATAATTGAGAGTAAAATAAGACCACCTAGCATACTGAGTCCGCCAAAAATGGTAATGAGCATTGATTTTTGGGCACCATAGCGGGAACGTTCCCGGTGGTTCCAAAAACCAATTAGTAAGAAGGAAGATATGGAGGTTAACTCCCAAAAGGTATAAAGCAGGTATACATTATCAGACAATACTACCCCTAGCATTGCTGTCATGAACATTAGTAAATAAACATAAAAATGTCCCAATTTCTCAGAAACATGTAAATAATAAATGGAATAGAAGACTACCAATGTACCAATACCGCTGATTAGTAACACAAACAGTAGACTAAGACCATCAAGATAGAAATCAAAATTAATACCTAGTGATGGTATCCAATTATAAGTTTGCTGTAATGGAGTGAAGTCATCACCAATAAAGCGAATGAAATATAGAAAAATTGCTAGTGGGATAAAGACAACAAATATCCCTGTATGAATCTTGTGTTTCGCTTTACTCAAAAATGGTACAATGATAGCAAATAGTAGTGGTAGAAATACCGCGAAAATCATTGACGTAAAAACCTCCTATAAAATAAGACTAGCCATATCTGATGAACTATTTGTTCCATCAATAGTTCGTGTTTATCACCTTAAGACATTTCCGATAATGATATTTGTAATCGGTTAAAAGGAAAGACTCCCTTACCTAGCATTTGTAATTCGTGAAATTAAATGCTGATGGGCTATTCCAACTATGTAATGTAATAAACGAAGTTAAATAACTCATTGGAACGGAGAGCTATTGGGGTATATGAAACATATCATGCTGAACTTCCTTCTTCTGGATGAGCATATATACTTATTTTATATAAAAATAGGGAAGTAATAAAGTAATAGCTCTAAGAAAGCTTACCATATTTTTAAATTGTAAAAAATAAAAACTCTTATCATTCACAATAATGACAAGAGTTGTTATCAATACTTCCTATTTATAAGTTTTTTAAATGGAGTGTCGAAATCTGTTAACTTGTATATTTTATTTTGTTACTTAAACCTCGGCGATAAATTTCATCTTTAATAAGTGAAACAAAATCAGGGCTTAATTTTAATTCATTTGCTTTAAAATAAGATTCAATTAACAATTCATCTGACAAATGTTCCATAAACGTAGCCCTCCTAAACGGTATCGAATGTACGGTTATCACAAATTTAAGATAGCTATAACGTAACACGAAATATTCGGTAGAACAAGGTGTGCGTTATCTACAGCCACCTGTAGATAACTTGTGAATAACCAATAAAATTATGCTGTAACCCTTGTTTTAATGCTGTTGATAATGTGAATAAAGTTATCCACAATGCAAGATATGAAGGAATTTGTCGAACGATTTTTGCATTTTTAAAGCGAAAATTACATATTTCTACCTTCTACAGCATATCTATGGTATTTTTGAATATGCATGGAATTTTTCTATTACTAGTATAGTTACCGAAAATAGTATGGATTAAACGTGAAATGGGTTAGTATAAAAATCAAAGTATTCCTATAAGAGGTGTAAGCAATTGTTAAGTAAATTTTTACCGAATGAACATGTGAAAAGTGTTTTTGAAATTAAAGCAGAGCTGCTAAAGGAGAAGGGAATAAAAGGTATTATTACCGATTTGGATAATACACTGGTTGCATGGAATGTCAAAAATGCCACACCAGAAGTGGTCTCGTGGTTTAAATCCATGCAAGATCATGGCATTAAAGTAACCATCATTTCGAATAATAAAGAAGAGCGTGTTAAAATGTTTTCTGAACCGCTCGGGACTCCGTACGTCTTCAGCGCAAGAAAACCATTAAAACGAGCATTCAAGGTTGCGGCAAAGCAAATGGAATTGAAAAAAGAAGAAATAGTTGTTATTGGGGATCAATTACTAACCGATGTGTTAGGTGGAAATTCGGCTGGATTTTATACAGTACTTGTGGTCCCAATTGTCCAGACGGATGAAAAAATAACACAATTTAACCGTAGAATTGAACGTAAAATTATGAACTATTTCAGAAGAAAAGGTAAGATTAGCTGGGAGGATAAATAATGGAATCCATTCATTGCTTAGGATGTGGCGTTGAAATCCAAACGGAAGATCCCAAAGGATTAGGCTATACACCGAAAGCGTCATTAGATAAAGAAACTATATTATGCAAACGATGTTTCCGTTTGAAGCATTATAATGAAATACAAGATGTTTCCATTCATGATGATGATTTCTTGAAAATGGTGAGTTCGATTCGCGATAAGAAGGGACTAGTCGTACATATCATTGATATTTTTGATGTGAATGGAACGATGATTAAAAGCCTGCCGAGAATAGTAGGGAACAATCCAATACTATTAGTTGGTAATAAAATGGATTTATTGCCAAAGTCTACTAACCAACGTAAACTAATACAATGGCTCCGTTCATCTGCTAAAGAGCTAGGATTAAAGGTAGAGGATGTGTTTTTAATTTCTTCTGCTAAAGGATATGGATTAGATGAATTAACAGAGCAAATAGAATTACACCGTAACAATCAAGATGTGTTTATTGTTGGCACAACAAATGTTGGGAAATCTACCTTTATTAATCGTTTGATAAAACAATCTGTAGGAGAAACCGATGTAATTACCACTTCCTACTTTCCTGGAACGACTTTAGGCTTTATTGAAATACCATTAGATGATGATTCTGCACTCATAGATACACCGGGAATTGTCAATCATACACAAATCGCGCATTACATTTCTGATCAGGATTTGAAAATAATAACACCTAACAAAGAAATTAAACCAAGAGTTTATCAATTAAATGCTGAGCAAACGTTATTTTTTGGTGGACTAGCACGATTAGATTTTATCAAAGGCGAGCGACAATCATTTGTGTGCTATTTTGCAAATCAATTACCGATCCATCGCACGAAACTGGAAAAGGCAGATGATTTATATAAAAATCATGTTGGTGAATTATTAGCACCTCCGGATGAGGAATCCTTACAAACACTACCGGAATTTACCTCTAATGCTTATCGCTTAACAGGTGATAAAATGGACATTGTGTTTCCCGGCTTAGGTTGGGTAACTGTTACCGGAAATAATACTACGGTTGTTGCGCATAGTCCAAAGGAAGTAGCCGTTTCAATTCGGAAATCGTTGATTTGAGGTGATAAAATGGACTATCGCTTCGCCTTAATTGGCTATCCAATCGGTCATTCCTTATCACCGTGGATACATCAACAATTTCTAGCTAAAACTAATTTAACAGGTTTATATACGCTAGAGGAAATGGAGCCCAATCAGTTTGAACGGAACTTTGCTACGGTAAAGTCCAAGAATTATAGCGGATTTAATGTTACACTACCTTTTAAGCAAACTATTATTCCATTTTTAGATGGATTAGATAGTCATGCAAAGGCGATTGGTGCGGTCAACACTGTTAAGAACGACCAGGGTAACCTGATAGGTTACAATACGGACGGTATTGGCTATCTCCGCTCCTTGGAAAGTGCTTATCCAAACTTGATTGAAAACAAGGATAAACGTGTATTAATTCTTGGAGCAGGTGGAGCTGCTAGGGCGATTTATTATGCGCTTAGTCATGGCGGATTCCAAACCATTGATATTGCTAATCGCTCGTTGGATAACGCGCAAAAGCTTGTGTTAATAAAGGCGTCAGAAACAACGACAAGAATCTTGTCTTTGCTAGAAGCAGAACAAGAATTATCCACCTATGACCTAATTATTCAAACGACTAGTATCGGCATGAAACCAAATGTAAATGAAATGCCGATGCCATTAACGAACGTAAAGCATACAGCCATTATTAGCGATATTATTTATCAGCCAATTTGGACAAAGTTTTTAAAAGCAGGAGCAATTAAAGGGGTAAACCTACATTTTGGTCATACCATGCTACTATATCAGGCCCAATATGCGTTTGAAATTTGGACTGGTAATAAGCCTTTAATGAACGATATGGAAACTAAACTTAAACAATTATTAGAAGGGTGATACCATGCTTACAGGCAAACAAAAACGATTTCTTCGTTCTAAAGCACATCATTTAAAACCAATTTTTCAAGTTGGGAAAATTGGGGTTAATGAAAATATGATTACACAAATTAACGAAGCATTAGAAAAACGGGAATTATTAAAGGTTAGTATTTTACAAAATTGTTTGGACGATAAGGAAACAGTTGCACAAGAATTACAAGCTGGAACAGATGCAGAAATTGTACAATTAATCGGAAACAATATTGTATTATATAAAGAATCCGTAGAGCATAAAGAAATTCAATTGCCATAACTAGCTTGTAAAGGGGTAAATCGATGAAGCGAATTGGAATACTTGGTGGAACATTTGACCCGCCACATATTGGTCATTTCATTATTGCCGAAGAGGTTCGTACAGCACTTCAATTAGAAGCGGTTTGGTTTATCCCAACGTATGAGCCTCCCCATAAACATGAAGCAGCAACCGATGCAGTTAGTCGGTGGGAAATGCTTAATTTGGTATTAGCGAATCATGCATCGTTTCAATTGAATACAATAGAAATAGATCGATCTGGAAAGTCTTATACCATCGATACGATGGTGGAGCTTAAAAAGCGTTATCCAGAAACGGAATTTTATTTTATTATCGGTGCAGATATGGTGGAGTATCTTCCGAATTGGTATCGAATTGATGAGTTACAGGAACTGGTTAATTTCGTTGGAGTGAAGCGAGCAGGTTATCAATTAGAGACTACATATCCCATTATCCAGGTAGAAATTCCAATGGTGGATGTATCCTCCAGTATGATTCGAGACCGTATAATGGCCAATCAATCGATTAAATACCTAGTCCCTGAGACAGTACATACGTATATTAAGGAGCATGGTTTGTATGAAAATAAATGAGGCCAAGGAAATAGTCGAAGCGCATTTAACAAAAGCCCGATTTGAACATTCATTACGGGTTGCAGATACAGCCGTTGAACTTGCAAAAAAATATAATGTATCTACGGAGCAAGCCGAATTAGCTGCGATTTTTCATGACTATTGTAAATACCGTTCATTAGAAGAAATGAAACGAATTATCATGACAAGCTATTTACCAAAAGATTTGTTGCAATATCACCATGAATTATGGCATGGCCCAGTTGCATCTATCCTAATCGAACAGGAATATGGGATTTATGATACTGAAATCCAATCGGCCATTTATTATCACACGACTGGTAGAGCTCACATGAGTGATTTAGAACTTGTTCTGTTTGTGGCTGATTATATTGAACCAGGAAGAAGCTTCCCAGGGCTGGATGACGTCCGGGAGATGGCAAAGACTAATCTTAGTAAAAGTGCATGGATGGTATCGCGTAATACTATTCAGTATTTAATGCAAAAGAAAAATCGTATTTATCCAGATACATTTCATGCATATAATGATTTAACGAAGCATTTAGAAGGAGGAACTTTGATTGAGCAAAAACTCATTGGAAATACTTAAACTAGCGGCTGAAGCATGTGATGACAAAAGAGCCGAAGATATTATCGCACTTGACTTAGGTGAGGTTTCCCTTGTGGCAGACTATTTCTTGATTTGTCATGGTAGTAATGAACGACAAGTACAATCTATCGCTAGGGCTGTAAAAGACAAAATGGAAGAAAATGATATTCATGTAAAGCGACTTGAAGGATTTGATCAGGCAAGATGGGTATTAGTTGATTTAGGGGATATCGTTTGCCATGTGTTTCATAAAGATGAACGTTCTTACTATAATTTAGAACGATTATGGGGAGATGCGTCACTAGTACCACTTGAGGTAGGCAATTAATTTATGGCATATCATCAAGTAATGGCGGAGTTGTACGATAAACTCATGGAAGATGCCCCTTATGATAAATGGGTTACCTTTACAGAAGCTGTACTAGAAAGCTATCAAGTTTCAGGCGCAAAGGTAGCTGACTTTGGCTGTGGAACAGGCGAAATCACGGTTCGTTTATCAGAAAATGGGTATGAAGTAACAGGGGTTGACTATTCCGCTGATATGTTAGCAATAGCGGAACAAAAAGGAACAGCTGCAAACCAAACTATTCGATGGATTCATCAGGATTTGAGAGAATTAGCTGGGATTTCACAAATGGATGTTGTGGTGAGCTATTGTGATGTGATGAATTATATTACAGCAAAAGAGGATGTACAGCAAGTCTTTAAAAATGTAAATAAAGCATTGTCTGATAATGGCTTATTTATCTTCGATGTTCATTCCTTACATCATGTGGAGCAAGATTTAGTTGACCATACGTTTGCTGATGTGACCGATGATAGCTCCTATATTTGGTTTTGCTATCCAGGGGAGTCGGAAGGTGAAATGTATCACGATCTCACATTCTATCATTTACAAAAGGATCACTATGTACGATTTGATGAATCTCATCACCAAAGAACCTATTCAGTTGCTACATATAGGCAGTTATTAGAAAATAGTGGCTTCGAAATTTTAAAGATTTGTGGTGATTTTTCGGTAGAAATGGCATTTTCAGAAGAAAATGCCGAAAGAATATTTTTTATAGCGCAAAAAAAGGACGAGATTAAGTAGTTTCTCGTCCTTTTTGTTTTTTGCATCATAGGGAAAGGTTTTGTATGATGACTACATCATGTGGTTAATATGAAACGAATTGGGAAGTGATCTACGTTGCTACAATTAATCCGTAAACAACTGGTATTCCTTCTTGTTGGAATTGGTGTTCTGATTACGATTATTGTTGTCTTTTCGATGCCGGATGCGTCTACTTCCGAGCTTACCCCGATTGCACCAGTTGAGCCAGCTAACCAGGAAGATGAACAAGCGGAACAAGCGGAAACAACTAGTGAAATTTTAGTAGATATAAAAGGGGCGGTTCTAGCACCAGGCGTGTATCAATTAGAAATGAATAGTAGGGTGCAGGATGCAATAGAAAAGGCTGGTGGATTTACAGAAGTAGCTGATCAGACAGTAATAAATCTTGCACAAAAAGTATTTGATGAAATGGTCCTCATGGTGCCAGAAAAAGGCGAGACGGTGCAAAATAGTGCTGGAGATGCTCAACATGCAAAAGTAAGAATTAACTATGCGACCGAGGAAGAAATACAACAACTAACAGGAATAGGACCAGCAAAAGCAAAAGCCATCATTGAACATCGTGAAACATACGGAACGTTTAGTAAGCTAGAGGACTTACTAGAGATTTCTGGGATTGGGGAGAAAACACTAGAAATCATTCAAGAGGAGATACAAATTCCGTAGTTGTTTGACGATACTAATAGTAGAGCGGTAAACTAGAAACGACAATAGGGGAGGAATGACGCGTATGGAAAGAATTTCATGGAATCAATATTTTATGGCGCAAAGTCAATTGTTAGCACTTCGAAGTACCTGTACCAGACTGATGGTAGGTGCGACAATTGTTCGTGATAAACGAATTATAGCGGGTGGTTATAATGGAAGTGTTTCAGGTGATGTTCATTGTGTAGATGAGGGCTGTTATGTGATAGATGGCCATTGTGTACGAACGGTCCACGCAGAAGCAAATGCACTCCTACAATGCGCTAAATTCGGTGTTCCAACGGAAAATGCCGATGTATATGTAACGCATTTTCCATGCTTACAATGTACCAAACAATTAATTCAAAGTGGAATTCGAACCGTCTATTATGCCGAGGATTATAAAAATCATCCATATGCACTTCAATTGTTCAAAGAAGCAGGGGTTCAAACACAGAAGGTTGAATTAGATTACTTAGCCCTTGATATGAAATTTAAAGAGAAGAACGACTTCGTTACGAAGCTACTTGCGTTAGTTGACACAGAAGCGGTCGATCAAACCGAACTAGCATCCTTAAGGGATGAAGCAAATGAATTATTTCAGCGATAGTGCTACAATGGTGCGGTTTCCATGAAAGGGTACTGGTATGTTGCTGATATTGCTGCTTTGGCAAGTATCTTTGTAAAGATGTTTGATAATTTATTGTTTGGGTTTGGATTACTTATTTGGTTTGTGGTCTTATATAAGACCAATCGGTTAGGGAAACTACCAATCGTAATTTCCCTAACCTGCTTCTTATTTTTCTCCTATTATATCCCTTCCATCTCTACTCCTAATACCATTGAAGAAAGCCAAGAAATGACCGTCACCGGCAAAATTAGCAGTCCAGTTTCTACCACGGATGCTGTTCTCCAATTTAGGATTCGGGATGAACAATCCAACCAATTACTTCAAGCCACCTTATTTAATCCGCCAGTAAATAAAAAGGAAATTTCTACAATTAAGTATGGTGCGATATGTCAACTTAATGGAGAAGTAGGACAGCCTGAGGGTGCCCGAAATCCGGGGCAATTCGACTTTCAGCACTATTTAGCCTCCAGTGGTGTTCACTACGAACTAGTGCTAGATTCGCTAGCGGATGTAAGTTGTACAGGCGCCTCCAAGCTGTCCGTGTTATATTCCCTGCGTGAAAAGCTTATGACATATGTTTCTACCCATTATAGTGATTCAACTAGCTCATGGTTGAATGCGCTTGTACTTGGTGATGACGGTGGAATCCCAATAGATACAGAGGAGCTATTCCAACGCTGGGGTCTTTCCCATTTACTCGCGATTTCCGGTCTACATATTGGTTTAGTGGTAGGGTTCGTGTACTTTATTTTTTTAAGGATGGGCGTAGTTACGAGAGAAAAGTCGATGTGGATTATGATGGTTTTTTTGCCAATTTATGCTGTTTTAGCCGGTGGTGAACCGTCTATTTGGCGAGCGAGCTTAATGGTGCTTCTTGTAATTTGTGTGCAGAAACTAAAGCTAACGATTTCAATAACCGATGTCATTAGTATTATATTTCTTTGCCTGCTAGTAGTGGATGGTTACATCATCTATCATGTCGGCTTTCAACTATCCTTTTTAGTTTCATTTGGTATTATATTATCCAGAAAGTGGCTATCAAATAGTACATCACCATTTATTACCTTATTGAAATTAAGTTTTGTTGCGCAGCTTGTGATTATCCCGTTACAAATACTCTATTTTTATAATTTTAATCCACTATCAATAATTCTCAATATCATTGTTGTACCATATTTTTCGTTTTTTGTTATTCCTTTAATGTTTATCCTTTTATTTCTATCACCAATCCCATTTGTATCATCCATTTTAGATCAATTCTTTTCCTGGATTCATGAACTGTTATTTCTACGGCTATTGGACGTTATTGATCAGACAAGCTATTTTCCGTTCATTACGGGTATTTTTCCTGGAATAGTAATTGTTTTTTATTATGTAGTTTTACTTCTATTTATGTATTCGTTACAGCGAGAGCGTGTGGTGCGTGCTGTACAATATGGGGTTATGCAAGTACTTGTAATCGTATTTTTAGTGATTCGACCCTATTTTTCACCTGTCGGCACGGTTACAATGCTTGATATTGGGCAGGGGGATTCCTTTGTTATGGAATTACCTTATCGGAAAGGGACTATCTTGGTAGATGCTGGGGCATCTTTTTCGTTCGAAGATATGGAGCCAAAGGAAACGAACTACACGCAAATTATTAAGCCGTATCTTCAGTATCGTGGCATTTCGAAAATTGATGCGATTTTTGTTAGTCATGAGGATATTGATCATGTAGGTAGTGTGAATTTCATTACGGAAGACTTTGAGGTCGACAAAATTATTATTAGTTCTTATTATTCCCTTGATCCAGAGACAGTAGTGTATTGGCGTGAAAAGGGAATTGAGGTGATTCGTGTCAACCAAGGTGACGAGCTATTGTTAGGAGACTACAGGTTTACCATTCGATCACCAGGGGTAGATAGAAATGGAACAAATGAAAATTCGTTAGTATTTGATGTTAGACTTGGGAAGCAAAATTGGTTATTCAGTGGTGATATTGATAAAGAAGCGGAACTAGCTATTTTAAATCGCTATCCGAATATCAATATTGATATTTTAAAGGTTGCTCATCATGGTAGTAACACTTCAAGTGATCCTCAGTTTTTGAAATCAATCCAACCTTCGTATGCTTTAATTTCAGTCGGTAAAGGAAATTCCTATGGACATCCGACAAAGGAAGTCATTGACCTACTTGCCGAGGAAGGAATTATCGTGCTCCGAACAGATCAACATGGTGCGATTCAATATCGTTTTACGGATGATGGTGCCGGAACATTTTATCGTTTTTTACCATAGGATAGGAATAGAAATTAGACAAAAAAACAAGAAGAGACAGGTACTAAAACCAGTCTCTTCTTGTTACGGTTTACGTTTCATATGTATTAAGAACCAACGACACTAATAATAACACCAATCACAAAAATTAGAAGGAAGAAAATTAAAGAAAACGAAAATCCTTTAATTGAATCAACTACATCGTTATTTTTGGATTGTGGATCCTGTTCAAATTCATTCATCGCTAACCCTCCTATTTCACCTAATAGTATAAATTATTTACATAAAAAAATCTACATTTGACAAGAAAAAGTCGCAATTTTATGCATCCCCAAAATTAGAAAGAGTTAACAACTATACTTTTTACAAGAAAGGTCATGCTAAAAAGGAAAGAAAAACATCGTTTATCAGTTGTTTCTAGGGCAACATGATAGACGTTCATATAGATAGGGAGGGGAATTCCGTTGGAGCTAACCTTTTTACGAATTTCCCTCTCAGGTTTTTCTTGCTATTCACAAGTAGAGCCTTTACCATTATGTATATATCAAAATGGAGTGAATAGCATGACGTATCGTGAAGCTGTGAAGCAAATAAAAAAGAAAAATATACCTGAAGTTATTTTATTATATGGAACAGAGCATTATTTTATCCAACAAATCAAGGATATGGTGATCAAGGGTATTCTTTCGGAAGATGAAAATTTATCTACATACGATTTAACAGAGACCTCTATCCAAGAAGTTATTGCCGATGTGGAGACATACCCATTTTTTGGAGACCGTAAGCTAGTGGTCGCTACAAATGCAACGTTTTTAAAAGCAAAGCCCGATAAATTACCATTTGAGCATCAATTAAGTGTATTAGAGCAATATGTGGAGCACCCGGTAGATTATTCGATATTGGTGTTAATTGCACCTTATGAAAAAATCGATGAACGAAAAAAAGTAAGTAAGCAATTAAAACAACGGGCATTAGTTGCAGAGTGCAATCCAGTAAAAGAATATGAATTAACGAATTGGATTAAGGATTTAGCCAATCAATTACACATTTCAATCGCTGATGATGCCTTTCAAATATTTGAGAATGAATTGTCAACAGACTTGAATATGATTGAGAATGAATTAAAAAAAATCGCACTGTATACTGGTGAGGGTGGGACGATCACAAAAGAAATTGCAGAAGAATTAATTTCTCACACCATCAATAATACGGGGATACGACTAGTTGATGCCGTAATTGAAGGGAATTTACCTAAAGCGATTACGATTTATAAGGATTTAGAAAAAATGAAGGAAGAACCTATCGCTTTAATTGGATTATTAGCCTTTCAGTTTCGGATGATTCTTCGTGTGAAATTGTTAAAGCAAAAAGGCTATAGCTCTGGTCAAATGCAGAAGCAACTGGGAGCGCATCCGTATGTGATTAAAGTAGCACTAAGTCGTGAAGCGAAGTTTTCGGTACAGCGTTTAGAAGCAATCATGAATAAACTAGCTGAAACAGATGCAGTGATGAAGCAAGGAAGAATGGAAAAGGAATTAGCTTTCGAACTGTTATTATATTCATTGATACGAAATTAAAAAAACGATCCTAATTTATTGGGATCGTTTTTTATGTTTATGCTCCAAGTCCGTTAACTTTTTTCGTTAAACGAGCTTTTTGACGGTCACCAGTGTTTTTATGGATAAGTCCTTTTTGCACTGCTTTGTCAATTTTTTTAATGGTAGCTAGTAATGCAGTTTTTGCATTCGCAGCATCATTTGCTTCAACAAATTTTTCTACAAGCTTTATTTGTGAACGCATTTCAGATTTGTTTGCTTGGTTTTGAGTACGTTTTTTATTGTTTACCTCAACACGTTTAATTGCGGATTTAATGTTAGCCATTGTGATATTTCACCTCCTAAAAAAACTCAGACGTTCATTACATTGAACAAGAGACATTTTACCAAAGTTGGAGCTTGTTTTCAATAACAATCTATTTATCCATTCATAATTCGTATGATTTTAAGAAAAAAGTGAACGCTAATTTTATAGCATTTTATCTACTATTTTAAGACTTTTTCGATGGAAGGAAGCGATCATAATGGATAATCAAACAGATAAATTTCAGGCTCGTACAGATTTGGCTGTAGAAGCAAAGGATATGTATGTGGAGAAGGAAACGCCAGAAGAAGATCAAATTAAAGGGGTACAGCTAAAGGATCGAGAAGAAAATGGAATTAAAATTTCGTATGTAGAAATTGATTCAGAAGGGGCGGAATTGCTTGGAAAAAAACCTGGCTCCTATGTAACGATATATGCAGACGGTGTAAAAAAACAGGATACGAAGCGGCAGGAGGATGCGGCAAAGATTCTTGCTCGAGAACTAGAGCAATTGTTAGTGAAAAATAATATTCCCAAGGACGGCACCGGTCTCATTGTTGGGTTAGGGAATTGGAACGTCACGCCAGATGCACTTGGACCGATGACCGTTGAAAAAATTTTGGTTACGAGTCATTTATTTAAACTGGAGCATCAATCTGTTTCGGAGGGATATCGACCAGTTGGTGCGGTTACCCCTGGAGTAATGGGTGTGACTGGAATTGAAACGAGTAATATTATTTTTGGGATAGTAGAAAAGTTTCAGCCTGATTTTGTCATAGCGATTGATGCATTAGCCTCACGCTCCATTGAGCGTGTGAATGAGACAATCCAGCTCTCAGACTCTGGGATACATCCAGGTTCAGGTGTTGGAAACAAGCGTAAAGAGCTAAGCCAGACAACACTTGGTGTTCCAGTGTTAGCAATTGGCGTTCCAACTGTAGTGGATGCGGTCACGATTACGAGTGATACCATTGATTTTCTCCTAAAGCATTTCGGACGGGAATTTAGGGAGAAGGATCGCCCATCAAAGGCATTAGCACCAGCAAGCATGTCCTTTGGTGGCAAAAAGTTTACAGAAGAGGACTTACCAGATGAAGAAAAACGCCAAACATTTATGGGTATCGTAGGTAATCTACCTGAAGATGAGAAGCGTAAATTAATTGCAGAGGTTTTGACCCCGATTGGCCATAATTTAATGGTTACCCCGAAAGAAGTAGACGGTTTTATGATTGATATGTCTCACTTATTAGCAAATGGAATTAATGCTGCATTACATGAGGCTGTTGATGTTGATAACTTTGCATCGTATTCACGGTAGAACGGGCTTGTATGCATAACTCTATTAAATCTTGTTAATTATGAGAGTATTGGTTCTACCTTTTTATGTTTCGTCATAGATTTTACTATAGACAAACTTAAAAAGGGTGAACAAGCATGCTACGAAGGAATGGAGTTACACCTAAATCACCATTCTATTTAATAGTTCAAAAAAGTTTTATCTATATGGTAATCATAACGCTTTTGTTTGGATTAATCGGTTTCTTTACAACAATCTCTCCGACACTTCGGATTTCTTCCCATACCATCACTAATTGGACAAGTGGTATGGAAGGAACTAGCTTTGTTTATCTGTTAGGGATGGAAAACAGGGCGTTTTACGAAGGATTACCAGAGGATACCGAATTGCCAGGACTAAGTGCTTCCTTGTTGCAGATTGCAACGAGTATTAAACCGAATGATCCAAGAAGCTTACTCGGTAATGAATTACCAGGATTTTCGATATATGATAGTGAAATATTTATTGCTGGTGAAGGAACGAACTACACGAATCTCCCTGTAGAATCTACCCCACCATTAGAGGATGTATTACGTGATCGAGATGCGATAATCGATGAAGATCCAGAAGAAGATAATTCGGAAGAACCAGATGATAATGGACCGACAACAGGGGAAAAGAATGTCGTATACATTTACAATACACATAATTATGAGTCCTTTCTACCGCATTTACCAGGGGTCACGAATCCAGATTTAGCTCAGCATAATGAAGTGAATGTCACGATGGTTAGTGATCGACTGGCCAAAACATTACGAAACAACGGGATTGGAACAGTTGTTAGTGATGCAGACACAATGAAAATATTAGATGAGCAAAGCTTGGATTATACACAATCTTATGCGGCAATAAGAGACAGTGTGGAAGAAGCTTTTGCAACGAATAAAGATATACAGTATGTCTTTGATATTCACCGGGATTCGTTAGGGAGAAAAGAAACAACTAAAGAAATAGACGGGGTTTCATATGCAAAAGTGGCTTTCGTCATTGGTGGAGAGTATGAAGGATATGAAAAGAACCTAGAATTGGCTACTAAACTACATTATATCATGGAAGAAAAATATCCAGGTTTAAGTAGAGGGGTATTACCACCAAAAAAAGGACCGGGAACAAATGGTGTTTTCAACCAAGATTTACATGATAATGCTGTTCTAATTGAAATTGGTGGCGTGGATAATAATTTCGATGAATTATATCGGTCAGCAGATGCGTTAGCAGAGGTATTTAGTGAATTTTATTGGGAAGCCGAAAAGGTCAATGCGGACTAAAGGAGGGTTCAGTTGTGTTTAAATTTTTCTCAGTATTATTATTGCTTGTGGTTTGTTTTCTAATAGGAACCATCGTTGGTATAGATCGTTCTGAACAAACTGGTCCTCCAGCAGAAATCGCAGAAGAGACCGTTGACGTATCATCAGGAATTTCCCAAACAGCTCAGTCAGAAAACCAAGATACAGAAATAGTTGATAGTGAGACAGTAGCACAGGAGTTATCACAAATGAATCAGGATCATCTTAGCCAGAAGACAGCATCCTTTATTGAAGTAATTGTAAAGGGGTTTTATGATATTGTCGTTGAAATCATGTATCAAATCTCACAGTTATTTATCTAAGATCATCGGAAAGGAGTCACTACTTTGGTAGTGGCTTTTTTCTTCTAGCAATAACTCCTTCTTGAAACTAAAGGGCGCAATTGCTATAATCATCCTAGCAATCAACCGAAATAATAAAAATAGTAATAGTACGGAAAATTTGTACTTTTATCAATTGGTAAAAGGCAGGTAGGAGTGAACAGCACGTATGGCAAGAAAACAGGCTAATGTACGAAATTTTTCAATTATCGCGCATATCGACCACGGGAAGTCAACATTGGCAGACCGTATTTTAGAAAATACACAAACCGTTACAAAACGTGAAATGAAAGAACAGATTCTCGATGCGATGGATTTAGAAAGAGAACGCGGGATTACAATTAAATTGAATGCGGTCCAATTACAGTACACAAGTAAAAGTGGCGAGGAATTTATATTCCATTTAATTGATACTCCTGGACATGTTGATTTTACATATGAGGTATCTAGAAGTCTTGCGGCATGTGAAGGAGCTATCCTTGTTGTTGACGCAGCACAGGGAATTGAGGCGCAGACACTGGCCAATGTATATCTTGCTCTTGATAATGAACTGGAAATTATCCCGGTAATTAATAAGATTGATTTACCAAGTGCTGATCCAGACCGTGTAAAACAAGAACTTCAAGATGTTATTGGAATTGATCCGGATGATGTAATATTAGCTTCAGCGAAGGCTAATATAGGGATCGAGGATATATTGGAGCGGATTACAGAAGCAATTCCAGCACCTGTTGGAAACCCAGAAGAGCCATTAAAAGCACTTATCTTTGATTCGTTATACGATTCCTATCGTGGTGTAGTAGCTTATGTATGTGTGAAAGAAGGTTCTGTTAAGGTTGGCGATCGTATCAAAATGATGGCTACTGGAAAAGAATTTGAAGTAAATGAAGTAGGGGTATTCACACCGAAGCAAGTTCCGAAACAGGAGCTAACTGTAGGAGATGTAGGATACTTAACGGCTTCCATTAAAAATGTGAGTGATACACGTGTAGGGGATACAATAACCTTAGCCGCAAACCCAGCAGCTGAACCACTTCCAGGTTACCGTCGGATGAATCCGATGGTTTATTGTGGGCTATATCCAGTTGATGCTAGTCGCTACAATGACTTACGTGAGGCATTAGAGCGGTTGGAATTAAATGATTCTGCATTACAATATGAAGCAGAGACATCACAGGCGTTAGGGTTTGGCTTCCGTTGTGGATTCTTAGGTCTACTCCATATGGAGATAATTCAAGAGCGTATTGAGCGGGAGTTTAATATTGATTTAATTACAACCGCACCAAGTGTTATATACGAGGTTGAAAAAACAGATGGCGAACTTATTTCTATCGATAATCCATCTGTTATGCCTGATCCGCAAGTGATTCAAGAAATCAGAGAGCCTTATGTTAAGGCAACGATTATGGTTCCAAATGAATATGTTGGAGCAGTAATGGAAATATCACAGAAAAAGAGAGGGCAATTCATTGACATGGAATATTTAGATGATATCCGTGTCAATGTAATTTATCATATTCCTCTTTCGGAGATCGTTTATGATTTCTTTGATCAATTGAAATCCAATACAAAGGGCTATGCTTCCTTTGATTATGAATTAATTGGTTACCGTACGTCTAAGCTAGTGAAAATGGATATTTTACTAAATGGTGAGACGATTGATGCGTTATCATTTATCGTACATCGTGATTTTGCGTATGATCGTGGGAAACAGATTGTTGAAAAACTTCGAGAACTTATTCCAAGACAACAATTCGAGGTACCGATACAAGCAGCAATCGGGAATAAGATTGTTGCACGATCTACCATTAAAGCCATGCGTAAAAATGTACTAGCAAAATGTTATGGTGGGGATATCTCGCGTAAACGTAAATTATTAGAGAAGCAAAAAGAAGGTAAGAAGCGTATGAAGATGGTGGGATCTGTAGAAGTCCCACAAGAAGCATTTATGGCCGTGTTAAAAATGAATGATGAATAGATGAAGGGAACAGGAGAACTTTGTCAAAAGGTTTTCCTTTTCTTTTTAAGCCACGTACTACTTGAGGAAGGTGAAACGAAATGTCTATCCAGTCTGTCTATATCCACATCCCGTTCTGTCAGCAAATTTGTCACTACTGTGATTTTACAAAGTTTTTTTACGATGAACAATCAGCTACAAAATATATTGAGGCGCTATCGAATGAAATTAATGTTCAAGTTAGTGGCGAAAAAAATTACGTTAATACAATCTATATTGGTGGCGGAACACCAACGGCGCTAAATCATAACCAATTGGAAGCCTTACTTAAACTAGTGAATCAAAAATTTGATGTAGCAAACTGTAAGGAATTCACGATAGAGGCTAATCCTGGAGATTTTGATGAGGCTAAGGCAAAGCTCTTAAAAGATTATGGCGTAAATAGAGTCTCTCTCGGTGTTCAAGTATTTGACGATGTTATGCTACAAGAGCTTGGTAGAGTACACCGTGTTGCAGATGTATACAAAACGGTTGATTTATTAAACCAACAGCATCTAGCGAATATTAGCATTGATTTAATCTATTCTTTACCGAATCAAACCGCCGCACAATTTGAACGTACGGTAACAGAGGCGTTGTCATTCCAACTACCACATTACTCCTCTTATTCGTTACAAATAGAGCCGAAAACCATGTTCTATAATCGCTATAAAAAAGGCCAATTACATCGACCGGCTCAAGAGGAAGAAGTACAAATGTATGAAATACTTAAATCAAAAATGAACGAGAATGGTTTGGTTCAGTATGAAATAAGTAATTTTGCAAAACCGGGATTTGAAAGCAACCATAATTTAACCTATTGGAATAATGATTATTACTATGGTTTTGGTGCGGGTGCAAGCGGCTATTTGCCTGGAAAACGAACCCAAAATATTCGACCATTACCAGCGTACATTAAACAAGCGATGGTTGACGGTAATCCGGTTTTAAAAGTAGAATCAATTGGATTAAAAGAAAGAATTGAGGAAGAATTATTTTTAGGATTGCGTAAACTAAGTGGTGTCAGTAAAAAACAATTTAAAGCTAAGTTTGGCTTTTCACATGAGAAATTATATGAACAAAAGATTAAAGCACTGGTTCAAAAGGGCTGGTTAGTGGACGGAGAAGAGACAATCTATTTGACGGACCAAGGTGTGTTGTTTGGAAACGAAGTGTTTGAGAATTTTCTTTTAGATGAGCAGGATTTAAAGCAAGTCAATTGACAAAAAAATAAGGATTTGATAATTTATTAGTAGAATTAGCACTCGGGTAATGAGAGTGCTAACAGGGGTGATTTATTATGTTGACAGATAGGCAACTACTGATTTTGCAAGTTATTATCGATGACTTTATTGAATCAGCTCACCCAGTTGGCTCGCGTGTTATTTCAAAAAAAGATCAAATTTCCTATAGTGCTGCCACCATTCGCAATGTGATGGCTGATTTAGAAGAAATGGGTTACATTGAAAAAACCCATTCTTCATCTGGGCGAGTACCTTCAGAAAAGGGATATCGCTACTATGTCGATCATGTAATTGCACCAACAATGGAAAAGAGCAACCTAAATATAATCCGCGATTTAATTCAGGGGGAATTTATTGATTTTGAAAAGCTTGTTCAAAAGTCTGCTGAGGTGCTATCTGATTTAACGAGTTATACGTCCATTATATTGGGGCCAGAGGTTTTCGAAACGAAGGTGAAACAGCTTCAAATTGTTTCAATATCTGATCATACCGCTGTTGCGATTCTGGTGACCGAATCTGGGCATGTTGAACATCGTTCCTTTACAATTCCAGCTGAGATAAGTTCCATGGACTTAGAAAAAATGGTAAATATCCTAAATGATCGATTGAAAGGTGTTTCCCTTGCCAGATTGCCAGAAGTGTTAAATTCTGAGGTTATTAATTTAATGAAAATGTATGTTCAGGATTTTGAAAAATCCTACGAATATCTTGCCTCTGCTTTCTTTAATGAGCAACCAGTTAAATTATATATTGGTGGAAGAACAAATCTACTAATGCAACCAGAATTTAATGATATCAATAAGATTAGATCCTTTTATCGAATGATGGAAAACGAGGATCAAGTGGTTAATCTTTTAAAATCACCTCAACGCGGGATCAAGGTAACAATTGGAACTGAAAACGAGATAGATGCGATTAAAGATTTTAGTCTGATTACCGCTTCATACAGTTTAGGTAATGACCAGATGGGTACGATTGCACTACTCGGACCAACAAGAATGGAATATCGTAAAGTAATCACATTATTAAATGCCCTATCAAATGAAATGACAGATGCATTGTACCTATGGTATAAAAACAACGGCAAGTAAATTTTAAAAAACACTTTGCTGAGCAATTTTGGAGGTGCCTAGTTTGGAAGAAAAAAATTCAACTGAGGTTGCAGAAGAGAATGTAACAGAAGCTACTGATGTGAAAGTAGACGATCAGAATGTAGTTGAAGATGAAGTAACAAATGAAGAAGAAACAGAAGCTACTGACAACACGGCGCAAGAATTAGCGCGTGTAACGCAGGAAAAGGACGAGATTTATCAGCGTTTACTAAGAACACAAGCTGAATTTGATAATTTTAAAAAGCGTACCCAAAAAGAAAAAGAAGCAGATCGAAAATATAAGGCACAGGACTTCGTAACGGAACTTCTCCCTGCGATTGATAATTTTGAGCGTGCCATGAATGTAGAAGTAACGGACGCTAATAAAGGATTACTGGATGGTCTATCCATGGTCTATCGACAGCTAAAAGACGCACTAGTATCACAAGGTGTTGGAGAGATTGAAACTGTTGGTAAACCATTTGATCCGAATCTTCACCAGGCTGTTATGCAGGTTGAGGACGACGAAATGGAATCAAACACAGTAGTGGAAGAATTACAAAAAGGTTATGTATTAAAGGATCGCGTTATTCGACCAGCTATGGTTAAAGTAAATAAATAAAAGTTGAAGTAAGCAATCAAGGAGGAAATAGCTATGAGTAAAATCATTGGAATTGACTTAGGAACAACAAATTCATGTGTTGCAGTAATGGAAGGTGGGGAAGCGGTAGTTATACCTAACCCAGAAGGAAATCGTACAACACCATCTGCTGTCGCATTTAAGAATGGTGAAAGACAAGTAGGAGAAGTTGCTAAACGTCAAGCCATAACAAACCCAAATACAATTCTTTCTATTAAACGTCATATGGGAACAGATTATAAGGTTAATGTGGAAGATAAAGATTACACACCTCAAGAAGTTTCCGCTATTATTCTTCAGTATTTGAAATCATATGCAGAAGACTATATTGGTGAAAAAGTAGAAAAAGCTGTTATTACAGTTCCTGCATACTTTAATGATGCAGAACGTCAAGCAACAAAAGATGCTGGTAAAATTGCTGGGCTAGAAGTGGAGCGTATCATAAACGAACCAACAGCAGCTGCATTAGCGTATGGTATTGAGAAAAGTGACCAAGATCAAACGATTTTAGTTTATGACTTAGGTGGCGGTACGTTTGACGTATCGATTCTTGATATTGGCGATGGTACTTTTGAAGTTATTGCAACTGCGGGGGACAACCGCCTAGGTGGAGATGACTTTGATGAAGTGATTATCGATTACTTAGTTCAAGAATTCAAAAAAGAAAATGGTATTGATCTTTCCAAAGATAAAATGGCAATGCAACGTCTGAAGGATGCTGCTGAAAAAGCGAAGAAAGACCTTTCTGGTGTATCACAAACACAAGTTTCACTACCATTTATCACTGCTGGAGAAGCAGGACCACTACATTTAGAAATGAATATGACACGCGCTAAGTTTGAAGAATTATCTGCAGGTTTAGTTGAGCGTACGATGGTTCCTACACGTAAAGCATTACGTGATGCTGATTTAACAGCAAATGATATTGATAAAGTAATTCTTGTTGGTGGATCTACACGTATTCCTGCTGTACAAGAAGCAATCAAACGAGAAATAGGTAAAGATCCTTCTAAAGGTGTCAACCCGGATGAAGTAGTAGCGCTTGGTGCTGCTATCCAAGGTGGTGTCCTACAGGGTGATGTAAAAGATGTTGTATTACTTGACGTTACACCACTTTCATTAGGTATCGAAACAATGGGATCAGTATTTACAAAATTAATTGAACGCAATACAACTATTCCAACTAGTCATTCACAAGTGTTCTCTACAGCTGCTGATAACCAAACAGCGGTAGATATCCATGTCCTACAAGGTGAACGTGAAATGGCTGCAGATAATAAAACACTTGGTCGTTTCCAATTAACTGATATCCCGCCAGCACCAAGAGGTGTTCCACAAATTGAGGTTACCTTCGATATTGATGCCAATGGTATTGTAAATGTGCGTGCGAAGGATATGGGTACCAATAAAGAACAATCGATTACCATCAAATCTTCCTCTGGTCTATCAGATGAAGAAGTAGAAAAAATGGTACGTGAAGCGGAAGAAAACGCTGAAGCCGATAAGAAACGTCGTGAAGAGGTTGAACTTCGTAATGAAGCAGACCAATTAATCTTTACAACAGATAAAACAATCAAAGATTTAGCAGATAAAGTTTCTGAAGAGGAAAAACAAAAAGCAGAAGCTGCTAAAGAAGAATTGAAGGCTGCGTTAGAATCCAATGATATCGAACAAATTAGAACGAAAAAAGATGCGCTACAAGAACAAGTACAACAGCTATCTGTAAAGCTATATGAGCAAATGGCACAGCAAAACCAAGAAGCACAAGGTGAAGCTGGTCAAGAAAATGCAGACGATGTAGTGGATGCTGATTATCAGGAAGTCGATGACGAGGATAAAAAGTAAGTAAATAAACGTTTAGTGAAAACAAAAGTCAAAGTCAGGACCTTCTTGGCTTTGACTTTTTTTCACGAAGCTGTTTTTAATCCATTTGCCACGGAAAACTTTCTAATGGTATGATAGTTTTTATTGCAAGGTAGAGGGAATTTATACTAATGAGAAAAAAAGTAGTGTGTAGAAGCGTTAGTGACACGGTATAGATCGGCTAACACTTGGAGGGAATACGCCTCAATTTATATGTAATTGTGATCGGGAGAGTGATGTAAGTGTCAAAACGAGATTATTATGAAGTTTTAGGTGTTGATAAAGGCTCATCGAAAGAAGAGATTAAAAAGGCTTATCGTAAATTAGCGAGACAGTACCACCCTGACGTAAACAAAGAGCCAGATGCAGCGGACAAATTCAAGGAAGCGAAAGAAGCATATGAAACACTATCCAATGATCAAAAGCGTGCGCAATACGATCAGTTCGGTCATGCAGCTGGAAATCAAGGATTTGGTGGCTTTGGCGGAGCGCAGGACTTTGGTGGATTCGGTGATATATTTGATATGTTCTTTGGTGGGGGCGGAGGACGTAGACGCGATCCAAATGCGCCTCAGCAAGGTGCTGATTTACAATATACGTTAATACTATATTTTGAAGAAGCAATATTTGGTAAAGAGACTGATATCACAATCCCTAAAGACGAGGAGTGTGGTACATGCCATGGTTCTGGAGCGAAGCCAGGGACAAAACCAGAGACATGTTCACATTGTCATGGTAGCGGTCAATTAAATACCGAACAAAATACACCGTTTGGAAGAGTAGTAAATCGTAGAGCTTGCCATTATTGTAATGGTACAGGAAAGCTGATCAAAGAGAAATGTGCTACCTGTAATGGAAAAGGTTCTGTAAAGAAAAACAAAAAAATCCACATTAATATCCCAGCCGGTATTGACGATGGTCAACAAATTCGTGTATCTGGAAAAGGGGAGCCTGGAAAAAATGGTGGTCCAGCAGGAGATTTATATGTCGTAATTCAAGTAAGGAACCATGATTTCTTTACTCGTGAAGGCGATCATATTTTCTGTGAACTACCGTTAACATTTGCCCAAGCAGCGCTTGGTGATGAGGTAGAAGTACCGACTGTACATGGAAAGGTAAAACTAAAAGTGCCTGCTGGTACACAAACAGGTAAAACATTCCGCTTAAAAGGAAAAGGTGCACCGAACGTTAGAGGATATGGAAATGGTGATCAGCATATTAAGGTTCGTGTCGTCACACCAACAAATATAACAGACCGACAAAAAGAGCTATTACGAGAATTTAATGAAATCGCAGGAAATGAAGCGACAGAAGAACAAGAAGATTCACTGTTCCAACGCTTCAAACGAGCTTTTAAAGGGGAATAAACGCACCTGTATGCTACAATGTGGCAAGGAAAAGTAGAAAATAAATATTTTTACCATGCACACATAATTCCTTTTTTACTTAATAACAGCTATCTATCCAATTAAAGAAAGAAAAGAGTGAGTCCTTTGAAATGGTCAGAAATTTGTATCCATACAACGAACGAAGCAATTGAGCCGATTTCAAATATTTTGCACGAAACTGGCGCAAGCGGTGTCGTAATCGAAGATCCGCTAGATTTAGTAATTGATAAAGAGCAAATGTATGGAGAAATATTTGAATTGAATGCAGATGATTATCCGAAAGAAGGCGTCTATATTAAGGCTTACTTACCCTTAAATAGCTTCTTAGGTGAAACTGTAGAGGAAATTAAACAGGCTATTAATAATTTAGTTGCTTTTGACATTGATCTCGGTTTAAACGAAATCACCTTGAGCGAGGTGCATGAAGAGGACTGGGCGACAGCATGGAAAAAATATTATAAGCCTGTACAAATTTCTGAAAAAATTACGATCACACCAACTTGGGAAGACTACACTCCTACTTCAGAGGACGAACTTATTATTGAATTGGATCCTGGTATGGCATTTGGAACCGGGACACATCCAACAACAGTTCTTAGTATACAAGCACTAGAGAGGTATATTGAGAAGGATGATTTGGTAATCGATGTTGGTTGTGGTTCCGGTGTATTAAGTATCGCTTCAGCTTTATTAGGTGCAAAAGAAGTATTTGCCTATGATTTAGATGAAATTGCTGTCAAGAGTACACAAATAAATGCTAAAATTAACCATGTAAACGAAAGAATTATAACCAAGCAAAATAATCTACTAAATCATGTGTCTGTTCAGGCTGATGTCATTGTCTCCAATATTCTAGCAGAAATTATTGTGCGGTTTATTGATGATGCATGGAACAATTTGCGTGATGGTGGTTATTTTATTACATCAGGAATTATTCAAGCTAAAAAGCAAATGGTATTGGACCAGTTAGAAGAACAAGGATTTGAAATAGTGGAAGTCAATGTTTTGGATGATTGGGTTTCCGTTGTAGCAAGAAAGTAGGTGAATAGATGCAACGATATTTTATTCCTAACACGAGCTGGAATCAGGATAACGTCCATATTACTGGAGATGATTTTCATCACATTACAAGGGTAATGCGTATGCAAATTGGGGATACTATTATTTGTAATCAACCTACTGGTCAAGCTGCAGTCTGTAAACTAACAGAAATAGGCGATTCTTCTGTAACGGCTACTGTAATCGAATGGCTTGACCAACAAGCGGAGCTACCGGTATTTGTAACCATTGCTCAGGGGCTACCTAAAGGGGATAAAATGGATTTAATCCTACAAAAGGGAACCGAGTTAGGTGCTAGTGCTTTTATTCCTTTTCAGGCTGCTAGATCTGTTGTGAAATGGGACGCAAAAAAAGCAGAAAAGAAATTAAGTCGCTATACTAAAATCGTAAAGGAAGCAAGTGAGCAAAGTCACCGCAATCGAATTCCTGAAGTGAAACCAGCGATGACACTGGCTGAATTAGTAACGATTGGAGAGACCTATCAAGTAAAATTAGTAGCTTATGAGGAAGAGGCGAAAACGTCTTCATACCATTCCTTTGCTACAATGGTAAGCAATTTGCAAGAGGGTGAACATGTCCTTATTTGCATAGGTCCTGAAGGTGGTTTTTCTAACCAAGAAGTTGAGACATTAAAGAAGAATGGTTTCACTCCTGTTCGATTAGGTCCAAGAATACTTCGAACAGAAACAGCCGCATTGTATGCGCTAGCAAGTATATCATATCAAATGGAAGAATTGGGGGGACAAACATGCCAACAGTAGCATTTCATACATTAGGATGCAAAGTGAATCATTACGAAACAGAAGGAATCTGGCGCATGTTTATGGATCAGGGCTATGAGCGAGTTGATTTTGACCATGATTCTGATGTATATGTGATTAACACATGTACGGTAACTAATTCTGGAGATAAGAAAAGCAGACAAATTATTCGTCGTGCTGTGCGAAAGAATCCAGAAGCGATTGTGTGTGTTACAGGTTGTTATGCCCAGACATCTCCAGGAGAAATTTTAGAGATTCCAGGAGTCGATATTGTTGTCGGTACACAGGATCGAAAAAATATGATTCGCTACATTGAAGAACATAAGAAAACAAGAGAGCCCATTAACGGTGTATCAAACATTATGAAAAATCGTGTGTTTGAGGAAATGGATGTACCTGAATTTACGGATAGAACCCGTGCCTCTTTAAAAATCCAAGAGGGCTGTAATAATTTCTGTACGTTCTGTATCATTCCTTGGTCGAGAGGATTACTACGTTCAAGAGATCCTGAAAGCGTTATTGTTCAAGCACAACGTCTTGTGGATGCGGGTTATAAAGAAATCGTACTAACTGGTATTCATACTGCTGGTTATGGAGAGGATTTAACCGATTATAATTTTGCGAAGCTTTTACGGGATTTAGAAGCAAAGGTGATAGGCATAGAACGTATTCGTATTTCTTCAATCGAAGCTAGCCAAATAACGGATGAAGTCATTCAAGTATTAGATGAATCGGAGAAAATAGTACGACACTTACATATTCCGTTACAATCTGGTTCTGATACTGTATTAGCTCGTATGCGTAGAAAATATCTAACCGATTATTATTATGAAAAGGTTGAAAAAATCCGCCAAGCATTACCAGACTTAGCGATCACATCGGATGTCATTGTTGGATTCCCTGGAGAGACGGAAGAAGAATATATGGAAACCTATAACTTTATTAAAAAAGTTGGTTATGCAGAGCTTCATGTATTTCCGTTCTCACGTAGAACAGGTACTCCTGCCGCTCGAATGGAAGATCAAGTGGATGAGGACGTGAAGAACGAACGTGTTCAACAAATAATTGATTTATCAGAAGAACTTGCTAAGGAATATGCGTTACGCTATCAGGATGAGGTGCTAGAGGTCATTCCGGAAGAAAGTGTACTTGATGAAGAAAATCCTAACATGCTTGTAGGGTACACTGATAATTACCTCAAGGTGAAATTCGAAGGTAGCCAGGATATGATAGGAAAGATTGTACGCGTGAAAATAACTAAATCGGGTTACCCTTACAACGAAGGTATTTTCGTTCGTGTTATGGATAATGCGACCCATGCAAAAATGAAAGCAAATGCCTAGTCGATGAGACTAGGTTTTTTTATGGATTACTGACCATTACACTCTAACCAATAAAAATTTTATATCAAACGAATAATCTTTCCGCTAATGGGAATAGCTTTTTTATGTAATAAATGCTATTATACGAAGAGGTACGTACAACTTAAGAAGGGATGTAATGATACATGATAAACGATATTGCAAGCTATATTGATCATACTGTGCTTAAACCTGAGACAACAAAAGAGACTATTTTACAAATTGTGAAGGAAGCTAAAGAATATGAATTTGCTTCTGTTTGTGTGAATCCACATTGGGTTCCATTTTGCTATGATTATTTAAAAGATACCAATGTAAAGGTATGTACGGTAATTGGTTTTCCGTTAGGGGCAACATCAACTGCTACTAAGGTTTTCGAAACGAAGCAAGCTATTAGTGATGGTGCAACTGAAGTGGATATGGTCATTAATATTGGTGAGCTTAAAGCTAATAATGATGCATTTGTGAAACAAGATATCCAAGCAGTTGTTGAAGCTGCTAAAGGAAAAGCACTTACGAAAGTAATCATCGAAACATCACTACTTACAGAAGATGAAAAGGTGAGAGCATGTCAGCTAGCAAAAGAAGTAGGCGCTGATTTTGTGAAAACTTCTACAGGTTTTTCTGGTGGTGGCGCAACAGTAGCTGATATCACGTTAATGCGGAAAACAGTTGGCCCTGATATGGGCGTTAAGGCTTCTGGAGGAGTTCGTGATTTAGCGTCTGCAGAAGCGATGATAAATGCTGGTGCAACACGGATTGGCGCAAGTGCTGGAGTCGATATCGTTAATGGAAACAAGGGAACTTCTGACTACTAATTAAAAAACGTTCGAAATAATGAGTTGACCGATGAATAGGTATATATTATAATTACAAAAGGCATGTAATATAGGATGCCGATAGAATCTGTTTTATGCTTCGGAGGGAGGGAAATTAGCATGTCAAATACAACTCGCGTTCGTAAAAACGAGTCTCTTGAGGATGCTCTTCGTCGCTTTAAGCGTAGTGTGTCAAAAAGTGGTACACTACAAGAATATCGCAAGCGTGAACACTATGAAAAACCTAGCGTTCGTCGTAAAAAGAAATCTGAAGCTGCTAGAAAGCGTAAATTCTAAAGAAGGTGTAAGAAGTTGTCATTATTGACTCAGTTGAACAATGATATGAAGCAAGCAATGAAGAATAAGGATAAGGAAAAACTTAGCGTTATTCGCATGGTTAAAGCTTCATTACAGAACGAATCGATAAAGCTTGGTAAAAGTGAATTATCGGAAGACGAAGATTTATCAATTTTATCAAGAGAATTAAAGCAAAGAAAAGATTCCCTCCAAGAATTTAAATCAGCTGGACGCGATGATCTTGTTGAAAAACTTGAAATGGAAATCAAAATTATTCAAGAATATATGCCTGAACAGCTTTCAGATGAAGAGCTTTCGGCAATAGTTCAAGAAACGATTCAGGAAACTGGTGCATCTTCAAAAAAAGATATGGGTAAAGTAATGAGTGCAATCATGCCTAAGGTTAAAGGAAAGGCAGATGGCTCAACAATTAATAAATTAGTTCAAGAATTCTTGAACTAAATGAACCCTTAAGAAAATCCTTGTCATTAGGCAAGGATTTTTATTTTCTCCAACTAGTTATTCTTCATACACGCAAATTGTGTAGAACTTCCTTATTTCCCTATGTTATGTCCAGCTTATATGATACTATTTACTTAGAGGCGAATACCTTATCAAAACAAATTTTTGAAACCTAATAAATTCGTGATTCGTATAAATACTATGAAAAGGAGGTGTAATAGTTATTGATGAAACGTCTGACGGTTTATACTTCCATGTTAATTATTTTCGTATCCTTTTTAAGTATACATAATGATTTGGTCGTACAAGCAGACAGTGATGGTGGTGGAAAACTAGTCTATGTAATTCCAATAGAGGATGATGTTGAAAGAGGACTTGAGGCCTTCTTATCCCGAACAACTGGGGAAGCAATAGAGGAGGGGGCAGACCATATCATCTTTGAAATTAACACTCCTGGCGGTAGTGTAGAAGCTGCCGATAATATAGGAACGATTATTTCTAATCTTACGGTACCAACCACCTCATTTGTTATTAGTGAAGCACTATCTGCGGGCTCCTACATAGCACTACATACAGATACCATTTATATGACGCCCAGAGCAAGGATGGGTGCTAGTGGTGTGATTAATTCAGATGGAACGGCCGCAGATAAAAAGGCGCAATCAGCTTGGTTAAAAGCGATGACTAGTGCCGCAGAGTCAAATGGAAGAGATCCCCTATACGCAGCTGCAATGGCGGATTCTAGTATCGATTTACCAGAGTTGAACGCAAAAGAGGGAGATTTTCTAACCTTAACACCAAATGAAGCGGTTCAGGTTGGATATGCGGAAGGCATTGTGTCAGATCGTACGGAATTACTGTATGAACTTGGGTTAGCCAATGCAACTGTAGTGGAAAAAGAAGTAACATTTGCAGAAAGTGTTGCCCGTTTTATTACCAATCCAATTGTAGTACCAATACTATTATCTCTAGCGAGTCTCGGGCTAATAGTTGAGCTATATTCTCCTGGTTTTGGTGTTCCTGGATCAATTGGCTTAATTTCACTTGTCTTATTCTTTTACGGTCATTTTGTAGCTGGCTTAGCAGGGATGGAAGCCATAATTTTATTAGTAATCGGGATTGGATTAATCATAGCGGAAATCTTTATACCTGGTGGTATTTTAGGTGTAATCGGAATTGGTGCTGTAATTGGCTCCTTGTTTATGTCAGGTGCCAGCATTAGTAATATGACAATGAGTATTGCCATTGCATTTTTAGTCGCAATTATCGCTTCAGTAATCTTGTTTAGAAGAATTGGCTTAGATAAAGGGATTTTTAGACATGTTATATTGCGAGATCGAACCACTACTGAACTAGGCTATGTTTCCAATGAAAATAGACTCGATTTAATTGGAATGGAAGGTATTACAGTAACTGCATTACGGCCATCAGGTATGGCAGTCATTAATAATGAGCGGATTGATGTTATTTCAGAAGGTAGTTTCATTCCGGCTAATGCGAAGGTTAAGGTCGTAAAGGTTGAAGGTGTTCGAGTAGTTGTAAGAGGATTATAAAGTTACCAAGTAACTTATAATATAAATTATTTTTAGGGAGGAAATAAATGATGGATCAAAGTATAATTTTACCAGTAATTTTGATTGCGGTAATTTTGATTGCAATTGCAATCTTGTTTACATTTATACCTGTGGCACTATGGATCAGCGCATTAGCGGCTGGTGTTCGAGTAGGGATTTTACAATTAGTGGGGATGCGTTTACGTCGCGTTGTACCAAATCGTGTAATTAACCCGCTAATTAAATCGCATAAAGCAGGACTTGATGTAAAAACGAATCAATTAGAAAGCCACTATTTAGCTGGTGGTAATGTGGACCGTGTTGTAAATGCATTAATCGCAGCACATCGTGCCAACATTGAATTATCGTTTGAACGTGCAGCTGCAATTGATCTAGCCGGCCGTGACGTGTTAGAAGCAGTTCAAATGAGTGTTAATCCTAAAGTAATCGAAACACCATTTATTGCTGGTATTGCGATGGATGGAATCGAAGTAAAGGCATTAGCTAGAATTACAGTACGTGCTAACATTGATCGACTTGTTGGGGGTGCTGGTGAAGAAACAATCATCGCCCGTGTAGGTGAAGGTGTTGTAAGTACAATTGGTAGCTCTGAAACTCATGCAAAGGTATTAGAAAATCCGGATTCTATCTCACATACTGTACTGTCGAAAGGTCTGGATGCTGGTACAGCATTTGAAATTCTATCGATTGATATTGCAGATGTTGATATCGGCAAGAACATCGGAGCGATTTTACAAACCGATCAAGCTGAAGCAGATAAAAATATTGCACAAGCGAAAGCGGAAGAACGACGCGCGATGGCTGTTGCCCAAGAACAAGAAATGGTTGCCCGCGTACAAGAAATGCGCGCTAAAGTTGTGGAAGCAGAAGCAGAAGTACCACTTGCACTTGCAGAAGCACTTCGAACTGGGAAATTAGGCGTTATGGACTACTTAAATTATGAAAATATCAATGCAGATACAGATATGCGTGACTCCATTGGTAAACTTTCAAAAGAAAATAATGATGAAAACAAGTAACGAAATACAAAACATCGATAGGAAGGGGGAATAAATTTGGAAGGATTATTACAGTTTTTACCATTAATCGCAATTGCGATAGCTGGAATATATAAAGCGTTAAAGGGTGAAGAGTCTAATAAAGCTGAAACACAAACGTCGAAGCCTAGACAAACTACCCAAAGAACAAATCCAACCAGTACCCCTTCTAGAGCTAATACGAGACAGACACCGGCTTATGAAACTATAAAACCAAGTGTATCCGTTGAAGAAGAGCAGAAGCAGCAATTAGAACGATTGGCGAGCAGTATGAATACAAGTGTTGCTAAAGCAAGCACCATTCATCGAAAAGATTTGTCCCTTGGTACAGTCATACAGGATGAGATTAAACACCATGGCGCTGAATCTGGGTCTGGTAACCAGGAACAATTTAAAAGACAAATGAAAAAACGACTAAGTGGTGAAGGATTTGTTTATGGTGTCATTATGTCTGAGGTACTTGGCCCACCAAGAGCAAGAAAGCCTTATCGTAATGTATTAATGGAGCGAAAAAATAAATAGTAACGTGTAAGTAATTGCATAAAATAACTATGCAAATAGAATAGTTTAACTAATTAACCCAAAAGCAGGAATAGCTGCTTTTGGGTTTTTTATTGTTCTTATCTGTTTTGATTATTCATAAATATGTATGTGAGAGGGGGCTGCACAGTGAAGAAATTGCAACAACTATTACGACCTTGGCTAGTAAAGTATCTGGCACTGCCTTCCGACGTTGTCATGGAACTTCCTAGAATGACGATCATTGGACAACTACATGTGTATATTGAAAATCATAAAGGACTATCGGTATTTACAGATAAAGAGTTAACACTTAAGACGACAAATGGCTACATCCAAATATTAGGTTCTTCCTTTGTCTTAAAGCAGATGTTACCAGAGGAGATATTGTTAGAAGGTAAAATCACAGAGGTTAAGTTTATACCAAAATAAACTTTCCATACAGTTGCAGTAGATTTGGGTGATTTATTCCTGATATTTACAAAACCAGGGGGATTTCAATGAAACGGATACAAGGATCATTTATCCAAGGGTATGTAAGAGTACTAGTAAAAGGTGATAAACCTGAATTATTTTTTCAGGAATGTGTCACCAATGGTTTATCGGTGTGGGATATTAAAAGAGAAGGTGCTAATTCTTGCAGTGGAAATGTTAAATTAGCAGATATAAAACGACTAAAACAATTAAAACGTAAAAAGAATTACAAAATTTCATTTCAGCAAAGAAGAGGCTACCCATTTATTTTTACTCATCTAGTCAGGAGGAAGGAGCTCGTAATTTCCTGTATCATGAGTATTTTACTTATCTTGTTTTTATCCAATATCATTTGGAAAGTTGAAATACAAGGTGACCTCCCGCAGGAATTAGAGAAGAAAATAACAGCACAATTAACCGAATATGGTGTCCATCCAGGGGCTTGGATATTTACATTGGATACACCAGGTACGATTCAACGTAAGCTTACAGAAGATATACCCGAGCTGTTATGGGTAGGTGTGCGACAAAAAGGGACAAGCTTTCAATTAGAAGGTGTTGAAAAAATAGTCGTTAACGAAGAAAAGGAAGAAGGTGCTCGTAATTTAATAGCGAGTAAAAAAGGAATCATTAAAAATATGTATGTGTCAAAGGGTGTGCCGAGAGTGGCAATCCACGATTATGTAAAACCTGGTGACTTGCTAATTTCAGGTAGTTTATACCGAATGGAGAATGGTGAATCAACAGATAAAGAACAGCGAAACGATAACCGAGTATTAGTAGCAGCAGAAGGTGAGGTTATTGCAAGTACGTGGTACGAGGTGGAGGTTACCGTTCCACTGAAGCAAAACTATGAGCTGCTAACTGGGAATCAAGAAAAAAAATACTATCTTGGATTTCAGAATGTTACACTTCCAATCTGGGGATTTGGTTCACCAGAATTCACGGAAATTCATCGCGATCTGAAGGAAACTCCGATAAGGTTCTTTAAGTGGGAATTACCAATTAATATGGTCGAAATGACGCTAAGTGAGAAAAGGTACTATGAGACTGATCGTTCAAAGGAAGAAGCAGTTCAAGTTGGAATTGCACAAGCTCGAGAAGAACTTCAGCTACAACTTGGTCCAGAGGCGAAGATAACCTCGGAAAAAGTTTTGCATGAATCCGAAGAGAATGGTAAAGTTAAATTATATTTATATATGACAGTTGAAGAAAATATTACTAAAGCGCAACCAATTACTCAAGGAGATTGAATATGCCTGAAAATCTTAACGCAATTGATATTGAGCTTACAAGCCCACAAGAAGCTCTAGAACTTTTTGGAACAAATGATCGCTATTTAAAACACATAGAAGAAAAACTAAACGTCTCTATTGTTACACGTGGAGAAAAGGTTAGTGTATCCGGTACTGATGTGGATATTGCAATCGTACAAGATGTGCTTTTAACGTTATTACATGTTGTTCGCAAAGGAATTACCATTGCCGAGCGGGATATTGTGTATGCAATAGATTTAGCCAAAGAGGGTAAAATCAATCAATTTGAAACACTATTTGAAGATGTCATTGCTAAAAATGTAAAAGGGAAAGCAATTCAAATTAAAACGTTGGGGCAAAAAAGCTATGTGTCCGCCATTAGGGAAAATGATTTGGTTTTTGGGATTGGACCAGCTGGAACTGGGAAGACATATCTTGCAGTTGTGTTAGCTGTTCAAGCCCTTAAAAATGGTCATGTAAAACGTATTATCTTAACAAGACCAGCCGTTGAGGCAGGGGAAAGCTTAGGTTTTTTACCAGGTGATTTGAAGGAAAAAGTAGATCCATACCTACGCCCATTATATGATGCGTTACATGATGTTCTTGGTGCTGAACATACCATGCGCTTAATTGAAAGAGAAACGATTGAAATTGCTCCATTAGCTTATATGCGTGGTAGAACATTAGATGATGCCTTTGTGATACTGGATGAAGCTCAAAACACAACACCAGAGCAAATGAAAATGTTCTTGACCCGCCTAGGATTTGGCTCTAAGATGGTTATAACTGGTGACTCAACACAAGTGGATTTACCTAAGGGTGTAAAATCTGGATTGCAAGTAGCGGATAAATTATTAACCGATATTAAGGGAATAGCCTTTATTCATCTTACACAAACAGATGTAGTACGACATCCGCTTGTGCAACGAATTATTGACGCTTATGAAAAAGACACAAAACGCAAGGAAATATAAGACCCAAGATGTTCGGGTCTTATTTCTTTATAATGAAACGCTAAAAGGGTGAGATAATGGATACTGTAAAAAATATAATACGCTTTTTTTTAGAGATTAGGTCGAAGTGGATTAGAATAGTACTACCTGTTTTAGCATTAGCACTGTATTTTTTTGTTTTGATGATTAATAATGTCTACACGGAAACTTATGATATTGAGCCATTAACGAATGCTAGACAAACCATTCGTTCCCCAATTACGATAGAGAATGAGCAAGAAACCGTACGTAAAACGAGAGAAGCGGTTCAGGCTGTAGAGGATCGCTTTGATATATCCACTGATGTAGCGGATGAACAAATTGACTATGTGGAAGAAATTTTTACAGCGATTGACAAGCTAGAATCAGAAATTGCTAGTGAAGGAGCACAAGGCGCATCGGATGCACCGTTACAACTAACCAATGTAGAAAAGGTGCAGCGATTTAAACAGTTATTATCCAATACGATTACCGAGAATGTTGAGGATAGTATTTTCTTAAGATTAATGGATGTTCCAAAGGAAGATAGAGATGAAGGAAAAGAAATATTTACAGCCTATCTTGAAGAGGAATATCAAATTGGTGTCAGGACGGAGAATATCAATAGTGCGGTAGAGAACGTACGTGAGAAAATAAAATACTCCACATTAAATCAAAACTTAATCGAGGCACTTACCGAGTTGTCTGAATTTGCGATAGTTGAGAACTCATTTTATGATTCGGAAAAGACGGCCGAGGCACGTAAACAGGCAGCTAGTAATGTTGAACCAGTGATGATTAGTGCAGGTGAGGTTATCATTCGCGAGGGTGAAACCATTACCAATGAAGTCTATGAAAAGCTTGAGTTGGTAGGCTTATTAAATGAAGATAGAAATGTTTTTCCTGTTATTGGACTCGGTATACTGGTGATGTTAATCGGTGCTGTTATTGCTTATGAGATGAATCAAATTGATAATCAGAAGCGCTTGGACAAACGCAAGATTGTATCGATTATAGCCATTAGCTTTTTTGTCATTTCATTAATGAAGGTTATTAGTTTATTTACGACCCAAGCGAATCAATTATTTTTTATTGTGCCAGTTGCAACTGGTGTATTACTTGTTAAACAACTAATTGATGAACGGTTAGCAATTGTGCTGGCATTTTTATATGCCATTTTAGGTGGTATTATATTCAATGGTCAAATACCAGGATCATTAAGTATTGAAACTGTTATTTATTTCTTATTCTCGCAGTTTGCTGCAATTGTCTTTTTAATGAATGTGAAAGATCGTTTAGCAATTGTTCGATCGGGGATTGGAATGTCAGTAGTGAATATGTTAACTATTCTTTTATTTGTATTCTTGTCCTTTGAAAAATATTCGTTAGGCGATGTCGTTATTTTAGCTGGATTTGGTATCGCATCTGCCCTCTTGTCAGCGGTGCTTACGATTGGATTATTGCCTTTCTTTGAGACGGGATTAGGGATACTGTCCGATATTAAGCTATTACAATTATCCAGTCCTAATCAACCATTATTAAAAAAAATATTAACCGAGGCACCTGGTACATATCATCACTCGATTATGGTGGCAAATTTAAGTGAAACAGCATGTGATGCAATTGGTGCCAATGGTCTGTTAGCTCGGGTTGCCGCCTATTATCATGATATTGGTAAAACTGTTCGCCCGCATTATTTCATTGAAAATCAGTTGTCAATTAAAAATCCGCATGACGTAATGTCACCAGCCCAAAGTGCAGATATTATTATCAGACATCCGTATGACGGTGCTGAATTATTAAAGAAGCATCGAATGCCAAAGGAAATTATCGATGTAGCGATGCAGCATCACGGGACAACATTATTACAGTATTTTTATGTGAAAGAAAAGGAAACTAATAATGCAGCTAGAGAAGAAGACTATCGCTACCCTGGCCCGAAGCCACAAACGAAGGAAGCAGCCGTTATTTCAATCTGCGATTCAGTGGAGGCAGCGGTTCGGTCTTTACATGAGCCTACCGAGGAAAAGATTGAGGAAATCGTCTCTAATATTGTTAATAGTAGGCTAATGGATGGACAACTTGATGAATGCCCGCTTACAATCAAAGAGGTGAAAATTGTCCATCAAACAATTTGTGAAGCGTTAAAAGGGATTTTTCATTCTAGAATTCAGTACCCGAATAAGGAGGTAAAATAATGCAAATCGATTTCCATGATAATACGGAATCTGTGCCGGAAAGCTATTATGCGTTAATAAAAGGGCTAATAACCTTAGCTGGGAAGAAAGAAAATGTACCGGAAGATGCCGAGGTTTCTATTACATTCGTCGATAATGAAGAGATTCAAGTAATCAATCGTGACTATCGAAATTTAGACAAGCCAACCGATGTAATTTCCTTTGCTCTAGAAGAAACGACAGAAGAAGAGTTAGCAATCGTTGGCCAAGAAGTTCCGGTTGTATTAGGGGATATTATAATTTCAGTAGAAAAGGCGAAGGAACAAGCAGAAGATTATAATCATTCCTTTGAGAGAGAACTAGGCTTTTTGGCCGTCCATGGCTTTTTACATTTACTAGGATACGATCATATGACAAAAGCTGACGAAAAAGAGATGTTTGAAATGCAAGAACATATCTTAGGGGAATATAATCTTGGACGATAAAAAGAAACGAATAGGTTTCGTTTATGCAATCAATGGGTTGCGGGAGGTATTTCAATCGGAATTAAACTTCCGACTACATACATTATCGACGCTGCTTGTAGTGATTGCTGGTATCCTTGTTAAGCTATCAACAATTGAATGGGTGGCTGTTTGCTTTGCAATTGGTCTAGTTTTAATGGCAGAGGTCATGAATACGGCTATTGAAGCAATCATTGATTACGTTAAGCCAGAGAGACATCCGATAGCCAAAAAAATAAAAGATATTGCAGCGGCAGCGGTGTTAATCGCATCGATAACTGCACTCGTTATCGGTCTTATTATCTTTTTACCAAAGCTATGGTGAATAAGGGCTGGGAAACAAGAAAAATGAGCAAGCTAAATAACGAACACTGTACTAGTCTAACTTGTATATGACGCCAAGCGAGTATAATGCATTATTGTTCGTGTTTTATCTTGCTGAAATACTTGTTTCCCATTTTTTTGTTTTAAGGTATGCCTTCGTCGGTATTTAGCGAAGGAAATAATCTTTTTACAGGTTTTGTCGATAACATGAAACTAGGAAGAATTTGTAGTATAATATAGCAAACATAGATTCAGGTCTAGTATCAAAAAGGAACTTCTTGGAGGATTACATGGAAACTAATTATAAATCTGGTTTTATTGCGATTATCGGTCGACCAAATGTAGGTAAATCTACGTTCATGAACAAAGTAATTGGTCAAAAGATTGCGATCATGAGTGATAAAGCCCAAACAACAAGAAATAAAATACAAGGCGTATTAACACAAGCAGATGCTCAATTTATATTTATAGATACACCTGGTATCCATAAACCGAAGCATCGTCTAGGTGATTTTATGGTTAAGATTGCTGAAAACACATTAAATGAAGTGGATGCAGTCCTCTTTATGATTAATGCGGATGAAGGCTATGGCCGCGGCGATCAATATATTATTGACCGGTTAGAAAAAGTTAAAAGTCCCGTATTTCTAGTGGTTAATAAAATTGATTTAATACATCCGGACAAACTGTTTCCGTTAATTGAGCAGTATAAGGATAAATATGATTTTGAAGAAATCATTCCAATATCAGCACTAGCTGGTAATAATGTGAATCATTTAGTTGATGTCCTAAAGGAACATTTGCCAGAAGGTCCACAGTTCTATCCAGCAGATCAAGTAACGGATCATCCAGAGCGATTTGTTATTACCGAATTAATACGGGAAAAGGTTCTTCATTTAACGAGAGAAGAGGTACCACATTCCATTGCTGTCGTTTTAGAAAATATTGAAACGAGAGAATCGAATGCAATTTTTATTCAAGCGGTCATTGTAACGGAGAGAAGTTCACAAAAAGGTATTTTAATTGGAAAACAAGGCAGCATGCTGAAAAATATCGGTAAAAATGCTCGAAAGGATATCGAGGCATTACTCGGTTCCAAAGTGTATTTAGAGCTCTGGGTAAAAGTCCAAAAAGATTGGCGTAATAAGCAAAGTCAGTTGTTTGAAATGGGCTTCCGTAATGATGAATATTAGAGTTGGAAAATTTTTAAACTAATTGTTTTAGCCTCTGTGGAAACTATAATAGTATCTGATTTATTGATAAAGCTATTCCAATAAACACATCAGATTAACTCGGTAATCGTCCGTGTTCTAACTTAAAAAAAGATACTTCTAGAGAAGTATAAAGAAAGGTGTGGTTTCTTGTGGTCGACTTTGTATGGAAATTATTTAGTCAAACAGGAAATATTGAGACCTATTTACTTATGAAGGAGTTAGAAAGTGAATCACAGGAGCTAGATCAGGCGGTTAGCTCTACTAATAATTTGGATACTTTACCGGTGGATTCAAATATGTAGCATGCAGAATAAAGAAGGTGAAGATGTATGCTAGAAAAAATAGATGGGATCATTATTAAAACAAAGGATTATGGCGAAACCCATAAAATTGTTACGATTTTCAGTAAAAAACTTGGCAAATTTTCTGCGATAGCTAGAGGTGCTAAAAAACCTAAGAGTAGAATGGCTGCTGTGACGCAGCCATTCATTTATGGACAATTTTTTGTTTATGTTAGCAAAGGATTAAGTACCATTCAACAAGGAGAAATCATCAATTCCTATCGTACAATTCGTGAGGATATTATTAAAACAGCTTATACTGCTTATTTAACCGAACTTACTGATAAGCTTTTGGATGAAAATACACCGAATTACGATATTTATACTCAGTTAATTCATACGCTTGAATGGATTAGTGAGCAAGATGATGTCGATATTCCAATGATGATGTACGAATTAAAGTTATTTCGGGCAGGTGGATTTGCACCCACAGTCCATCAATGTGCAAATTGCGCAAGTAAGAATGGCCCCTTTTCCTTTTCCATTGCAGAAGGGGGCTTACTTTGTCCCAAATGTAATTCAATAGATCCGAATGCAATCCAATTACCAGATACGGTTGTGAGACTATTTTACTTGTTTTCAACAGTTGGACTGGAGCGGATAGGAAGTGTTTCGGTAAAGGCGGAAAATCGACTCCTAATCAGACAACTGTTAGATACATATTATGATCACTATGGTGGTTATTTTCTCAAATCGCGTAAATTTCTTCAGCAGCTAGATAAGCTAAAGTAAGCGTCATCGGTTGACAATGAAGGTCTTTATACAGTAATATGATACATATTTCATAAAATGTGCGAAGAAAGAGAAGAGTACATGCTGATTTCATTTAGAGCGAGTCCAGGACGGTGTAAGCTGGACAGTGAAGAAGTTTGGAAGGCACTCTGGAGCATGAATTAATAGAAGCGGCTATAGCATAATGCTTTAGCAAATAGGGTGGAACCGCGGAATAAAACCCGTCCCTATGTCTGTAAGGAATTATAGACATAGGGACGGGTTTTTCAAATTTCTAAAAATTGAATTGGAGGTTGAGTAAATGAATATTCAAAATATGATTTTAACACTTCAAAAATATTGGTCTGAACAAAATTGTATTTTAATGCAAGCATATGATGTGGAAAAGGGTGCAGGAACAATGTCCCCAATGACGTTACTAAGAAGTCTAGGTCCTGAGCCTTGGCGAGTTGCGTATGTGGAGCCGTCAAGACGCCCGGCGGATGGTCGATATGGTGAAAACCCAAATCGTCTTTATCAACATCATCAGTTTCAAGTGATCATTAAACCATCTCCAGATAATATCCAAGAGCTTTACTTAGAATCGTTAAAAGCGCTAGGTATTAATCCATTAGAGCACGATATTCGCTTTGTAGAAGATAACTGGGAGAACCCAACCCTTGGTGCTGCAGGACTAGGCTGGGAGGTTTGGTTGGATGGTATGGAGATTACTCAGTTTACGTATTTCCAACAAATCGGTGGTCTAGAAGCAAACCCAGTTACAGTTGAGCTAACCTATGGTATTGAGCGACTTGCATCTTATATCCAAGATAAAGAAAACGTATTTGAATTAGAATGGACAGATGGATTTACCGTTAATGATATTTTCAAACAGCCGGAGTTCGAGCATTCGAAATATACATTTGAAGAATCTAGCATCGATATGCTTTTCCAATTATTTACGATGTACGAAGAGGAAGCACAAAAAACAATGGAAAAAGGCTTGATTTTTCCAGCATATGATTATGTATTGAAATGTTCCCATACATTTAATTTACTAGATGCTCGTGGTGTTATCTCGGTTACAGAACGAACTGGTTATATCTCAAGAATACGTAATTTAGCTCGTACTATTGCGAAAGCTTATGTTACTGAAAGAGAACGTTTAGGTTTTCCAATGCTTAAAAAGGAGGCTAACTAATGGGTAAAAATGTTTTATTTGAAATTGGCTTAGAAGAATTACCTGCTCGATTTGTTGATGATGCACAACGACAATTAGCGGCAAAAACTCAAAAATGGTTGGAAACATTGCGTATTTCTTATCAAACATTAAAAACGTTTTCTACTCCAAGAAGACTTACTGTCCTCATCAATCAAATGGAAGAGAATCAGACAACGGTTGAGGAAGAGGTCAAGGGACCCGCAATTAAGATTGCAAAAGACGATGCTGGTAATTGGACGAAAGCGGCAATAGGATTTACTAAAGGACAAGGAAAAACAGTTGATGACATTTATACCAAGGATATTAATGGTGTCACGTATATATTTGTGAACAAAATTATTGAAGGGAAACCCGTAGTAGAATTACTACCAGGTTTCAAAGAAATAATCGAGTCCATCCAATTCGGAAAAAATATGCGTTGGGGTACGCAAACATTACGATATGCACGTCCGATACGTTGGATTGTTGCTCTATCCGATAAAGATGTAATTCCATTTGAGATTGCTGGTGTGCAAACAAGTAATAAAACATATGGACATCGTTTCCTAGGAAAACAAATCGAAATAGAAAATCCACTGAATTACCAGGAGCAATTACAGGAGCAATTTGTCATTGTTGATGCACAAGACCGAGAAAACATGATTTTAACTGGTATAAAAGAAGTAGAAGCGGCGGGTGGATACGAAGTACCAATTGATAAGGATCTTCTACAAGAAATACGTAACTTGGTTGAATATCCGACGGTATTTGTTGGTTCTTTTGAAGAGGAATATTTAGATCTTCCTCCTGAAGTATTGATCACTTCAATGAAGGAACACCAACGTTATTTCCCGGTGAAATCAACAACAGGTGAGCTTCTTCCGAAATTTGTAGCGGTTCGAAATGGTGATGCAAATGCCATTGAAACTGTTATGAAGGGAAATGAGAAGGTATTAAGAGCAAGACTATCTGATGCGGAATTTTTCTATCAAGAGGATCAAAAAAATACGATCGATTTTTATAGAAATAAGCTTTCGAATGTTGTTTTCCAAGAAAAACTAGGTACAATTCATGATAAAGTAAATCGTGTCGTAAGAATTGCTGAAACAATTGCGAAAGCACTACAGCTTGATACATCGACGATAAATCAGGTTACTCGAGCTGCAGCATTAAGTAAATTCGATTTGATGACTAACATGGTGAATGAATTTACCGAACTACAAGGAATTATGGGTGAAAAGTATGCACGGATATTCGGGGAAGAAGAAGCGGTAGCACAGGCGATTCGTGAGCATTACATGCCAACAAGTGCACAAGGTGAGCTTCCGGAAACAGAAGTCGGTGCAGTTGTTAGTGTGGCTGATAAGCTAGATACTATAGTTGGGTGTATCGGGGTAGGCTTGAAACCGACCGGATCCCAGGATCCATATGGCTTACGTAGGCAAGCAATTGGTATTTTGCGAATCGCAAATGATGCGAAATGGACTATTTCTGTTGCTGATTTATTGGACATTGCCGAAACCGTTTATCAATCAGTAAATCTATCGGCGTTTAATAGTGATACCTTATACGAAGAATTGAATTCGTTTGTGCAGCAACGAGTTGCATTCGTCTTGAAGGAAAATGGTATTGAGCAGGACGTAATCCATTCCATTACTGCTGGACAGGTTGGGGTAATGCCAATTATTACAGAAAAAGCGCGGATTCTTTCTGAAAAACGGAGTGATCCAACATTTAAATCATCACAAGAGGCATTGGTTCGGGTACTTAACTTAGCAGAAAAGACAGATCAAACAGAAGTAAACATTAACCTGTTCGAAACGGAATCTGAAGCTAACCTATATTCTGCATATCAAACCGTGGCGGAAAATTATAAATCTGCCAATGAACAAGGCGAATTATCTGAAGCGTTCCATCAGCTTGAAGCATTAACAGAACCAATCCATCAATTTTTTGATAACAATATGGTAATGGCTGATGATGAGGCACTTAAGAATAATCGATTAGCTTTACTAAAACGAATTGCACTACTGGTGAACAGTTTTGCAGACTTGCAAGCAATTGAATGGAAACAACAATTTTAACAATTGTTAATTTGATTTCCATTCCGGTCTATATAGGCTATAATAATTACTAAATAGTATGTCTCTTTTAATCTGTTGGGTGGTGGAATGGTGGAATTATCCAATCGTCAAGAAAAAATAATAGAAATAGTAAAACATAATGGTCCCATAACAGGTGAGCATATAGCTGAGCGACTAAATTTAACACGCGCAACATTACGACCAGACTTAGCAATTTTAACAATGGCCGGTTTTTTAGATGCGCGGCCTAGAGTAGGCTATTTTTACACTGGAAAAACTGGTTCAGAACTACTGACAGAAAAGATAAAGAAGTTTCAAGTTAGTGACTATCAATCGGTTCCAATCGTTGTGGATGAAGGTGCATCTGTGTATGATGCAATCTCGACGATGTTTTTAGAGGATGTTGGTACGTTATTTATTGTTGATGATCGTTCGTGTTTGATTGGCGTAGTATCACGAAAGGATTTACTTCGTGCAGCAATTGGAAAACAGGATTTAAGTACTTTACCTGTTCATATCATAATGACTCGGATGCCAAATGTAACAGTTTGCCGTAAAGAAGATTTATTAATCGATGTCGCCAATCATTTAATTAATAAGCAAATAGACGGACTTCCCGTTGTAAAAGATACGGCAAATGGGATGGAAGTAGTTGGTCGTATAACAAAGACGACGATAACGAAAGTGTTTGTTGAACTAATAGCAGATAATCATATCTAACCTTAGGGGGACTCTGACAATGAATGCAAAAAAGATTGTTTTCATTTTATCAGATTCAGTTGGTGAAACAGCTGAATTAGTAATTAAGGCTGGATTAAGTCAATTTAATCAAGACTATATCATACAACGCATACCGTACGTCGAGGATATTAAAACAATTGATGAAGCATTAAACCGAGCCAAGGATGAGGATGGCATCATTGGTTTTACACTCGTAGACCCGCATTTGCGAAATTATTTAAATGCCAAAGCGCTAGAGTGGTCCATTGAAGCGATTGATATAATGGGACCAATGATGGAAGCGATGGAAAGAGTTTTCCATAATAAACCCCGTTTAGAGCCAGGATTAGTGCATAAATTGGATGAAGACTACTTTAAAAAGGTAGAGGCAATTGAATTTGCGGTGAAATACGATGATGGACGTGACCCTAGAGGTATAGCTCGAGCTGATATTATTTTAATTGGAGTATCGAGAACATCAAAAACCCCTTTATCACAGTTTCTGGCACATAAGCGATTGAAAGTAGCTAATATTCCAATCGTCCCAGAGGTCGAACCGCCGGAAGAATTGTTTGATGTTGACCCAGCAAAATGTATCGGATTACGAATTCAACCTGAGAAACTGAACGATATTAGAAAAGAAAGGTTGAAGGCGTTAGGGCTAGGTGATCAGGCAACCTATGCAACGATTTCACGAATTCATCAAGAACTTGACTATTTTAATTCAATCGTTGAACGCATTGGATGTAGAGTGGTTGACGTATCGAATAAAGCTGTTGAGGAAACTGCTAATCAAATATTGCGTTTAATAAAAGAATAACGAATCCAATTGAGGCTGAGACAAATGGACTGAGCAAGTAGGCGAACAAAGCATAATTCCTGAAACAGGAATTATGCATCAATGTTTGTATATGCTTGCTAAACCACATTTGTCCCGGCCTCTTCCTGTGATTACAAGCTGTTTAGAAAATTTCCTATAATAAATCATCGATTTTTTTAATAAGATAATAGTAATTTTTTAGAAAATGTATTATAATTATTTTTTGTGTAAAAATAGAAGATGTTGTATAAAATAGTACAGATTCACTGTAACGCATATTCTGAAAAATAAAACATTCATAATTAAGAAGGAATCCACGATTTTTTGTAGAATAGTATTATTAGACTAAAATGATTCTGATATACATAGCTAGTCTATTAGTTACATACAAAACCTGTTTTTCTTCAACAAAAAGAAATACTTCATTATTTGTACTTCTATATCCTTCTAAAAGATTATTACGTAATAGAAGGAATTTTTTTCGACTTTATCAAAAAACTTGTCGAAATATGAAGGATTTTTTTAGGTGGATAGCGAATCTATACTATAGATCAATTACAATCCTTAATACTTGAAAAGCATGGTGGTTTTAATGTCTAACCAAATTTCTGAGGAATTAATTGAGCAAATTCGTACTGCAAATGATATTGTTGATGTCATTAGTGAATATGTACAACTCAAAAAACAAGGTAGAAACTATTTTGGGCTATGCCCATTTCATGGTGAAAAATCTCCATCATTTTCAGTTACACAGGAAAAGCAAATTTTCCATTGTTTTGGATGTGGGAAGGGTGGAAATGTTGTTACCTTCTTAATGGAAATGGAAAGTTTCTCTTTCTATGAGGCAATGAAATTTCTTGCCGACCGATCAGGTATTGAATTACCAACCGATGCGATAAAGAAAGAAACATCTCTTTCCCAAGAAAATCAACAAGTTCTATCTGCCCATGAATGGTTAACAAAACTATACCATCATTTAATTCGTTACACAAAGGATGGTAAGGCTGGGTATCAATATCTCGAAGAAAGAGGGATAAGTGATGAAGCAATTGACACATTCCAGCTAGGTTTTGCACCGAATACCAAGGATTTTACAGCGACCTTTTTAGAGAAAAAAGGCTTTCATCAACAGCTGCTTGTGAAATTCGGGCTGTTATCTCGTAACCAAGATGATGGATCTGTTACCGATCGCTTTCGTGGAAGAGTAATTTTTCCAATACGAAACCACTTGGGCAAAACGATTGCATTTGGTGCGAGAGTTGTTCAACCAGATCAAGAACCAAAGTACTTGAATAGCCCTGAAACAGAGTTGTTTCAAAAGGGAAAAATTCTGTATAACTTTGATTTAGCGAAAAAACACATCCGGAAATCAAGTGAAGCTGTATTGTTTGAAGGGTATATGGATGTGATTTCGGCATATCAAGCAGGCGTTCTAAATGGTGTGGCCACGATGGGAACAGCACTGACTGAACTACAGGCAAAGTTATTAAAGCGCTATGTGGACACAGTAATTATTTGTTATGACGGTGATAATGCTGGGGTAGAAGCGACTTATAAAGCTTCTAAATTGCTTCAGCAAGTAGGATGCCAAGTCAAAATTGCCCACCTAAAAGATGGATTTGATCCTGATAGTTACATCAAAAAATTTGGTGGAGAGGCATTTAAACGCGAAATAATTGAAGCAAGTGACACATTTATAAGCTTTTATATGCGATATCTCAAAAAGGATTACAATGTAACACTTGAAGGGGATCGCATACAGTACCTGGAAACAATCCTGATGGAGCTAGCAACTGTTGAAAGTTCAGTTGAAAGAGAGTTATATGTACAGGAACTGAGCTCCGAATATAGCATCTCTGTTGATACATTGCTAAATCAAATTCACGAGTACCGTCAAAAATCAGATGCTCCTAAGGATAAGAGGGAAAAAGACAGATATACTAATAAGGTACAAATGTCAAGTGGTAAATTATTACCAGCAATTCATAATGCGGAACGAAAATTATTAGCGTATATGATTCAAAATCGTTCCATTGCAGATAAGGTTCAAGCTGAAATAGGTGCTTCTTTTACTATAGATGAGCATAAAATTATAGCAACACATCTATATGCCTATTATGAAGAAGGACATTCTGAGAATGTAAGCTTGTTTCTCGATCGTATATCAGATGAATTGCTGCACAAGTTAGTTATCCAAATTGCAATGACGCCTACACAGGCTGACATTAGTGATAAAGAGATAAATGATTATCTACGTATGATACGTACTGAGAGTAGTACAGGGGTAAATTTAAAACAATTAAAGGCTGAGCAAAAATTAGCCGAGCAACAGCAGGATCCAATTAAAGCCGCGCAAATCGCGCTGAAAATTATTGAATTACAAAGACAAGTAAAGCATTTAAATTGATTGAAGAAGTATGGAAGGAGGGGGACTCATGGCTGACAACAAACCTTCACAAACTAAAGAGAATGAGCCGGAGTTAACACTAGCGCAAGCGAAAGAACAGTTAATTGAAATTGGTAAAAAACGTGGCGTACTCGCATATGAGGAAATTGCCGATCGTTTATCAAATTTCGTAATTGAACCTGATCAAATGGATGAATTTTATGAATTTCTAGGTGATCAAGGTATTGATGTAATAGGTGAATCAGATGATGACCCTAAAATGAAGGAAATCGAAAAAGAAGAAGAATTTGATGTAAATGATTTAAGTGTTCCATTAGGGATCAAAATTAACGACCCAGTACGTATGTACCTTAAAGAAATCGGGCGTGTTGATTTACTTTCTGCTACAGAAGAAATAGAACTTGCAACCCGCATTGAACAAGGTGATGAAGAAGCAAAAAAACGACTTGCTGAAGCTAACTTGCGTTTAGTAGTTAGTATTGCAAAACGTTATGTAGGAAGAGGTATGTTATTCCTTGACCTCATCCAAGAGGGAAACATGGGTTTAATCAAAGCGGTTGAAAAGTTTGACTACCGTAAAGGGTTTAAATTTAGTACGTATGCAACCTGGTGGATCCGACAAGCGATAACACGCGCTATTGCAGACCAAGCACGTACAATTCGTATACCAGTTCATATGGTTGAAACGATTAATAAATTGATTCGCGTACAGCGTCAATTACTTCAGGATTTGGGGCGTGAACCAACACCAGAAGAAATTGGTGAAGAAATGGATCTAACACCTGATAAGGTACGTGAAATCCTTAAGATTGCGCAAGAGCCCGTATCATTAGAGACACCGATAGGAGAAGAAGATGACTCTCATTTAGGTGACTTTATTGAGGATCAAGAAGCAATCTCGCCATCTGATCATGCTGCTTACGAATTATTAAAAGAGCAACTAGAAGATGTATTAGATACATTAACAGATCGAGAAGAAAATGTACTTCGTTTACGTTTCGGTCTAGATGATGGTCGAACTCGTACGTTAGAAGAAGTTGGTAAAGTTTTTGGTGTAACCCGAGAACGAATTCGCCAAATCGAAGCAAAAGCACTTCGTAAACTTAGACATCCTAGTCGTAGCAAACGATTAAAAGACTTTCTTGATTAATTGTGGGTAGGTCATTGGTCAAGCCTAAAAAGAACAATGACTTTCCTTTTCTTTTTTTATATATTTTGTAGCTAGATATCTGCATTGGGGTGATAATATTGGCAGATGATCGTATGGCTACCATCGTTAAAGAAATCAAGTATTGGAAAGAACACAAATTACTGCCAGAAGTTCAATGTGACTTTTTACTAGCTCTCTATACTCAAGGAGACGACGAGCAGTCAACTACATCTAGAAAGCGTCGGAAAAATTATTTTTTCTATGTCCAATTATTTCTTTTAGTGTTGATGGTACCGTTTTCATTTCTTGTAGTTTATTTTACTCAATTTCATTTTATTTTGCAACTTAGTATTTTGTTAATTTGTATTGGATATGGCTATTTCGTCTATCGGGCCTGTAAAAAACGTACTAGCCCTTATCGCCATATTGCCATCATAATACCACTTGTATTAGGGTTAATGACAACGGATCATCTAACAAATGTTTTCCATTTTAATCAATTGTTTACACTGATTGCATTAATCATGAATTTTGTAGGGTGGTATCTACTGAGTCGTACCTTACGCTTGAAATATTTATTGATTTCTAGCTACTTAGCACTTATCGTATTATTGTTCGTAAACTTTTCACATCTTTTTTCTTTTAACTAATGAAATTTTAAGATAAAATAAAACTAGCTATGTGGAATATTTTTAATTCCGGGGATACATAAGGAGGAAAGACAATGAAACGAAACCCATTAATCCCGTTTGCTTTAATTGCTATTATTGGGATCCTAGCGGTAATTGTAATTTCATTTATAGGGGTAGGTCAACGTAACGATATCGCGTCAGAAGGGGAAGAGCCTGAACAAGCTGAAGAAGGTGGAATGGAAGATCCAGAAGAAATCTTTGCATCATCTTGTGTAAGTTGTCATGGTGCTGATCTTTCAGGTGGATTTGGTCCAAATCTACAAACTGTTGGTGCAAACTTATCAGTAGATGAAATTAAAGATGTCATTACAAACGGACGTGGTGATATGCCGCCTCAAGGACATTTATCAGAAGGCGAAATATCCATTATTTCCGAATGGCTGAGTGAGAAAAAATAAATAGTTTTAACACAGGCTTTCTGTTATAATTCAGAAAGCTTTTCTATTATTACTATAGTTTTTGGAGGTTTCTAATGAATGAACGGTTGAAGCTGTCAAATCGTTTGGAACGTGTAGCATCTTTTTTGCCGAAAGGAGCTAACTTTGCAGATATAGGATCAGATCATGCTTATTTACCATGCTTTGTTTGTTTGCAGGATACTACCGCTACTGCTATTGCAGGTGAAATTAATGAGGGTCCATATACAAGCGCGAAACAGACAGTGGAAAAATATAAATTAACACATGTAATTGATGTCAGACAAGGTGATGGATTAGCCGTTCTTGCAGAAGATGAGGTATCGCAGGTTGTTATTGCAGGAATGGGTGGTGCGTTAATACGTTCTATTCTTGAGAATGGAAGGGACAAGCTACACGGTGTGGAATTGATTATTGCACAACCTAATGTCGACGAACAGAACGTGCGGAAATGGTATGTAGAAAATCATTATCGAATTGAAGCGGAAGTAATCCTAGAAGAAAATGGCCACATCTATGAAATCATTGTTGGCAGGAAGTCTGATACGCAACAACCACTGGATCCAAAGGAATTATTATTTGGACCACTATTATTAAAACAAGGGAACCCACTTTTCTATCAAAAATGGCAATCCGAGCATACTAAATTAATTCGTGTTCTAAAGCAAATGTCAGCGGCAAAAATAAAGGACGAAGAAAAAATAAGTTTATTCAACCAGCAGCTTCAATGGATAGAGGAGGTTTTGCGTGATGGTAAAAGGAACAACTAATGCAGATGTTTTTCGATTATTGGAGAACTGGGCACCTAAATCGTTAGCGGAAGACTGGGATAATGTTGGCTTACAAGTTGGTTCTTATCATAAACCGGTTAAAAGAATAATGGTCACGTTAGATGTTCTGGAAGCTGTTGTCGATGAAGCGATTGCTAATGAAGTAGATTTAATTATCGCGCATCATCCTATCTTGTTTAAGCCGTTACAGCAACTCAATTTAGATAGCTGGCGTGGAAGGGTTGTTAAAAAATTAATTCAGCATGATATCACTGTTTATGCAGCACATACTAATCTTGATATCGCTAATGGTGGAGTAAATGATATGCTTGCGGATTTATTAGGGCTAACGAATCGAGAAATTATGGTAGATACGAACGAAGAAGCATTATATAAAATTGCTGTATATGTACCAGAAGCACACATAGAGGAAGTAATGGATGCTGTAACTGAAGCTGGTGCGGGTCATATCGGAAAGTATAGTCATTGCACTTTTCGAACAACTGGAACAGGTACTTTCAAGCCACTTATAGGAACTTCACCATTTATAGGTGAGCAGGATAAACTGGAGAATGTCACAGAAGTAAAACTTGAAACTGTTGTTCAGGAAACACGGTTACAAAAGGTTTTAAAGGCAATACTTGGAGCACATCCTTATGAAGAAGTAGCCTATGATGTTATTCCTTTACAAAATACAGGGGAGAAATATGGACTAGGGCGAGTCGGAACACTAGCTAACACGGTTACTCTAGAAGAACTAACTAACATGGTTAAGACAACGTTAGAGGTTTCAACTGTAAGGGTATCAGGTAATCTTACAAAAAAAATTAAACGAGTTGCTGTCTTAGGTGGAAGTGGCGAAAAGTATATAATTCCCGCTCTCCATAAAAAAGCGGATGTCTACATTACTGGTGATATGACGTTTCACCATGCCCAAGAGGCAATCGAAATGGGGCTAGCAATCATCGATGCCGGGCATTATATAGAAAAAGTCATGAAGCTTGGAACGAAACAATTTTTAGAAGCGAAAATTAAGAATGGACACGAAATCGATCCAACGATTGATGTCATCGTATCGACGACAAATACCGATCCATTTCAGTACAAATAAACCGGAAAATGACCGTAGCTTGATGTGCGAAACATGAAGAATCAAGGTTAAAGGAGAACTAGAATGAAGAATTCATTTAATTCTTTTTCGTTTACACCGCAGTTATTAGATGTAATCGAGAAATTAGAATTTAAACAACCAACAGAAATACAGCAAGAAGTAATTCCTGCAGTTCATAAGGGGAAAAGTGTTATTGGGCAATCCCATACTGGTTCAGGAAAGACACATTCATTTTTACTTCCACTATTTAATCAATTAGAAGAAGCTAAAAAAGAAGTACAATTTGTCATTACAGCACCAACTCGAGAGTTAGCAACTCAATTATATGATGAAGCTAAGAAAATTATTAAGCTTGCCGATAAAGAACAAGAATGGAAAGCAAAATTATTAGTTGGTGGAACCGATAAACAAAAAATGATGGAGAAGCTTAAAGAACCTCCACATATTGTAATTGGGACTCCTGGACGAATTTTAGATATCGTTAAAGAAGAAGCACTTTCCATTTATTCAGCAAAATCTTTTGTCATTGATGAAGCAGATCTAATGTTAGACTTAGGATTTATTGATGATGTGGATCAATTACTAGTTCGATGTAAAAAAGATATTCAATTAATGGTGTTTTCTGCAACTATCCCTCAGCGCTTGGAACACTTCTTTAAGAAATACTTGGAAAATCCATTACATGTTAAAATCGCGAATGAATTATCTCCAGAAACAATGGAACACCGCTTAATCGCGAAGAAGCATCGAGAGGATGCTGATATAATAGCAGAGATTTCAAAGGCTATTAACCCATACCTTGCCATTATTTTTGCAAATGGTAAAGAAAATGCTAATAAGCTCCATGCTAATTTGCTGGAAAAAGGGTTAAATGTCGGATTGATTCATGGTGGACTATCACCAAGAGAACGTAAACGAGTTTTAAAAGAAATACAAGCGCTACGCTATCAATATATTGTGGCAACTGATTTAGCTTCAAGGGGAATCGATATAAAAGGTGTTAGTCATGTCATTAATGCTGACCTTCCGAAAGAAGAGGAATTTTATATTCATCGTGTTGGTAGAACAGCAAGAGCCGGAATGGAAGGGACTGCCATCAGTCTATATCGCGAGGAAGACTATAAGCTAATTGAAAAGCTGGAACAAAAGGGATTAGAATTTTTCTTCTATGATGTTTCCAATGGTCAATGGAAAGATGCTAAGTCTTGGAAAGAGCGTAGCCTTCGTACCAAGACGACAACAGACGTTGAGAAAGAAGCCTGGAAGCAAGTGCGAAAGCCTAAAAAAGTAAAGCCTGGTTATAAAAAGAAAATGAAGCAGCAACAACAATCGATTAAACGAAAACTAACAAAGAAATCGACATATAAAAAGAAGTAATTAGTTTGGGGAGAGGTGTCTTTATGTTAAAAATTGGATCACATGTTTCGATGAGTGGAAGTAAAATGTTACTCGGATCGAGTGAAGAGGCAATTTCTTATGGTGCTAATACATTTATGATTTATACAGGAGCACCGCAAAATACAAGGAGAAAGCCTATTGAGGAATTAAATATTGCAGAAGGTTTAAAACATATGGCTGCTAATGGAATTGATATAGCTGATATCGTTGTCCATGCACCATACATTATTAATATTGGAAATTCTACAAAGCCAGAGACGTTTGAACTGGGTGTTAATTTCTTAAGAAGTGAAATGGAAAGAACAGAGGCAATTGGTGCTAAACAAATCGTTTTACATCCAGGTGCACATGTTGGAGCAGGTCCAGAAGATGGAATCAAGAAAATCATCGAAGGATTAAATGAAGTGTTAGAAAAAGATAAAAATGTTCAAATCGCATTGGAAACTATGGCTGGTAAGGGATCGGAAATTGGAAGAACCTTTGAAGAAATAGCTACAATTATTGATGGTGTGACACATAACGAAAAATTATCCGTCTGTTTTGATACTTGCCACGTACATGATGCAGGCTATGATATCGTACAAAATCTTGATGGTGTATTGGATGAATTTGACAAAATAATAGGTGTGGACAGAATTAAGGTTGTCCATGTAAATGATAGTAAAAATGAACGTGGTGCTCATAAAGACCGTCATGAAAATATTGGGTTTGGCCATATTGGTTTTGATGCTTTACATTATATAATAAACCATGCTCAACTTACCGACGTGCCTAAAATTTTGGAAACTCCTTATGTTGGGGAGGATAAGAAAAATAAAAAAGCACCATACAAGTTTGAAATTGACATGATTCGCAATGGAGCATTCATTACGGATTTAAAAGAACAAATTGTTAATCAATAAATAAGTATGTAAAAGGAATCTGTGCAAAGCTACAGATTCCTTTTTTATTGAAATAAATGCTCCAAACCATAAGATTTTATCAATTCGTGGAAAAGTTGATTGGCTTTCGCAGCCGTCTCTGAATCGGTAATTTTACTTAAATCCTTTAGCATCTTATCTCGTTCTTTTTGTTCAAAAGGATTAATACGATTTGTGCTCACATAAGTTGCAATATCAAAGGCTTGTTGTCGCGTTATGGAAAATCCGTAGTTATGAGCATATTCATACACTTCATGTGGCGTAATGTTTCTGAATTTATTCAAAATGATTTGTTTAATGAAAATGGACAATAGCAACAGCTCCTCCCAATTACTATATGCAACTGCACAATCAAATTCAACTAGTTTTAAGAAAAGTTTGTAATGACACGAACTGGTAAAATGTAACATCATAGAAAATCTAATACGTCACAAACTATAGATGCACCTCATCATTAGAGAAGGAGGTCAATCATGGACGATAATAATCGTAGAAATACCATTGAAAATGCTCCGAAGCATGGTGAAGAAGGATATTATTCGTCAAGCTTTCGACACACAGATGGAATCTATGGTGATCGTGACGAAGAAACTGCTGCTGAGTTGACTGCGGATGACTATCGAAGAAGTGCAACAATTGATAATGATTCAGAACAGGTCAATGCAACAGTAGGGTGGATAGCATTAGTGCTTTCACTGGCATCATTCTTCTGGGCACCTATTTTATTAGGAGCTGCCGGGATTATTGTAGGTTTCTTCGCTCGTAACCGTAACGCTAAAACGTTAGGGAATATTGCGATTGCAGCAGGAGCAATTTCGATATTAATATCGCTGTTTATATTACCTTTCGTTTAGTTAAAGAGGCTGGTTTTTTCCAGCCTCTTTAATTATGCCTATATTTAGGGAAAAAATAAAAAGTGTTCGCATCCAAGGAATTCGGATCTGCAGTAGGATTAATCGTTCGAAAGTCATTTAAAATTTCGTCTATCGATAATGTGGTAATAGTGGGATTTAGTTTTTCGACGATACTTAGGACGGTATCACCTGGCGCTAGTTTAATTTTTACTACTTCATATGTCTGTTCGACAAGGCCTTGATTAGTTTCATTTTCCGGTTGATGTTCACCTGGGATGCTTGTGCCAGAGGATAAATCTTTATAAATACTTATAAAAAATAGTATAATGAAAATAAAGAAAAGTAATTTTTTCATGGTTATTACTCCTTCATCATGAAACCTTTTTGTTAGGTAATTCGTATGTAAAGCAAGATTAATTGGAAAGGGAGAACGAGTATGGAAATTTTTACGCAAGACTGGATTGCTTTGGTTCTTACAGGACTAGGTACTTTATTTTTAATCGGTGAAGTACTTGTAAATATGCGCGGTATTTTTGCATTATTAGGAATCGGATTTATCACGATTTATTTCACAGTATATTTAGAAACTAACTCCCTTATTCTTATGCTACTCATCTATTTTGTCGGTATTGTACTTATTATTATTGATGGAAAGCTCTTAAACGATGGAACATTAGCCACAATTGGTACAGCAAGTATGCTGGCGGCAGTTGCCTTACCAGCTCCTAATTTTGCTGCTGGGATGTATGCCGTTCTTGGTGTATTAATTGGTGCAGGTAGTTCGTTCTTTTTCCTAAAGGTGTTTAAGCGGAGAGAAATGTGGAATAAGTTAACACTAAAAGACCAGTTAACAAGTGAAGCTGGCTATAACTCCATGAAAGAGGAATATCGTTCTCTAATTAATCAAGAGGCTATCACATTAAATGATATGCGTCCGGTTGGAACGATTCGAGTAGGGACTAAGGATTATAGCGCCGTTTCTAATGGGCAGTGGATACCAAGAAATACAAAGGTAAAGGTTATTCAAGTTGATGGTACGAAAATACTGGTAGACTTTATCAAGTAATAAATCAAAAAATTCTTAGAGGTGACTCTAGGGATTTTTTTGTGGATAAAATGTAGTTTTTCTATGGAATGCATGATTAAAGTGTGTTTTGGGGATTAACTAATAAAAGAAGAGAAACATTTTTAATGGATTGTAAATTTAATGTAAAGTTTTTTAAAATACCTTTACAAAGTAGAGACTTTTTACAATAATAGTAGAGGTGTTAAAAATACATAGTAGATACGAGAAGGGGCGACTTTTCATTGGAAATAGACATACAGAAATTGATTTTTGAATTCATCGGAGGACTAGGGATATTCCTTCTTGGTATCAAGTTCATGGGAGAAGGTTTACAAAAATCTGCAGGAGATCGCTTGCGTGGCATTCTCGACAAATTTACAAGTAATCCTTTCTTAGGTGTTCTTGCCGGATTAATCGTAACCGTGTTGATTCAAAGTAGTTCAGGAACAACGGTATTAACTGTTGGATTAGTAAATGCCGGATTTATGACATTGAGACAAGCTATCGGTGTTATTATGGGGGCCAATATCGGTACAACGGTTACAGCGTTTATTATTGGGTTTGATATTGGAGCTTACGCATTGCCAATTCTTGCGATAGGTGCCTTTTTAATCTTTTTCTTTAAACATCAAAAGGTTACTGCAATTGGACAAGCTGTATTTGGCTTTGGAGCTTTATTCTTTGGATTAGAGTTGATGAGTAGTGGGATGAAACCATTACGTACCTTAGAATCATTCCAAGAATTAACGGTAGGAATGAGTGATCATCCTATTCTAGGTGTGGTAGTGGGTACATTGTTTACTTTAATCGTTCAAAGCTCTAGTGCGACTATTGGAATACTGCAAGGATTATATTCAGAAGGTGCAATTAATCTAAAAGCAGCTTTACCTGTATTATTTGGTGATAACATCGGTACTACTATTACTGCAATTCTAGCTTCATTAGGAGCATCTGTAGCAGCACGTAGAGCAGCTGGTGTACATGTTATCTTTAATCTCGTTGGTACTACTGTATTTATGCTGTTGCTTGGTTTGTTCACACAGTATGTGTTATTTTTACAAACCCAATTATCATTAAACGAAGAAATGACAATTGCATTTGCACATGGAAGCTTTAATCTATTTAATACGATTATCCAGTTTCCGTTTATTGGTCTGTTAGCTTGGATTGTAACGAAGCTTATTCCAGGAAAAGATACGACCATTGAGTACAAGCCAAAGCACTTAGACCCAATCTTTATTCAGCAGTCTTCTGCATTAGCACTAGATCAAGCAAAAGCAGAAGTTGTGCGAATGGGGGAATATGCTTATCAAGGGCTTGAAGAGACAAATCATTATTTAACAACAAATCAAACAAAACACTCCGATTTAGCCTTGCAAATTGAAGGAGCGCTAAACAGTCTTGATCGTAGTATTACGGATTATCTAATAGACATTTCAGGTGGTTCTCTATCTGAATTTGAAAGTGAGAAACACACCGTCTTAATGGACACAGTACGAGATATTGAGCGAATTGGTGATCACTTTGAAAATATCGTGGAATTAATCGATTATAAAATCTCGAATAAAGTCATTATTACAGAGCAGGCACAAGAAGATTTAAGTAATATGTTTGACTTAACCATGTCTACTGTAAAACAAGCGATTAAGGCGCTAGAAAAAGCGGATAGAGAAGAAGCGCTAGCTGTTATTCAAAAAGAGGATCAAATCGATAAGATGGAGCGTAGTTATCGAAAGAAACATATCATCCGTATGAATGAAGGTCAATGTAGTGTATCAGCAGGTATTGTGTTTGTTGATATTATTTCGAACCTTGAGCGAATTGGCGATCATGCTGTTAATATCGCTGAAGCAGTATTGGGTGAGAACTAAAACCAGAGAGGTTAAGCCTCTTTGGTTTTTTTCTTTTTAGGTTTAGGATAAATATACCAATCTTTCTCACCTGATAGAAAAATTAACGCAATTGTTTAAGGAGGAGGGAATGTGATTTTTCTTTTAAATTTTTGTTGAAATATACTTTCAAAGGTGCTATAGTAAATATTGTCGTTTTAAATACATACCAATGATTTGATTAAAAAAGTAGTTGACATGACTGCTTGTATATGTTAAATTAAATCTCGTGCCACTTAAAACTGGAGTGGTTTTAACGGATTAAAAAGATAGTCAAAATTATATTCCACAGTAGCTCAGTGGTAGAGACGAGCACTACTCCCACCGAATATGCTACGAGTAACCCCGAAGCATGAACATCTTGGAATAGGCTAGAAGATGCAGGGGTTCAACTACAGGGAACATGCTTTCAAAAGTATGGCTGGTAGTTAAATTAAATTATTCCACAGTAGCTCAGTGGTAGAGACGAGCACTACTCCCACCGAATATGCTACGAGTA
>NZ_LDPV02000022.1 GCF_001038425.2 Ornithinibacillus contaminans
CATCCACTAATAAATAATCTTTTACTCTACCTGGTAAATACTTATTATACCTAGAGTAAGGAACCACTCTTGGCTTTCTTATCCAATCCTTTAGCACAGTTGTCCATGGAATAGCTCTGCTTTTATTCATATAAGGTCTATAGTCTTCACTAAGAATCTCTCCATCAGTAGATACAGCTTTATACCTGTCCCATGTTAAAATCAAATGAATGACCGGATAGTTTGCAGCTCTTGGTATATGTATAACCGAGTTATCTAATTTTGTTTCATTATATTTATTTACCTTTACGTCAGTATCTTTAAATACTGGATAGTCTTGCGAAGGTAAGTCTAATAAGTATTTAGTTTCTTTAATCCAAAGATTTTCAATTAACTCCTCTTTTTCATAGTGTAACCTTTCTCTATCCTTCGTTAACTGAACACGAAGTGTTTCTGTCAGTTCCTCAAAGCTGTTCATTATTGGTGATGTACTAAAGAAATTGTACCGAACATAACCAACTTTATTTTCTACGTTACCTTTTTCATGTCCACTTCTCGGATTACACACCTGAACCTCAAATCCATAATGATTTTGAAATTGGATAAAGGTATCGGTTAATTGAGCTTCTTCTAGTTTAGAGCGGGTCTTTTTTACAGCTGGTGTTAAGTTATCAATCCTAATCTTTCTTGGTACACCACCTGATTGTTTAAATAATTCCTTTAGCCCGTGCAGAAGGCATTCTTGATTCTCTGATGGTAAAGGTACGGCAAAGGCTGCATTGCTATATGGGAAAGACATTACTAATGCATGTATATCTACAAATTCCCCATCCTTAACAGCTTCCATAATTCCAAAATCAACTTGAGCTTCACTCGGTGGATGTTCTAGACGATCGTAACCTTTATCAAACTCATCTTCATTATGTGTGTTCTCCCAGTCTGATACAAAATAACACAAGGTTCTGTACGAACCTTTGAATCCAAGTTCTTTGAGATCAATAAAAATCTGTTTTTTAGTACGCCGAGATTTCTTTTTTAGCTTCCTATCTTCTACTAACCAATCAGATACTATTTCTCCCCATTTTTCTGTATACATCATCCCATCTTTTTGTTTTAAATTTGACTTTGGCAATTGATCTTCATCTGCATATTTTTTGGCAGTACGCCAGTTGATTCCTAATGTTTCTTGTATTTTGGATATTGATAAACCCTTGTTGTTTCTAAGGAATTTGATACAATTAATATCAGACATTGCTAGCATCCTTTCATTACCTCCATATGTTTTGATTCGACACCAATAACATTAGAGGGACTTGGGGTGGCTGGCAAGTCTTTTTTTATTGTCTACACTTCTATTAAATAAAGTGCAGGACTCTGCATTTTTCTATTGCAAAGCTCTGCACTTTTATTTTGCCATAAACAATCTATAACTCTCATCGTATAAAACTCTCTTTGTTTCATGTACAATTTCACATTTAACTTTCTAAGAATTATAAAGTATACAACATAAAAAATTATAAATGAAATAGTGAATGATACCAATACATTTTGATCAGTATTAAAAGAAATAATATAAATTACCGCCGCATTTATATAAATTAACCCAACATATATTAAGATTGAACTATATTTTATTACACATAAAATTTTTGAGTCACTTCCTTCTCTTCCTTTCTTAAGTACTAATGATTTCAAAATAAAGATAGAAATTATGAGTATTATATTTATGAAAATAACCCAAATGATTCCTTCTCCTACTAAAATTTTTATATTTTCATTACTTGGTATTGAACTAATTCCAAAAGTTATAGTCACTGAAATTATAAGTGAAATTATAACTAGTTCAATAAAATCATTTAATTTTCTTCGGTGCCTATCCTCTAGCAAATAATCAATTTTTGTACGATTTAATATTTTTGTAATTGGATATGCAATGGCAATTATTGTTGAAAAGAATGAAATATAACCTATGATATCTTTAATATGTTCATATTGAAAATTCATTAAAACACCTCGTAATCTTATTCACAGACTCAATTATTATATCGGAGGTACTAAATTTATTTTAAAGATGCTTGATTAAAATTCAAAGAAGTAATCTTCTAAATCTAAATACAAAAGCCAACACCTTAACACATCAAAGTATTGTTACAAATATCAAATAATATTAAGTATATTTCATTCACTTCTCCATAAAATAACCGCACATTTAATACTAATTCTGGAGGTATTTCTTTTGTTTAAAGCTTCTTCTATGAAGAAATCTAACTTAACGGCCGCAGAGGTTTCAGGACTTTGGGTTCAGTTCATGGGCGACACAATGGCAATTTGTATTTATAAGTACTTTCTATCCATTGTTGAAAATGAGGAATTGAAATCAATTTTACATACATCCTTACAGTTAGCAGAAGGACACATCAAAAGAATCAAGGAACTATTTGAAAGTGAAGGATTCCCTATTCCGATAGGATTCACAAGTAACGATGTAAACCTGCATGCACCAAGATTATTTACAGATCAATTCATTATATTTTATTCCTATATCATGACCATTCATGGTATGACAGCGTATAGTTTAGCCCTATCTAATTCGGAGCGTAGTGATATACAAAATTATTTTAATGAATGTTCCGTCACAAGCAATCATCTTTTTCAAAAAATAATGGCCTTACTCAAGAAGCAACCAAAGCATTCCAGTGTCCCTCCGATTTCTCCACCCGATCAGTTAGGTATTATCAACTCCATTGGAATGATTTCTAATTTAATTGGGGATAAAAGACCACTTAATAGTTCAGAAGTGAGTAATCTATTTTTTAATTCAACCAAAACTGGATTTATCAGTACTTTAAGCTTAGGTTTTAGTCAAGTAGCTTCCAGAGAGGAAGTACGAAATTTCATGTTAAAAAATGTAAAACTAGCTAGGAAGGACGCGGAAAGCTTCGATAATATTTTGCAACAAGATAATCTACCTACACCGGAAAAATGGGATGATCAGGTCACTGATGCTACTATCAGCCCCTTCTCTGACAAGCTAATGATGTTCCATGCGGCATTCTTAGTGAATACTGCACTATCTTATTATGGTGCTGCTCTTGGATCTAGTCTTCGGTCTGATGTTATGTTGAACTATTTGAAAGTATATACACACGCAACAGAGGCTGGTGTGCTTTGTTATAAGATTATGGTGAAGTATAAATGGTTAGAGGAGCAGCCGAGGGTTGGCGGGTAGATGACTTAATTATGAGAGTGTAGGATAAAGATCCTTACCGACTATTAATATTCCAGAAAAATTTTATAGGACGACAAAAATTATATTCTTTCATTTTATCGTCCTTCTTTCATTACAAAAACAAGTTTATATATTAATTGAAGTATTTTTAGCGGAGTATATTACTAGTCTATTATACTAAGTGTTTTAGCTAACTCTTTACCTAGTTGATACCCCATCAAAGGTGGAACAGCATCCCCAATTTGCTCATATCTATCCTGTCGAGGATCAGAATGGAAAATCACATATGGACCCTTGAAAACATACCAATCAGGAAAAGTTTGTAGCCTTGCAGCTTCTCTTGGAGTTAATGCTCGATCCAATACTGGATGGATCATTTCATCAAAACAATGAGAGGTGACCGTAAAACTTGGTCTATCTTTAACTAGTCTTCTATATCTTGCACCATAAGGTTTTCTAGGAAAATAACTGTTTCTCAGTTCTACTTTTCCTTCAATAATTAATCTTTCTGCTGCAGTTTTCATGCTTTCTCCTGGTTGAATTAAAGCCATTCTCATAAGTATTTTTTCAAAATGTTTACTTGCCTTATGAGAGTCAAGGTGCTTACCATCATAAGCTATATCTTTAGGAATTCCTGGATATTTACCCCGAACAAAATCAATAAATTTTTTATGTGATTCTGAGACCCAATTACTACTGACATCTTTATCAGGATAAATAAGACATTCTTCTAGAGCATTTATTCTAGGCAAATCTCCAATAGCTTGTTCTACGGTAACTAATGGAAGCATATCATTCCCGTGTGTCTTATGAGGATAATTGAAATAAGTATCTCCATATTTATTGTTAATACCCACCAAAAATACTCTTTCTCTATTTTGGGGTACTCCGTAATTGGCACAATTTAAAAGAACATCTTCTTTTTGCCATGATGCCAATCTAAAGGAGGAACTATTTTTCCCAAACTCCTCTTTTTCAATTTCATCACACACAAGCGAAAAGAATGTCTCTTTACTATTCTTAAATCTCTTTTTTGAAAATATACCCTTCACATTCTCAAATAGAATCATCTTAGCGTCGACCAATTTGGCAATTCTAGGTAAATGCATATATAATTCATCTCTATGATCATTCTCTGCTCTTTTACCAGCAATTGAGTAACTCTCACATGGCGGGCCCCCAGAAACTAAGTCTACTGTATCCGTTAAAAATCTCTCTCGTAAGAATTTCCTTATTAATGAATCTGGAACATTACTAATATCGCCTAGAATTAGGACTGGGGTTTCACTAGGTAAAAACACATCCTTATATTGATTTTCATTTTTAATATAATCATCCAAATTAAATAATTCGGCCATATGGTTTTCACAGTACGTTTCAGCTGTTTCTCTATTTATCTCTATAGCTATTAATGTTTTAAAACCAGCCAGTTTTAGCCCCGTAGATAAGCCACCTGGACCCGAAAACAGGTCTATACATGTATACTTTAACTTATTCATTTACTCACCTCATAAATTTAGGTAATGTTATCATAACGCAAATTAATAAAATAGACTATACGATATAGTGTATAATAATATATAATTAGACTTTAATATATTCCGGAGGTAATACTTGTGAAATATAAAACATTAGATTTATTTGCAGGAATTGGTGGAATCCGGAAAGGATTTGAATTAACAAACCACTTTCAAAATGTGCTTTCTGCTGAGATTGATAATTATGCGTGCAAAACATACGAGCATCTGTTTGGAACTAATCCTAAAAATGATGTTAGCAGTGCTAATTTTAAAAAACAAGTGGAGTACTTAAACTATGATGTACTTCTTGCGGGATTCCCTTGCCAAGCATTTAGTTCAGCAGGGAGAAAAGAAGGATTTAGGGATAAAACACGAGGAACTCTCTTTTTTGAAATTGCAGATATAATCCAGAGAACAACCCCTAAGGCATTTTTATTAGAAAACGTTGAAGGTCTGATTACTCATAGGCAGGGTGAGACTTTTAAAACTATTCTTGAAATACTATCTTTAGAATTAGATTATAACATTGTAGGAGTAGAAATTAGTTCCACTGGAGAACTTATATACAATCCTAGAAGTTTTTTATTAAATTCTAAAAACTTCGGGGTACCTCAGAATAGACCTCGAGTTTATATAGTAGGTTTTAGTAGAAAACATTTCTCTTATCAAATCAATGATATTTTCCCTTCACTTCCTTTAAGCAGAAGCAAGAAGCCTATTTATGAATCAATCTATGATGTTCTTGAATCTGATGTGAACGAGCAATATTATTTGTCAGAGGGTTATCTTGATACCTTAAAAAGACATAAGGCCGCTCAAAAAAGAAAGGGTAACGGTTTTGGATATTCTATACTCAACAAGCCTGGAATTGATAAACCAATATCTAATGCACTTTTAGCCACTGGAGGATCGGGTAAAGAAAGGAATTTAATAATTGATTATAAAAAAGAATTTGTTGGTAAACAAGTTAAGTTCAAAAAATCACCATTAAATAAAGAGGGAATTCGTGTCATGACTCCCACAGAATGGGGACGTCTACAAGGTTTTATAGGATATGCATTTAAAAATAAATCGGGGATAGATAAGTTTACATTCCCTGAGGGTATTAGTAATACTCAACTTTATAAGCAGTTTGGCAACTCAGTAACAATCCCAGTTATAGAAGAAATTGCTAATAAGATTTATGATACTTTATTATACCTGGAATCCAATCAGGAAAAAATCAAAGTCGCCTGGTAATAAGGCGACTTTATCTCTTGGAAAAGCACTTTATTCCACCAAAATAGAATTATAATTAAATAAAACATTTCATTCTTATCTTAATCTTAAATAAATATGGTGGAATCTTTAATCATTCCAAACAATAATATACATTAACAATGGTTTGACTTAGTATCTCAGTTAATATGAAATTCATTAAGATAGGAATGATATAATTTACATAAATCTTATTTGTAAGTTTAATTTTATATATACCTTATCACATTCTCCAAAAGCTTTACCAAAATTATACCTTGTACTTGACGGTGTATCTAAATAAGTATGATTCAGCAGATATTCTTGAAATTCATTTCTATTATAAATGTGATAGCACACAATTTCTCCATCTTCTTTTACTACAATGTAACCACCAGTTGCATCATATACTCCTGTCCACCCCCTTTGCGGAGTCATTCCTAAGGCAACATCAGTTAAAAAATTTTTAATTTTATATTCATAGAACCTATGATTACTTGACTGATCGAACTGAAGTGGATTCTTTTCTTCTAATAAATCAACTAAATCCCTTAATTTTGTTGCTAGCCCACCATAATAGTAGAATAGCATTATTCCAAGCATCTCTGGAAGTAGTGTATCAATCATTTGAAGGTTCAATTGAAAGTTACTACTCTCGATTTTCTTAAACTTTGTAGTTGTCTTAGAATTCGTCAAAAACTTAACTCGATCTTTTATTTTTGATCGTGTTTGTATTGAGTTTATTTGATCAATTATATCATTGTTAATATGTTGAACTTCATATATAAAATTAGTCGCCTCACCAGGATTTAATAGGGTGGAACTACCACCTAGCCTTGATTTAATACTAAAACCAAGTGTTGGTTCCGAATGAGTTGATAAATCATGTACTTTTATTGTAATATCTCTCTTATTACTAGAATCGGATTTAAGTCGACTTACATTAACTTCTTCTAAAAACTCTTCAATTGAAGGAAACTCAAAAGATCTTCCAGAACTATGAACTAAAATATCTAACAATTCCTTACTCTTTTGACCAAAAATAGCTTTATCTACGGATAATACCTCAGTTCCATCATCTTTAACAACTCTAACTGTGGTATCTTCCTGGTTATAGTAGTAATTATTAGTCTGTTCTTCTCTAATAATTGAAAGAACTGGATAGAAGATATGATCAATTTTATTTAAATTTTCATCTCCTCCAAATAGAACTCCCTCAGCCGATATCTTTAGGAATGTGTATATTTCACTCCATTCACCCTTGTTTCCTTTCATGTCTACACCTCCTATTTTAATCTAACCTTTTCAGAGATAATGCTATTGTTTCATAATTCCTAAAAACAGTTTTCCTACATTGAAGTATTTCTTAATTATTTTTTAGTTACTAGAAAGTTATAATATTCCATGGATTAAAAATACCCTTACTACAACCTAAATTCCTTCTCAGGAGGTCCATTAATAAATGCTAAAAAATCATTCTACTTATATATTTCAGACCTTTAAATAGTAAAAGTATCACCGAATATTTATAGTTTGAAAAAATATATGTTAAGTCTGATATATTTTAACATAATTTAACAATCAACACTACAAAATCACGTTAATTAAAATTAATAAATCGAAATATCATTAATATTCTATATTGAAATAAATATAGAATACTAATTGTTGTTCTCAAACTCCCCACTTTAACCAACAATTATTTGAAAAATTTCCGATTATTATGGAGATGAAATTTACTATCTTCATTTATCTCAAAAACTAATCATTAAACCAACACCCTCTAAATCCGAACATTAAATAAAATTCCTAAACAAACGTACGTAATTACCTTGACTCTCTTCACAAAACAATGATATAAAAGAATGTAACGACATAAATCGACAAGGAGAGTCATGCATGAGTAATTTTTTGAATCGTTTCTTTAAACTAAATGAGCTAAACACGAACATTAAGACAGAAGTGTTGGCTGGGATTACGACTTTTATCACAATGGCCTATATTATCATTGTTCAGCCTAACTTAATGGAGGCAGCTGGTATGCCAGTTGGAGCAGTTATGGTTTCCACCATGATTGTTTCTGGACTATTTACGATTATTATGGGGATTGTTACAAATAGACCTTTTGCCCTTGCACCTGCAATGGGAAGTAACGCCTTTTTTTCCTATTCTATTGTGGCTGCTGGTCTTGCTACATGGCAGACAGCTTTAGGTATGATTTTTATTTCCGGAGTTATTTTTCTATTACTTACATTATTAGGATTACGTGAAGCTATCTCCAATATGCTTCCGAAAAATATTAAACTAGCAATCAGTGGTTCTGTTGGTATTTTTATCGTAGGTACAGGACTTGTGAACGGTGGCATTATTATTCAACGTGAAGGCAGTAATAATATGACACTTGCATCCCTTCACGATCCAAGTGTGCTATTAGCATTAATCGGTATTTTAGTAACAATTGGTCTAATGGCACGAAAAGTAAAAGGCGCCGTACTCTGGGGAATTTTATTAGTTACGGTTCTTGGATTCCCGTTAGGAATTACGAAATTACCGGACACTCTTTTCCAGCTACCACCAGATCCAACGCCGATTTTCTTCCAAATTGACTGGATTTCAGCATTAAAGCTTTCCTTCTTCCCATTAATCTTTACATTCTTTACAGGGGACTTCTTCTCTACTCTAGGAACAATTCTAGGAGTTAGTGAAAAGGCTGGATTGCTCGATAAGGATGGAAATTTACCAGGAATTAAGAAACCATTCCTAGTCGATTCCTCCGCAACTATCGTTGGTTCACTAATGGGCGTCACAACTGTAACGACCTATGTTGAATCAGCTAGTGGAGTTGGGGAAGGCGGTAAAACCGGATTAACCTCGATTTCTACAGGTCTACTATTCTGGTTCAGCTTATTCTTAACACCAATTTTCTTAATGATTCCAGGTGTCGCAACAGCCCCAGCATTAGTGGTTATCGGTATTCTTATCTTAGAATCTTTACGAAATATCAATTTCGATAAATTAGATGAACTAGCTACTGCATTAATCTTAATACTTGTTACCGCATTCTCATTCAGTATCGCCAACGGTATTGTATTCGGAATCATCTCGTACGTCATCATTAAATTAATCACTGGTAAAGTACGTGACATTCCAATTGGGTTATATTTCTTATGTATTCCATTAGCTTATTACTTATGGTTGATTTAAAGTAGACATCACATTCTGGAGGGATTATCGATGAAGAATGCATTTATTTCTGCAGCTCACGGGGACATCCCCTTAGATTTAGCAATTGAAAATATTAATCTAGTTAATGTATTTAGTGGTGAAATTTATCCTGCCGCTATTGGAATTTTTCAAGATAAAATTGTTCATGTCACAAAGCCGGGTGAAACAAAACTAGCTGCGAAGCAAACCATTGATGGTCAGGGGAAGTTTGCGATACCTGGGTTAATCGATACACATGTCCATATTGAGAGTGCGATGCTGACACCAAGTGCTTATGCTGAAGTAGTTCTTCCCCACGGGACGACGACAATTGTAACAGATCCACATGAGATAACAAATGTCCTAGGTGAAGAAGGTCTAAGCTATATGATCGAGGCGAGCAAGGATTTGGATTTACGCATCCTAACCTTCCTTCCTTCTTGTGTCCCTGCTGCACCACGTTTAGAAACAGCAGGAGCAGACTTCACACCAGAGGTCGTTGAACGATTGATGACGCTTGACGGTATTGACGGATTGGCAGAAGTAATGAACTACTATGATGTTATCCATCAGGATCCACGCATGGCAGGTATTGTACAAGCAGCGCTAGACACTGGGAAAATTGCACAGGGACATGCGCCAACCGTTAGCGGTCGCGACTTATCTGCCTACATTATTGCAGGAATTGACTCGGATCATGAGTGCCGCACTGGCGAAGAAGCACTAGAAAAGATTCAAGCAGGAATGATTGTTGAAATCCGAGAAAGCTCTTTCTCTCATAATATGGCACCAATCGCTAAGGTCATTAAGGACAAGGGCTACTTTCCAAATATTTGCCTATGCTCTGACGATGTTCTCGCCAGCGACTTATTACAGCAAGGCCATATAAATCATGTTGTTCGCCGGGCAATTGAAGAAGGAATTGAACCCATAAACGCGATTCGTTTTGGTACACTGAATGCCGCTAATCGTTTAGGCAGAACAGATATTGGTGCGATTAGCCCTGGTCGGATTGCCGATATCGTTTTACTCGATGATTTGGAAAGCATGCATGTTTCTGAGGTGTTTACTTCAGGAAAACAAACTGTTGCGAACGGAACATTAATTCGAAAACAAACCATAATTTCGCCACCATCGCATTTTTTCGAAACGGTGAAGCTACCTGAAATCAAGGAAGAAGCACTGACGATTACCGTAGAAAATTCTCAAGCAACAAAAGCATTAGTCAATGCGATCGAATATGATTACGCTCCAGGCATTCCAACGAACTTCCTAGAGGTGACGCTACCTGTTGTAAACGGCGAAGTGCAATTGGATAGTTATGACGGAAAGAAAGCTCCTTTAAACTATATTGCTGTTTTCCATCGTCACGGACACAATACGAATGTGGCAAAAGGGGTTCTCGCAGGGTTTGGAATTACAGACGGCGCCGTTGCAACCACCGTTGCTCATGACAGTCATAACCTTGCCGTTCTCGGTGTTAATAAAAAGGACATGGCTATAGCGGCCAATCATCTTCGAAAAAATAACGGTGGAATGGTTGCTGTAAAAAACGGGAAAATCGTTGCAGAGCTCCACTTGCCAATCGCGGGATTAATGACAACAGAGAGCGCGGAAGAATTTTCACCAAAGATTAATAACTTCCTAGATCGAATCGAATCAACCATGATGCCTGGTAAGAATCCAATCCATCGCTTAATCATTGCGACACTCCCTGTTATTCCTAAAGCGAAAATAACGGATATGGGGTTAGTTGATGTGGATAAACAGAAGTTTGTACCGTTGATTTTGGATAGTTATTGAAGCGAAAGAATAAAGAAGTAAAAATGAGGCAGAATCTGTGCCTTATTTTTTACTTCTCTAATAGTAAATAATCCTTAGTTTTAGAAATTGGAATGTTATGTACCTCCGCAAAACTATGTAGATCCTGATAAACACTCCCCGGATAGAAATTACTAATTCTAAAATTAAAGCCTTTAATATTTTTTACAATGACTAATTTCTTCCCCCATCCAACCCGCTTAAACTTCATACGAACGATATGACTATAATGAACCTCTTTTTTATAGATTGTAAAATTCAAAATTAGAACTTGGAAAGTCAACGTATTATCGGTTTTCCTTAACTTAAAACGCATCAAGATTGTCACAACAAGAAATATTGAAAAAGGAATTAGATAATAATAGCTTTCAGGACGATTAATGCTTCTAGCCATTCCCCCTATTGTTAGTAAGAAAAGAACTAACAGAACCCCTCTTTGAGTTGTAGCGTAAAACATCACCTTATCACCTCCAATTAATCTTTTATGAAGTATGTATAGAGTATATGTACAGCCATGGTATCACACTAAGTAGCACAATCTCTACAATGATTTTTAATTATTCTTACACTATCAAGCTATAATTAATCTCCATCTTTGATTTTCCATGATATCGAAAAAATTGATAGCATTGTAGAGCAACGTTTTTAACGCTATACTTGTACTAACTTTGATAATTATTAATTTGAGGAGATCTATTTTGAAAAAAAGTATACTACTCATAACATTTTTGTACGCAGTAGGCTTAACACTTTCATTATGGCTATATCACCACAAACCGTTACTTATGGAAGATGTCGGTCAGTTGCTCCCCACGAAAATTAAAGAGGTCCATGGTGCTACAAGCGAAGCTAAATTGCAAGGCTGGGTAAACGAAGCAATCAAGAACAATGAAAAAATCTCCGTCGCTGGGATGCAACATAGTCAAGGCGGGCATACATACTATCCTAATAGCATCATGATCGATATGAAAAAATATAATAACATCCTAGATTATAGCCCACATGAGAAGTCGATTACGGTTCAAAGTGGCGCAACATGGGAAGATATCCAAGCGAAAATCAACCCGGATCACCTGGCAATTCAGGTGATGCAGTCACAGAATATTTTTACGGTCGGTGGATCCCTTAGCGTTAATGCGCATGGTAGAGACATTCGTTTTGGTTCGCTTATCGATACCGTTGAATCATTTCGACTACTCACTCCACAAGGAACTATCATCAATGTCAGTCGAACAGAAAATAGTAATCTATTTCCGCTCGTAATCGGTGGTTACGGTTTATTCGGCATTATTCTAGATGTCACATTACATTTGACCGATGATGAACTCTATCAAATTCGGTCAAGGGCAATCAACTATCAGGATTATCCTAACTATTTTATTAACGAAGTACACCAAAACAAGGATATCCGAATGCACATTGCTAGATTGTCAACAGCTCCTGATACGTTGCTCCAAGAAATGTTTGTCACTGACTATCAATTAGTAGAAAATCAAGCTAATTTAGTAGAGTATGCAAAGTTAGAAAGAGATTCACTTGCTGCACCGCAAAAATTCATGCTAGGACTTTCCCGTCACAGTGATTGGGGAAAAAATCTCCTTTGGGAAACACAGAACAAATTTTATGTCAGTCAAGATGGCAACTACATTACACGCAACAATGCAATGCGTGGAGATAGTAAATTTATGGAGTATGACAACCCGACCAAAACAGAAATTTTACAGGAATATTTTGTCCCAATTGACGAGTTTACGAGTTATCTAGACGATTTACGAGCAGTACTTAAAAAGGAAGAACTAAACCTATTAAATATTACCGTACGCTATGTGAATGAAGATGAAGAGGCAGTATTATCCTATGCCAAGGAGGACATGTTTGCGCTTGTCCTGCTGATTAACCAAGGCAAAAGCAAGAGGGACATTGAAAAGACGGAAAAGGTCATTCAAGAAATGATCGATGTCACTTTAGAACATGATGGTTCCTATTATTTACCCTATTATTCTTATCCAACACAAGATCAAATGGACGAAGCCTATCCACGTAACAAGGAGTTTTTCGCGCAAAAGAAACAATTCGATCCGAACGAGGTATTTATGAATCTATTTTACAAGGAGTACAGCCAATGAATTTCCGTAAATTTCTCATCGCCCAAAGCATCCTAATTACAGCAAGCAGTATTGTCTTTCCATTTTATTTATTACTGATTAAAAACATTGGAGATAGTTACTCACAATTCGGCTGGGCATATGGAATATTCACCTTAACCGCAGCACTCGCCTACCCATCAATCGGCAGACTAGGTGATCGCTTTGGTGATAAGACGATGCTCCTTATTTATACACTAGGAATGGCAGCTGTAATGCTTGTTATCCCGCTTCTTATTCAAGTATGGCAAGTGTATATAATCCAGATCATCATGGGAATTCTCGGGGCGATTCAAAAAAATACAGAAAAAGCCTTCCTGGCTCGTGAAAACGATATTGATACTGCTGGTAAACGCATCGGGAACTATCATTTTCACATATCACTATGGAGTGGAATCGGGATTATCCTAATCGGTTACCTAATTGATTTCTTAACCGTCGCCACCCTATTCTATTTAATTTCATTTGTTTATATTGTAGCCTCTTTTGTTATTTTGAAGAGGGATAAATAATGATGGCGGTGGTACTGAGTGATGAAAAATATTAAGCGATTTGTATATCTGTTTATATTTTTAGTAATTTTCGGCTGCGCAATATTTTATGTTAATTTCGGAACACCTTGGAGCATGTTTAGACACAAAAATCTTTTTGAAACATATTTAGAGGATACCTACAAAAAGGATTTTGTTATCTCGGATATTTCATATGATATGATGCATAACAACTACCATGCACATGCTTATGATATAGATAATCCAGAATTAATTTTTTATGTGGGGGAAGACAATAATAGCAATGACATAGATGATGGCTATGAGTTCGAATTTACTCTAGACAAGGCAAAGACTGATGTTAAAAACATATTAAAGGAAAATATGATTGAATATAGAAAGTTAAATGTGGAGTTAATCAACCTATCCAATAAAGAGTTGGAGATTATTGTTTGGACTAATGAAGACATAGATAGTACTACTAACAACTTAATTAAAGCAGAAATTGAGGAAATAGGTTATATAACTGAACAACTGTATTTTCAGGTAAGTTAAGATATTCTCGGTGTTTGTCAAGATAGTTGTCGTACTTTCATTCTTTAGTGTTTTAAAACATATAAAGTGTAGCTACCGCGCTTCGCTTGCTGGCCTTCTCATCAAAGAACAGAATGAATTCTGTTCTTTGATGAGAAGGGAAAAGGGTAATTCGAGCTTAGTCACGGTGATCTATCTTTCCATTACTTTTCAATCTCTTCCTTCATCGGATTTAGCGCCACTGAATCATGTGCATTCCAATCCCTAGTCGAACGTGTCCAACGTTCCGGGTGCTTTTGTTTCGCTAATTCATATACTTCTTTACGATTGTTCAGTATCTCAATATGTTCCCCTGTATGGCACTGATCCGGTGTTACAAAGTTTATGCCACTGTGTAAATGAACGCAGTTGTACCAATTCACAAATCGTAATCCCCATTCACGTGCAGCTTCCAGTGTTTCAAATCCTTTGTATGGATATTCCGGCCTATATTTTAACGTCCGGAACATCGCTTCAGAATAAGGATTATCATTACTTACGCGAGGTCTTGAATAAGAGCTTTGAACTCCCAACTTTTCAAGTAATACTTGAAATGTCGCTGCTTTCATCGGACTACCATTATCCGAATGGAGGACCAAAGGCTTGCCTTGAATCTTTTCGTTAATCACGGTCTTTTTCATCAATTCTTCTGCATATTTTGCTTCTTCTGTTTCCCAAATCTCCCAACCTACTATTTTTCTACTAAAAATATCAATAATTAAATAGAGTCGGTAAAACAAACCTCTCACCGGCCCTTTTAGCCAGGTAATGTCCCATGTCCAAACCTGGTTAGGAGCCTTAGCTAAATAGCTTTCTGGTAATTTATGTGCTGGTCTTTTACTTCTTCCTCGGTGATTCTGCATATTTTGCTCACGAAGTACTCGATAAAAGCTAGATTCAGAGGCAATATAAATGTTTTGATCTGCTAGTTTTGGTACAATTGTTTATGGCAAAATAAAAGTGCAGAGCTTTGCAATAGAAAAATGCAGAGTCCTGCACTTTATTTAATAGAAGTGTAGACAATAAAAAAAGACTTGCCAGCCACCCCAAGTCCCTCTAATGTTATTGGTGTCGAATCAAAACATATGGAGGTAATGAAAGGATGCTAGCAATGTCTGATATTAATTGTATCAAATTCCTTAGAAACAACAAGGGTTTATCAATATCCAAAATACAAGAAACATTAGGAATCAACTGGCGTACTGCCAAAAAATATGCAGATGAAGATCAATTGCCAAAGTCAAATTTAAAACAAAAAGATGGGATGATGTATACAGAAAAATGGGGAGAAATAGTATCTGATTGGTTAGTAGAAGATAGGAAGCTAAAAAAGAAATCTCGGCGTACTAAAAAACAGATTTTTATTGATCTCAAAGAACTTGGATTCAAAGGTTCGTACAGAACCTTGTGTTATTTTGTATCAGACTGGGAGAACACACATAATGAAGATGAGTTTGATAAAGGTTACGATCGTCTAGAACATCCACCGAGTGAAGCTCAAGTTGATTTTGGAATTATGGAAGCTGTTAAGGATGGGGAATTTGTAGATATACATGCATTAGTAATGTCTTTCCCATATAGCAATGCAGCCTTTGCCGTACCTTTACCATCAGAGAATCAAGAATGCCTTCTGCACGGGCTAAAGGAATTATTTAAACAATCAGGTGGTGTACCAAGAAAGATTAGGATTGATAACTTAACACCAGCTGTAAAAAAGACCCGCTCTAAACTAGAAGAAGCTCAATTAACCGATACCTTTATCCAATTTCAAAATCATTATGGATTTGAGGTTCAGGTGTGTAATCCGAGAAGTGGACATGAAAAAGGTAACGTAGAAAATAAAGTTGGTTATGTTCGGTACAATTTCTTTAGTACATCACCAATAATGAACAGCTTTGAGGAACTGACAGAAACACTTCGTGTTCAGTTAACGAAGGATAGAGAAAGGTTACACTATGAAAAAGAGGAGTTAATTGAAAATCTTTGGATTAAAGAAACTAAATACTTATTAGACTTACCTTCGCAAGACTATCCAGTATTTAAAGATACTGACGTAAAGGTAAATAAATATAATGAAACAAAATTAGATAACTCGGTTATACATATACCAAGAGCTGCAAACTATCCGGTCATTCATTTGATTTTAACATGGGACAGGTATAAAGCTGTATCTACTGATGGAGAGATTCTTAGTGAAGACTATAGACCTTATATGAATAAAAGCAGAGCTATTCCATGGACAACTGTGCTAAAGGATTGGATAAGAAAGCCAAGAGTGGTTCCTTACTCTAGGTATAATAAGTATTTACCAGGTAGAGTAAAAGATTATTTATTAGTGGATG
>NZ_LDPV02000023.1 GCF_001038425.2 Ornithinibacillus contaminans
ACCTGGGGATGAATTCGATTTAAGTGCGTTAAAAAATATTAGCTCAACTGGTTCACCGCTCCCGCCAGAAGGCGCCATATCGGTATTTTGCTGGCGTGGCGGGATGCGTAGCCGAACAGCCGCAACCGTTCTTGATCTAATGGGAATCCATGCAACAAGACTTGCAGGTGGTATTCGGACTTACCGCCATTTTGTCGTGGACGTATTAGAGAAGAAGCAATTCAAACCAGAATTCATAGTGTTGAATGGCTTTACCGGAACCGGAAAAACCGCTATTTTAAAGAAACTCGCAGACAACGGGTTTCCGGTTATCGACTTTGAACAAATGGCTAACCATCGTGGGTCCATTTTCGGCCACATTGGATTAAACCCAAGTAACCAAAAACGGTTTGAATCACTATTAGTAGAAAAAATGCTGAAATACGAGCAAGAAAACTTTGTTTTTGTAGAAGGTGAAAGCAAACGGATCGGAAAGGTTACGATTCCTGACTTTCTATACCAAAAGAAGGAAAACGGGCTACAGCTAGTCATTCAACTACCAGTAGAAGAACGAGTACGGACGATTTTGGACGATTACCAACCCTGGAATAATCCCGAGAAGTTCAAGGAGGCATTTCAAATTATCCAAAAGCGAATTCATACTCCCGTTGCCAAGGATATCGATGACGCACTACAAGCCGGCGACTTCGCCGAAGCAACAAAGCTTTTATTAACACATTATTATGACCCTAAATATCAATATACCGCTAGCGATTCTCAAGGGGAGCGAATTGTGATAGAGGCAGATAATGTGGAAGATGCTTATTTGAAGGTGCTTGGTGTGGTGAAATCGAAGGGATTATTTAAACAGCTTGTTGGATTGTAGATATAAGACAGGTATACAGCTTAGTTTATGAGCTGTATACCTGTTTTTTGATTAATGTTGTGTGGATCTATGACGTCACGTCTATGCTTTCGTTTCTCTGAGTAACTTTTGACTGAAATCCTCGCAGTACTTCCTTAGAGACCGCTTCTCTGAGTAACTTCTGCACGAAATCCGCTCACTTTAGTACCAGAGCCTGCTGTAGCCACACCAACAACTCCACCCATCACTGCTTCAACTTCTGCAAATAATCAATAATCCCTAGCGAACTCACCTGCATATCCAAATTAATCAACACGTAGACAGGATGTTCATCGGGAAAGTGTAGTTGTCTTAGATGATCTTTGACACGATTAAACAAGCGGTCTGCTAGGACATCGTAGCTTTTTCCTTCTGAGAAGACTTGTTGACCCTCTTCTACGAAAATTTCCAGCCATTCCAAAACATGATGTAAAGCGATGGTTGTTTTTTCGGTCATTCCGAAATGCCCGTAATAGATATAATCTAAATTCATTTCAAGCATTCGTTCAATGGACTCCTGCATAGCAGTTGGGTCAAAATGGTTTGGTGATGTTGTTGGCAAAAACAAATCGATGCCTTCTCGCGTTAGCTGTTCATAACGAATTCCAACTGTATCACCCGTAAACATTCCATTAGTTACTGGATCATAAATACTAAAATGGTGCTTCGCATGTCCTGGTGTATTCAAAAAACGAAGCACACAGTCAGGACCAATCGCAAGGGTATCTCCTTCGCTCTTTTCAACTAACCTATCTTCCGGGATAGGAACAATCGGATCGAAAAAATCGGAAAAGCTCTCGCCATAGATTGCTCTTGCTCCGGCAGCTAGTTTTCTTGGCTCAATCAGATGCCGCTTTCCTCTTGGATGGACGATAATAGTTGCATTCGGGCAATCTTTTAGTAAAAAGCCTGCTCCTCCAGCATGGTCGAGATGAATGTGGGTAACAATGATGTATTTTACTTGATCTAATGTATAGCCTAATTCCTCTAGTCCAGCTTTCACATATTGAATCGATGGACTTGGTCCAGTCTCAATAATTGTTAATTCCTTTTCCGCTAAGACATAGGTTCCTGTACGTACTGGAATTCCCATATCAAAACCATCTATTACGTATCTGCGATCATGTAGTTGGATTGGTTCTTTCATGGCACGATTCTCCCTCCACCTCTTTTACATTCATCGTAGCACTTCTCAGTCCATTTTTCATCGGTAAAAAGGGATATTTGCCATTATTTTATCCTTTGCACAGGTGAAATAAGCACACCAAAGATTGGCAACTCACACGATCCAACAACATTCAAATTAACTATTTTCTGGGTGGGATATTCATTTCAAAACGGTGGATAATAATCACGATTCTTTCATAAGGAGGCAATAAAATGAATTTGAATCAACAACCGAATCAACAATTAAAGGGTACCTCACAAATGCCTGCAACTATAAGCCATGGTGGCCATGAGATAATGGATGCTCATGAAGCTATTGATGGTTTAGTTGGTGGTATGGAACAATATGTTATTTATGAGCAATATGTTCAAGATCCGCAGCTAAAAACCATCATGCAGCAGCATAAAGCATTTTTAACACAAACGTATAATACCGTTATTGAAACACTGAAAACGGGTAATGAACCTAGTGTTAAAACGCAAACGTATAATATGTCCACTGGTAATGATGTTATTTATGGGATGACACCATCACAGCCGAAGCAACCTGCGCAATCAGTATCTGAAATCAATGATAAATGTATCACTGGTTTTATGATGGGTGTGCTAAAATCGAATGCGTCTGCTTTTACGCTAGCAGCATTAGAAGCAACAAACCCGGTGATGCGCAGAGTGTTTGCTGATAGCATTCCAAACATCATTGAAATGGCTTATGAAGTCTTCTTGTATCAAAATAAACATCAATATTACCAAGTACCGCAGTTAAAGCAAGAAGATATGCAGATTTATATGAATGGTCATGCACCAATTCAAGGTACAATGCCTCACTAATGAAGAAGAGAATCAAGGAGGGTGTTCGAAAAACTCGAATACCCTCCTTTCCTAATCCAACAATCGATTATTTTCATCAACAGACATGACCTTTGCCTCTGTCTGTGAATAGATGCCATCGCCATTACATACTGGACATCGATATTGCCAGCCTTCATCATCAGCTAACATTCCTACACCTTCACAAGCCTTACATTGTTGATTGCGATCCACCATAAAAAAACTCCGCTCCTTCCTGAATGTTATGCCGTTACATTACGTGCCTTCACCCAATTGATAATACCGCCTTTAAGCATAATTTCAATCTGACGTTCTGACAGTGTATGTCTTACTTTAATTTCTTGATTCTTACCTTTAACCTGCAAACTAAATTCGTTCCCTTGCTTAATTTTTGCTCGCAACCCGCTCCCTACCAATACATCGCCCTGTTCTAATTTGTCATAATCCGCTTCATCCACGAAGGTTAACGGTAGCACACCAAAATTCACTAAGTTTTGCCAATGAATTCTAGCAAAGTCCTTTACTAAGGCAATGCGTAAACCTAAATATCTTGGAGCCAATGCCGCATGCTCACGAGATGAGCCCTGCCCATAGTTAAAGCCTCCAACAACTGCATGACCACCTTTGCCAACCGTCTCTTTTCCACGCTTATAGTATGTTTCATCAATAATTTCAAAGGTGAATTTACTGATTTCTGGTAAATTACTACGGAATGGTAGGACACGTGCTCCACCAGCAAGGATTTCATCGGTGGAAATGTTATCCCCCATTTTCAGTAAAATAGGAATCGCCACTTCATCCGGCATTTCATCCATGTCTGGAATAGAGGCAATGTTTGGCCCCTTTTGTAGCTCCACCTTTTTCGCCTCTTCTAATGGCAATGGCGTATCCAATAAATTCACATCGATAGTCGGTTTCTTTGGCCCAGTTACTTTTGGATAATCCATGTCTAATGTCCTTGGATCCGTAATCTCACCCTTTAATGCAGATGCTGCTGCGGTTTCCGGACTGCAAAGGAACACACTATCCTCTCGTGTTCCAGATCTACCAGGGAAATTTCTTGGGGTTGTACGCAAGCTATTTCGCCCAGTTGCTGGTGCTTGTCCCATCCCAATACAGCCATTGCAGCCTGCTTGATGAAGCCTTGCACCTGCTTGCAAGAGACTAGCAATATGACTTTCTTTTACGAGATCGGTTAGCATTTGTCTGGAGGTTGGATTAATATCAAAAGACACGCCATCTGCGATATGGTTTCCTTTGACAATTTCCGCTGCTATCGCAAAGTCTCGGAACCCTGGATTAGCAGATGAGCCCACATACGATTGATAAATCGGAGTTCCAGCTACTTCTTTAACGGCAACTACATTTCCAGGACTAGATGGTTTAGCAATCAATGGCTCCATTTCCGACAGATTGATTTCCTCATTAATATCGTAGGTTGCTCCTTTATCGGCAACTAATTCAATCCAATCTTCTTCCCTTCCCTGTTCCTTTAAAAATCGTTTAATTTCCTTATCCGACGGGAATACCGTTCCTGTTGCACCGAGCTCTGCTCCCATATTGGCAATGACATGTCTGTCCATTGCACTTAGCGACTCTAATCCCGGTCCATAATATTCAATAACCTTTCCTACTCCCCCTTTTACATCATGCCGGCGAAGAAGTTCGAGAATAACATCTTTAGCACTTACCCAATCGGGTAGCTCTCCTGTTAATTTTATTCCCCACACTTGTGGCATCTTCACATAAAAAGGCTCACCTGCAATAGCTAACGCAACATCAATTCCTCCTGCTCCCATCGCAAGCATCCCCATACACCCATTGGCACAGGTATGGCTGTCTGATCCTAATAATGTTTTACCCGGCTTTGCTAACCGTTGCATATGGACAGGATGGCTTACCCCATTACCAGGTCTACTGTAATAAAGACCAAAGCGTCTCGTTGCACTATGTAAAAATAAATGGTCGTCCGGGTTCTTGCTATCGACTTGGATAAGATTATGATCCACATACTGGGCTGAAGCCTCTGTTTTCGCTCGTTCTAATTTCATCGCTTCTAGCTCTAACATGACAAGCGTACCTGTCGCATCTTGGGTTAGTGTTTGATCAATTTTTAACCCGATTTCTGTTCCAGGTACCATTTCACCAGATACAAGATGATCCTGAATTAACTTTTGTGTAATCGTTAATGGCATCTAACGTTCTTCCTCCTACATTTTCCATTTATTCTCTCATTGATAGTTTATGGAAATTGGTAAAGAATTATTTATATAGACGATTAAATAATGAATCTAATCCGATTTTCATACGTATTATGGACTAAAAGTGCTATTACGAGAGAGGATGTCTTACATGAATAACCATGATGTTGATTACAAATTATATGGTGATGACATGCAATTTGTTGAGGTAGAATTAGACCCACAGGAAACGGTAATTGCAGAAGCAGGAAGTTTAATGATGATGGATGACCAAATCCGCATGGAAACAATTTTTGGCGATGGAGGTTCTAGTCAAAGTGGCTTAATGGGAAAATTACTTGGAGCTGGAAAGCGTGTCTTAACAGGTGAAAGCTTATTTATGACCGCATTTACCAATGAAGGTATTGGCAAGAAGCATGTTTCATTCGCCTCCCCATATCCTGGAAAAATCATTCCAATGGACCTAAGTGAAGTGAGTGGGAAATTAATATGCCAAAAGGATGCTTTTTTAGCTGCTGCCAAAGGGGTCGCGGTTGGCATTGAATTTCAACGTAAAATTGGAACAGGCTTCTTCGGTGGAGAAGGATTCATCATGCAAAAACTAGAAGGAGATGGCATGGCATTTGTACATGCCGGCGGGACTATCCATAAACGCGAATTACAACCGGGGGAATCAATTCGGGTAGATACAGGCTGTTTAGTAGCGATGACTGGTGACGTTGATTACAATATTGAATTTGTAGGTGGGATTAAAACCGCCTTATTTGGTGGTGAAGGATTGTTCTTCGCTACGTTAAGAGGACCTGGAACCGTTTGGATTCAATCCCTACCATTTTCTAGACTAGCAAGTAGAATATTTGCTGCCGCACCACAGCGTGGAGGATCAAAAGGCGAGGGAAGTATCGCCGGAGGATTGTTTGATATTCTAGGTGGAGATAGAAAATAACAGAAAGCGCACCCTTCCATCGAAAGGTGCGCTTTCTATTTTTTATAACTTTTGCCCATAATACTTATCTAATGAAAAACCCCGTCCGAGAATTTCGGAAGCATTTAGGAAAATAACAAAGGCAGTTGGTATCTCTTGCAAAAGCAATCCTTTTAACTTAACAGCTTCTTGCTGTTCCGCAACACAGAAGATTAGTGTCTTATCCGTATTCGAATAACCTCCGACCGATTTTACCTTGGTTAAGCCGCGATCAATGCCATCACGAATTAACCCCTGTACCTTCTCTTCCTCTTCTGTAATAATAACTATTAATTTGGAAGCTGATGTACGAAGCTGAACAAAGTCAATCGTCTTACTCGAAATATAAATCGCGATTAAAGCAAATAATGTTAGTTCTAGACTAAACACAATAATAGAAGAAATAACAACGATTCCATCGACAATTAATTGCGAATAACCACTTGATATCCCGGTAAACTTTTTAACAATCTGAGCAATCGAAGCCGTACCACCAGTTGATCCTTTACCCTTATAGACAATCCCGAGGCCAATTCCGAGCACGATCCCACCGTATAATGCCCCTAACAGTGGATTCGTTACAGTAATTGGCGTATGAGCTGTTAACCCAATCATCAGCGGCACCCAAAACGTTCCTACTAATGTCTTCCCACCAAAGTCCTTGCCTAGCGTAAGCCAACCAATAATAAATATTGGAATGTTAATGACCAGCTGTGTGAGCGCCGGGCTAAGTCCAAACATTTCAAATAAAACTGTACTTACCCCAGAAATACCACCTGCAGCTAATTTTGATGGAAGTAAAAATATATTATAAGAAGCCGCTACTAATGTTGCGCCAATGATAACTAGCAAATATTCTTTCAATAGTACTCTACGTTGTGAAGTCATCTTCTATGTTCCTTTCTATATCCAAACAAGCAAATATTATTCTATCATAGCTTTGTATTTTAATGAATACACTCATGTTACGGCATCAAAATAGTAGGACTGGCCGTTAACCAGACTTTCCCAATAGAAATTTTTTACAATTTACTTGATTACTAGAAAGATTTGCGTTAAAATCAAACCTTGACGACTTTCTTGTTTAAGAGAGGAATCATGTTGTAACAGAAAAAAGATGGGGTGAATACGATGAAAAATATTTTTCGTTCAAAAATGTCCTTCTTTTTTGTAGCCGTAATTTTACTCTGGTTAAAATCGTATCTGATATATGTAAATGAATTTAATTTAGACGTCCAAAATGACACCCAAGCATTTTTACTTTTCTTTAATTCACTTAGCTCTGCACTAATTTTTCTAGGTATTGGGCTATTTGCTAAAGGAAAACGAGCTGGGATTTGGGTAATTATTATTGATTCTCTAATGAGCATACTTTTATACGCGAATGTTGTTTATTATCGTTTCAATAATGACTACATTACACTACCAACAATGACTCAAACCGATAACTTTGGTAGCTTAGGCGGAAGTATTGCTAGTCTTACACAATGGACAGATATTTTCTATGCATTAGACATCATTGTTCTAATTGCACTATATATCTGGTTTAAAAAAGACTGGAGTACAGAAAGAATTAGCCGCAGAAAACCAATTCTTGTGTTCATTATTGGTTTAATTGCATTTTCATTGAACTTGAGCTTAGCAGAAGCGGATAGACCAGAGCTACTCAAAAGGACATTTGACCGTAATTATATTGTGAAGTATTTAGGAATATATAATTTCGCAATATATGATGCCATACAAAACGTTAAATCATCATCACAACGTGTACTAGCTGACAGTGATGATATTACAGAAGTAGAGAACTATACGAAGAACAAATTCGCAGAACCAAATCCAGAATTATTTGGGATTGCAGAAGGTAAGAATATTATTAAAATCCATTTAGAGTCATTCCAATCGTTCTTGATTAATTATGAATTACATGGCGAAGAGGTAACTCCTTTCCTAAATTCATTAGTCAATGACCCGAACCAGGATTTTACGTACTATGATAATTTCTTCCATCAAACCGAACAAGGTAAAACTGCTGATGCAGAATTGATTATGGATAATTCCTTATACGGATTACCACAAGGATCTGCGTTTGTGACACGAGGTACAAATACGTACCAAGCACTACCAGCTATTTTACATCAACATCAGAATTATCATACCGCTGTATTCCACGGTGATTACAAATCATTCTGGAACCGTGATGAGATTTACAAGCAATTCGGTGTTGATACGTATTTCGATGCAAGTTATTATGACATGAGCGAAGAAAATGTTATCAACTATGGCTTAAAAGACAAGCCATTCTTTGAAGAATCCATGCCGTTACTTGAATCATTAGATCAACCATTCTATGCGCACTTAATGACGCTTACCCACCACCATCCTTATTTAGTTGGTGAGGAAGATGCAACAATTGCTCCTGCTGAAACTGGCGATAAATCTGTTGACACGTACTTCCAAACAGCACGTTATTTAGATGAAGCACTAGAACAATTCTTTAATGATTTAAAAGAAGCTGGATTATATGAGGATTCTGTTATCCTGCTATATGGTGACCACTATGGTATATCTGAAAACCATAACCGAGCAATGAAAGAAATCATTGGTGAAGAAATTACACCATTTATGAATGCACAGCTACAACGTGTTCCATTATTAATCAAAGTACCTGGCATGGAAGGAAAAGGTACTGTCCATGAGTATTCCGGTCAAATGGATGTTATGCCTACACTACTTCACTTGTTAGGTATAAATGCACAGGATTATATCCAATTCGGAACGGATCTATTCTCAGAAGGACATAAAGAGTTTGTACCTTTCCGTAGAGGGGATTACGTTACACCTGAATATACAGTTGTATCAGGTATCTACTACGATAATGCAACAGGTGAAGAAATCGAGCCGACGGAAGAAATGCTTAAATTAAAAGATGAAGTTCTACATGAGCTTGAGCTTTCTGATAAGCTTCTAAACGGTGATTTACTTCGTTTCTATTCACCAAATGACGATTGGACTCCAGTAGATCCATCTATATACCGTTATGGTAATGAATCTGGTGTAGTACCTTCTAAACAAGAGGAAGAAGAGTCTGTAACCGAAGAAAACGAAGATGGCGAAGTGGAAGAAGAACAACCAGAAGCCACTAACCCTGAAATACAAGAATAACCATTACGTAATCCAGAGGAAAATTTTCCTTTGGATTACTTTTTTTTATACTAATGAAATTGCTTACTTGGCCTATACTAAATGTTGAATACTCCAGAAATGAGGTGGAAGTTATGGGACGCGGAGACCATAATCGTTCAAAAGGAACCAATTTTCTTGCTCAAACTCCTAAGCATCAGGTAAGTGATGGAATTGATGTAGAGTATTCAGAGGAACTAGCTGATCACGATGATGTGGTAGCTAGAGAACGCAGTAAAGCCGCAGATAGACGAGCAAAACAGAAATAACTGTTTCGTATAGGTGCCTTTCTCAATAAGTGCACCTATACACTTATACTTAACGCAAATAATAGCTGCGCTGCAAAATACGTACTCATCACAAGATGCTCTGCCCATTTAAACGGTTGTTTAAATCGATCTAGAGCCAAAATAGCATCCGAGATAAAAAATAATAAGGCAGCTAGGATCAGTATTGTTACATTTGTTAAGACAGCAAGCCACACCATAGTAGCAATGACGATAATATAGACCGCAACAGCCAATACAAGTATATGCCCACCCGTTTGCTTCACAGAAGGATAAAGTACATAGAAAAAAAGTACCGATACGAGCAAAAGCAAGACACCAGCAACACGTTCCTCTCCCCCAATGGTTAGCGTAAACGATGCCATAATTCCTATACTATACAAGAGATGTGCTAATAAAAAACTAACTAAACCTGCTAAAAACCACTTTTCATGAAACATCAGAAATACATCACCAACGCAAGAAAAAATTAAGGCAATCACTACCCAGTGGCTGAAGGTTGATTCAAATTCTGAACCAAAGATAGCAAGTAAGATGATAAGTAGTATCGTACCTGGTTTCAACAGGTATCGAATGAATCGATTATTTTGTTGGATAGCCCAGCGATGATAAATAATTGCCGATAGGATAATCACACTAGTAAGAACGATCATCATCATTTTCCCCCCCTCTTTCCATACGTATTCGATAAGCTTTTCATAAAAACCTCTTTCTTTGCTTAAAATAGACCAACTCCTATACAATAAAAATACATAAACGACTAAAGCGAGGAATTCAGATGAGCAAGAAAAACGTGGAAGACTATCTTACAGAAGGCATATATGGAACCCGTTTACCGAAACAAGAGGAACGGGATTATTTTCTTGGTACATTGCGGGAACGAATTGTAATCGCCTTAACCATTGGGCAGGTTATGACGGATAAAGGACTGCAAAAATTAGAAGAAACCATGAAAGAGCACCGAAAGGCAACATTGCTTTTTAATGGAAAAATTGCTTCTAAATTCCTTACTGCTGAAAAAGAATTAGCGAAGAAATACAATATCCCCTACACAGTAATTAGTAACGAAGAGGTGGACACTGACATAGGCGCTGTATTGACCTATAACTACGCAATCGACAAAGAAACTATATTCGTAGAAGATGAAAAGCAAGAGCCGGACACCCCAGCTAAAGAGGAAAATAATTCACCAGGCATACTTTCTAAACTTAAAAAGTTCTTCCGATAAAGGGTGAGGTATTAATACGAGCATAGGTAATATACGTAGACTACTGCATAAACAAAGAAAACAAACGAATACTACTAGCGGAGGTGTTTATCATGCCGCAAAAATACCGATGCCCAAATTGTAAAACAAATCGTTCACGCTTTAATATTATTGAACAAACCGCAAAACCAGTTAAATTAGATCCACAAACTGGTGACGTTTTAAACGATTATTCCAATAGTGAATTAGAGCCTTTCCACACAGCGTATAATGGTCCAAAATATCGCGTGCAATGTGGCTCATGCGGACTAGTCGAGGACGAAAACACATTTATTAAATTTGCAGAGCTTCCATCTTAAACCACAGGGACACTGTGGTTTTTACTATTCATTCAAGTGATATTAATTCATATTGTATCTCATTTTCTGATACACTTAGTAAAAGGAAAACACTATTAAGTGAGTCCCATAGCAAGATTAATGGAGGTTATTATGCGATTAAAAGATAAAAAAGTAATTGCCCTTGTAGAACATGATTTCGAAGATCTTGAGCTTTGGTACCCTATCTTACGTTTACAAGAAGAAGGTGCTACCGTTCATTTAGTAGGAAAAGAAGCGAAGAAAAAATATATCGGGAAATACGGCGTGCCCGCTGAGTCAGATTATGCCTTTGACGCTATTAAGACGGAAGACTATGATGCCATATTAGTGCCTGGTGGATGGGCACCGGATAAATTAAGACGCTATCCAGAGGTATTACAGTTCATTAAAGAAATGGATGCAGCGAAAAAGCCAATCGGACAAATTTGCCATGCTGGCTGGGTATTAATTTCAGCCAATATACTCCAAGGTAAAAAAGTTACCAGCACACCTGGGATTAAGGATGACATGACCAATGCTGGTGCAACTTGGTATGATGAGCCTGTAACCGTTGATGGGCATATTATTTCGAGCCGCCGCCCACCAGATTTACCTCCATATGTGAAAGCATTCGCGGACATATTGGCAGAAAACTAAATTAAACATCACTCGAGGCTGGGTCATAGGTACTTTTGACAAGATAAAATCCGAATTTGCGCGTAATACCCGCTTCGGGATTAGTGCATTGTTCATAATTTTATCTTTTCATTTTACTTATTTCCTAGCCTCTTTCTTATAATACGATGGGAATGCTTGACCATTCTTTACACATAGAAACCGTTTTCATATAATAAGAATAATGATACGGATGGGGGGAGGAATAAATAATGAAACCAATAAAAGAGGGCGCCTTACTTTGGAAACCAAGTCCTGATCGAATTGAAAAATCCAATCTAGTTGCCTATATGAATTGGCTTGCGGAAACAAAAGGCATTCAATTTACCGACTATCCCGCTCTTTGGGAATGGTCTGTTACCGATTTGGAGGACTTTTGGGAAAGCATTTGGGAATACTTTAACATACAGTCATCTCAGCCCTATCAAACCGTTCTATCTTCCCATCAAATGCCTGGAGCTAAATGGTTTGAAGGGGCAAAAATAAATTATACGGAGCATATTTTTAAACATTATATATCGGATAAGACTGCAATAATCCACTCCTCCGAGCTTCGTTCTACTACCGAGGTTACTTGGAAACAGCTGTATAACGATACTTCTGCACTACAACATACATTAAAAAACCTAGGTGTTACCAAAGGCGATCGGGTTGTTGCTTATATCCCAAACATTTATGAAGCTATCGTTGCTTTTCTGGCTACTGCCAGTCTAGGAGCTATTTGGTCCAGCGCCTCACCAGATTTCGGGAAACAAAGTGTGATAGACCGCTTCAAGCAAATTGAACCAAAGGTCCTAATTACTGTGGATGGCTATCGGTACGGTGGTAAGGCATTTAATCGAACGGACGTTGTCAAGGATATTCAAGCTTCCTTACCGACACTAGAGGCGACCATTGGAATTCCATACTTGGATACCACATACACATTTACCGAGCTTAATCATGTCACACTATGGTCACATGCCCTAACAAACCAACATGCAGCGCTTACCTATGAACAGGTAGATTTTAATGATCCACTTTGGGTTCTATTTTCATCTGGCACAACTGGGAAACCAAAGCCTATTGTACAGAGTCAAGGTGGCATACTTCTTGAGCATTTGAAGGCGTTAACCTTCCATACTGATTTACAAGCGGATGATCGATTCTTTTGGTTTACGACAACAGGCTGGATGATGTGGAATTTTCTTGTTAGTGGATTACTTACCGGAAGTGCTATTATCTTATATGATGGAAATCCTGCATATCCAACCAAGCAGAAGCTATGGAAGCTTGCAGAAAGCACGAAGATGACCGTACTTGGAACATCCGCAAGCTATATAACTGCTTGCATGAAAGATACCATTTCACCTGGGGATGAATTCGATTTAAGTGCGTTAAAAAATATTAGCTCAACTGGTTCACCGCTACCGCCAGAAGGCTTTAAATGGTGCTATGACAATGTTAAGCGTGATCTGTGGATTGCTTCTGTAAGTGGTGGGACCGATGTCTGTACTGCCTTTATCTTAGGTTCACCAGTACTTCCTGTCTATGCTGGTGAGCTACAATGCAGAGGTCTAGGTGCTAAAATCGAAAGCTTTGATGTGCACGGAAAACCACTGGTAGAAGAAGTCGGTGAGCTTGTATTAACAGAGCCCTTCCCGTCGATGCCAATTTATTTTTGGAACGATTCAGATGGCAGTCGGATGCATGAGAGCTACTTCGATATGTACCGTGGTGTTTGGCGTCATGGCGATTATTTAAAAGTCACCAATCGTAGTACCTGTGTTATCTACGGCAGATCTGATGCTACCATTAATCGCGGAGGAATTCGAATTGGCACCAGTGAAATCTATCGCGCAGTTGATCAGATAAAGGAAATTAATGATAGTTTAATAGTTGATATTCCGTTAGAAAATGGCGATTCCTTTGTACCACTCTTTGTCGTGATGAATGACGACAAGGAATTGACCGAAGACGTGAAGCAGGCTATTCATACACAAATAAAAACACAATGTTCACCAAGACATGTACCGAGCGAAATCATTCCCGTCCAAGACTTACCGAGGACTTTAAATGGGAAAAAATTAGAAGTACCTGTAAAAAAAATACTTATGGGGCAATCCGTAGAGAAGGTCGTCAACAGAGGATCCTTAAGTAATCCAAGTTCACTGCACTACTTTGAGACATTTGCCAAAGAAGTGATTCGAACAAAATCTTAATAGAACAACATTAAAAGCAGGAAGAGTTTTCGGCTCTCTCCTGCTTTATTATTTTCATTAATTAACGATCGCAGACTTTGTAGTATCCATCACTACTTTTCCAGAGGTGGTCCTTAGTCTAATTAGATGATCACCCTCACCAGCTTTTCCGCGAAGACTTCCCTTTTGCCTGTCTTCTATCTGCATTGGTATATTCGTAACAATATTGCCTGAACTTGTTTGAATATCAAATGCTGTATTTAATTCGTATTCTTTAAATTCTACATAAATATTGCCACTACCAGTACTTAGGTCTACCGTTGTATTGTCTTCCAAGTTAAGCGTAATATTTCCAGAGGACGCTCGCCCCTTAAGAGCGCCGTGTACATCAGTAAGTTTTATATTACCAGACGAAACGATGGTCCGTACTGCATCTGCGTGGAGCCGTTGTAAATCAATACGACCTGAGCTCGAACTTACTTCCACATTTTCCATGTAACTGTCTTGCAAATAAATTTTTCCAGAGCCGGTTTTTAGTTCTAAGTTCTGCCCTTTTACATTCGCAATATTTATCTTACCTGAGAGCACTTCTCCTTCGATATCTCCGTATACGGAAGCGATATCCACGTTCCCAGATGTAACGTCGAAGTTGAGCTGTTCAACCTTCACATCTCTAATTTTCAGCTTGCCAGAAGTGGCATGTATCGTAAGCCTTCCTGCACTAGACTCGGATAAGGCAATGCTGCCTGATACGGCACGTAATCGTATGGTTTGTGCAAGTATCTGTGCAGTAGTTATTTTTCCAGATGTCGTCGAAACATCCCAATGTTCCGCAATCTCTTTCGGTACATTGATTACCAAATGACATTTTGGCATATTGCCAAACATGACTATGGTCATCTTCCCTTCTTTTTTAGCGTTAATGATTAACGAATCTTCCGTTTGCTCGGTCTTTAATTCTGGTCCACCTTCATAGGTTTTGAATAAAATATCAACTCTAGGGTGCTCATGAACAACTATTTCTAATTCTACACTGGTTGCTGATACAATCAGATGTTTTAATTTCTCAACTTCAATAGATTTTTCCTGGACGATTGTTTCTCGTGAACGATTGATAAAGCGCGCTAGGATTCCTTGCTTGCTTCCCATATGACCAACTCCCCTGTATTCTTTAACTATCTCTAGTTTACAATATTAAGAATCTATCACAACATACTACTGAAGGAGGAGCTCTCCGTCTATAGACTGAATTTTAATTAATCAAGGAAGCGACTACGTAATTCCGGAGATGGTAGCATACAACTATCTCGCTTCCCAAACCACTTATAACGATTTCGAGCAACCCATTCATATACCAAATCTCTTACCGGTCTAGGGATGATAATACACACATACGCTAGTTTCCATAGGCCACCAAGCCGCCTGCAAACCTTTAGTGCCGCAGTCGACTTACTATAAACCTTCTCGTTCTCTATATAAATAAAACTATCCAATGTTGGCGGAATACGATTTTCTTGCAATAGCTGTTGACCAATTTCGCTTTGCAATGATGTAAATTTATACCGTGCTGTCGGATCCCGTTTAATAATGAATTGGACACTTGCATTGCAGAGGTTGCATTCTCCATCAAATATGATAATTCGTTGCATCATGATTCCCTCTTTTCCATACCGTTTCTCTATCTTTATTGTATCGTATTTAGTTATTGCTGAATACAGGAAAAGCGCTCATCCAAGAGCGCTTTTTCCGATTAGTATATTGGTTTTAATTCATTTGGGATTAATTTTTTTGTTGCATAGCTTATCACTACATATGCAATTAACGAAGCAACAACCGGCAAGACAACCGCATGCATGCCAAATGGTTGCGGGAATAAGTTAAAGTCAGATAATACATATAACCCAACCCCAACAATCATGGACGCTAACGCACCGTATTTGTTTCCATTTCGCCAATATAGCCCTAGAACAACTGGCCAGATAAACGCGGCTTCAAGTCCACCGAACGCAAACAAATTCAACCAGATAATTAGGTCCGGCGGATTCAGCGCGAGTACAAAGACAATCGCACCTAGAACGGCTGTAATCGTAATACTTAACTTCTTAATTTGGTTATGAGAAGCTTCTGGTCGCACGTAGTTGATGTACACATCCTTAATAATAGTTGAGCTCACTAAAATTAGTAATGAATCAACCGTGGACATAATTGCTGCCATCGGTGCAGCCAGAACGATTCCAGCTAGCCAATTAGGCATTACCTCAAGGGCTAATAGTGGCATCACCTTATCGCCAACTTCAATACCTGGTAAAATCGGTCTTGCAAACACACCAATTAAATGCATATTTAACATAATAAAGCCAACCACGATTGTACCGATGATCAAGGCACGATGCATTGACCTAGCATTTTTATAACTCATGGCACGTACGGCAATTTGCGGCAGCGCAACAACCCCGACCCCAACCAGAATCCAAAATGAGGATACATAGGCAGGTGTTAATGTGCCCTCCGCTCCAAATGGCGTGATTAAGTTCGGATTCTCCGCACTTAAGTCAGCAATAATATTAGAGATACCGCCACCAGCAATAATCGTAGCGATAAGAAGGATTAGTGTCCCAAGTAACATAACACTACCTTGAATGGCATCTGTTAATGCTACCGCACGGAATCCACCAACCGTAACATAGACAAGTACGGAAAGCGCAAAGATAAACAATGCGGTTGTATATTCCATTCCTGTCAAGGATTCAATAAGTCGAGCGCCACCAATCCACTGAGCAGCCATCGCTGAAAATAAAAAGACAATAATACTAATGGCAGAAAGCACAACTACTGGTGTGGATTTATAACGTTCCTTCAAAAAATCAACCATTGTAATTGCCTTATACTTCCGTGTCACAATGGCGAACTTTTTACCTAATATCATCAATACAAAATACCCAGTAGCTACTTGTGACATCGCAAGCAGTACCCAACCAAGCCCTTGGGTATAGGCCGTTCCAGGACCACCTAGAAAGCTACTGGCACTGCCATAGGTTGCCGTCATCGTCATAGCAAGTACGAATCCACCTAGGCTTCGTTCGCCTAAAAAGTATTCCTGTATAAATGATTTAGAGGTCTGAACATACCGACCTGCATACAACCCGACGATAAATATAATAATAAGGAAAATAATTAATGGAATTAGTGCTGTTATATTCACGATTGTTCCTCCCCTTCTTCGTCATCATCAAAGGGAACTTCAACGAAAAACACTTTTACAACAAAAGCAACCAATATCACCATGACAATAAACCCAAGTACACAGCTATAGAAAAACCAATCTGGTAAGCCAAAAATAGATTTATATTCTTCTGGATCCTTGCTTCCTAACCCATAGGCAAAAGCATACCACCAAATAAAATTAATAATCACTAATCCAACACCGATTAATGCTTCACGGTTAGCTATTTTATTTCGGAAATCTTTATTGTCTTGCATTGTAGACCCCCTCCTTTATATGTACAAACACAATAATACTATATTGTAACGATATGACAAAAGAAATGATTACATACGCGAATTTATAACTCTGAAGCTTATTATAACAGTAATATAATTATTGTGTAAAAATTTAAACAATTATCAAAGATCCTTTACGCTCCTGCAAAATAAAGGATAGTATACCAAGGCTAATGTTATAATAAATGTAAAGATGTAAATTAGTAAGAATTGAGGAATGTTGATGGGAACAACCAAGAGCAAGAATTCTAGTAAATTGAAATGGTTTTTACGAGCAATATTAATTATTATTGGGGGCTTTATTACCGCATATGGATTAGAAACCGTGTTGATTCCAAACAATGTATCAGATGGTGGAATAACTGGTCTAAGTATTACAGCCTCCCAATTAACCAATCTACCTCTAGGTATCCTAATTGCTATCTTAAATATACCTTTTATATTTTTAGGTTATAAACAAATTGGTAAAAGCTTTGCTATCTATTCTGTTATCGGTATCGTATCGTTATCAGCGGGTACAGTACTCATGCACCACATACCAGCGATTTTAGAAGGAGATACGTTACTAATAACTGTCGTAGGTGGTATTATTATCGGGTTTGGAATGGGACTAGCCTTACGTAATGGTGGTGCTTTAGATGGTATTGATATGCTTGCAGTATTACTAGCACGCAAGTTACCATTTGGGACTAGTGATTTAATCCTTTTCTTAAATATTTTCGTATTTATTATTGTTTCAACCGTATTCGGTCTAAAGGGAGCGATTCTTTCAGGTATTGCTTATTATATTGCTTCGAAGGTGATATACATCGTGGAAACTGGTTTTAGTGGTTCTAAATCCTATACTATAATCACGAGTGAACCGGACGAAATGGTGGATACAATCCGTGATCGTTTAGGGAGAAGTGCAACCTATAAACTTGTTCAAGGTGCTTATTCAAATGAGAAATTTAAGGAGATTACTTGTGTTATTAACCGATTAGAGGAAACGAAAATGAAAGAAATTATATATGAGATTGATAAGAGTGCGTTTGTTATTGTATACGATGTGTCAGAGGTTAAAGGCGGTAATTTTAAAAAGCATGATATTCATTAGTATTACTGCTTTTTAAAATAATAAAGGTTTTGGTGGTATAATCCGCTCTGGGAATAGTGCATTGCTTATTTTATTTTATTTTGTCCCCCCTCACTTTAAAAAAGAAAAAATAATGGGCAAAATCATCTTTGGATGACTTCGCCCACTATTTTTATTGTTAATATAGTTAATCCTCTAAGTTTACCTTCAGTACTTTATCCTTCACCTCTACCATTTCAAATGTTTTGGATGTTGTTCCGTTGGTAACGACTAGGGTCACTTCTTTTGCTTTTAATAGGTCAACTTGTTGTTTGTTTAATAGTAGCTGTCTAGGCTTTTTCTCGTTGTAAATATTGATAACTACTTGTACACCATGTTCCAGTGCTTCTAGATCCTTCGTATGGACTGTTGCTGTACCATTGTTTTTCTTCGGTTTTATTTCGACAACTGGACGCTCTTCCTCTTCACCTGGAACTTCATCTGTCACCGCTATTCTTCCATCTGGTTCATACACAATAGGGGCTGCTTCTGTGCTATTAAGGCTTCTTACATAGTCAACCGTTGCCTCAATATCCTCTGGTCCCATAATAGGATTTTTCCCTAATTCTTTAATCGGACCATCTGATGTACCCATATAATTGTTTACAGTTAATGTATAAACAGCTTCCTCATCAATCGGAGTTCCATCTGGCAAGGTAACATCTACTACCTGTTGCAATTCCGGATTATACGTGTAATGGAAGCCAGCTATACTATAATCTGAGCCATAACTAGAAAGCTGTTCCTCCAAAATCGGATACAGATCTGCACCAGTTATTTCAACCGTCATGAGTGTATTACCAAATGGCTGGATGTTATAAAGATTCCCCCATGTAATTGGCCCTGCAAGCAAGCTATCACGGATTCCGCCACCATTCATCATGGCAAAATCACTATCCATTGCCCAGTTCATCCCATCGGCTATTAGATTACCAAGACCATGGTCACTACCATTCGTATAGCTACCTGTTAGATCCTCCGCATTATAGCCAACCACTTCATTTACAATCGGACCAATGACATCCGCATAGTAAGCCAATGTTTCTGCAACTTCTGCATCTGGCGTATAATCACTTTGTTTTACAAAAACGATCTCCGCTTCTTTGGCCACAATATCACCAGTAGTTCGATCGATTTGTAAATCAACATCGGCAAATGCTTTTCCATATTCATTCGCTTGTACGATTAACTTATTATCAACTACCGCATTATTAACCACATGATTATGTGCAGCAAAGATAATGTCAACCTCATCATTTACTGTATTCGCTAAATCAGCTGCGGCACCTGTTGCACTTGCGCCAGATTGATCAGCTGGCATATGAGCTAATACTACAATTGCTTTGACACCTTGTTCGGTTAACTCCGCTACAGCATGATCAACCGCTTCTGCTTCATCGGTAAATGCTATTCCTTCTAGAGAAGAAGGCATTACCATATTGACCGTTTCCGTAGTATTAACACCGATAAACCCAATCTTTTCCCCATCTACTTCTGACACATAATATGGATCAAGGAAGGTCTCACCAGTGTCCTCCAATACACAGTTTGCACAAAGCACAGGGAAGTTCATACCATCATAGCCAGCTGTTCCTTTGCCTTCAGGGTGCTCGCCACCATTTACCATTCGTAGTAGCTCCGCTAATCCTTCATCAAACTCATGATTTCCAACTGTCCCGACATCAAAGCCGATTTCTTCCATAATTTCCACTGCTGGTTCATCTTGCAAGAGACCAGAAACCGGTGAACTGCCACCAATCATATCCCCTGCATGAACAATTAATGTATTTGGACTTTCAGCCTCGCGTTCTTTAATGGCTGCTGCTGTATAATCCATCCGTCCATACATATCTTCTGTTCCATCACCATCTGGATCAAGTAGATATTCCTGGTCAATTTTCCCATGAAGGTCATTCATACTTAATAGTTGTACGTTTAATAGATTCGGATTTTCACTGCCACCGTCCTCAGCAGGAGAATACCCATAGGCTTCCGCTTCTTCAGGACTTGTGAAGAATACACGCTTATCTACTGGAACCGATGCCCACTCATCAGGGACTACATACTGCATCGAATCCGAGTTACCAACATAGCGTAATAATCCTTTTTGATCATCGAATGCACGAAATACAAATGGTAGTTCTAACAATGGATTTTCTGGATTCCAAATTCCAAGCTCGGCATCCTTCGCTTCTCTTACTGCCGCTTGATAAACTGGATATGCCTCTTCATCAAATGGAGCAATAAAATAAGTAGATGCATAGCCCGCTTCTACCATTTCTAAGTTAATATTGACATTATCTTCTTTCCGGATAACTTCTGCCAAAATTCTTCCATAATCATCTGTTGGCTCATCACCTATTTTTAAGTATATTTCATCACCTGGCTGCAATAATTCATTCATATAGGATTTCGCTAATTCCCCGTAATAATTTTGATTTTCATTGATCTCCGCTCTCGCCGGATCATCATTATGGGCAGCATAGGTCTCTGCTGTATCCATATTTATGAACCGAACCCTCGTCTCTCCGAAAACAGGTGTCTCCACTCGAATCGTATCGCCATCGGTAATACTTGCAACCGTAGTTTCATAGAGTCCCGCTGCTGACGGTGGTTCTGGCTGTTCTGCTGCCACTTGTAAATCAGCTTGCTCCGTAGCCATTAACTGATAATCATTATATTGGCTAACAATTGCCGTAATATCGTACCACATTCCCGGCTCAACCATCGTGATATCCAAGGCATTTTCCATTACACGTAAAGTCGTTCCATTAAAATCTGCATCCACCAGTGGGACATTATATCCCCCACCAGCAGGACTATCAGGCACCGTACTAATATAGCCGTTCACCTGTACCAATTGTCCTTCATAAGACTCTGCAACAGCAGGATCCTGTAATTGTTCAAGCGTAAGGCTTTTCGGTTCTGGTAATGCTTGATTTTGTTCGATAACTTCAATGGAGGTAGGAACAATTTCCTTTAGCCCATTATAGCTGTCCAGTTCTCCAACAACTTGAATACGATCACCCTTTACTACTGCTGGAAGCGCTCCTTGTTCATAGGCAAATAAGTTAATACCAGCGGATTCATCTTGAATATAAGTAGTAAACTGGGTTCCATTGCTAAGTGCTGAACTATCAGCAATTACTACTCCTTCTACTTTAACAACTGTTCCGTCCGCTAATCCGCGCACATCACCTATTGGCGTTAGTTCTGTTCCTGGATCAGGTTCCCCCGGCTCACCTGGTTCACCTGGTTCCACACCATCCATGACATGGTATCCTAAATAAGCAAACGTGTTTTGCCCATATTCAGTCCATTGATCTGGAATATAGCTGGAACTAGGTGCTGTCACCGAAGCATTTCTGACCAATGTTACATCCTTCGCAAAATCGCTATCTGTACCAATCTCTCCAAGCACATCTATTAAACTACCATTATGACTTAATGCAACAACATCATCACCATTAAAATTAACAACGGCTCCATTCGTTACATCTGCCACAGCTACTATTTCCGCAGCTGCACTAGGATGTGCTACTACCAATACATCCCCATGCTCTAATGTTCCAGATAGTGCTAGTGATTGGCTTGCCGATTGGGAGCCATTACTATAGAGCTCAACTTCATAGTTTGCTAGATTTACAGGCTCCCCTGTTCCATTAAAAATCTCAATAGCCTTATTATACGAGCTACCTTCCATGTATTCGGAGAGAAATAAATCCTCCGCTAACAACTCTTCGTCATTCGGTTCTACTAAACTACTTGCAAAGACATTTGTGGTATTCATCAATACTAGTGCAAAAACAAGAACTACATGTAGCAACTTTTTGATGGATGCTTTTTTCATTTGTACCCTCCGTTATATTACTAGATTTCAGATGCAATATAGCATCTAACAATCCATTAATACCACATCCACCGAACCGTTTCTATTAACTATTTGTAAAGATATAGAATATTCCATACCATTTACCTATAAAATCGAAAAAACGATTCCTTCTTCCTACTCGAGTTTGCATCTAGCAGATCTAATGAACTAGAAACAAAAAGCAAGCCCTCTTAAATTCTAACGAGCTATGGAAATCATCGAGACAACCGGGGCCATCCGAGGCGATACCGATTGCCATTGAGGTTCCACTATTACTATTGGTTTTTGAGTCTCCTACACTAAATAAACAGGACTGCATAGCAACCCTGTTTATTATTCGCCTATATTTTTAATGGTTTCATTTAACTTCTGTAAATCTTGATACGAAGTCTCTTCATCAGTTAGCTGATATTTCTGCTTTAACTTTAGAATTCTACTCACGCTCTCATTGAGTCTATCTTCGGTTATCTCTCCAGTTTCAACCGCTTGCTTCAAAGCATCAAAACCACTAACAATATCAGCATATTCTTTACTGATTAGCACAATATCACTTCCAGCCTTAATCGACTGAACTGCAGCATTCCCCACTTCATAATGGCTCTTAATCGCGTCCATATATATATCATCCGTTATCACAACACCATCAAAATTCAATTCATCCCGAAGTAAATCGGTAATGATCGGCTTTGACATGGAAGAAGGGTACTCGGTATCTAGCTGTGGAAATAAGATATGTGCAACCATCACCACATCTACGCCTTCTTGAATGGCATTGGTAAAGGGAATTAACTCCAACTCCCGAAGTTCTTGTAAGCTTTTATCAATTCTTGGTAGCTCTAAATGGGAATCAACTGCCGTATCCCCATGCCCCGGAAAATGCTTAATCACAGGAATGATATTTTCCGCTTCCATTCCTTTCATCGTTTGAATCCCAAGTTCACTGACAAGAGCTGGGTTATCACCAAAGGACCGGTCGCCAATCACGGGATTGTCTGGATTACTATTCACATCCATCACCGGTACATAATTAAGGTTCATACCAAATGCCTTTAATTCCTGCCCGAGAATTCCACCTATTTGATAGGAAAGGTCCGGATCATTTCGTAAGCCGATTTCTTTATTAGTCGGGAGGTCCTGTACCCCAGGCAATCGCTGTACAAGTCCGCCTTCTTGGTCAACCGATAAAAACAATGGAACTTTATTCGAGGCGTTTGCCCTTTTTATCCCATTTACCAAATCAAGCGATTGTCCAACATCGATAAGATTTTTACTGAAGAAAATAATACCACCAAGCTTATAATCCTCAATTAGGTTGATAGTCTCTGGTGTAGGTGTCGTACCATCTATTCCACCCATTATCATTTGCCCGATTTTCTCATTAAGACTCATCGAATCAACTAGACTCGGAATATCCATATCTAGCTTTGTAATATCGGTATAAACCGAGATATGATGGACCGTTGGATTTGGCACAGCATCTGTTGGTCGTGGTAGAATCCACTTCAGCTGGTAGTTCTCATTCATTTGGTAAACAAGGATAATTTGATCTACTTGTTCATCTTTATAATAGCGTTGCTCATCCGGTTCTCCCTTTGCATCAATGATGTCCTGATAATGTATTTCCTTTAGAGCATCTGTAAATGAGCGTACGTCAAATACGTTATTTCCGGAATAGCCAACCGTTAGCTGACTAGTTGAATAGTCAATATAAGTCCCCGCCTCTGTCGTGGTCTCGCTTGTAGGCTCTCCCCACTCCGTCATTACCTCATCAAGCTCTGAATGTCCAGCAACAATCGATACATCTGGGACTTTTCCCTCTGCCGCCAGTTGGAATACCTCGTCAATAAGCGCTCCTGTGGAGTCAATTATTGGTTCATCTTTATCATCTGGATTATGTTCTATATCATGAGCTTCATTAGCATCATTCGTTTCTGAGTTGTCCTGCCTATCCCATATTAGAAAAACTCCTATAATTACGAGAAGGACTAACAAGATTCCAGAAATCATTAGTGACTTTTTCAAATGTGTTCGCCTCTCTCCTCTAATATTCCCGTAGTTAGTTAGACGATATGATTGCGAAGTATGTTTCATTGATTTTGATGGTTGAATAGATTAAGTAAAAATTACCATTCTTATTAAATAATAAGTAAGTGGGTCTATATATTTATTATATAAAGTTAGAATGATGGTGGAAATTCTATCTCATCATAAATCTCTTCAGCATCAATTCCAATCCATTCAGCAGGAGTTAAATCAGGATGTAAATCAAGATAGGATTTTACCATTTTGTAACCAACCTGGTAACCGTAATTCAGTGGCAATTCTCCACCACCATTTAATATTTCCACGGATAGTTCCAGGTCCTGTTTATGTAATAACGGTTTAAATTTTTCCCATTGGCTAGAACTATAATATGGAAGGATAGAAATAATCGATTTTCCAGGATAAACTAGATTTTCAAACATCACAGCTTTTCCTTCAAAAATCAAATTATCTAGCAACGTAACTCCATTTTGTCTTTGCAAAAACTTCTCGGTCCAAACACTATGATGGTACTCATGAGCAATAGTTGTTTTAATAATATCCTCTGTATATCCTTCTTGATAAAGTGCAATAATTTTGCCCGCCCCAACAGTGACCATGCTGTTTCCTTCTTCTAATGTCGGGAATACACATACTGTCGTCTCGCCCTTACTAGGTAACAGATTAGAAGATTTTATTAATGAATCTTTAATAAATTTATTTACACTGTCTATATCTATATTCTCGATTAATTTGCTTAGTTCCGATTCATTAGTAGGTGCATGATTTAATAAATCATTTACCATGTATAAATATTTGCCTTCCGCAAAACATTGATCATATACACGATCAATAATTTTAGTTTTATATAACTCATTTATGTCTTTTGGCTGATTTTCTTTTGAAGATTCATCAAAGAAGTCCTTATAAAGTTTATATACATTAACGATTTCGAAGAGTTGTCCAGTTTCAGGGTTTTCAAAAGAAACAACTATACTGTCTTCCTTTTGGCTTTCACACCCACTCATAATTAAAATTGTAATAAGGAGTATTAGTAAAAGTTTTATCGGTTTTTTTAAAAGGATCACAACTTTCCCCCTTTTTGTTACGAATCCATTATTGCTCTCTTTTCTAGCTTCGGAATACTACACTTATATTCAAGAAATATATCCATACTAAAGTCTATAAGATCTCAGTATCAGATTTAATTCTTTTCTAAGGTCTTCTACTTCTTCAGCACTTACATCGATGTTGCCATACCTAATTTTTTGATATGCCTCAAAACTTTTATGTATTCCAATTCTCGGCAACCATTCCTCTAGCGTTTCAAATTGCTTTCTACCATAATTATTCTTTTTGGCAGCTTTTTCAAAATCGTAAACTATCTTCCTTACTGGATGCCTTTTTAATTTCAAAAATCGTTTTAATCTATTTTTTACCGAGTTATTACTATTCAGTCCATTAATCACAAGATTAGATTCATTTTTCAACTGGGCATTAAATTCATCTGGTGGACTGTCGTCTTTTTTGAGCACGAAATACACCGTTACTATTCCCAACATAATAAGGACAACACTTATGAAAAGATAAATCCCAGCGAACATTGCAATCGTATCAAAAACAACGTTTGATTTTTCCATATCTTCTGCTCTATTACTTAATGATAGATTTTGTTGCCCTCTTTGAAATTCAAATTCATCAATAGATTGGAAAACATTCAGTACTCTTCCAACAATTGAGAAGGTTGTATAGATAATCTTGTCCCATAGATTAAACAGGAATGGGTGTGTAACAATCCCATAACTTACGAAACCTCCTAATGATACTAACATTATAAAATAGACAACTAGCTTATAATTTAATAGTGATTTACTACCTTTCTCTATTACAGCAATATGACTAAGGATAGATCCAAAATCAAGTACAATCAATTGAAATAATAGATAAAGTAATGTTACAGGCTCTCTTGTAATTAAATACATAATAAATGAGACAAGGACTGTTGCTAATAGGTATTTTATTTCCTTATTTGTAACTAATTCATTTCTAATGTGCAGATATCTCCGTATGAATAATACAGAAAAAAGCGCTCCTAGAAATAACGGGTAATCAAAAATAAAAAATAATAAAAGAAGAATAGGAAACAAACAATAAAAATGTATATTCTTCACGGTTCTCTTGACTAATAGAGAAAACAAAACGCAAGAAAATCCTACTAGGAATAAATAACTGTAAAACGGAATCCAGTCATAATAAAAATGCATGATTGGAAGCAGTAAGATAAAAGCTAAAATCATTTCGCTAATAAAGTGATAAGAGTAAGAAATTTCCCGGTGTTTTTCCTTCATCTCTTCTCAATCTCCATTCGTATGAATCATTTTAACCTAATATATTTTATGATCTAATAATTGCAAATAATCCCTTTACTATTATCATAAAGGGATTATTTACGTACCGTGTGCAATTTTACATATTAGGGTCGATTATTACTGGAATACAGGGTCCATAAGGAATTGTAGGACAAACATTGATAGTTACGTCTGAAGATGCCGAAGCGGGTGTGCCCGAAAAAGAAATTAGTAATCCCAATGCTAGTATGGTAGAAACAACCTTTTTCTTCATATTCACTCCACTCTCCTTTCTAAATATCAATGATTTTTAGTCTATATAAATCATATCACGGAGATGGGTTTTTTTGTATTGGGAAAATTCACATAATAAAGTAATGTTTATAATCGATTTTTTACAAATTTGAGGAAAGTTTTCCTATTTTAAGCAATAAAACTCAATTTTTTTGAAAAACGTAAATAAAATTATAGCCTAAAGCATCCTTACAAATGGTTTGTACACTTAATATTTCGATAACCTATAACCAACTTAATTAAAAGAAAATATATCGCAAATCATCTTACCTCTTACCTTTCACCAAATACCCTAACAACAAATACAACAACCCAACCACCAAAAGGAAAAGCTCATTCTTCCAACCCAACGCACCAAACGCAATAAAAGCGTAGATAACCGTACCGATCCCAATTATTAAACAACAGCTAAAATAAACACTTCGCCACACCCGATTCTCTAATTTCATTGCCCCGATTGCCGTAACTAAACCAATAACAAGGAGAGTAATTATCACAAACATAACAAAATTTTCATCCGATGAATTGGATTGCCCGTCATCCCACGCATTCGATAATCCTAGCGCAATGAAAGCAAGGAACCCATATCCAATTGCAATCACAACGGTTAATACCCCTACAGTAATACCCAATAACTTTGTTAGTTTAAATTCTTTCATCGTTCCACCTCTATAGTAATAATTTCTAAAAAAACATAAAAAATGCCCAAGCTATCTTGCTGCTTGAACATTCTTGTCTGCTTAGTTCTTTATAAATTGGATAACAAGAGGAAATTTAAAAGGTACGCCTTGGTACGCTTTTACTGCTGCAATAATCGTCAGCACAAATGCAGCAATTCCCACAATAGCAATTAAGACAAATCCAATTAGTAGAATCATTAATATATAGCTCGCAATCGTGTAGATTGTAAATGAAATAAAGAAATTAAAGTATTCTTTTCCATGATAATCAACAAAGTCCGAACCTTCCCGCTTCAATAGCCAAATTACTAATGGTCCTAATATCGGAAACGGAAAGCTAAGTAAATACAAAAGCATCGAAAACAAACGATCATCTTCTGTCGTTGCCATTCGTAATCCCCCTTACAATATATCTAGTTTCATTGTACCGTTATTCTCCTACAACGTCTACACCACATCTGTATTGCTATAAGGATTTTTCTTCGAAGAATTTTTGTACAAGCACATAATACCTGCGATGACATAAAACAAACCCGCTATTGCGAAAACACCAAAGCTTACTGCCGTACTCAAAAAAGCAGTAACAAGAAACAATACCCCAGCAATCGAGCCTCCTTTGTTACCTTTTATCAAAAACAGACAAACAATTCCTAGCACGATTGAAATGACAGACACACCAATTAATACCCAGCCCCCACCACTTAAAACACCTACTAATTCGTTTATCGGAATCGTATCCTCTTGCCAAGCTGTTTGAAACACTTCATCAAAAATACCTTCCAGTACATCATAATGATTCAAAACCCATACCCAAAACACGCTAGCGGCCATAAAAAAAACATATAATAAAATACCGATAACCCCAAGAATAATCTCACTCATACGATTCATGTCCTACCTCCTCATGAATTATGATGCTTCTTACCAGGATACGCCTTGCGATTTTTCATCATATGTCGTGAACTAGCAAAATATTAACCTACCTGAATATCGTTAGCAATTTGTAATTTGAGAACATTTTTTCCGACAGAGAAAGGATTTGGCTACCTTATTCACGAATAGTATAAGGTAATACGTAAAAAGGGGATGGCATAATGACTACGATAAAAAAAGACACAATTGTAGAGGACTACCACGGCACAAAAGTGCGTGACCCCTATCGCTGGTTAGAGGATCCAGATTCAGACCAATCCATCGAGTGGGGTAACTGGATGAAGCAGCGTAGTGATACATACTTTTCGGAAACAACGACGCGTGATACCGATCGGAAGCGATTAGAGGAGCTTTGGAACTTCCCGAAATACTTTGTCCTAAAGCAGATTAATGATCTACTTTACTATCAAAAAAATGATGGATTACAAAACCAAGCCATTCTATTCCAGAAAGATGGCGATACCGAAACCGTTGTCCTTGACCCAAATACGTTAAGTGAAGACGGCACTGTTGCCATGACGAACTTTTCCTTTAGTAAGGACGGAAAATATCTAGCCTACGCCACTTCTACGCATGGAAGTGATTGGCAAGAAATTCGTGTGCGAGACTTAGAAACTAGTCAGGATTTAGAAGATCATATTCAATACGTGAAATTCACCAGTATCACATGGGCCCCTGATAGCTCTGGATTTTTCTATAGCCGCTTTCCCGAGCCAGGAACGGTGCTGCCAGAAGATGAGAGCAACTTTAACAAAGTATTTTTCCATCAACTTGGTGCTATACAAGATGCGGATCAATTGATTCATGAACAGCCAGAAGACAAGGAATTGATGTTTTCAACGTTTTTGAGTGATGACGATAAGTATCTATGTCTCTACGTGTTTTTAGGTACGGCGACGGAAAATCGCTTTTATATAAGACCGATTAATTCTAATGCGCCATTTACACGCCTGCTTAATCAGGCAGATGCTGAATACCTATATGTCACCAATAAAGATGACGTCTTTTATTTCAAGACAGACCTTAACACACCGAACGGAAAAATTATTGCAATTGATTTAGCTAATCCTGATTCATCTAATTGGAAAGAAGTAATCCCTGAGCAAGCTGATGTTATTGACTTTGTGCTTTTTTTACAGGATAAATTGGTAATCGCATTACTTCATGATGCCCATCACCAATTACATGTCTATGATATAGATGGTGCTTATTCCCATCCAATCAAGTTACCAATCCTTGGCTCCATAACCGATATGACGCGTTCAAAAGAAACGAATGAGATTTATTTTGGTGTCACATCTTTCCTAAGTCCAACCATTGTCTTCAACTATAAGATGGAATCAAAGGAATTACAGGTGTTTGCAGAATCGGAAATACCATTTGATACATCGTTATACGTAACCGAGCAAGTCTTCTATACTTCCAAAGATGGTACCAGAGTTCCAATGTTCGTGACGCATCGCAAAGGACTTACATTACATGGTGAAAATCCCGTTATTTTGTATGGTTATGGCGGGTTCAATGTGAACATGACACCTTCCTTCAACCCCGCAGTGCTTCGTTGGATTGAAAAAGGTGGCATTTACGCCGTTGCTGTCCTGCGTGGTGGAACAGAATACGGGGAAGAATGGCATCGTGCAGGCATGCTAGAAAACAAACAAAATGTTTTTGACGATTTTATCGCTGCAGGTGAGTGGTTAATATCCAATAACTACACGAAAAAAGAAAAACTATCCATCATGGGTGGTTCAAACGGAGGGTTATTAGTTGCAGCTTGTATGGTCCAACGCCCTGATTTATATGGTGCTGTAATATGCCGTGTACCTGTAATCGATATGCTGCGCTATCATAAATTTACGATAGGACGGTACTGGATTCCAGAATACGGAAGTGCTGATAATCCAGCACAGTTTCCGTTTCTATATGCGTACTCACCACTCCACAATATTCAAGAAGGTGTAAAATATCCACCTGTCCTAATCGCAACAGCTGAAAGTGATGATCGTGTTGTCCCCGCCCACGCGAAGAAATTCGCAGCTACCTTAATGGAAAAAGCGGATAAAGCGTCAACTATTGTCCTAAGACTTGAAGCAAAAGCCGGACACGGTCTTGGCAAACCGACCGCAAAGGTAATTGAAGAATGGGTTGATTTCTACGCGTTTTTGGAGAAGGAATTGGATTAAAAACACAGAAAAAGGAGTGTCCAATTTATCCTGGACACTCCTTTCCAATTTCCTATTCATCCATTTCGCGTTTTTTATAAACAACGGCTGTTAAAATTCCCATTACGACTGTCCAAGCCACTATAATGGCAATGTGACTCCACCAATCTCCAAATCCCGCCCCCGCTTCAACCTTGTAAGCAATCTCTACTAATTGAATATTGGGTAGGTATTCGATAAACGATAGAGCAGGATATTTTTCTGCTAACATCATTAGCATCGAACCAAAACCAAACAAGAAAATTACGGGTAGAATAATAACAGATGCTTCTAATACAGTACGAGATAATAATCCAAGAATCGTACCGATTGCAAGATAAAACAATACCGAAACCAGAATCGCGATACCTATTACTGCTGTATTAGCTGGTTCGTATCCTGTAATCATCATACAAACGATAAGCGTTATAATTGTAAAGACAAAACTTACGAGGCTCTTACCTGTTAATATTTCGGTTAAAGAAGCCGGAGAAAGCATCAGTCCCCTCAACGTATGCTTTTCTTTCTCTTCTGCAATTACAGCACATTGGATAAATGCAGTAACCGTAGCCATTGTTAAATTAATAATCATGTAATGAATATCTAGCGTTATGCCATCAAATCTTGAATAGAGAAACGCCATAACAATTGGAAGAATTAGCATCGACGTTACGTATAAGTTCTTTGATAAGTCCTTCAAATCCTTTTGAAATATCGCATTTATTCGTTTAAATGATGATGTCATATTAATTCCCTCCCAGTAATCTCTACAAAAATATCCCCTAAGGTCGGCTCATTCGAATGGATGGATACCACTTGATCTGTGGACATGTAGCTGTACACCGTATCGGCACCTTCTGATCCACCAGGCACTTTAATCGTGCGGCCATCCTTTAACTCAATCGTTACACTACCATCTGCAAACTGTCTACGAAGCGCTTGTGGTTCATCAAGCAATTGAATTTTACCTTTATGCAGGAATGCCACACGGTCACAAAGCGTTTCTGCCTCGCTCATATCATGCGTTGTTAGAAAGATCGTTGTACCTTTTTCATTTAATCTTCGCAATCCCTCATGTATTTGCTTCGAATTAACAGGATCAAGTGCAGAAGTTGGTTCATCTAAAAATAATAGTTCTGGCTCATGGAGTAGGGTTCTCGCTAATAGCACTCGTTGTAACATCCCTTTTGATAACTTCGATACAATCTTTTTCCCTTCATCAGAAAGATTTACTAATGCCAATACTTCATCGATCCGTTTCCTAGGCACATCATATAAATCACAATAAAGCTTTAAATTATCTTCAACGGAAAGTCTTTGGTATAACCCACTGTTATCGGTTAGTACTCCGATTTTTCTCCGGTACGTCCCGTTTGTTAAACCAGCACCTTTTAAACCAAATACAGCTGCCTCACCAGTAGTTTGCTGCAGTTGTCCAGTTAAGATTTTAATCGTTGTGGTTTTTCCAGAACCACTTGGACCTAAAAATCCAAAGGTCTCCCCTTTTTTCACATTAAAGTTTACATCTTCTAACGCGGTTTGATTACCAAATACTTTGGCTAAATTTTTCACATCGATAATGTTTTCCATTTTACTCCTCCGTGATGAACATTATTTTTCTTAACAACCTTAGAATAGGTTAAAATATAGGTTTCATCAGCATATTTTCCATCAAAAGAGTAAATTTAAGGTTGAATGGAGCTTATTTTAGTCCCAACATTTCCTTTAATTGACTCATTTTCGTCTTCGATAGGGGAATAGTTGACTTTGTTTTATCATCCAGCACCAAGCTATAGCTATTCCTTGTCCACGTAATTACTTCTCTTACTTTTTGAAGATTGACGATATAAGATCTGTGACATCGGAAAAATCCGAATGGAAGTAGTCGCTCCTCTAATTCATTTAAAGTAAATACACTTGGAAAAGCTTCCCCTTTAATATAAACGTTTGATTGACCTTCATGGCTTTCAATGTAATCAATCTCTGGTGGGTCAAACAAAATAATTTTCTCATTTACTTTTGTCGGTATCTTATTAAAGTTAAAAGTAGTCGGGATTACTTCCTCCGTCTCCACCGCTTCTGAATTCGTTCCCGGAAGCAATTCCGCTTCCATTTCAATCTTATGTAGTCCATCTTCATTCAGGCGATACACATTATCCGACATGGTAATCGCATGTTCCATGTTGCCTGTTAGGATTAGTACAGCCTTCTGTTCCTTCTTTAGCTGCTCGAGAATAGATAAGAAGACACGTTTTGTTTCCATATCGACGTTTAAATCTGGCTCCTCGAAAATATATAATGTCGGGTTCTGATAGAGAATTTGGGCAAAATGGAGTCTTCTTTTTTCAGAAAACGTTAAATCCCTAACCTTTCTATGTTTTAGGCTTGTTAATTGCGTACTTGTAAGTATGGAATCAAATGTTTGATCAGAGCCATATAATTTTTTATGCAATTTCAAATGATCTAGTACTGTCAACCGATCGTATAATCCTTGCTCAAAGAAGCATATTCCAATCTGCAAGTCATATAATTTCTTCTCCTTAGAAACCACTTGTCCAAGAACCTTAATGTCACCGTTTAAAATAGGTGCCTTCCCAAGCAACATCTCAAGCAAGGAAACTCGAATATTCAAATTAGAATGTAGTGCTACAACTTCATTTTCTTCTACATCTAAATTAAAAGCCGGGAATAAAAGAACATGTTTATCTTGTTTTTCTAAATTATGTATCGATAACACACTCATGAAATCACTAACTCCTATGTACAATATTTATTATCGTTTTCTACTACTATAATCGAATATTCTCGAGCAAAAGGGGCAGTTAATATTTTTTCATTATTTGCCTATTTTGCAGGAAATAATTCGATTATAGAAAAAATAAGACATTTTTGAAACTATGGTTTAATCCTACCGTGAATACATCATATTTACTAGACCAAGATTTAAACAGACGAAAAAAAGATGACAATGACAGCTTTCCATTTTTTTGCAGAGCCATGTGGAATTAATTTTCCGCGCCCATTCTTTACTAAAAACCTCCCACCCTAGTCATATTTCCCATATAGTAAATGGAAGACATTTTAAGGGAGGAAATACGACTTGAATAATTATGGACCACCATATGATGAAGAAAGGCAAAACAATATACCCGGAAATCTTTTAGGACAATTTTTTGGTAACCAAGGAGGGTTCCCCGGCGGCGGATTCCCTGGTGGCGGTGGCCAAGTCCCGGGATTCCCTGGTGGCGGTGGCCAAGTCCCGGGATTCCCTGGTGGCGGCGGCCAAGGTCCTGGGTTCCCTGGCGGTGGCGGCCAAGTCCCGGGGTTCCCTGGTGGTGGCGGCCAAGTCCCGGGGTTCCCTGGTGGTGGCGGGCAAAACCCACCAACATCACCACCCCCAACCTTTACTCCACAGCAACCACAGTACCAATTGTACGCAATTGATCCAGGAGGAATTAGAGGATGCTTGTATCGCTTTACCTATATCTGGCTAAACAGAGACTCCTTCTGGTTCTATCCTATCTATGTCGGCAGAAACTCTATTGCTGGATTTAGATGGCGAGGAAACCGATGGGTCTATTATGGCGTTGACCTAGACCGTGTTGAATCATTCCAATGCTATTAATCAATTGAATTAGCCCAACTCACAAATAATCCGCCTAAAATAAGCAATCTGTAAAAACACAATCTCTCCTCTTAACATACATTAGTAGAAGAGGAGGGATAACTATGGAAAGACTTGTGACTTTATACTTGGCTTCTATCCTGGCAGGGTTTGCTTTGACCTTAGTTCCTACTTCCGCAATTATTACAGCTCAAGTTGCCGACTTCTTAAATATTATCGGCGGAATTGTAATTGTTGTATTCGCAGTAGCCCTGTTACATTTAGGATTAAAAGCATTATTTACCAGACATTTAAATAATAATTAAGTTACCTCGTTTTTGTAATCATTTTATCCGGAAAGAGACCCATGTGGTCTCTTTTGCTATTATTATACTAGAAACCACTGGTTGATCCGTGTGTATAAAAGGAGGATATATAATGGAATACATAATTGTTGTCCTATTAATTTCCACTGGCGCTATCTCCTTGTTAAAGCCTAACCTAGTCTGGAGGCTTTCAGAAAGATGGAAGACAAAAGAGGCAGAAGAACCATCAGAAACATTTCTCATTCGGGAACGGCTGGTAGGAATCTGGAGTATATTACTCGGTATTGGCGCTTTTGTCGGGATTTTACTAGGTAAATATTATTTCTAATTAATGGGTAAATCGCGAGGGAATTAGCCTTAACGATATAAAAAAATGGCTAACCAATTTCCCGGTTAACCATTTTCTCGCTATCTTGCGCTTAATCTAGCAATAAATTAAACGACCACTAGCCATTTATAATTTCATCAACGGTTGATTCAACCTCTTTACGCGTCATTTTTATGTTTCCTCGTTTTAATGCATTTAATGTTTTATGCGCCAAAGCTAATGGGATTTTACAAAACAAGATGATATTATGCGTTTTAATGGATTTTATATATTCGTCTGCTTTGGATAGATTTTCTTCCGCATATTGGAACATATCCGCTCGAGTCCAGTTATCCGGGAAGAACTTTACGCCACGCTCGGCGTCCTCATCCTGATTACGCAATACATTAACCGCTTGTAACCCTCTACCATATCCAATTGCTAAATCTGGATCGGTTTCCGTGTTGTCATACCATAGCCAAATATCAGACAGCATTACGCCTACAAGTCCCGCCACGTAATATGTATAATCATCCAAATCCTCTTTGGTACTTATTTGCCAATCCTTTTCAACCCAATCCGCCATTCCACTCGCCATAATGCTAGTAGAATCACGCACTTGGTCAACAATACCATCTGGACAGAATTGAATCCAATCTGCTAATCGTAATGTCACTTCCGGCAGCATTTCTTCATACGGTTGCAACAGCTGCTGATACTCTTCAGCACTGAAATGTTTCTGTTTTAATAGTTCACTAGTCGCACGTAATAGCTGTAGTTTAACGTCCGAATCCAACTGTTCATGATCCTCTATTTCATCAATAGCCCGCATACATAAATAGGCAGATGCAACCGTTTTGCGTAATTTTGGTTTTAAAAGCTTAATTGGAATATAAAAGGTTCTACTCGTAAGCTTCAGCGTATGCATCGCTTCTTTTTCTAATTTAACTAAGTCACTCAAGCTAGTATATCCTCCTTTAGAAAATCGTTACACAAAGGTAATAGTTATCTGTGTGAAAGGGACTCCTCGAAAGTAACGCTTACCTTCTTAGAATCCCTTTTTCTATAATTTTTATCATACGCTCATGCTTCATATTATTTCCCTTATTAAAGTATATCAAACTTTTAAGCTGAATACCTAACGGAAGTGCGTTTAGGATGGGCATAATATGGTGTAGTTCCTTTTCCGGTGATGTTTTGGCGTATTGAGCGATATTATTGGGTTTTGAGCGATACTCCGGGGTTTCGAGCGATACTCTCGCATTTCGAGCGATACTCTCGCATTTCGGGCGATATTTCGGTATTTCGAGCGATGCTCCGGAGTTTCGAGCGATACTTTCGCATTTCGAGCGATACCTTCCCCTTTTCGAGCGATGCTCCGGAGTTTCGAGCGATACCCTCGCATTTTGGGCGATACCTTCCCCTTTTCGAGCGATATGACTGAATGAGCTACTAATACTCCACTCTTTTCCGCTAATTGAAAATGGAATAATTACCCTGTATGCACTATAATGAAAAGAAAAAAGGAGTACCAACTTAATGAATTCTGATAATCGTTTCATTAAATTTATCGGTGGGCGTAATCTAGTTTTTAGCTTGATTGTATTAATGTTGATTGGGATTACATTATATATTTATAATAAGATCTCATTTATTTTTAACCCGTTGATTGTTATTCTATCGACGCTTACGCCACCAATCATTCTAGCGTTTATCGCCTATTATTTATTAAATCCAATTGTTGATCTACTCGAGCGCTGGAAAATAAAACGAATCTGGGGAATCGTGATTATTATTTTAGGAATTAGTGGCTTATTAGTTGGCGTTGTATTATTAACCGCGCCTTCGATAGAATCACAGATTAAAGAATTGTTCCGTAATTTCCCGACTTATGTTCAGCATTTTTGGACAAGTGTAACGGAATGGATGCAAGACTCTTTCCTAGGGCCGTATTATGATAATGCGTATAATTGGGTCGTTACCAATTTTAGTGATATACCGGGTGTCATAGGTTCGTATATTGGCAATGCTTTTGAAGGGGTACGGAATGTTGCCAATACCGTTACCAACCTTGTTCTTGTCATTGTGACCTTCCCGATTATTCTCTTCTTCCTACTTAAGGACGGGGATCGGTTTAAGGAATATTGTTTACGATTATTGCCACCTAAGTTCCGAAAAGACGTTAATCAAATCCTTAGTAATATGGATGCGCAAGTTGGTTCCTATATCCAAGGGCAAATTATTGTCGCATCTTGTATCGGGATACTCTTATACATTGGCTATCTGATTATTGGATTAGATTACGCAATTACCTTAGCAATTATCGCAGCCGTAACGAGTGTTGTACCGTACCTTGGTCCAACATTATCCATCATTCCTGCTGCAATTATTGCGATTGTTGATTCACCATTCATGCTGTTGAAGTTAGCAATTGTTTGGGCCATTGTGCAATTCCTAGAAGGAAATTTCATTTCACCGAACATTATGGGAAAAACAATGAAAATTCATCCGCTTACCATCATTATCGTATTACTTGTTGCGGGTAATCTCTTTGGAATCATTGGCGTTATCCTCGGTATTCCTGGCTATGCCATTTTAAAAGTACTCGTCACGTACTTTTATCAAAAATTCAAGGATCGCTATAACAATTTTTATGGTGAAGAATATGGCACTTACTCAGATAATGAAAAATAAAAAAGCTAAAAAAGTTCGTAGGGTTGTTCCTACGAACTTTTTCCATGCATTTACTAATTTTTTCTAAAATGTATTATTTTTCTTTGCGCAAAACGAGTATCGATAACATTCCTAGGCCGAATCCGATCGTACCACCAGCCTCTAAGTTATCGAAAAATAGTCCAATCCCCGTACCCAATAATAAAAATCCAATAAAAGCTAGACCGCTCCTTACATAGTTCATTCGTTGGACCTCCAAATAATAATGTCAATGACAGTATATTCGGTAGCCCTAGATTGGTTAACTTCAAAAAACCTAGTCATGAATACTACAGATAAATATAATGCCTTCTTATTAATCCAGCCCTACTACCGTACTTCTCCGCTCCAAAAATACAACATCTCGCCAAATTCCATGTAATTTCCCAACACGTTTTCTAGTGCCGATTGTTTCAAAGCCATATCGATTATGTAATTTCAGGCTTGCTGTATTCTCTGGGAAAATTAGTGCTTGTAGTGTCCAAAACCCATGCTGTTCACTTGCCTCAATCAATGCTTCTAGCAGAATTGATCCAATCCCCTTACCAGCACTTGCACTACTTACATAGATACTCACCTCAGCAACACCATGGTATGCTTCCTTATGAGCCGATTGACTAAGTGCAGCCCAACCGACCACTTGGTTATTTAATCGGGCAACAAATCTGCATTCCGCTAGATGCCCCGTATCCCATTCCGCCCATGTCGGGGGTTCTGTATCAAACGTGGCATTTCTCGTGTTAATTCCCTCGATATAAATAACACGAACTTGCTCCCAATCTTCTTTTTTCATCTTATCTATCGTAATTACATTCTCCATCGCATTCTCACCCTTACCTTATACTGTTAGCTTCATTACATCCTCACCAGCAAATACTTGCCCTGTCGGAACAAAACCGTGACGTTCATATAGTGTTTTTGCAACTTGATTCTGCTGGAAAACGGTTAAATGTATTATTTGGCACTGGCCAAACTGATTCTTTATCCACGTTATCATTTCCCCAAGAGCCGCTTTTCCGTAGCCCTTTCCTTGGTAGCTCGCATCGATCAAAAATCCGTTGATCCAATACATATCGTTTGTTTCTTCCACGTAGGCATGCATGATAAACCCTACCATCTTATCGTCATCATAGATTCCAAAAGGTATGTACTCCACGTTTTCTCCATCAGGCTTTATATAGACTTTAGCTAAAGAGACTGCTGGAGTTGGTACAAAGCTCTCTTGTGACTTTGCTACCTTAAGTGCCAAGGCATCCTCCCAGTTGTCTCTTGTGATACGCTTCAATTCAACTTCTGGCATCGTTATCTCCTCCATTGCCAAGAGCTATCCAGAAGCGTCTCGTTACCTTTTCATCTGTGTTTAGTTCTGGCTTATCTTCTATTCCACCATTAGCTAAAATCACCTTGGCTGATCCAATATTATCTTCATCGCAGGTTACTAATACTTTTTCAATACCTAATTCCTTACACTTTTCTAACGCCATCGCCAAGATTAATGTCGCATAGCCCTTCTTTCGTTCTGAAGGGCGCACACCGTAGCCGATGTGTCCACCTACTCGGTACAAGTGATCATTTAGTTCATGACGAATATCTACCATTGCTACTATCCGTTTTCTATCGTTTACTAGAAAATAATTCGTGCACGGAAGCCATTGTCCAGTGCCACTTTCTCGCTTTCCTAACTCCACTAAATAGGCATCATAGCTATCAAAACCCGCAAGGCTAAAACTACTCGGCACCATGCGATCGGGTCCCCATTCTTCAACATATGCCTTATGTTCTCTCTCCCACTCTTCAGATGGTCTCACTAGCCTCATAGAACTTTCCCCCTTTACACAAAAAAAGCAACAAATTGATTATTCTAATCATAATCAATTCGTTGCTAGATGGAAAGATTTTTTTAGTTTCGCTTCACCTTTACGAGTCCGTCGATAAAGTCCCAAACTAGACTGATAATAAAGATAATAACGGTCCACCTTGTAGCGTTCTGCCATATCGATTCCGCGACATTATAGCCGTCGGAACCATGCGTTGCAATACCCGCCTGAGCTAATTCTTCCATAAAGTTAGGATTCCAGAATGCTTGCCCCGTCATGATGAAATACACAACAACAAGCGCAATTGCATTGGCAATAGCGGTGAAAGCAACTAGCTTCATTGTCCATTTACCGGAAATAAGCTTCAAACATTCCTTCACTATAAAGATAGCTAGTAGAATCAATAGGAATGGTAGATAATGATGGAAGCTTGCTTCATTTAAAAATGGCACTACCGCTTGAAAGTCCCCGTCATGAAATACATATACCCCAAAGAATTCACTAGAAAATGTGAACCATACCATAACTAACACCAAAACCACAATTGCAAAAATCGATTCCCCCCGCTTGATTTGCTTTTTGGGATGTGGAATAGGCTGCAGCTTTTTAGGTGTCCAGTCTTTATCAATCTTTAAATCGTCTGCTTTTACTCCGCCAAAATGATCGACTAAGGCAAAAATGAGTGTTACCCAACCAAATGCATGTGGGATTACCATCGTTACTAACGACACTATTAAATCAATGAAGTAATCAAGTATTTCTACCGGATTGATAACCGTTTTAACAGCAAAAACACCAATCATCGATAGTACCGAGGAGATCAAGACGATTTTTAATACAATTATAAAAGAATCATAGAGCTCTGGACCAATTAAAAACCGTTTGGAACCCCGGTACTTTTGTGCCATTTCCCTTGGACTTCCAAGTTCCAATAACACCTCTTCTGCTACTTCTTCAGTAGCCTCCGCACCATTCAATCGTTCTTCCATCATATCCTCAATTAGCCCTCGTAGCTCCACTGCAATATCTTCTCGTTGTGCTTGAGGCAGCTTTTGTGTAACGGCATAAATATAACGTTCAATCATCTGCATCTTCACGTTCTCCTTTCTTAAAAATTAATCCATCTAAACTTCTTACAATACCTTCCCATTCGACACACAGCTGTTCGAAAACAGTACGACCCATTTCACTAAGGACATAATATTTTCTCGGTCGCGTCTCATTTGTATCCCAGCTACTCTCCAGTAGACCTTGTTTTTCCAGTCTTCTTAGCAGCGGATACAATGTACCAGGCTCCACATGAACTCCTTTTTCATCGAGTGAGGTTACAAGTGAATAACCATACTGCGGATCCGAAAGCTGGCTGAGGACGCCGATCGTGATGGTGCCACGTCGTAATTCCAACATTAATTTATCAAGATGTTCTTCCACATTCATATCAGATCAACTCCTTCTCACATTATACTGTATTATATACACTATTGTAAAGTGCACAATGATATAAATCAAAAAGGTTATATTGAAACCCATCACTAAAATTGTCAAAATAGTATTGAAATTATTGTGTATCGTGTTAAAATGATACTTAAATCTTTTTTACTGAAAGGAGAATGCAATGAAACATACACTATATAGGATCACGTTAATTTTTATTTTGCTTACCATTGTTATCGTTTCGTTTGATACCATCAATCGAAGCTCCTCATTTACCACACCTCTTGAAGCACTTGAAACGACCAGGAGTTCCTTATATGACGTTCAGGAAATTATTGAAACAGTCTATTTCGATGACTATGCCTATATTTTTTTCTATACGTCACTGCAGTCCCGGAAGGATTATGTAGCTGGTGCCAAAATAAGAAAAGGAAAATACGGATGGAAGCAGGTTAATATGTTCGGCGTGGGGTATATTGCGAATCAGCAGACCAATCAACCTAATACAGTACAGGAGGGCTATTCAGTTGGTTTCGCACCTACCATAGCGGCGTCTGTTTTAGTAAATGAGCAGTTAGCTACCCTAATTGAATTAGAAAATAGCCAAAAAAAATTATGGTTTGTCCATCACATAGACGCAACCAATGAGTTAAAAATAAATTTCCTCGATACCAATGGGAACCCAATTGATTGATCCTCGAGACATGCTTTGTTGACAAATTATCCGTAATCCGATTACATGAAGTTAAGACATAGTTAACAGGAGAGTCAAAATGAAGATTTATGTAGATGCAGATGCTAGCCCAGTTAAAGATATTGTCATTTCCGTTGCACATGACTTTGGTCTCCAGGTTGTCTTAGTCAAAAGCATTAGTCATTATTCTCATGACGAGGCAATGGACGGGGTAGAAACGGTATATGTTGATACTGGTGCTGACGCTGCCGATTACCGGATTATGAAACTAGCGGATAGATTGGATATTATCATTACTCAAGATTATGGACTGGCTTCTCTAGGGTTAGGCAAAGGATGCCTTGTCCTTCACCATAAAGGATTTGCTTATACGAATGAAAATATTGACCAACTCCTTCAGACCCGTCATTTAAGTGCCAAAGCAAGAAGGAGTGGTCATAAGACAAAAGGACCGAAGCCATTTACGGATGAGGATCGAAAAAAATTCCAGAACCTTTTACGCAGGACAATACAGGCAAATATATAAAGGGGCACTACATACTACACTGGCACCCGTGTCAAGGACACTTATAAAAAAAGAGGTTATGCAGATAATAGATGATTCCTATATTGAATAGGGGTCATCTTTTTTAGATTCCACTGATAACGGTAATTGTTATAGTAAGTCATGTAATGATTGATTTTCAATTTTAATTCCTTTAATGTTTTGGCTGATTTATAATCTACTTCATCCTTTAGGTGACCAAAAAATGATTCTTGAGGAGCGTTGTCCCAACAGTTACCCCTTCGTGACATAGACTGGCCTAAGCCATACTTCTTTAAAAGTTTTTGGTATCGTGGGCTTGTGTAATGGCTTCCCTGATCCGAGTGAATGAAGGCATCTGAATCAAGAGGGACCTTCTTATTGTTCATCAATTTATGGACCGTCTGGATTGCGATATCCAAAGTGATTCGGTCAGACACATGGTAAGCCAGGAGTTCATTGGTAGAACCATCTTTTATGGTTGACAAATAAGCCATACAATTACCGTTATATGGCAAGTAGGTGATATCCGTCAATAATACTTTTCCTGGGACTCCTTGCTTAAATTCCCTGTTTAATTTGTTTGGTACAACCTGGTGCTCCTTTGTCGCCTTTGCGATTTGTTTATAAGGATTCGCTTTCCTGTGAGGGCAGACAATTCCGTATTTCTTCATGATTCTCTGTATCTTTTTACGACTAAGAATAAGATCATACTCATTCTCTAGGATCATTTTAATGGAACGTGAACCTTTCTTATAACCTCTGCGGTTAAAAGCTTCTAGGATGATTTCCTTCACTTCTAAATCTAGCTGCTCTCTAGCCTCCCGAACGACAGATGCCTTCAAGCAACTATAATATCCAGAACGTGAAACACCTAAAAGATCACAAAAGTATCTAGTCATCCTTTTAAAACCATTTTGTTCAATTGTCTCTTGAATCAATTGATATGCTTTACTTGGGCTTAGATTTTCTCTTGTGTTTAGCAGCCTCCTTTCTATCACTTCTAGCTTTTTTAACAGCTCCACCTGTCCTTCCAAAAGCTTGATTCGTGCATTTTGCCTCTCGATCACTTCAGAAGGTGTAAGCTCCCGTTTCAGGGTTCTGCCAGATTCTGTTTTCCTTGTATCAGTAAGCCCTATTAACCCTTTCGTTTCATAAGCTTTCTTCCACCGGCATGCGGATTGTTCAATGCGTTTTATCCCAATTACTTCTTCATCAAATCCACTCTCCATAAAGATTTGTCGTGGGAGTTTACCAGTTAGATACTCATCCATAAACCTATTCTTGAAAGCATCCGTGTAAGTGATGGATTTCTCACTAACGCGTTGTACATTTGGATTCTTTTGAAGTGCTTTTATCTCTTTATCTGAAAATATTATTTTACTCATGATATCTCCTAGTCCCCGTATTGTGAAATTTAATTATATATAAAAATACCTGTAGATAAAACACTCTTTTTCAAGTGTCCTAACTACAGGTACCATTTTA
>NZ_LDPV02000024.1 GCF_001038425.2 Ornithinibacillus contaminans
CGACTCACACCTAATGCTTCACATAGTATGGTTATTTTGAACCCCTTTTTTTCGAGCTTTTTGATTGTTTGGTACTCTGCCTCATACCGCGTTTGCGTAACATCAACTCTCTTTCCACTTCTTCTAACTTTTTTAGCGCAGCGTTCTCTGTTTCAAGGTACTCATTTCGTGCTTTTAATGCTGCAATTTCTGTTCGTAACTTTTCTTCATCTGTTTGGATCTTGTCTGGCTTTCCGTGGCCTCGTCCATCTACCAGTCCATCAGGACCATGCGCTTTGTACTTTTGAACCCATGAGTAAATATTATTATAAGAAACCTGATATTTTTCAGCTGTGTCTTTATAAGATAAGTTATTGGCTAAACATGCTTTGACAATCTCAACTTTTTCTTCATGCGTCACTTTTCTACTTTTCATTGTATACACCTCGGGTTTTGGAGAATAAGTTTTTAATTCCTCCCCCTCAGTATACTTGATGATCCAATTTCGAACAGTACTATCATTCGGAATACCATACTTGCGAGCTAACTGTATGAAAGGTGTGCCTTGTTCGATGCGTTCTTTAACGATCAAGTCCTTAAACTCTTTACTATATTTATTATTTCTCCTCTTCGTTTGAATGCCTCTAATCCCCTGTTCTTGGTATCTCAGCACTTTTTTATTAAATACCGATTTACTTAACAGCAGACCCTTCTTTTCACTTAACTCCCGATAGCTCCATCCTTCATCAAGGTACATTTGAATATATCTTTCAAGTTCATCAACAGAATGTTTACTATTAGAACGCATAAAAAACTCCCCCTAAAGTAGTTTTGTTTTTTTGGTGTCTACTTTAGGGGGAGCATATCAATGCCATCCTCTCTTTTACTGCTTACTTTTTAATTAATATCGAATGAGCTACTTTAATACATAAATCCATTACTACCGTAACGCCTTTTTCCGTCAAATATTCATACGCTTCTTCATTCGAAATACCTTGCTGTGCCCAAAACACAGGGCAGTTTGTTTCCGCAGCTTCATTTGCAATTTCTGGTAAAAATTCTGGTCTCCTAAACACATTGATAATATCAACTGGTTCTGGAATATCAAGTAGTGATTTATAAGATTTTTCACCGAGTACTTCATCTACTGTAGGATTTACAGGAATAATTCTGTAACCACTTTCTTGCATTATTTTTGATATTTGATAAGATGTTCTTTCAGGATTATCTGATAGCCCTACAACCGCAATTGTTTTTGCTGATTCTAGAATCTGTTTTATTTTGTCATTAGTTGGATTTTGCATGTGCTATAACTCCCTTCTATCTTTTCTTTAGTAGTAGTGTAGCATGTTTGGCGAAATCATTCGGCTTTTGTGGATACTCCTTATAATTTTTATCAAAACTTATCGTATTATTAGTACTTTCTATTAATAGTTCGTGATAAAATAATGATGAAAGTATAAATTAACTAATTAATGAAAGTAGGAAAAGTATGGAATACATTATCTTTGCAGTGGTTGCCTATTTGTTAGGATCCATTCCTTCTGCTCTGATTGTTGGAAAAGTAGGTTATAAAATTGATATTCGAGAACACGGCAGTGGGAATCTCGGTGCTACCAATACCTTCCGAGTGTTAGGTATGAAGGCAGGCATCATTGTTACACTCGCCGATATTTTAAAAGGAACAATTGCAACCGCTATCCCTTTGTTATTCGATGCTGATGTATATCGATTAGCCATTGGTATTTTTGCTGTAATTGGCCATACGTATCCTTTATTTGCAAAATTCAAAGGTGGTAAGGCAGTTGCTACTTCTGGTGGTATTGTTTTAGGGGTTAGTCCGTTACTATTTGCTATCATGGTTCTTACCTTTCTATTAACACTATACATTACCAAATATGTATCCTTATCTTCAATGATTACCGGAATAGTTGCTGTAATTGCTGCGGTATTTATCGGTGATCTTGGATTATTAATCGTAACAGCAGCATTGACGCTATTTGTTATTTACAGACATATTGCTAATATTAAACGGATTATTAATAAAACAGAACCTAAAATCACTTGGATGTAGAGCCTATTCGCAAGCCTCATCATTGAAAACGTTGCCTTATTTGGCGTATACTTTGGGTTACAATAACTCTTTCTTATAGAAAGGAAATGACGATGAATTCGAAACACTCACCGCAAAAAACGCTGCCAAATAAGCAAGAGCGTCATAAACTATTCGGTTCTGTTGCACCCGGTCCTAAAACCAAACCTGCCAACAAACATCAGATGGCAGATTTACAGAATACGAAAAAGGATTTCTTGTTTGAACTTGATGCTGTAGGGATTACCAATGTAAAACATCCTGTTGTGATTACCAGTAATACGAATCCAGAAAAGCAAACGAGTATTGCTTCCTTTACCTTCACATCCAGTCTTAGCCAAATGAACAAAGGAACAAATATGAGTCGTTTCATGGAGCAGTTAGCAGAATATGCACAACAGGGCTTTACTGCAAATATCGCTACGGTTAAACGTTTTGTTAAAGAGTTAGCCGACCGCTTAAACCAAAAAGATGCGACAATGCAAGTAACGTTTCCATGGTTTTATGAGCGTAAAGGCCCAAGCAGTGATATTGCCGGCTTAAACCATGCCGACCTAACCATGACGGTTTCGTATCATGTAGAAAGTGGTTATCAAATAACCGTTGGGATGCATGTTCTCGTGACTACGTTATGTCCATGTTCAAAGGAAATTAGTGAATACAGTGCTCATAACCAACGTGGTAATGTCAACATGGAAGTAGTACTAGCGGACAGCTTTGATGAGGAACAAGCAGACTGGAAGCTAGTATTATTAGAAGCTGCTGAAAGTAATGCAAGTGCCAGATTACACCCTATCTTAAAACGACCAGATGAAAAAATGGTGACAGAGCAAGCTTATGAAAACCCGAGATTTGTAGAAGACATGGCACGCTTAGTTGCATCGGACCTATATGAACTTCCTTATGTGAAAGAATTTACCATTACTTGTCAAAATGAAGAATCGATTCATATGCATGACGCTATTGCAACAATACGGTATACAAAGTAATTAAGAAGTAATCCTAAAGAAGGTATGTCATGAAATATATTCTTATTGGACTTATCAAATTTTATCGAAAAGCCATTAGTCCCTATACCCCCTCCACCTGTCGTTTTTATCCAACTTGTTCAGAATACGGATTGGAAGCAATTAGAAGATTTGGTGCGCTCAAAGGTGGTTATTTAACAATCAAACGGATTAGCAAGTGTCACCCATTTCATCCGGGTGGAGTTGATTTCGTACCTGAAAAGAAGCATAAACCAAACGCTCAGGATAGCTGAGCGTTTGGTTTATGTTATATTTAATTCCATCCATTCATCGGACGCTATAAATCCAAATTTAGCATAAACAGGTCTACCAAGTGTTGAAGCACCGAGCCATAGCTTGTTAATATCCCTTTGTTTAGCTTCTTGAACTAATTTTGTTAATAACTTTGTAGCAAAACCTTGTCCACGATACGCTTGTTCTGTAAACATATTTGTTATGTATCCTTTTTTACCATTCTTATTCGTATATGTTGGCGGAAAATCATATACTACAATCGCACCAGTAGTGATAATCTTCTCGTTATTTTCTACGATCCACTGTACTAAGGAACCATCACGTAATTTTTGGTCAAAAAAGTGATATAGTTCTGTATCAATAGTTATTACGGGTTCTATCCCTTCATCAATTAGCTGTTTTTTTCGAATCTCAACTAATTGTTCCACGTCCTCTACTGTTGCTTTACGACAATTCATGCTAGAAAACTCCTCACAGTCTACAAATCAAATTTATTAATCTGTTCCCAAATTCCTTCCTCAACTAAAATGGCTTTCTGTTTTTCACCAAACAGGTCGTAATGTGGGTATTTCATATCACGATGAATCCAATTAGGACTTAAATCGTATTGTGCTCCCCATGTCATTAGTGTTTGTAAATCATTACAACCTACTTTCGTCACGGTCGTACAACCAGGAAAGCGATCGTCAAGCCAGTAATGGGTTAAAAAAGCTATTTCTCCACGTTCAACTTTCTCTTTCCATGCCTTTAATTCGTGCCGATTTAAACCAAAAGCCATTACTGTTCACCCTCTAAGCAGCTCATATATACCTCATGCCATGCAGGAAAGGCCTTCCGAAGTGATAACGGGCGAAAGGTCTCCTTATTCACAATAACATGTTTCGTTTTACCTGTTACCTTTATTTCCCCATTGTCGCCAATAATCTCATAACCATATACGGTCCGCAACCCATCGTATTGATCTAACCATGTATATATAGTTATCTTCTCTCCATATTTGGCTGGACGTTTAAAGGATAACTGTGCATCTATTACTGGTGAGACAACATTGTTTTGTTCTAGTTCCATGTAACTTAATCCTAACTGCTCGATAAACTTCGTACGGCCTATTTCAAACCATACTAAATAATTTGCATGATAGACGACCCCCATTTGATCTGTCTCTTGGTATCGAACTTCAATTTCTGTCTGTACTTTTTTCACGGGTAGCCTCCTCCTTCTCCAGCTTATTTTACCATACTCTTCCAAAGCTTCTCCTATAAAAGAACCTCAAATCCTAATTAGAATTTGAGGTCTAGTAGCCTTACTATTCTGAACGAGATTCGTCCTTAATCTCTGCACGCATTCCTTCAATTGCTTCTTCACGTCGTTTGTTTTTTTCCGCAATAGTTTGCTTCTCTTCTTCCGACGATAATTGCATTGTTTCATGGGATGCTTCAATATTTTCAATTGTATCATGAATCATATGCTGTAGTTTTTCCACATTATCACTGCGATCATCCGGTTTAGGATGTGTATCTTTGTATGCCATGTGAAAAACTCCTTTCGAAAGTTATTTGCCAAGGCATTGTTATTTTTTCTATCTTGTCAACAACTATACATTGCTTCTAAAAAAGGAAAAAACCTCCACTATTGATAGCATGCTTCATGCCAATAGTGGAGGTTCATTACGGTTAAGCAAAATCTATGCTTCTCTTCGTTTGGATAGCACTTCTCTTGCTCGTTGTTCTAGGTTTTCCTCAATTCGATCTAATATCGCTCGATCATCTAGAATTTGCTGACGATTAGCTTGAACCAGCTCTTCGAAAGAAAGTCGTTTCTTTAAAGATATGGTAATCACTCCCTTTTTACGAAAAGTATTACCAAATCGTTGAGATTTTATAATAGTGGGGTGCTTTTTTCATTACTTTAGTTTATTCATCATTTCAACCATAAAATCATATGTCATAGGACCTACTTTTCTTGGGACTTGAATTACCCCATCGGTTCCAATGAAATAGGATGTTGGAATCGAGATGACCATATAGTTATCTGTCACTTCCATATCTTTATCAAAGGCCACTGGGAATGTGTAGTCATATTCAGAAATAAAATCTCGGACGGCCTGTTCATTGCGTTCTGAACCAGTAGCGTTTACGGCAATAATTTCAATGTCATCGCCATATTCTTCGTAAAATTGTTGTAGCTCTGGCATTTCTTCTTTACATGGTGGACACCAAGTAGCCCATACATTCACGAGCACTTTTTTTCCTTTTAAATCAGACAATGTTACGGTATCACCATTTAGCATTTTTAATTTAAAATCTGGTGCGGTATCCCCTTCATTAATTCCTTCTGCATTTGGTGACACTATCGAAACACCTTCTACTGAAGTATCTCCTGATACATCCACAAGATTTGGACCTGAGCCAGCTGTATTTTTTTGTTTTGTTATCTCTCCAATATTAATAACCAAAATAATCCCTAAGGTAACTAATATCGCAATTCCGATGATTTTTTTTACCATATGAAAAAACTCCCTATGTATAACTTGTAACTAGCATTGGCAATTCCATTTAATAGTATACAATTTGAACGAAATAATAAAGCTATTAAAGAAAAATTCAAATAGCTGTCACATGTAGTGAAATAAAAAGCGAGTCCTCTAAAAAGGACTCGCTGAATTAACATTATGCTAATTTGTTCCGTAGTACCATTTGCAAGATACCACCATGACGATAATAGTCAATTTCAACTTCACTATCAAAGCGAACAACTGCTTTGAATTTCGTTGTTTTTCCATCTTCATCAATAGCTGTTACGTTAACAAGATCATGTGGCTTAACATCCTCACCAATTTCTAGATTGAATGTTTCTTTACCAGTTAAGCCTAGCTTTTCAGCGTTTTGGCCTTTTTCAAATTGTAATGGTAACACACCCATCATAACTAAATTGGAACGGTGAATACGCTCGAAGCTTTCGGCAATTACCATTTTAATACCTAATAGGTTCGTACCCTTCGCTGCCCAGTCACGTGATGAACCCATTCCGTAATCTTTACCTGCTAATACAGCTAATCCTGTACCATCTTGTTGATATTTCATGGCTGCATCATAAATCGGCATGATTTCGCCAGTTGGCCAGTAGGTAGTGTATCCACCTTCCGTACCTGGTGCGATTTGGTTGCGGATACGGATGTTAGCAAATGTACCACGCATCATGACTTCATGGTTTCCACGTCTAGAACCATACGAGTTAAAGTTTCTTGGAGAAACGCCTTTTTCTTGTAAGTACTTACCTGCTGGCATATCCTTCGCAATAGCACCTGCAGGAGAAATATGGTCAGTTGTAACAGAATCGCCAAACTTACCAATGACACGTAAGTTATTTAATGCTTCTACTTTACCTGCTTCTTTAGATAATCCTTCAAAGAATGGTGGATTTTGAATATAAGTAGATTCTGTATCCCACTCAAATAAAGGCTCGTCAGTTGTATCAATTTCATTCCATTTTTCGTTAGAGTTGAATACATTTTCATACTCTTTACGGAAAATTTCTGGATTAACTACATTACTTACTTCTGTCTTGATTTCTTCCATCGATGGCCAAATATCATCTAAGTAAATTGGCTCACCATCCGCATCCACACCAAGTGCGTCTTTAGCAAGATCGATATCAACTGTGCCTGCTAGTGCATAAGCAACAACTAATGGAGGAGATGCTAAGTAGTTAGCTTTTACTAACGGATGGATACGTCCCTCAAAGTTACGGTTTCCAGAAAGAACAGAAGCCACTGTTAAATCATTACTTGAAATAGCTTCCTCTATTTCAGGAAGAAGTGGACCTGAGTTCCCAATACAAGTCGTACAACCATAACCAACAAGACTAAATCCTAGTTGATCAAGGTATGGCATTAGACCCGCATCTTCTAAGTAGCGTGTAACAACTTTTGAACCTGGTGCTAATGATGTTTTAACAAACGCAGGTACTTGTAAACCTTTTTCAACCGCTTTTTTCGCTAGTAATCCAGCACCTAACATAACATATGGGTTTGATGTATTCGTACAAGATGTAATCGCAGCGATTGCAATTGAGCCGGTTTTCATCGTTGTTTTGTTGCCAGTTCCAAGTTCAATTGTAACTTCTTTATTAAATTCAGATTTATCTAGCCCAAATCCTTGGTTACCAGACGGAGCTGTAATAGCTTTGTTGAATTCCTTTTTCATGTTAGATAACGGAATTAAATCCTGTGGACGTTTTGGTCCAGATAAATTCGGCTCCAATTCAGAAAGATTAATTTCAACAACTGTCGTATATTCTGGATCTTTTACATCATCTGCATACCAAAGATCATTTTCCTTACAGTATGTCTCTACTAATTTAATTTGTTCTTCGCTACGTCCTGTTAAACGAAGGTAGTTAAGTGCTTCTTCATCAACTGGGAAGAAGCCACATGTTGCTCCATATTCAGGTGCCATGTTTGAAATAGTAGCACGGTCAGCTAGTGGCATATCTTTTAAGCCAGGGCCAAAATACTCCACGAACTTTCCAACAACATTTTTTTCGCGAAGCACTTGTGTTACTTTAAGTGCTAAGTCTGTTGCCGTAGTACCTTGTGGGAAGCTTCCAGTAAATTTAACACCAATTACTTCTGGAGCTGGGAAATAAGAAGGTTGACCAAGCATTCCTGCCTCAGCCTCAATACCACCTACACCCCAACCTAGTACTCCTAAACCATTAATCATAGTCGTATGTGAATCTGTACCAACTAAAGTATCTGGGAATGCATCATATTCTCCATCGTTATTTTCAATTGCGTGCACCACATTAGCAATATACTCCAAGTTTACTTGGTGTACGATACCTGTTGCTGGTGGAACAGCACGATAATTTTCAAAAGCTTTTTGAGCCCAATTTAAAAATTCATAGCGCTCTGCATTTCGTTCAAATTCTAAGTCCATATTTGCTTTTAGCGCATTTGCTGTACCATATTTATCAACCTGCACGGAGTGGTCAATAACTAAATCTACCGGAACTTCTGGGTTGATTTTATCTGGTTCCCCGCCAAGATCAACCATTGCTTTTCGTAAGGAAGCAAGATCAACGACAGCAGGTACACCTGTAAAGTCTTGTAGAATAACACGAGAAGGTTTAAAAGGTACATCTACACCTACCCCTTCTTTTGTTCCCCATTTCGCTAAAGCTTCTACATGCTCATCGTTAATAACACGTCCATCATATTGACGAACTAGTGATTCCAATAGAACTCTTATTGAAAATGGTAGCCTTTCAATCTTGCCTAATCCTGCTTTTTCTAAAGCGTTTAATTGATAATAGTTATACGTCTTGCCATTTAGTTCGAATTTCTTCTTTGCATTTGAGATTACTTCTCCCATTGCTCTAAACCCCTTTCATTCTTAGATTAAGAATTTGAATGTTTGCTAGAATAAAAAAATAAAATAGAGCGTTTCCAAATTCGATTGGTTTTCCACCATATTCATCTTAAATGAAAATCCAGCATAAAACAATTGTTTCATGCTGGATTTACTATACTAAAAAGTTATTCAAGGTGATAATTTTTACTTATACCAATAAAGCAAATGAATTTATGCCAGATTATAACAAAAGCATACCATCACTCTATTATTCCCACTTAGGAAATAGAATTCGGAAGGTGCTTCCCTTTTCTTTATTTTGTAAGATTTCTAGTTTGGCATTATGTCTTTCCAGTAATTGCTTCGTAATCATTAAACCAAGACCTGTTCCTTGTTGTTTTGTCGTAAAGAAAGGTTCTCCAAGCTTATGAATTACTTCCTCGTCAATGCCTGGTCCCTCATCAACAATATCAATACTTACCTCTGTATCATGGTCAGTGATCATTACCGTAATTTTACCTGGATTTTCCATTGCTTCAATTGCATTTTTGATAATATTTATTAATACTTGTTTTATCTGTGATCGGTCACAAAAAACAACCTGATCCTCTCCAAATGTTTCTAATGTAATACTCTTTAATTTTGCTTGGGATATAAGTAGTTCAGTGACATCCTGAATCATTTGTAACACAGATTCTTCTTGCTTATTATCCGTAAGAGGCTTGGAAATAAATAATAGCTCAGACGTAATTGTTTCCATCTTCTCAATCTCATCAATCATAATCTTGTAATAGACATCTTTCCGATTTACTCCAGCCTGTAATAGTTGCAGGAACCCCTTAATTGAAGTCAACGGATTCCGTATTTCATGTGCAATTCCAGCAGCAAGCTGACCAGCGATGGACATTTTCTCTGACCGAATCATCATTTCTTCCATCTCTTTTTTATCAGAAATATCACGATGAGCAGACAAATAGCAATAAGAATCGTTGTCAGATTCACTTATTCTAGCTATTTTACTTTCACACCAAATAAATTTTTGGTCAAAATTTTTAATATGTATATTGAATGTTTGATTCGAAAACGAATCCTGTTTAAATTCTTTAATTAAATAATCCCTATCCTCTTCATTCACGAGATCATGCCAAGACTTCCCTATTAAGTCCTCTGCCTTATAACCAAACAATCTTTCTACTGAACTAGAAAAAAATTGTGCAATACCCTGACTATCCCAAACCGCAAATACGTCACTACTATTTTTTTCAACCCAGTTAAGCATAAATGCTGGAAGGCTTGATAGATGCGAATTCGTTAACGGTTCAAATTCTAATTTATAAGGGGTAATCGTGCTTTCAGAAACCTGGTTTATTTCTTGTTTATTCGATTTCTTCTCCATCGCATTCGCCCCTTTATTACATTTTCATACAATTTTAAATCTCTATATGATAATATGTTGGAATATATATAAATATGACTGTTGTTTAATCACGAAACAATAACTATAATTATAATTATATTAGCATACATAATAACTAAAAGTAACAAGTTTAACGTAATTATTTTTGCTCAAATAGTAAATTTATCGTACCTCTATGATAAATTATGACTATGTATATTCTAGTAATATACGTCTATATCAAGCTGCTAGAAGGTGGATTTAAATGTCTATATTCGATGATTTTTTAATCGTATTTTGGGGATTTTTCATGATTGGGATGATGGCTATTGGTGGCTACTTTATGTTCCGAAAGTTCCTTAAACAGTTACCTAAGGAAGACGGTAGATCAATGATGGATTGGGAAATCCATTATATTAACGAGACAAAACATATGTGGGATGATGCAGAGAAAGAATTACTTGATGAATTAGTCTCCCCGGTGCCTGAACTATTCCGTGATGTTGCAAGACAAAAAATCGCTAGTAAAATTGGAGAAGTAGCTTTACAGAAAGGAATTACCACTATCAATCAGAATATTGTAATCGAAGGATATATTTTGGCAACTCCAAAGCGGGACCATAAATTCTTGAAGAAAAAGTTAAGAGAAAAACAAATCGATATCGCACCGTTTGAGGAGTTATTCAGCTTATCAAAGGATGATTACCGAACAAATTGGCAAGCTAACTATAAAAAACGCAATTAATAACAAGTAAAGGTTCCCTCAATTATGATGAAGAAACCTTTACTTGTTTTTCTAATCGTTTATATTTATAAAGCATTGCGATTCGCCATGTTCCAAGCATTCCGAATGCTAACAAGAAGAACATGCCACTCGTCTCACCTAATGTAATGGTGCTACCGATGATAAGCTTCAAAATTATCCGAACAAAAAGCAATCCAAATAAAATGAATACAAATGCTTTCGATGGTATTAAGTAAATTTCATTTCGACGAATCTCAAACCTCGACGTTATGATCAGAAATATAGAAAAGATAACCCCTATACTGAGCGCCTCTAAAACCTGCATCCATTCCAAACGAAATTCTGGGAATAAAAACATTAGTGCACCAGTACTCATAAATAATGGCGGCAAAATAATCGTCTTTACGGTAGCTGGTTTTTTCGAAGCCTTTAAACGAACAAAAATCATTGTCAATGCCATTAAAAATGCAACGACTGTACTTGCTACAATCCAAAACATACTAACACACTCTTTTCAGGATACTGTCTAACGGTGGGTGCTAAATAAAACATACACATACGCTCAAATCAGCGATTGCATTAGTTTTACTTGTGCCGGCGAGACTTTTCTTTCCTATTGGCTAAAAAAGAACTCGTCCCACGGTTTCTAATACACGGTGCTCATCAAATGGTTTAACAATAAAATCCTTTGCACCTATTTCAATAGCATCTACTACGATTTTTTGATGCCCCATAGCAGAGCAAACAACTACATGTGCATTTGGATCATATTCCATAATCTCTTTTGTTGCATCGATGCCATTCATGACTGGCATCGTAATATCCATGATAACTAAATCTGGTTGTGTTTGTTTATAAAGTGTTACTGCTTCCTGACCATTTTCTGCTTCCCCTACAATTTCATGGTGGTCTTTTGTCAAAATACTAACTAACGTAGCTCGCATAAATTTTGCATCATCAACAATTAAAACCTTTGCCATATCATTTCCCCCATTACTTGAAAAACCTGGAATCCTTCATCATAAGTAGTTTCCCCTTTGTTTTTCTGCCCCAATTTTTAAATGATAGTAAATGTTTCTATATGTTTGTTACGATTTAAAATGAAACTATGCTGCTTTGTCATTTGCAATACTTATGATAATAGTTACTGTTACACCGACAACTGTTAGATAAACCCCTAAATCAAACAGCATTGCTGTCGCAAGCTCTACTTCCCCGAAGAATGGAAATTCAAAATACCCAAAGGTGTGCGAAAGGAACGGGACATCAAATATAAAAGATCCCATACTAGTAAGCAACGCAACAAGTAATCCTATTGGAATTAGTACCCGGAAATTTATCGGTAAAATCTTGTTAACGAAATCAATACCATAAGCCATATAGAGTAAAACGATTGCTGCCGCGGTAACAAGTCCGCCTACGAATCCACCACCTGGTGAGTTATGACCTGCCATAAATAAATATATTGAAAAGCCTAATAAAATAAAGGCAATCAACGATGTTGCGGTCTGTAATATAAGATTATTAGGTTTTTCCATCATGAACACTTCCTTATGTACAATCTATACGTATTATCATAATATAATTCACCATTAAAATCCATAGAAACCTACCCATCCAGCCAGGAATGCTGTAAGCTTTGTCATCCAATCAAAAAACAAAGCGATACCCATCACAATCATAATATAGCCACCTATTTTTACGATGCGATGACCATTTCGTTTTATCCAGGTAAGTCTTCCAACGAAGAAAGAAAGCACAAAGAACGGAATTGAAAAACCTAGCACATATCCCGTCATCAACCCTACTCCTGAACCTGGGTCTGTAGCTGCCAGTGTTAAGATGACACCTAATATTGGGCCTGTACATGGCGTCCAACCTAAAGAAAAAGCCATCCCAATTAAAAACGATCCTATAAAACCTGGCGGTCGATTCTTAAACATGATTTTCTTATCTTTCATCAAAAACTTGAAATTAAATATCCCTACAATTACAAGGCCAAAGAAAATAATAAGGATAGCTCCAACTTGTCTAATTACATCTTGATATACTTTTAGAAATTCCGAGATTGCTGAGGTGGTAAACCCCATCATTATAAATATACTAGAGAAGCCAAGTAAGAAGAAAAACGTATGTAAAATACTTTTTTTGTTCAGCATTTTATTTTCATTCTTAATTTCACTAACACTCATTCCCGTAATATACGATAAAAATGCCGGAAATAGCGGTAATACACATGGTGAAATAAACGAAAGAAATCCAGCACCAAACGCTAGAAAAAAATTAATTTCGGACATCGTTAGCCTCCTGATCTTTTATCTACAACTCATTATAGCAGAGTCTATTCTTTTGCATATGGCATAATGATGACAATTGAAAGGAATTTGATCAACCTGTAGAAATTCTTTCTTAAATCAATATAAAAAATACCCCCTACTGTTTATTAGTATGGGGTATCGGTGCAATGTTTAAGTATGATAAGAAATCATTATTGCTATTTATTATTTATCCACTTGATTGTTCATTGCACGCATCATTTGATTGATTTTCTTCTGCGATGGTTTTTGACCCATCTGCATCATTAACGTACGAAGCATTTGCTCATTAATTGGTGGATTCTTCTTCAAATAGCTCATCATGTATTTTCTCGCGATAAAAAATCCAAGAGCAACACCAACTATTAAAGCTGCTATAGCAATTAATACGACCCAAATTGTGCCCATCTATCGTTATCCTCCTTCGTGTTGTCTCTTATACAGTATAGTAAAACAGTCCTAAGAATACAATACCTGTTCTGTAGTATAGGCAATATTTATCCTAGCAGGCGATATCCATCCGAAATTTTCACTCTGATAGTCAATGATAAATATATAAGGGTGGATCTGTCTTAACATAGGAAATAATACTGCTTCTGCATTCTGTAATGTTTCACAACGAAATTTTAAATGTTTTTTAGCAATATGTAAAGTAATATCATTATGTGTACCAACTAGCTGAATGGGATTCTCATCAAAATAACCACTACCATTCTTCCCCTGCTGCATAGCTAGTTTTGGAAGTATCAAGTCAACAGGAACATCTTCTGTTATAAAGTTGAATTGCATGACTAAATCTTTTCGAACCCGCTTCGTCTGATACTCTCGTATAAAACGGAATAATATATCATTTTTATAATAGTAATGCTTCGCAAATTCTTCTTTTATCCAGTAAACCGTATACTCTTTCATTATGATACCTCCTTTACCTCTAGTATACGGATTCTAGTAGAAAAGAATGTCATACTGTGCAGCAAAGATACACTAGTTTTGTCGAATAGCGAGTATAGAAAAAGAGCCAAACAATTTTGAGAAGAAATTGTTTGGCTCTAACCATAGTTTATTCATTTTAATTATTTCACTAAAGATTTTACATTCTTCACTACATTTTCAACTGTAAAACCATACTCTTCGATTAGTTTATCTCCATTTGCAGAAGCACCAAATGTGTTTATTCCCATGATAATACCATCTAAGCCAACATAACGTTCCCAACCAAGTGGTGATCCCATTTCGATAGCTACACGGTTTTTAACGGCCTTCGGAAGTACTTGTTCTTTATAGCTAGCATCTTGGTCTTCAAAACGATCCCATGATGCTAAACTAACAACACGAACATCGATTCCCTCTTCTTTAAGTGTTGTTTGCGCTTGTACTGCTAAATGAACCTCTGAACCAGTAGCAATTAAAATAGCATCTGGTGTTTCCTTCTCAGAATCACTTAATACATAAGCTCCACGTTTAACACCTTCATAGGCACGCTCTTTCGTTCCTTCTAATGTAGGAAGATCTTGTCTTGTTAATACAAGAATCGTTGGTTTATCAGTTGATTCTACTGCAAGTCTCCATGCAGCCTGTGTTTCATTCCCATCTGCTGGACGAATCACCGAAAGATGCGGAATTGCTCGTAAAGCAGAGAGCTGTTCAATTGGTTCATGTGTTGGTCCATCTTCACCAACAGCAATCGAATCATGAGTAAACACGTACGTTACCGGTGTCTTCATAATTGCTGACAAACGGATGGAAGGGCGTAGATAGTCACTGAACACGAAGAACGTACCCCCGTATACTTTCAATCCACCATGTAATGCCATACCGTTTAGTGCAGCTCCCATTGCATGTTCGCGTACACCAAACCAAATATTACGTCCAGCAAAATTATTACGTGATAAATCGTCTTCGCCATTGATCATTGTCTTATTGGAACCAGCTAAATCGGCACTTCCACCTAAGAAAAATGGTACTGATTTGGCGATTTCATTAAGCACTTGACCTGAAGAAGCGCGAGATGCAAGTGATTTACCTACTTCATAAACCGGAAGATCCTTATCCCAGCCTTCTGGTAATTGACCATTGATAGCTGCTTGTAACTCATTTGCTTCATTTGGATACTTTTCTTGATATGCTTGGAATAATTGATTCCAACTATTTTCGTGCTTTTCGCCTTTTACAACGATTTTTTCTTGGAAATCAGCATATACCTCATCTGGCACATGGAATTCATCATGTCCCCATTGATAAAATTCCTTCGTAAGTACCACTTCATCTGCTCCAAGTGGCGCACCATGAGATGCAGCAGAAGCAGATTTGTTTGGAGAACCGTAACCAATTACCGTTCTAATTTCGATAAGCGTCGGTTGATCCGTATTAGCTTGTGCAGCTTTAATAGCAGCACGAATTTCATCTAAATTATTTCCATCTTCAACACGTAAAACCTGCCATCCATATGCTTTAAAGCGTTGTTCTGTGTTGTCAGAAAATGCTTTATTTAGTTCACCATCTAAAGAAATATCATTTGAGTCATATAATGCAATTAATTTTCCTAATTTTAAATGACCAGCTAGAGAAGCGGCTTCATGTGAAATTCCTTCCATTATATCGCCATCACTAATTAATGCATATGTAAAATGGTCAATAATAGAAAAATCATCTTTATTATATTTAGCTGCTAGATGTGCTTCTGCCATCGCCATACCAACAGACATTGCAATCCCTTGTCCTAATGGTCCAGTTGTTGCTTCCACACCATCTGTATGATGTACTTCTGGGTGACCCGGGGTTCTTGATCCTAATTGACGAAATTCCTTTAAATCATTAATCGTAACATCATAACCGGAAAGATGTAATAAGCTATATAATAGCATGGAGCCATGGCCCGCAGATAATACAAAACGATCTCTATCAAACCATTTTGAATGTTTAGGGTTATGCTTCATAAAATCTGTCCAAAGCGTGTAAGCCATTGGCGCAGCACCCATTGGTAATCCTGGATGCCCTGAATTTGCTTTTTCGATAGCATCAATTGATAGCGTACGAATCGTATTTACAGAAAGCTGTTCTACATTAGTTGACATGATGAAACTCCTTTCCACTTCAAACAATTATTTTAATACCATTTTTATCTTATAATGAATAAGAAAGGATAACAAGTTATATTATCATAAGTATCTTTCTATTAATGCTTTCTACTTCGCTCTTGCATATCTCGTAATTTCTTTGGAGTCACATCATTTCCCGCCGGATCAATGACCGTCATTGTTTTTAACTGATTTTTGAACGATTTACGAATATTTCCTAAGTACTCTTGTCTTAGCTTTTTTTGTTCGTCTCTTTCTTCCGCCGTTAATCCTTCTGTCGTTTTAGCTTTTTTAGCCAACACATTAATCCGTTCCAGTCTCTCTTTTGATAACATATTTAGTTACCTCCTAAAAAAATATAAGTAATGAAGCAAAGAATCATGGACATAGCCAATCTCAGTTGCTTTTTTAGTTTCGATATTACTACATACGGAAAAAGCAAGAACAATACACTGTCCTTGCTTTTTAATATTACCTGTTCCTTTTATTTGAATCAATTATAATAAACTCTTGATACCTACGATGAACCGTAGCTTTTGATACTTGATAGCCTAATCCGTTTAACGTAGAAGCTATTTCACCAAAGGTTAAATTTTTCTCTCGCAATCGAACAATTTCTTCAATCGGCACTTCTAGCTTCTCCCTACCAGGAGCACTATTCCGATTCGATAGATTTTGAGCGGGCTTAAAACCGTTGGAAATGGCCTTCTTCATTCCTCGTTTAATCTTTGCATTATGTAGCTTCCGTTGGTATTCTTCGACAATACCTACTATTTGTAACACCATCGAATCCGATTCGGTAAGCTCAAGTTCACCATTATGAATCACGGTGTATATAGGAATTTGGCGTTTTGCCAATTGATGAAATAACGCGATCTTTGTATTTCCCCTACCTAGCCTCGTTTCGTCTTGGATTAACAGGCAATCTGCTCGTCCGGCTTCAAAATCCTCAAGCATTTCAAAAATAGCCTCTCGTTCTATTTCATAACCACTTGCCTGTTCTTCCAGACATTTAAAAATCACAAAATCATGTTGCTTAGCCAATCGGTATAATTCTTCCTTCTGTCTTACTAGAGACGTTTCCTGTGTCTTTTTATCTGTACTCACACGGCAGTATATAATTGCATTCAATATAAAAAACTCCTATTATGCACTAATTAATGTAAGGTATAAGAATCCTAAAGTTGTCGCAAATGCAGCAATGTAGAATAGATCTGTTAGGTTTACTTTTCTAAACATTTCTTCATCATCCCTTCCTCACTAATATAAGAACCTTTGTTCGCTAAACTTAGTATAACAGAACATATGGTCTTGTCAACAACTTTTTCGAACGAATGTTTGCTTTTTTAAAAAATGGATGGTAAACTAGCATTAATAAATCTTATGTGCGAGGTGTTTAATAGATGACAAAAATATCAACGAGACAGCAAGCAATTCTTGACTATATAAAAGAACAAGTAAAGTTAAAAGGTTATCCACCTTCTGTACGAGAAATCGCAGAGGCTGTTGGGTTAGCTTCTAGTTCGACCGTCCATGGACATCTATCTAGGTTAGAAAGTAAAGGATTCATTAGACGCGATCCTACTAAACCAAGGGCAATTGAAATACTAGATTTCGATGAAGAAAGCAACATCCCGAAAGATGAAGCACGATATGCTCCTGTAATTGGTAAGGTTACGGCCGGTATACCGATTACTGCAGTGGAAAACATTGAAGAGTTCGTTCCTATCCCAAGCTCGACAGCTGGGCCTGATGAAAATTTATTCGTGCTAGTAATTGATGGGGAAAGTATGATTGAGGCAGGAATTTTAGATGGGGATATGGTCATCGTGAAACAACAGAACACTGCTCAAAATGGTGATATTGTTGTTGCTATGACTGAGGACGACGAGGCTACTGTGAAACGTTTCTTTAAAGAAAAGGATCATATTCGGCTGCAGCCTGAAAACAGTACAATGGAGCCACTTATTTATCATAATGTCTCAATTCTTGGAAAAGTTGTCGGTTTATACCGCCACATCCACTAATATTCACTATACATACAACTTGAACATGCCGATTAGTCCAGAATTATTCTGTGATTAATCGGCTTTTCTTTACGAATTAGGAATACTATATTTATAATACGAACAAGGTAATAATCAAAAATCGGAAGTGATAAAAACATGTCTAACACAAACAAATTTACCGGAAAAGCCGGTTTATATTCAAAATTCCGGCCAGATTATCCAAAACAATTAATCGTAGATCTAATCACTAAAAATAATTTAAAGAAGGATTCTATCGTCGCCGATATTGGAGCTGGAACAGGAAGATTGACGAAAATGCTATTAGAGCATAATCTCCAAGTGTTTGCGGTGGAGCCCAACACTGAAATTAGGCAAACCGCAGTAAATCAGCTAGCAGCTAACCAATACTTTCATGCTATTAATGGAACTGCAGAACACACAACTCTACCAGACAATAGTGTAGATTTCGTTACGGTAGCACAAGCATTCCATTGGTTCGATCATGTATCTTTCAAAAATGAAGCAAACCGAATTTTAAAGGAAAATGGAAAGGTAGCAATCATTTCCAATGTACGAAATATTTCAGCACCACTAAATCAAGAGATTGCGAAAGTCTACCAAAAATTTTGTCCGAATTTCGTTGGATTTTCCAATGGATTAAAGGATTCAAAAGAAGTATATGATTCATTTTTCATGAACGGCTACACAGAAACGGTTTATGATTTTCCTATATCTCATGATAAAAACAGCTTTATCGGTCGTCACCTTTCTGCTTCCTATGCATTAAATGCGTCAGATACACTCTTTCCTAATTTCGTTCAGGAGCTAAGTGATTTATTTGATAAATATAGCAAGAATGGTTTTCTAAAATTACCAAACGATACAAAATATCGGTGCGGAAATGTAGGATAATGTATGCTATTCCCATTCCAAATATAAGTTTTTGGATTTCATAGGTTATCACCTATTCAAAGTAACCACTTCAAACATACGTTAATTGTGAGGTATGGGTTTTTATCCTATTAACAAAAATAACGTATGAGGAGGTACTTTGTATGTCTAATCCAATAAATTGGGCTCCTGTTTCATACCAAGTAAATGACGAACGAGTATTTGGAAGACCTTTTGGGTATGGTCGACCTTATGGATTTGGAAGACCATATGGATTCGGAAGACCTTTTGGCTTTGGCTATGGTTTCGGTGGACCATTTCTAGGAGGAGTCCTTGGTGGCTTGTTAGGTAGTGCGTTATATGCGCCATATGGATATGGTTATGGCGGACCATATTACGGTGGTTATGGTTATCCGTATAATCCATATTATTAAATTGATTGAGAAACTCTCATGTTATATTACACAATAACCCTTTTACCGACAAAAAAAGTTAGCCAAACATCAAGTCTGGCTAACTTTTTTATTCTATAAGGTTTTTTACGAGCTTAGAACGTTGTTAAATACTGTTCTCTTTCCCACGGATGAACGCTCGTGCGGAACATATCCCATTCAATCTCTTTTGCTTCAATGTAATGCTCAAATAGATGCTCGCCTAATGCTTCTACAATAACTTCATCTTGTTTAAGTTCTTGTAAGGCATCGATTAGAGAAGACGGTAAATCTTTAATACCTACTTCATCACGTTCTTCTTTCGTCATTACATAAATATTGCGATCCACTGCTGGAGGAGGAGTTAATTTATTTGCAACTCCGTCTAATCCCGCTGCAAGTAATACAGAAAGAGCCATGTATGGGTTAGCTGCTGGATCTACACTTCTTGCTTCAACACGAGTGCTTAAGCCACGTGAGTTCGGTATACGCATTAGACAGCTTCTGTTAGCCGCTGACCAAGCTACATAGCTAGGTGCCTCGTATCCAGGAACTAAACGCTTATAAGAGTTTACTGTTGGGTTTGTTACAGCTGTAAAGCTAGTTGCATGTTTTACAATACCAGCAATGAACTGATAAGCAGTTTCACTTAATTCTAAATCACCACTTGGATCATAAAATGCATTTTCTGAGCCTTTAAATAAAGACATGTTTGTATGCATTCCGGAACCATTTACACCGAATAGTGGTTTAGGCATGAATGTTGCATGTAAATTATGCTTTCTAGCAATTGTTTTAACAACTAGTTTAAATGTTTGAATATCATCAGCATGCTTTAATGCATCAGAATATTTAAAGTCAATTTCGTGTTGTCCAGGAGCTACCTCGTGGTGAGATGCTTCAATTTCAAATCCCATTTCTTCTAATTCTAACACGATATCACGACGGCAATTTTCCCCTAAATCAGTTGGAGCTAGATCAAAGTATCCGCCATGATCGTTCAATTCTAAAGAAGGATCTCCTTTTTCATCTAATTTGAACAAGAAGAATTCTGGTTCAGTTCCAATGTTAAAGGCATCAAATCCTAGCTCTTCCATCTTCTTAAGGTTGCGTTTTAAGTTGTATCTTGGGCAACCTTCAAATGGTGTTCCATCCGGACGATAAATATCACAAATAAAACGAGCTACTTTTCCTTTTTCAGAAGTCCACGGGAAAACAACAAATGTATCTAAATCCGGATATAAATACATGTCTGATTCTTCAATTCGTACAAATCCCTCAATAGAAGAACCATCAAACATCATTTTGTTATCAAGTGCTTTTTCTAATTGACTTAACGGAATTTCCACGTTTTTAATTGTACCAAGCATGTCGGTAAATTGAAGACGGATAAATTTGACGTTTTCTTCTTTAACTTTTCTTTCGATTTCTTCGCGAGTATACCCCATTAATTTCTCCTCCTAAAAATAAAAATAATAATGTATTTTAGAGAAAAATTAATTAATTAATCCCCTCTAAATTAACTACCGATTTACAAAAAACCTTGCTAATTCCCCTTGACGAAGATTGGTCCTACCGAATCTGCCCGCTTCGGTAATTTCGTGTTTTAAAATTGATCTTAGTTCCTTGTCAGACAGCTCTGTCTTTTTCTTTTCAGTAGAACTTCTTGCTTCTTTTTCTTCTTCATCCGTTAGTAACAACTTGATACCAGCAAGATTTAATCCTTTATCAAGGTAATTCTTAATTTCTAGAAGACGATCTACATCATTGAATGAAAATAATCGTTGATTACCAGCTGTACGCTCCGGATTTATTAATCCATTCTCTTCGTAATAGCGTATCTGTCTTGCAGTCAGCTCGGTTAATTTCATCACGATACCGATTCCGAACAAAGGCATTGATCGGCGATCCTTATCATTCATGAATATGACCTCCCTTTCATTGATTATTATAGTTTATGTTATGTATACTGTCAACAAAATGTTAGGTAATCTGACATCTTATTATTAGATTACTAGATAGTGCAATATACTTAGGATTTTAAAGCCTTTACCGCTTCTTTCAAAGCTATTTTGACATGGGAATACGTCAGGCCGCCTTGTACAAAAGCAGTATACGGGGCCCGTATCGGTCCATCTGCCGAGAGTTCAATACTTGAACCTTGAATAAACGTTCCAGCTGCCATAATGACTTCATCTTCATACCCTGGCATTGCACTAGGATATGGGGTTACAAAAGAGTTTACTGGTGAATTCTTTTGTATAGCCTGGCAGAAGGCTACCATTTGATCGGCTGTATTAAAGGTAACCGATTGAATTAAATCGGTTCGTTTATCCTGATAATGTGGTTTCGTTGCAAATCCCAATAATTCTAAAAACCTCGCTGTAAATATAGCACCTTTTAACGCCTCACCAACTACATGTGGAGCTAAGAAAAATCCTTGGTACATTTCCTGTAATACATTGAAGGTTGCCCCTACTTCTTTACCCAATCCTGGTGCAGTTAACCGATACGCACATAAGGTTACTAAATCATCTCGACCTACAATATACCCACCAGCTCGAACGATACCTCCACCGGGATTCTTAATGAGGGAACCAGCTATGATGTCCACTCCAACATGTAATGGCTCTTTATCTTCTACAAATTCACCATAGCAATTGTCAACAAAAATAATAATATCGTTCCGTATATCCTTTATAAACCTTACCATTTCACCAATTTCATCCACAGTAAAGGATGGTCTGTCCGCATAGCCTTTTGACCGTTGGATCGCAACGACCTTTGTTTTGCTTGTGAGAACTTGTCTTATTTTCGAGTAATCTATGCCACCTTCAGCTGTTAAGGATACTTCATTATAGGTAATCTGAAATTCCTTTAATGATCCCGTATTTTCTCCTCTAGTACCAATGACTTCCTCTAGTGTGTCATATGGTTTTCCAGTAATATAAATCAGTTCATCACCGGGACGAAGTAAACCATATAGCACCGTCGTAATCGCATGGGTACCAGACACAAGCTGTGGCCGCACAATTGCTGACTCCCCTCCGAAAACATCTGCATAAACTGCTTCTAGCGTATCTCGTCCCATATCATCATAACCATAGCCACTTGTTGAATTGAAGTGGCTATCGCTAACTCTATTCTGTTTAAATGCCTCTAATACTCGTTTTTGGTTTATCTCTACCGTATGATTAATCGAGTCATGAATCACACGGATGTCTGTTTCTGCTTGTTGTGCAATTTTTTCTATCATGTTTTATGACTTCTCCTTTACCTTCCCCTGAAGTGGATGCTGTTGTTTAAGATACCCACTCAACCGATATGTTTCTGTCTCTTGGTCAAAAAATTTGTCCTTCAGTATTGTCTCATGCTCAAATCGATTTAGCAATTGTCCATTACCAGCTACCACAGACACTTCATAGCTTTCCCACTCCGAAATTAATACATCCTCTATTTTATTAAGCAAGAGCTTTACACCATCTACCTCCAGTGCGCTGATTACGATGTAGGGACGATTCATCGGGATTAGGTCCTCTTGAATTAAGTCTTTCTTATTGTAAATTGTCAGCATTGGTATGGATCCAGCATTTAGTTCATCCAATAATTTTAATACCGTTTTTTGATGGTTTTCATTATCTGGATGTGAGCCATCTACAACATGCAGGATAAAATCGGCTTCTTTTACCTCTTCCAATGTCGAACGAAATGCAGCTATTAATGTCGTCGGTAATTGTTGTAAGAATCCTACTGTGTCTGTAAGTAATGACTGAAAACCGGAAGGAAGCTGAATACGACGTGTTAATGGATCTAACGTCGCAAAAAGTTTATTTTCTGCTAACGACTCACTATTCGTTAACCGATTAAAAAGGGTAGATTTTCCTGCGTTTGTATACCCGACAATAGCGATTTGAAACGCCTCATTTGTCTTTCTTCGTTTACGGTATTGATCACGCTGCTTTACGACTTGATTTAAACGTCGCTTAATGTCATCAATTCTTCTTCGAATATGGCGCTGATCGGTCTCTAATTTTGTCTCACCAGGACCTCTCGTACCAATACCCGCACCTAACCGCGACAATTGACCACCTTGGCCATGTAATCTTGGCAACAAATATTGAAGCTGGGCAAGCTCCACCTGAAGTTTACCCTCCTTTGTTCTTGCACGCGCAGCGAAAATATCTAAAATTAATTGACTTCGATCAATCACTCGTTTATCAAAGAAATCACTTAAGTTTCGCGATTGACTTGCCGACAGTTCATCATTGGAGATTACCAAATCAATAGCTAACGCATCAATTCTGTCTTTTATCTCCGCCACTTTTCCTTCACCGAGATAGTAAGCAGAATGGATTCTCTCTCGATTCTGTGTCACTACCTCAACAACTTTACCACCAGCTGTATCTGCTAACGAAATAAGTTCTTCTAATGACGATTGAAAATAATCATCTGGTTGGTTCGGTTTTTTTACTGCTATAATTATTATTTTTTCTTCGGGCATTATTGTATTCTCTCTCCTTGGTTAAGATGCAATTACAATCACTATGAATTGGTCTTGTTAATTCCTGTTTCTACCAAATCGAATTGATATCTTCTAATTTTAAATCGTTTCCTGTTAGTAGTATTAGTTCATCTGGAGAAATATTATCCTTATATAATAAGCGAACAGCCTGCATGCGTATTGAATGCTCGATAACATTCCGGATAAACCGCGCATTGGAAAAATTAATATTTGCAAGCTTTTGTTGCTTATATAAAAAGTTCCGTAATTTCCATTCCGCTTCCTTCGATAGCTGATATTCTCGTTCAGAAGCCATTTGTCTTGCGATTTCCAATAATTGATCGACATCATAATCAGGAAATTCTAAGATAAAAGGGAATCTAGACTTAAGACCTGGATTCAGTGTTAGAAATCGTTCCATTTCAAACGGATACCCCGCTAAAATTAATACAAAGTCATCACCATTATCCTCCATATGCTTCACGAGTGTGTCGATTGCTTCCTTACCGAAATCACGTTCTCCGCCACGAGCTAAGGAATAGGCTTCATCAATAAACAAAATACCACCTAAGGCTTTTTGAACGAGTGCACGCGTTTTTTGTGCAGTCTGGCCAATGTATTCACCTACTAAATCTGCTCGCTCCGCTTCAATAAAATGTCCTTTTGATAATAGATTCATGTCAAAATATAGTTTGGCTAATTTTCTAGCGACTGTTGTTTTTCCAGTACCTGGATTTCCTTTAAAAAGCATGTGCAAGACCTGCTTCGTGTTCGTAAGACCCATCTGACTACGCTTTTCATTAATGATGATAGTTGCATAGATTTCTTTAATTTTTCGTTTTAAATTATCCATCCCAACAAATGAGGATAGCTCTTGATCAATATGAGCAAAAGGGTCTTTGCTTATATTCTCCTGGTTTTTAACTGGATCTATATTCGTTACTTTATTTTCGTTCAATACAATATTAATTTGACCATTTTTATTATGAATCATTTGTGTTCCCAACCTCATCACTCCTTAGTCACCCATAGTATACGTGGTGTTGGATGAAGTTGTGACAAATGCCCATATTTTACTAAAAACCAAAAACGAACGCTAATATAGCGTTCGTTACAGTTTATTCTTTATCAAGATTTACATTTTTAGCTGGTGCAAACGTGGAAATGGCATGTTTAAAAATCAATTGTTGCTTTCCTTCTGACTCCAACAGAACTGTAAAGTTGTCGAATGCTTTCACAATACCTCGTAATTGAAATCCATTCGTTAGGAATACCGTAACCGAAATATGCTCTTTTCTTAATAGGTTCAAATATTGGTCCTGAATGTTTACAGATTGTGCCATCGCACTTCCTCCTCTTTTCTATCTATAGTATATATTTCTACTTAGCGGTTAAGAAATCCTGCTAAATTAGTAAAAATCTCTGCAAAATAATCATCACTTGCTTCCGGATTTGCATGATACCACTTAACATCCATTTTATTTTTAAACCATGTGTACTGTCTTTTTGCGTATCTTCTCGAATTACGCTTGAGTAATGCAATTGCTTCTTCTAAAGCAACCTCACCTTTTACATAAGGGATAAGCTCTTTATAGCCAATCGCTTTCATTGATTGATAGTTTTCATACCCTTCTACAAGAAGGGATCTGACTTCTTCTATTAAACCATCTTCAATCATCTGATCTATTCGCTGATTAATCCGATTGTACAATACATCTCTTTCCATCGTTAGCCCAATAAGCATACTATCATACGGTGTATCATCAGATTGCTGCTGCTGATATTCCGTCATTGTGAGCCCAGTCTTTTCCAATACCTCTAACGCTCGAATTACGCGCCTAGTATTATTCGGATGAATCCTACTTGCCTGTATCGGATCAACTTGTTGCAGTCGCTTGAATAGAGCATCAATACCGTGTTGTTCCAGTTCCGCTTCTAACTGCTTGGTTAGCGAGTCATCACGCTTCTCACTTGAAAAATTATAATCATATAAAACCGCTTGTATGTATAACCCACTGCCGCCCACAATTATCGGGACTTTGTTACGCCCCGTAATTTCTTTTATGTATTGCTGTACATATTCCTTAAAATCCGCTACTGAAAATGCTTCGTCTGGTTGTTTTAAATCGAGCAAGTGATGGGGAATACCTTCCATTTCCTCTGGTTTAATCTTAGCAGTACCAATATCCATTCCTTTATATACCTGCATCGAGTCACCACTAATAATTTCCCCGTTAAATTTCTTTGCCACTTCTATACTTAACTTTGTTTTACCGACTGCGGTTGGTCCAACAATCGATACTACCTTTTGCTTCATCCTTATTCCCCTAAAAAATAATACTTTTATTTATATGCACGATATGCCGATAACATCCATCGATATTTTTCGTAATCTCCAACAAGTTTTACGAGCATATCTTTTGTAGGCTCATCATGTCGTTCTTCTGCGAACACATATCCTTGGTCACGAATCTCAGTAATCAGCTGCTTAAAATCATTGGCTAGCTGATCCATTAATTCTTCCTCTTTGTCATCCGCATTTGCTTCTACCAAAGTCGTCTCTTTTAAATACTTTGACATCGTTGCTAATGGTTTCCCATCAATCATGAGAATCCGTTCGGCAACTTGATCGAGATCATTTGCAAATTTAGTATACATCTCTTCATACAAGGCATGGAGCTGAAAAAAATGCTTTCCTTGCACAAACCAGTGATAACGATGTAATTTAACATACATGACAAATTGATTCGATAATAATTGGTTTAAAAAATTGATTAATTGTTGATTTTCCACCTACACTTCACCTTTCACGTCAAGATTCATCAATCAGACGTCATAGCCTCTTCTTTAGCATTTGCGAAGTGCGGTGGAAATATACCTATTACATGACTCTTTTGAACATTTTTTCCAGTTCATACGTGGTGAAATGAACAATAATTGGTCTACCATGTGGACACGTGAATGGATCAGTCGTTTTCCTTAAATCCTCAAGGAGTCGAAACATATCCTCCTGATTCAAGTAATGGTTCGCCTTAATTGATCGTTTACAAGACATCAATATAGCTGCACTCTCACGGATAGCCTCAACATCAATCCGTTCATCATGCATAATCTGTTCTATCATTTCCCGAATAACTTCTTCTTCAAACCCATTCGGGAACCAGTTTGGGTAGGCACGTATAATAAAGGTCTGATTACCGAAATCCTCTAAAAATAACCCGACTTTTTCCAAATCTTCTTTATAATGTTCAATGAAAATCGCTTCTTGCTTAGAAAACTCAAAGGTAATAGGTAGCAACAATTCCTGAAGTTCATTCGTTGTTTGCCCCAGTTTTTTCTTAAAAAATTCGTACTTAACTCGTTCTTGGGCAGCATGTTGATCAATCATATAAAAACCATTTTCATTTTGCGCAAGGATATACGTACCATGTAATTGCCCAATTGGATACATGGTAGGAACACGCTGTTCTGGGGCTAGTTTTTCCTCGTGCTCGTTGGTTGCTGTAACGGTATTTCTGCCTCGATCCTGCTCTTGGATAATCCATTCTTCGTTTCTTACTTCAGGAAGAATCTCCTGTTCCACAACATTCGTCGTTTGATATGGAATGTTCTTTTCCATGGCAGGTTCAGGCTGATATGGTTTGGTTACTAGATTCGTTTGCTCATTGCGTTGTTCCCACAAGGTGTTTTCCCCTCGTTTAACATCATCAAAGTTCATGGAGTGTTGAACAGACTGCTGTGGTTTCACAACTGGTTTTTGCTCAATTTCAGGAATTAGTCGCGTTTGCCTAAAGGTTGACCGGATTAATTCTTCAACAACCGAAAATAATTCCTTATCCTTACTAAATCTTGCTTCTAATTTCGTAGGATGGACATTGACATCGATTAGAATTGGATCCATTTCTATCGACAATACAACAATCGGTGAGCGACCAATTGGTAATAACGTATGATAGCCTCGAATAATCGCTTGTGTTAACGGGATACTCTTAATATATCTACCATTTAAAATGATGGAAATATAAGATCTAGAGGCTCTTGTAATCTCTGGCTTAGCAATAAACCCAGTAATTTTGAAGTCTAAGGTCTCTTTTTGCACAGAGAGCATTTTTCGAGCAACACCCATCCCATAGATTTGCGCAATGACTTGGAGCATATCACCTGTACCCGGTGTACTAAATAATGGTTTGCCATTATGTGTTGCCTCGAAGCGAATTTCTGGATGTGCTAAAGCGAGACGATTCAATAAATCTGTAATATGGCCAAGCTCGGTATGGATCGTTTTCATATATTTTAAGCGGGCGGGTGTATTGAAAAACAAATCCGCTATCGTGATTTCGGTTCCTTTTCTGGCATCACTTTTACTCCGTTCCACAACCTTTCCGCCTTCTAACGAGAGGAAAGTACCAGCTGAATCACCTTGGGAGGTTTTGATGGTTAATCTACTAACCGAGGCAATACTCGCAAGTGCCTCCCCACGAAATCCTAGCGTATTCACATGAAATAAATCTGCTTCATTTCGTATTTTACTAGTAGCGTGACGAAGGAAGGCTCTTTCAACATCCTCCTCCTCCATGCCGTCTCCGTTATCGGTAATTCGGATTTGCTCTAATCCTGCTTCTAAAACTTCAATCTTTATCCAAGTGCTATTTGCATCGATACTATTCTCAATTAATTCCTTTACGACAGAGGCTGGTCGCTCCACAACCTCGCCTGCCGCAATCTTATTGGCTAATGTATCTGGCATTTGAAATATTTTCATGTGGATAAACCCTTTCTAACCAAGCTTATTTGGCTGGCTGTTTTTGTTTTAGCTTTTTTTGTAAACGATGCAGCTCATTCATCGCTTGAATCGGTGTCAGTTCAAACAGATCGATTTGGCTTAATTCTGCCACGATTTGTTCGGTCGCGCGAGTACTAGTTGAACTAGTACTCGTTGAATTCGACGTCTCGTCAAAGAAGGATAATTGATCCGTTTCATTTGGTTGCACCACTGTCTCAGGTAATTCATTATTCTCTAGACCAGTAAGAATGACACTCGCTCGCTCAATCAAGGGTTCTGGTAAGCTCGCTAGCTTCGCAACATGAATACCATAACTTTTATCTGCTGCGCCCTCTCTAATTTGATGTAAGAATACGACATTTCCTTCATATTCTTCTGCACGAACATGAATATTGCGAAGTCGTGGTAAGCTCTCCTCTAATGCGGTTAATTCATGATAGTGCGTCGAAAATAATGTCTTGGCATGGATATGGTTATGAATATACTCAACAATTGCTTGCGCTAGGGCCATCCCATCATAGGTACTTGTCCCACGTCCAATTTCATCTAAGAGAATTAAACTTCTTTCCGTTGCATGGGAGATTGCATGATTTGCCTCCAACATTTCCACCATGAACGTGCTTTGGCCAGAAACTAAATCATCTGCTGCACCAATCCGGGTAAATATTTGGTCAAACATAATCAATTCTGCTGCATCACACGGAACAAAGCAACCAATCTGTCCCATAATAACAATTAACGCAAGCTGTCTCATATACGTGCTTTTACCAGACATGTTTGGACCCGTAATTAACAGGACACTTTTTTCATCGTCTAGTGTAATATCATTAGGAACAAACGTACCATCACCCATTACTTGCTCAATAACCGGATGACGACCGTTTTTAATCACTAGCTTTTTCTCCACAAATGTCGGTCGCTTATAATTGTTTGCCTCACTAACCGTTGCAAATGCTTGGAGTACGTCAATTTTACTAATCACATCTGCCAAATACTGTAACTTCGGAATTTGCTCTTTTATTTGCTCCCGAATTTCCGTGAATAACGTGTATTCTAATTCAACACTTTTTTCTTCTGCCTCCAGAATTAATTGTTCCTTTTCTTTTAGTTCTGGAGTAATAAAGCGCTCAGCATTAGTCAATGTCTGCTTCCGCTCATACTTCCCTTCTGGCAACAGGTGTAGGTTTGCTTTTGTTACTTCGATATAGTAGCCGAACACACGATTATAGCCTATCTTTAAGGACTTAATATTTGTTTCTTGTTTTTCCTGCTGTTCAAGCTCTGCAATCCACTGTTTTCCGTTTCGTGACGCATAACGGTACTTGTCTAATTGCTCATGATACCCATCTTTAATAATGGACCCTTCCTTAATAGAAATTGGTGGATCCTCTACTATACTAGCCTCCAGCCTATCTACTAAATCACTAGGATATTCCAGCAAATTAGCAAGCTCTTTAATCTGTTTATGGTCAAATTGCGCTAATAACGCTTTGATCTCTGGAATTTTCAATAATGACTTCTTCAATTGGATTAGATCTCGAGCATTTACATTTCCAAACGCGATTCTTCCAGCCAATCGTTCTAAATCATACACGGACTTTAAGCTTTCTCGTAAAGTGTCTCGTTCCATAAAGGCTTGATAAAAACCATCTACTGCCTCCAAGCGATTCTCAATTTGCTTTCGATCCAACAATGGCCGTTCTAACCATTTTTTCAGCATTCGTGAGCCCATCGCTGTTACCGTTTTATCCAAGACCCATAGCAGGCTACCATGTCTACCTTTTCGGAGAATGGTTTCGGTTAGTTCTAGATTACGCTTCGAATACATATCAAGCGATAAATAATGATTTAGCTCAATAATTTCTGCTTGTTTCAAATGATCAAGCGAGCGCTTTTGTGTATATTGAATATAGTTTAATAATCGACTGAACGATGTGATTAATCGTTCATCATTTAAATTCTCACAAAGGTCACGATATTCGCCGTTAAATGATACTTCATCCTGGTAGGACAACGTAACCTGTAAGCGATTGGTTAATTGTTTTTTTAGCTCCTCTGGCAGCTCCGAAGATATGACAATCTCTTTAATCGGTTGATTATATAACTCATGAATAACCGCATCAAAGCCTAATGATATCGAAGCAATTCTGCTTTCTCCAGTCGATAAATCACTATAAACAACCACATAGGTGCCATCATTAAAATGAGAAAGACTAGCAATGTAATTATTATTCCGTTCTGTTAACATGGAGCTTTCCATAACCGTTCCTGGAGTAATAAGCTGAACGACTTCTCGTTTTACCACTCCTTTTGCTGTTTTAGGGTCCTCCACTTGTTCACAGATGGCAACTTTATAGCCTTTTTCGACTAGTGTCTTAATATAATTTCCGGCAGCATGATACGGAACGCCACACATTGGTATCGGGTCGTCCTGTCCTGCATCCCGTTTCGTTAACGTGATCTCTAATTCTCGTGAAGCTTTTATCGCATCATCAAAAAACATCTCATAAAAATCGCCTAATCGGAAAAATAAAAAGGCATCTTTATAATCCGCTTTGATTGATAAATATTGTTCCATCATTGGTGTATATTTCGCCATTACAAAATCCTCCAAAAGCCTACATTTTATTCTATAATTATAGCATAAAATATTGTATAACGATTGCGTAGTTTCTTATTAAAAGGAACTTGACTATTGAGGGAAGAAAAAAACTTACGAGGAATTTTCCCTCGTAAGCTTATTAGTCCTTATTTCTATTGCTACTCTCTAAGAAATCTGGATTTAGGTCAGTTAGTTCATCTTCCGTTACGGCATAATCCCAGCTTTCTTCTTCTTCAAATTTTACTTCCTTTGTATTGACACGAACTAGAATCTTTGTTTCGCCTAGTACTTGAACTAAAAACTCACGTTCAATATCGACCAAAATCTTAGCACCTTGATTAGAGATTCTGCATTCCAAGCAATTTGGCTGTTGTAGTACTTTACAAATCACATCATAATCATCATTTATGCAATTTTCATCTCGAATACCGAGCGGGATGTAATCCGTGTATGTTACACGCTCTGTAACAACTTCGGTTTTCGTGTTGTCGTTATAGGAATACCAAATGTTAATGTCGTAGCTTCCATTTACTTCGACGGTGTCTTCTGATTTTTTCTTGGCATTATACAGATGATTAATTACCCAGCATCCAAGAATGCTTGTTGGTCTATGTGATGGCGAAACGGAATGAGTAGCCTGCGTGAATTTTTTTCCTTTGCCAATAACCGCTTTTGTAATTATTTCTCGGTAGTCTTTATCTAGAAAACTCATAATTACGTTTACCTCCTCTTTTTTCATAGTCATTTTATGCAAGACAAATACCTAAAGTGCATAAGGATTCTACGAAAGGTCACGAAGAAAAAAATAAATTTGGGCTAAACCCTGTTATACCCAACCAATCCAGTGTTTTACACCACAAAAAAACAAGTGAGAATTATCCCACTTGTTCTTTACCTATATACTATTGCTCGCAACTTACACTATTTTTCTCTCCTGAAGCGGTCTTTCCTGATAATGGATCACCACCAGTTGATTCGATCACTTTATTGGTAACCTCACGTGCAATGGTACCGGAAACAAGCTGCAGTACATCATTGACTACTATCTGCGTTTCTTTAAACTCCTGAACAATCGGAATCGCATCGATTTCTTCTTGCAAGCGATCGATTTCTTCCTCGATTCGTTTTAAAGCCTCTCTTTTTTCATAAGCTTGAAAATTAACAGCCTGCTTTTGTAAGGTTTTAATCTTTTGGATTAATTTTTGTACCTTATTATTTTCGTTTAATTTCGCTTCAACCTGCTTAAAGCGATCAATTTCTTCTGTATTAGCAAGCATTTCTGCTAAACGCTTTGCTTCATCCAATATTTGTGTACGTGTATATTCTGCCATTTAGTTCACCTCTACTGTTTTTTCCACCATAACGCCATTTAATGACCATGTCTTGGCTTCCGTTATGGTTACGTCTACAATCTTTCCGATTGCAGCATTTGGTCCTTTAAAATTAACTAATTTATTTTTTTCTGTGTAGCCTGCTAGTACGTTTGGATCCTTTTTGCTTTCGCCTTCTACAAGCACCTTAACCGTCTTTTGTTCATAGGACTTCATGGATGCCGCAGCTTGTTGGTTTACTAGCTCGTTTAGTCGGTATAAGCGTTGCTTTTTAACCTCTTCTGGTACATCATCCTGCTTCATAGCAGCTGGGGTTCCTTCACGAGGAGAATAAATAAACGTATAAGCAGCCTCAAAGCCAACTTCTCGAACAAGAGACATCGTTTCTTCAAACTGTTCCTCCGTCTCGTTCGGGAATCCAACAATAATATCCGTAGTTAACGTTGCATTCGGAATAGCCTTTTTAATTTTTCGAACCAATTCTAAATAGTCCTCACGTGTGTATTTACGATTCATTCGTTTTAACACTTCATTACTACCAGACTGTACTGGTAAATGAATATGATCAAGGAGATTTCCACCTTTTGCAAGTACTTCAATTAAATGATCATCAAAGTCACGTGGGTGTGAAGTTGTAAAGCGAACTCTTGGTATATCGATTTTATGGATATCATTCATTAAATCCCCAAACCGGTAATCCATATCCACAAAATCTTTTCCATATGCATTAACATTTTGTCCCAGTAAGGTTATCTCCTGATAGCCTTGTGCTGCCAGTTGACGAACTTCTTGGATAATGTCCTCAGGTCGACGACTTCTTTCTTTACCACGTGTCATTGGCACAATACAATAGGTACAAAACTTATCACAGCCATACATAATATTAACCCAGGCTTTTATTTTTCCATTACGTACCTTTGGAAGGTTTTCAATGACGTCTCCTTCTTTAGACCATACCTCTACAACTTGAGCCTTACCAAACATTGCTTCCTTCACTAAATGTGGTAAGCGATGGATGTTATGGGTACCAAACACAAGGTCGATATGCTGATGCTTCTTCATTATACGATCAACCACAGATTCTTCTTGGGACATACAGCCACAAACACCAAGAATTAAATCTGGTTTTTCCAGTTTTAATGGCTTTAAATGGCCAATTTCACCAAACACCTTATTTTCAGCATTTTCACGTATAGCACACGTGTTCAACAGAATTAAGTCCGCTTCATTTGTATCGGTAGTAGACTCATAACCCATTTCGGTTAAGATACCAGCAATAACCTCTGTATCATGTTCATTCATTTGACAACCATATGTACGAATCAAGAACTTCTTTCCTTTTCCGATCAACTGCATATCTTCTGGAATGGAAAAGTCATAATGAAACTGAACTTCTTCTCGACGTCGTTTCCGAGCTTGCTTTAAATCTGGCGGTTGATAACTAGTTTGAAAATATTTGGCAATCATTTCGTCACTAGACATTTGCTTTATTCGTTCTATATTATCATGATCCGATTTTACATCCACTGAATCAACTTGCTTGATTTGAGCTTGTTCAAGACGTTGCTTTTCGTTCATCAGACAATCTCCTTTCTTCTCAGGAAAAAAATTATGTAAAGGGTATTCATTACTACAGTATAAAGCCTTTTACTCAATTTAACAATAATTGTGAGAAAACGTATTATTGAACAACAACTATTCATGCAAGTATGAACGATATTATGTAACTTCTGCCCTAAAATAAAAAAGTGCTACGCAAATGCGCAACACTCATCTTACCTACAATTTCATTATCTAGGTTCAACAATTAATTTAATCGCTGTCCGTTCTTCATTATCAATCATGATGTCAGTAAAGGCTGGAATACAAATTAAATCAACACCACTAGGGGCCACAAATCCTCGTGCGATAGCAACTGCTTTCACGGCTTGGTTCAATGCACCAGCGCCGATAGCCTGGATTTCCGCTGTGCCACGTTCACGTAATACATTCGCAAGTGCTCCTGCTACTGAATTAGGATTTGATTTTGCTGAGACTTTTAATATTTCCATTACTAGTACCTCCTTCATTTCCTATTATAGTTCTAATGCTACTATATTCTTGGAGACGTTAGCTTATAACCTTATTATGCATCAAGAATTCAAAAAATTCAAATTTTCTCGGTTGGTAAGATTTGTAATTTAACCAAAAAAAGGATGATCTTCATTAATCATAATCCGTTCGATACTAGTTGCTTTTCCATTACTTTCATCAATTGTAATGACGACACCATTTAATTGTGTTCTTCCTACTTTATCTGGTTCAAATCGCACTGGTAAACTCGTTAAAAATTTCTTTATAACCGCATCTCGTTCAACACCTAATATTCCGTCATACGGTCCTGTCATTCCTACATCAGTAATATATGCCGTACCATTTGGTAAAATGCGATTATCTGCCGTTTGCGTGTGCGTATGTGTCCCAACGACAGCACTAACTCTACCATCTACATACCATCCCATTGCTTGTTTTTCACTTGTTGCTTCGGCATGAAAATCAAGAAATAGTAGATCTGTTCGCTTTTTTGCCTGCGCTATAAGCTCATCAACCTTTTTAAATGGGTCATCAATAGCTGGTAAAAAAGTACGTCCTTGTAAGTTTATTACCGCTAATTCTGCCCCATTTAAATTAATAAACGTTAATCCTTTTCCAGGTGTTCCTTCCGGGAAATTGGCTGGTCGAATTAAATTTTTTGCATCATCAATAAACTCAAAGATATCCTTTTTATCCCAAGTATGGTTCCCCATAGTAATTACTTGTGCACCTAATCCCATGAATTGCTTATATATCTTTTCGGTAATCCCTTTTCCGGACGCTGCATTTTCTCCATTGATTATAACAGCATTCGGTTTATACTTTTCTTTTAACTTTGGTAAATATTCTTGTACCATATCTCTACCCGGTGAACCAAATACGTCACCGATAAATAATATCTTCATGTTTCATTCATCCTATCTATCTAATATGTATGATTAAGTGTTTCATAACCTACCCTTAAAGTCAAAAAATTGCGGTTGCAAAACGCCTCTATGCAAAATTATGGTGAATATAAAAGACGGAGCAAATGTGCTCCGCCTTTTTATTTCGCGTATTCTACTGCTCTTGTTTCACGTATTACCGTCACTTTAATGTGACCCGGGTAATCAAGCTCACTTTCAATACGTTTACGAATATCACGAGCAATTCTTGCAGAATCAATATCATCTATTTCATCTGGCTTAACCATAATTCGAATCTCACGACCTGCTTGGATTGCAAATGATTTTTCAACACCTGCAAATGACTCTGAAATCTCTTCAAGCTTCTCTAAACGCTTAATGTAATTTTCCAGTGTCTCACTTCTAGCTCCTGGTCGAGCAGCTGATAATGCATCCGCCGCAGCAACTAAAACAGAAATGACAGAAGTAGGCTCTTCATCACCGTGGTGAGAAGCGATTGAATTAATAACTACCTCGTGTTCCTTGTATTTCATGGCTAACTCTTTACCGATTTCAACGTGGCTACCTTCTACTTCATGATCAATTGCTTTACCAATGTCATGTAGTAATCCAGCTCTTCTTGCTAATCTAACATCTTCGCCAAGTTCAGCAGCAAGCAATCCTGATAGGTATGCTACCTCGGTGGAATGCTTTAACACATTCTGACCATAGCTTGTACGATATTTTAGGCGACCAAGAATTTTAATCAAATCAGGATGTAGACCATGTACACCAACTTCAAAAGTAGTTTCTTCCCCAACTTCTCGAATATACTCGTCAACCTCACGTCTAGCTTTATCAACCATTTCTTCGATTCTTGCAGGGTGAATTCGACCATCCTGAACAAGTTTCTCAAGCGCTAAGCGAGCAGTTTCTCGACGAACTGGGTCGAAACCAGATAATATTACTGCCTCTGGTGTATCATCAATGATTAAATCAATTCCAGTCAATGTTTCAAGTGTACGTATATTTCGACCTTCACGACCAATAATACGACCTTTCATTTCATCGTTTGGAAGATTTACAACAGATACAGTCGTTTCAGCAACGTGGTCTGCAGCACAGCGTTGTAAAGCAAGTGATAAGATGCTCTTCGCTTTCTTATCTGCTTCTTCTTTTGCACGGTTTTCAGCTTCTTTAATCATAATCGCTGATTCATGTGCTAATTCTTTTTCGATACGCTCTAAAATAATACTTCTAGCCTGATCAGTGGTATAACCAGAAATGCGCTCAAGCTCAGTTTGCTGCTCTTGTAACATTGCTTCCACTTTGCTTTCCATTTCTTCAATTTGTTGTTGTTTTTCAGAAAGCGATTGTTCCCGTTTTTCAAGCATGAACTCTCGCTTGTCCAGCGTTTCACTTTTTCTATCCAGATTTTCTTCTCTTTGCATCAGGCGATTTTCTTGCTTTTGTACTTCAGAACGACGATCACGCAATTCTTGCTCTGTCTGCTGGCGAAGTCGATGATTTTCATCTTTCGCCTCAAGAAGTGCCTCTTTCTTAGCGGCATCTGCATTTCGATGTGCTTCTTCCACTATTTGCTTCGCTAGATTCTCCGCACTGGAAATCTTCGCTTCCGCAATAGATTTACGAATCCAATAACCAACAACAATACCGACTACAAGGGAAATTAAGGTAAGCAAAATGGAGATGAGTAGAATATTGTCCTCCACGTTTTCACCTCCTCTTGCTATAAAATTGTTTCAGCATTCTTTACATATTGTCGGCATGTACCATATTCAATGAATAATTTACACACGATGTATAATAAAATTATAAAATTATACATTTTAATTTTATCTGTCTGTAAAAATAATGTCAAGGAATCGACATAAAATATATTTCAAAATAAATCAAATATTTCACAGTTGTTTTTATTCTACAAAAAAACCGTACCAGCAAGTGATAGAATACCTCTATCTACTTGGCTAGTACAGTTTCTATTACAAATTAAACATCCAATGTTTCTTGTGTATCTTCTAACACTTCTTCGTCAGTTTCTTCCACTGCATTATCTAAATTGTAATGGTCTCGAATTGCTTGTTGTATCTCGTCTAAAATTTCCTCATTTTCTTTTAAGAAAATCTTAGCATTCTCTCGACCTTGACCAAGTCTTTCTCCTTCATAAGAATACCATGCACCACTTTTTTGCACGATATCTAATTCAGAACCAATATCAAGTACTTCTCCCTCTTTCGAAATACCCTCTCCGTACATAATATCAACTTCAGCTTGTTTAAATGGTGGCGCTACTTTATTCTTCACGACTTTAATTCTCGCTCTATTTCCTACCATATCATTGCCTTGCTTCAATGTTTCTGCACGACGAACCTCAAGGCGTACAGAAGAATAGAATTTTAATGCGCGTCCGCCAGGAGTAGTTTCAGGGTTACCGAACATAACACCAACTTTTTCACGAATTTGGTTAATGAAAATAGCTGTTGTTTTAGACTTATTAATGGCACCAGAAAGCTTTCTCAAAGCCTGTGACATAAGTCTAGCTTGTAAACCAACATGCGCATCACCCATATCGCCTTCAATTTCGGCTTTTGGAACTAATGCGGCAACAGAATCGACTACAATAATATCAACCGCTCCACTACGTACTAATGCTTCAGCAATTTCAAGTGCCTGTTCACCAGTATCTGGTTGTGAAAGTAGAAGCTCATCAATATTAACACCAAGTGCTCTTGCATATGTTGGATCTAGTGCGTGCTCCGCATCTATAAATGCTGCTTGGCCACCGTTTTTTTGCGCTTCCGCAATTGCATGAAGTGCTACGGTCGTTTTACCAGATGATTCAGGTCCGTAAATTTCGATTACCCTTCCTTTTGGATAACCACCTATACCTAACGCAATATCTAATGTAAGCGATCCACTAGAGATCGTTGCTAGTTTTTGAGCAGCTTGTTCCCCTAATTTCATAATGGAACCTTTTCCAAATTGTTTCTCTATTTGTCGTAAAGCCATATCTAAAGCTTGTTTTCTATCACTCATCGAAACTACCTCCTTATATTAACTATTATCTATCATACATTGTTTTAGCCATTTTGCCAAGCAAAAATCGAATAAATGTTCCCATATTTTTTGCCACTTTTTTCATCGAAAATTCGATTATATAAATAAATAGTTCTGTATAAATCTATTTTTATGTAATAGATACCGTACATTCTATCCTTTTAGTAAACTATATAAAAGTTCATAACCTTTTAGAGCAGCACGCTGTCGGATTGTTTCTCTATCCCCGAGGAATTCATATTTACGAACAATAGAGTCTTCACCATCGCGATACACTCCGATATATACTGTACCAACTGGCTTACCTTCAATAGGATCTGGGCCGGCAACACCGGTAAAGCTTATACCAATCGATGCTTGTAAAAGATCGGCTACATTTTTTGCCATCTCTTGTGCACATTCTTCACTTACGGTTCCAAATTGATCGATTATTTCATTCGATACGTGAAGTACTTCCCGCTTTACGGACGCATCATAGCAAACAATAGAACCTTTACAAACCTGTGAAGCTCCTGGTACTGAAATCAGTTTTTCGATAAATTTACCACCAGTCAAGCTTTCGGCAGAGGCAATCTGACATTGTTGTGAACGTAATAAAGAAACAATCCGATGCTGAATGGTTTCTTCATTCATGCCATAATAAAACTCCCCGACCTTCGCTAAAATAGCATCCTTTGTTTGGTCTAATAGGAGATTTGCTTGTTTATCCGATAACGCTTTTGCAGTTAAACGGATAACAACACCATCACTTTGTGCCAGTGGTGCAATAGTAGGATTATCCTGCTTATCAATAAGTTCTTTTAGCTCATGCTCTAGCTTGGATTCCCCAATTCCAATAAACCGTAAGACGTAAGAGCGAATAACATGATGTTGATCTAGCTTTTGACTCAAAATTGGAAGTACACCTTCACGCATTAATGACTTCATTTCACGGGGCACTCCAGGTAAGAAAACCCATATTGTTTGATCATGCTCAACAATCATACCGGGAGCCATACCAACTTCATTCATAATAACAGTCGAACCAGAAAAAACACGCGCTTGTTTTCGATTGTTCGGCGTCATTACTGTGTTCTGCCTAGAAAAATATGCTTCGATTTTTTCCATCGAGGGACCATGCTCAACCACATTCAATCCACTTATTAATTGAAAAGCCTCTCGTGTTAAGTCATCGTCTGTTGGCCCAAGCCCACCTGTAACGATGACTACATCAGAACGAGTTTGTGCTAATTGAAATGAATCCGCAACGCGTTTTTGATTATCACCAACTACACCATGGTAAAATACATTAATGCCATGTAATGCTAACTGCTCCGAAATCCATTGCGCATTTGTATTGGCAATTTGGCCTAAAAGAAGCTCTGTCCCTACAGCAATAATTTCAGCATTAACCTGTTTCATTACTTAGAATCCCTCATCACATGCCAATTTTTTTTGAAATAATCATAGCCAGATACCACAGTAAAGAATAGTGCGATATAAAGCATTATCGTTCCAAACGGGAAATTCAAATAGGAAAATGGAAAATTATGCAGCAATAATGATGCAATTGCGATCATTTGGGTAGCGGTCTTCAGCTTACCCATGCCCCCTGCTGCTAAAACAATACCTTCACCAGCAGCAACTAAACGTAATCCAGTTACTGCAAATTCTCTACTGATAATAACGATAACAACCCACGCTGGCGCTGCTCCCATTTCAATTAACAGAATTAGTGCAGCAGATACTAACAATTTATCTGCTAATGGATCGAGAAACTTCCCTAAATTAGTAACTAAATTATGTTTTCTAGCATAGTAACCGTCAATCCAATCTGTTGTCGATGCAACGATAAACAATAACGCTGCTACAAAATGAGAGATAGGCAATGTTCCCTCTCCAATAGACCATTCTCCCCATTTAAATGGGATACTTAATATCAATATAAAAATAGGGATTAAGAAGATTCTTGATAATGTAATCCGATTTGGAATATTCATGTTTACTTGTTCCTCCTGCTACGATTATATAATTTTTTCCTTGACGTTAATTCGTTCAAACGGGATAAAACCCTTCTTCAGTCCTTAGACCAAGAAGGGTTTCTCTTCCTTATTCATTTGACTCTGCATCGACAACATTAAACCACAGTTGCTGATGATCTGCACCCCTTTGATTTGGATCTACTGGGTATTCAAATTCAACACCATTGATTGTAATGGCTAAACCTGGGGCACGGCCAACATTCAAGAAGACTTTACTTTGACCGGTTAGGTCAAGTGTAGTTGGTTCACCAGATGTAACAAATCCACTAAAGAAGGATTGGTCAGCTTCATTACTTACATCTAGCCAAACATCTTCTGTCGATTCGAATTCAAATATAAGCTCTTCACCTACATTAGATAACTCAATCGTTGAAAGCGGCTTCGTTCCACTACCCTCTTCTACGACTTCCATACCTAATTCTGCTTCATCTTGAGTGGATTCTTCATCCGTTTCTTCAGTTGAATTATCAGTTGTATCTTCGTTCGTATTTTCAGTATCTGTTTGTTCATCGTTTTCAGCTTGCTCTTCATCATCTACTACCGATTGGTCATTGCTATTATTGTTTGAGTCATTTCGAATGATCGTATTATCACTCGTTTGTTCCGATGGCGTATTTTCATCGTCACCAATTTTTTGTGTGATAAACCACCAAGCTAAAAAGACAATTCCAATAATTAATAAAATCACAATTAATGTAGGAATAAACGAAAAAATTGCAGTATTTTTTGTCGGCATATTATCTTTTCTAGAGCGATGAATTCTCGTATATTGCGTTGTTGAATCTTCTTCCGGAGAAGGAATATCCTGTTTATACTCTTCCATTAGTTCATTTGGATCTAGACCGACAGCAATTGCATATTCCTTAATAAATGCTTTCGCGTAAAACTTTCCAGGTAAAATAGAGAAATTCTCTTCCTCAATCGCTACTAAATATCGTTTCTGTATTTTTGTTGTATCTTGTAGCGTGTCTAGTGATAGTTCTTTTTCTTCTCTAGCTTCTTTTAATCTTGCACCTATTCCCATTTATAACACCATCCAATTTAATAATCGAACATTGAAAAACCATTTCCCTGATTGAATTGCATCTTTTCAACCTCTTCATATGTAATGACTTCATCCTCATCACTGCGAAGTTCAATAATATAATCAAAATCATCGATACTATATTCGGTTGCTTGTACAAATATATCAGGGTGCTCCACAACTTTTATAGCTGGAAGCTGCATAATTTCGCGAATTAATTGCCAGTGCTTCTCATTTGCTTTTTGCTTTGAAACAATTCCATCAATGATAAAAATATTATCACAGCTATATTCACCTTCAATGAGCTGGCTACGGACGGTTTGTTTGATTAACGTACTTGATACAAACAACCACCGTTTATTCGCGCAAACACTTGCCGCAACGACCGATTCTGTTTTACCGACTCTCGGCATTCCTCGAATTCCGATTAGCTTATGACCCTCTTGCTTATACAACTCGGCCATAAAATCAACTAATAGCCCAAGCTCATCTCGTACAAAACGTACTGTTTTACGATCATCTGCATCTCTATGTATATATTTCCCGTGTCTTACAGCTAATCTATCTCGGAGTTTTGATTTTCTTAATTTGGTTACTTTTATTGTGTCCATTGTTTGTAAAATTAATTTTAATCGTGTTATTTGTTCATCGTTATTGGCAAGTAACAACATACCTCTTCTACCGTTTTCTACACCATTTATGGTCACAATATTAATGGCGAGCATACCGAGCAAAGAAGAAATTTCTCCTAATAAACCAGGGCGATTAATTTGAATTTCGTATTCTAAATACCATTCTGTTCGTCCCAATCGAAAACTCTCCTTTGCCATACGTATCCAATTGCAATCATCTTTAGAAAAACTTCGCTCGTTCCTTTAGCGATTAAGATAGTTTTTCTTATGCCGAAGAAAAAATGTTCTTCTTTTCGGCAAAAAAATGTATATCTTTATAATAAATGATTTTCACGATAGTTTAAAGCTATTAATGAAAATAATTACTAAAGTTTTCCTTTTAGAATGGAAAAGAAGCCACGTAAAAGCGCAGCTCCTTTAAATTTTCAGCTTACTTAGCTATTATTAGCTTGATTTTGTACTAATTTTACCATGGAATTAGCAATAGCATGTTGCTCTTCTTTTGATGCAGCGTTCCAAAGCTCCCTTAGTACTGCCTCTTCATTATTTTTGGCATCAACGCTCTTGGCAAGATAATCCCCAACCTCATAGGCTACCTCAGAAATCGTCTGCTGTGACATACCTTGTGATTGAGCTTGCTCTAAACGATTTGCCAAAAAATCTTTCCAAGACTCAAAATTATCCAGAACGGACATCATCATTCCTCCTTCATATCGTACATGCATAGTATTTGAAAATTTTATGTGATTATGCATTGTAGATAAGGAACTTGATGATAACTTTACGACCAGCCACCAGATATTCTGACAATTTCACCGTGAATATAACTTGATTTATCTTGGAGCAAAAAGCTAACAGCATTTGCAATATCTTCCGGTGTACCCGGTCGGTTTAGAGGAATTTCACTTACTAGCTGTGCTTTTTCTTCTGGATCTAAAACATTCATCTTTGTGTCAATATATCCTGGACTAATGGCATTCACTGAAATACCACTTCTTCCAACCTCTTTAGCCAGTGATTTGACAAAGCTATTCTGTGCACCCTTAACAGTGGCATACATGACTTCATAGCTAGCACCAATCTCTCCCCATATTGAGGAAATAAATAGTATCTTACCTGCCTTTTGCTGAATCATAGATGGTAATAGATTTTGGACTATTTTCAATGGTGCTTTGACATGAACAGAAAGCATTGCATCCATAACCTGCTCGGGTGTATCCTGAAATAATCCATAATGAGCAACACCACTTGCAAACACAATTGCATCTACCGGATAGACTAAGGATGTAAGAAACGTATTTATTCCTTCCGTTGACTCGAGATCGGCTTTTAGCACATCCAAAACAGTTTCTGGTGCTAGACCTTGTTCAATAGCTGTTACTGCTTCCCTATTTTGATGATAATGAAGAATTAGTTGGTACCCCTCATTTCCTAATTGTGTTGCAATCGCACTTCCAATATCACCACTTGCTCCAATAACTAAAACGGTTTTCCCCATGTAGCTTCTCCCTATTCTGCAACAATTTTACAAACGCCTAATCGCTCTGGTTTAATCCATTCTTTTAAAAATTTATTAGCATCCTCTACCGTTAAACCTTGTATAGTGGGAATTAATTCAAAGAAATCCACACCCACTGTATGATAATGAATATATTTACTCGCAATGTTTTCTAATGAATTCATTGAACGTAGCAACTGACCAATCTTCTTTTTCTTCATTCGTTCAAATTCTGCCTCCGTAATTTCCATACTGGTTGTTGATAGCAATAGATGTTTTAACTTAGCGACAAATTGATCCGGATTATCCGTATTTCCACCTAGAATGGAATAACCGAAATTCTTTTCCAGATTTGTTTCGAAATAAAAACTGGAATCAATCATATTTTCCTTGTATAGCTCTTCATAGAATTGTCCACTCTTTGAAAAATAAAAAGTCAGAATTAAATCCTGTAATAAATCCTTCTGAATAAATTCTTCTGGCGATAATTCTTCAATGGATTCTTTTATCCCAACCGTACATTTGGCAATGGATACCGGCATGATTAATTTATTTTCTTCTTTAGCAACTTCTGCTGGCTCTGTTGGATAATCACGTTTAATTTCATCAAGCTTCACAAATTCCTTCGATACTTGGTTCTCTTTTATAAGGGTTAGCATCTGTTCCGGATTAAAATTTCCCGCAATAAAGAATGTCATATTCTCGGGATGATAAAAGGTATGATAACAAGTATATAAATCATCCTTTGTTATTTCCGCAATAGATTCCACCGTTCCAGCTATATCAATATTTACCGGTGTCTCTTTAAATAAGCTTTTTAATGTACCCATAAATGACTGCCAATCTGGTTGATCATCGTACATTTTAATCTCTTGGCCAATTATTCCTTTTTCCTTTTCAACCGAGCTCTCTGAAAAATAAGGATCTTGAACGAAATCTAACAACGTTTTTACATTTTCTTCTATATTAGCAGTAGCGGAAAACAAATAGGCGGTTTTCGTAAATGATGTATAAGCATTGGCAGATGCTCCCTGTTTACTAAAATCCGCAAATACATCGCGGTCTTTTTTTTCAAATAGCTTATGCTCAAGAAAATGTGCGATACCATCTGGTACTGTGATTTTTTCATCCTTGCCAATTGGGACAAACGTCCGATCAATAGATCCATAATTTGTTGAAAAAATCGCATATGTTTTTGACATTTCAGGGCGTGGTAATAAAAAGACTGTTAGACCATTTTCAAGCTTCTCATGGTAAAGATTTTCATCAATATGACGATATTCCATTTTATTCATTTGACGTGCCTCCTTCACTTGTTAAGAGATAAACCGTATCTTCTGTTATTTTTTCTCCAATTGCTTTGACATCATCTAGCTGTACTGCTTTTATCTTATCAATTAGTTGGTGAGGTGATATGTCTGCATTCGCAATTACTTGCTGATAGAGCATTTCAATAATCCCTTGTGGGTGGTCTAACGTTTCTAATAGCTGATTAACAATTAATTCCTTTGATTCTGCTAACTCGTTTTCCGATATATCACCATTTTTCATTGCCTTCATTTGCTCTTCTATTATTGCTCTAGCTTTTTCATAATCTCCAGGAGCAATACCACTAAATACTAGCAGTAAACCTTTATGGCTTTCGAGTCGCGAGGATGCATAGTATGCCAAGCTGTTCTTTTCTCGAACATTAATAAATAATTTCGAGCTTGGAAATCCACCTAATATACCATTAAACACTTGAAGTGCAGGATATTCTTTATCGCGATACGTACAATTCGTCCGGTAGCCGATGTGTAGCTTAGCCTGTTGAACATTTTGCTTATCGATTACTTCTTTCGGTGCATGATGATTACGCGATGGTGATTCTTCATCATTCGTACCCGTGGTAGCACCTGAGCTGGTGCGTTCCATATTCGCTGTCACAATTGCTTCCATCTTTTCTTGATCTAAATCACCAAGAATATAAATATCAACCTGATCTTCTTTAAGCATGGTCGTGTAGTAACGATATAAATCTGTTGCATTTAGGCTGTCTAAATCCTCTTCGTAACCATGAACATGAAGCTGATATGGGTCACCATCAAGCATCTCATCGAGTAGTCGCATATTTGCATATTGCATTTTATCATCGATGATTGATTTGATTTTTTGGCGCAATGTTCCTACTTCACGGTTAAATACCGATTCTACAAATGCATCACCTTGAACATTCGGTTGGAAGATTACCTCATTTAGCAAACGAAACGAATCTTCGACTAAATTGGTTTCATTCGGTATAAATTTATCATTAGCAACCTCTAACCGGAAACTAATAATATGATTATCGCCCTTTTTCCCACTATCCATTGATAATACTGAACCATACAAATCATCTAATGCAATTTGCAATTCTTTTCTACTTGGGTACTTCTTTGAGCCTTGTTGGAGAACATACGGTAACAAAGCACGTTTCGTAATGGTTTCGCGATTTAATGGCGCTTTAAACTTTACAACGATATGAACGGTTTTAAATTTTTTATTGGGTATGACGTGAAGATTATAGCCATTCATATTCTTCACCTGTTCCTCAATGGTGACCATCCTAACTCCTCCATTTCAATTCTTTACATTCTTACGTTATCTGCCTTAGTTTGTACGTTTTTGATTAATCCATAAACAATTTATTAATAACCATAGTTTACCATTATCCCCAACGGTAGCCAATGGAAAGCTAGCAACACCACAATAGTATTAACCATTGAAAAAGCCGACCTGGAAATCCAAGTCGGCTTTAGTTCGTATTATCTACTTCCTTTAATATACGGAATTCCATTTGCGCGTGGTGCTTCTGCGCGTCCGATAAATCCTGCTAACGCTAAGATGGTAAGTACATATGGCGCAATAAGCAAGTAAATCTGCGGAATATCCTCTAGGATTGGAATACCTGAGCTTACAATACTTAAGCTTTGGGCAAATCCAAAGAATAATGCCGCACCCATTGCACCTAGTGGATGCCACTTACCAAATATAACTGCAGCTAGTGACATAAATCCTTGACCTACAATTGTCGCATGTGAAAAATTCGAAACAATTGTTAGAGCAAACACAGATCCACCAAGTCCACCTAATGCACCTGATATAATGACAGCGATATAACGCATTTTGTATACATTAATACCGTTCGTATCAGCCGCCATCGGATGTTCACCGACTGCACGTAAGCGTAATCCGAATGATGTTTTATATAAAACAAACCAAGCAATAAAGGCTACAATTAATGCAATATATGAGGTTACATAAATACCTTTAAAAAAGATCGGTCCGATAATTGGAATATCGGATAATACTGGAATCGTCTTGGATAAGAAAGGCTGTGTAACCATATCGGTCTGACCTTTATCATAGAATATCTTTGTTAAATAAACACCAACACCTAGTGCGAGCATATTAATGGCTACACCACTAACCGTTTGGTCCGCTCTAAAAGAGACCGCTGCAACAGCATGTATTAATGAAAATATTGCGCCACCAATCATACCAACAACAATGGATACCCAAGGGGTCCATGTTCCAAACATATCAGCAAAGGTAAGGTTAAATACGATAGCTATGAAAGCACCTATAACCATAAGTCCTTCTAGACCAATGTTAATAACACCAGATCGCTCACTAAACACGCCACCTAAGGCTGTAAAAATAAGGGGTGCTGAAAAGAATAAAATTGTAGGAACAACAGATTGTAAAATATCAAGCATTTAGTTCCCCTCCTTTTTGAAGCGAAGTAACGCCCAACGAATAATATAGCTTGAAGCAACAAAGAAAATAATAACTGCCATAATAATATCTACGAGTTCTGTCGGTACACCGGCACTAGGCATTTCACCAGCACCCTCTTTAAGCACACCAAATAATATAGCGGCTAAAACGACACCAAATGGATTGTTTGCTCCAAGAAGCGCAACTGCAATCCCATCAAAACCAAGATTCGTAAATCCAGAAATTACGGATACATTACCATAAGTTCCTAGACCTTCCATTGCACCAGCAAGTCCAGCAAATGCCCCCGCGATGACCATTGATAATATGATATTTTTACTAACATTCATACCAGCATATTTTGATGCATGGCGATTAAATCCAACCGCTTTCAATTCATACCCAACCGTCGTACGTTGAATGATAAACCACATAATTGCGGCTGCAAATAAAGCAATTAAGATACCATAATGCATACGAGAATAAAATGTAATACTTTTTAGCCATTCAGAAGCCAAAGATGCCGTTGTTGCAATCTGTTCAGTTGATGTATCATGATCTGTTAAAACAGAACGAACAATTTCATTTGATACAAACATAGCAATATAGTTCATCATAATTGTAACAATAACTTCATGAACACCAATTTTAGCCTTTAACAAGCCAGGGATAAAGCCCCATAGACCACCAGCTATTGCTCCTGCTAAAACAGCAAGCGGTAAGTGGATAATCATTGGTGCATCTACCGTTAACCCTACCCAGACTGCGGCTAACCACCCAACAATAACTTGACCTTCTGCCCCGATATTAAATAATCCAGTACGAAATGCAAACGCCACAGCAAGTCCTGTTAAAATTAGTGGTGTTATACGGCGAATCGTTTCACCTAATGTGAACGCATCATAAAATGCCCCATCCCATAGTGCTTTATATCCCTCAATCGGGTTATGACCAGAAATAAGCATGATAATTGCACCAACAATTAAGCCGAGAAGAACAGATATAATCGGTACTAAGATTCCAAATAAACGATTAGTTGACTTCATTAGAATCAGCCCCCTTTTCTGTTATACTTCCAGCCATTAATAATCCCAATTCTTGTTCATTGGTTTCCTCTGGCTTGCGAGTAGCTGTAATCTTCCCATCAAACATCACTGCGATTCGATCACTAACATTTATGATTTCGTCTAATTCGAACGAAATCAATAATACTGCTCGTCCTTTGTCACGCTCTTCAATCAGCTTTTGATGAATAAATTCAATAGCACCTACGTCTAATCCACGAGTTGGCTGTGCTGCGATTAATAAATCAGGAGAACGATCTATTTCTCGTCCAATAATTGCTTTCTGCTGATTTCCACCAGATAGAGCACGTGCAGGTGTAAATTCACTTGGTGTACGTACATCATATTCGGCAATGATTTCTTTTGCTTTATTATAGATTTCTTTATAATTTAAAACCGATACCTTTGAAAAAGGCTTTTGATAATATGTTTGCAGAACAATATTTGCTCCAATTGGATAATCTAATACTAATCCATACTTATGTCGATCCTGTGGAATATGCCCAACACCATGATTGGTAACTTTCCGTGGGCTTAAATTCGTGATGGATTTTCCGTTAACAGATATCGATCCAGACTGTGATTTCCGTAAACCAGTAATTGCTTCGATTAGCTCTGTTTGACCATTACCATCAACACCTGCTATCCCAACAATTTCACCAGCACGAACCTCTAAATTCAGGCCCTTCACCAAATCTACTTTTCTTGCATCCTTCACATAAAGATCTTCAATATGAAGTACGACATCTTTTGGCTGAGCAGGCTTCTTTTCTGTTTTAAAGTTTACTTCTCTCCCTACCATTAATGAAGCAAGCTCATCTGGATTCGATTCGGCAACATTGACTGTTCCAATTCCTTGTCCTTTACGAATGACGGTACAACGGTCACATACTTCCATTATTTCTTTTAATTTATGTGTAATTAAAATAATCGATTTTCCTTCTTTAACAAGCGAACGCATGATTTCGATTAGTTCACGTATTTCTTGTGGTGTTAGTACCGCTGTTGGTTCATCAAAGATTAAAACCTCTGCTCCGCGATATAATGTCTTTAAAATCTCTACGCGTTGTTGCATTCCAACTGATATGTCACTAATTTTCGCAGAAGGATCCACCTTTAGACCATAGCGATCGGAAATTTCTTGAATTTCTTCTTCTGCTTTTTTTATATTAATCTTGCCGAATTTATCCTTTGGCTCGTTACCTAATATAATATTTTGTGTGACGGTAAATGGCTCAACTAGCATAAAATGCTGATGCACCATGCCAATCCCTAATTCATTCGCAATATTCGGGTTTGTTATATTTACTTTTTCACCCTTTACTCGGATTTCGCCTGCTTCTGGCTGGTATAATCCGAATAACACATTCATCAAGGTTGATTTCCCTGCACCATTTTCACCTAAAAGTGCATGAATTTCACCTTTTTTTAGTTGGACTGTAATGTTATCATTTGCTACAATACCCGGAAATTCTTTTCGAATATTTAACATTTCAATTACATACTCCACTAAAGTCACCCCTCTTTTCCCTATTTCATGGCATATTGAATACTATTTGATTTCATAAAATAAAATCACCAAATGAAAAAGACGATTCTACCATCTTCTTCAGTTGAGGATTTTACATAGACAAAACATGGGAAAAGACCGAATGTCGGTCTTTTCCACAGAATTATTACTGTAGTGCTTTTACAAATGCTTCTAATTCTTCGTGTGTTTGTGGAACTTCCACGTCACCATTTAGAATTTTTTCTTGCCAGCTATTGACTTCTGCAACGATTTCTTCTGTCATTGCTTCTGTATTCGTAGTAGCAACTGCAATACCATCTTCTTCAATACCGAATTCTAATTGCTCTCCACCTGGGAACTCATCGTTCATTGCAAGTGTAGCAACTTGTTCAACAGCTACGTCTACACGTTTAACCATTGATGTTAAAGTTACATTGTAATCTCCTGCTTGACCTTCTTCATATTGGTCACGGTCAACACCGATTACCCAAATTTCACGTTCTGGATCATTTTGCTTAATATCTTTAGCTTGGTTGAATACACCGTTACCAGTAGCACCAGAAGCGTGATAAATTACATCAACACCATTATCATACATATTAGCAGCGATTAATTTACCTTTTGCAGCATCTGCAAAGCTTTCTGCATACTGCACATCTACTTCGATATCAGGATTTACTGATTTAGCACCAGCAATGAATCCAGCTTCGAATTTATTGATTAATGGTGAGTTTACACCACCGACAAATCCAAGTTTGTTTGTTTTTGTTTTAAGTGCTGCCGCAACACCTACTAAGAATGAACCTTGGTGTTCTTTAAAAGTAATACTTACTCCATTTGGAGCCTCTAAGATATCATCTACTAAAGCAAATTTAGTATCTGGGTTTTGGCCAGCAACTGTTGTAATATCTTCCTTAAGTTCGAAACCAATTCCATAAATTAAATCATAACCATCACGAACCATACGGTTTAGGTTAGGAATATATTCTTCTCTAGCGTTTGATTGTGCATAGCCATAGCCTTCACCTTCAGTAAATCCGTGTTGGCTACCAAAAGCTTTTAATCCTTCCCATGCTGATTGGTTGAATGATTTATCATCAACTCCACCAATATCTGTTACCATACCTACTGAAAAATCGCTTGCCGCTTCGTCAGATCCAGTACTATCGTTGTCAGCGTTATTTCCTTCTTCATCATCAGAAGTTCCACATGCTGCTAGAAATAATCCTAGACCTAGAATTAATACAAGTAAAAAGCTTAATTTCTTCATTAAATAATGCCCCCTAGATAAATTTTAAATGAATGTATTCCTACTTCTTTACTTACTACTATGTCTTTGATACTACAGGCTGAAATCACCTCCTAAAAGGAATGTAAAATCCTATATGCGCTTCCGAAACACATGGAAACTAAATACATCAGAACGAAAATAGTTTAATGAATATAAAACAGCTTCATCGTCTTCTGTATAGTGCATCTGTTTTAGTAATAAAAGTGTTTTTTCAAAATCACAATTTAAAATATTGTAAATTTTTTCGTTGTAGCTAACCGGCTCAATATATGTAATAGCATAACTAACTCGTTTTTTGGCATGCTCCTCCATTAATTTAAACAAGGAATCTTCTTGGTGAGCAGCTTCAATAGGAATTAATCCATGGGGTATTTTATCGACGCAAAATACAACTGGTTGTCCATCAGCGGTTCGTACGCGCTCTATTTTTACAAGCTTTTGCAATGTAGTGGACTTGAAATTAGTTCGGTCCTCTTCACTAGGATCGATTATATCCGTGGAATAAAACTGCGAACCTGGTTTTTTCCCAGCTTGTTCAATCATGTAGGTCACACTCGTTAATTGTTCGATACCTGATGAAACGATTGGTTTCGGATTTACAAATGTTCCGACACCATGTTTTCTAGAGACGACATTCTCTTCTTCTAAGATACGTAATGCCTCACGAAGCGTTGCTCTAGATACACCTAATTGCTTGGATAGTTCGAATTCGGATGGAAGCTTTTCATTTGCTTTATATTTACTCGTTTCAATATCATGTTTGATTCGGTCAATCACTTGTAAATATAAATGTCTTGCGTCTGCTTTAATTGACATATGCTCCCTCCTTATGCCCATAACAGATGAGACAACTAATTCCGACAATATCTGACAACTATACCTTGAATAATATATCATTTATTTTAAAACAAATAAATAGTTTTCACAAAAATTACGTACATAATTTAATTATTACATACTAATCATGTAAATTCCTGACATATTGTAGTCCTATAACGGTTTCATTCTATTTAATAATCGGAAAAATTCGTCAATATTTACGTTAAAAAAAGAGCAAGGAAAACATCTATATTACTACCATGTCACCTTGCTCATTTTTTATACAATTTTCTTATTACGAAGTCTTTTCTTCTGTGTCTGTAACTAATACAGCTCTTGGTTTACTTCCTTCATAAGGTCCAACAATACCTCTTGCTTCCATTGCATCAATTAAGCGAGCAGCTCTCGTATAACCAATTCTGAACCGACGCTGCAGCATTGATACACTAGCACTTTGCATTTCTGTTATCATCTGAACTGCTTCATCATATAGTTCGTCATCTACTTCTTGAACAACTTCATTCGTATCCTCAGGAATCATTTCTTCCTGATAATTTGCTTTTTGCTGTTCAATACAATGATCCACAATTCGCTCCACTTCTTCATCTGACAAGAACGCCCCTTGTACTCGGACCGGTTTAGAAGAACCAACAGGAAGGAACAGCATATCACCACGACCAAGTAGCTTCTCCGCCCCACCAGAATCTAAAATTGTGCGAGAATCGGTAGAAGAAGAAACACTAAAAGCAATTCGAGATGGAATATTTGCTTTTATGACACCTGTTATGACATCAACAGATGGTCTTTGTGTTGCAATAATTAAATGAATACCAGCAGCTCGTGCCATTTGCGCTAGTCTTGTAATCGAATCTTCCACATCACTAGAGGCAACCATCATTAAATCTGCTAACTCATCAACAATAACCACTATATATGGTAGATTTGGTTGCTCTTCGCTGTTACCTGCATTTATATTATACTTTCGTACATATTCATTATAACCCTCGATATTACGCGTTCCCGTGTCAGAGAATAATTCATAGCGTCGTTCCATTTCCGAGACCACTTTTTTTAATGCTCTAGAAGCTTTCTTTGGATCGGTTACTACTGGTGCTAGTAAATGTGGAATGCCATTATAAACATTTAATTCTACCTTTTTCGGGTCAATCATCATCATTTTAACTTCATGTGGCTTCGCACGCATTAAAATAGTCGTGATAATGCCGTTAACACAGACACTCTTACCACTACCAGTCGCTCCAGCAATTAATAGATGGGGCATTTTATTTAATTCTGCTAATACAGCATCCCCAGTAATATCTTTCCCAAGTGCTACTAATAGTTTAGAAGATTGCTTGCTTGTTGTACTATCCAATACCTCTCGAAGTGATACCATGGCAATTTCTTTATTTGGCACTTCAATACCAACAGCAGACTTCCCTGGTATTGGTGCCTCAATCCGAATATCCTTCGCCGCTAAAGCAAGTGCTAAATCATCATGTAAACTAACAATTTTACTTACCTTTACACCCGCTTCTGGATACACCTCATATTTCGTTACGGCAGGGCCAACATTTACTTTTGTTACTCGTGCTTTTACGCCAAAACTATGAAAAGTTTTTTCCAACTTACGAACAACCGCTTGAATCTGAGACTTCTCTTGGAATTGTGTGTTATGAGCTGGTTCAGCTAATAGATTTGGCGATGGTAAACGATATTCTGGATTTTCTGTTGCGGTCATTGGCATAACCGTAACATCTTCTTCAGCTTCGTGATCTTCTGCAGTCGCCCGTAATGGTTTTTCGTCCACTGGAGGAGCTGAATCCACGTGCTCATCAAAGGCATAGGTTACATCAGGAAATTCAACTTCCTCATGCTTAATAGCTATATCAGCATCCTCTAATGGCTCTAACGGTTCATCTGCAAGCTTGCGCTGTTCTCTTGTTGTTTGAATCGTGCTAAATTTCTCCTTCACTTTTTCCACATTAGCACGGATATTCTTTACAAGCTTTAAGAAGAAGTCCCCTAATGAGAACTCGGTTAAAAAGATGACACCAATCACAACCGAGAAAACAGCGACAATATTAGCACCAACCGAAGAGAATAGATAATAACAAAAAGCAAAAATAAATGCACCAATCATTCCGCCACCGGTTTGACCAGAGGGTGCTTGTCCTGCCACAAAGTCAAAAAAGCTAATCCATGTTGCCTTGATTATCGATGTATTACCGGAAAGGGCCACTAGTTGTTCATATACTTGGATATGCGTGTAAAGGAGTACGCCTAGTAGAATAATATAAAACCCAATCATTTTTTTATGTAAAAAATTTGGATAACGTCGTTTAACAATTAAAAAGATACCAATTACTAATAAAAAGATAGACGCAACAAAATACCATACCCCTAGAAAAAATCTAAAAATATGCTCTAAACCTCCAGGTATAGCACCTTCACTAATTGCACTAGCTCCACTACCAAAAATTGCTAGAAAAACAAATAACAGCCCTAACAACTCGGCCTTCACTGTTTTTCGCAATGTATTTTTCTTACGTTTCTTTCGCTTCTTAGCCATATACTCACCTCTACCTACAAAAGCCATTTTTTATGATGAAGAGACTGGAACAAATGTGTATTGTTTGGATTGTATTCGTCATATCCCAGCCTCTATTAACTCTTGTTGAATAGATATAGTATATCATAGAGTAACCAATTTCTCGATTTCAAAAAAATTACGAAATAATCGTACCTGGTGTATAGTTTTCATTTAAAAAATCTTGTGGATCTGTTGATAGTAATTGAAGTAATCGGTATGCCCCATCACTATTTTTTTCTACATATACTTGCTTGCCCCCGTAATTGATACATACCCGATTTGTATAGGCATCCGCTGCTATTGGAAATATATCTGTTTCTGCTAGTGGTGTGTATAAAATCATTGGATAACCTCCTCTTGTCCCGTATCGTTGGCGTCCCCTATCAGTTCATTTAATTTTTCCATCGCTTCCTTAACTCCGCCAACCTCGTCAATTAACCCATACTCAACAGCATCTGTTCCAACGACATTTGTCCCAATATCACGGGTTAGATTTCCTTTTGCAAACATAAGATCTTTAAACTTCTCCTCTTTTATGTGAGAATGATTAACCACGAAGTTAATAACCCTATCCTGCATTTTATCTAAGTATTCAAAGGTTTGTGGTACACCAATAACAAGCCCTGTTAACCGTACGGGATGGATGGTCATCGTAGCAGTTGGCACAATAAATGAATAATCGGTTGAAACTGCTATTGGTACACCGATAGAATGGCCACCTCCAAGAACAATCGAAACAGTTGGTTTGGAAAGCGATGAAATCATCTCCGATAACGCCAGCCCCGCTTCTACATCGCCTCCAACTGTATTTAATAAAATAATCACCCCTTCAATTTTAGGGTTTTGTTCAATGGCAATAAGCTGTGGTAATAAATGTTCATATTTCGTTGTTTTATTTTGCGGTGGTAATTGAATATGCCCTTCAATTTGACCAATAATAGATAGTACATGAATATTGGAGTCAGGTGACTGTGGTACATTTGTTTGGCCTAAAGCTTGAATTTTTTGCACGAGTGAGGAAGAACCAGATTGTTCCTCCTGCCCTTCTTTTTTTTCTGTATCATTTTCCATCATAAGAACACCCCTTTAAAAATCACTATGGCTATAGTATGAACGGAAACAACTAAATACATTCTAGCGAAAAAAAGGATTCCCATACGAAGATGAGAATCCTTTTTAAGAAATATATTAATGATGAAGACTATCAATTAACTGTTTCAGCTTGCTTTCTTCTTCTTCCGTTAGAGGGACTAATGGGAGGCGCACTCCGCCTGTCTGGATGCCTGTATGCAGTAAAGCAGCTTTAACTGGAGCAGGTGACGGTGCTGCAAAAAGTCCATTCATAACTGGTAAAAGCTTACGATGGATGGAGGCAGCACCTTTCGTATCTCCGTTTTCAAAGGCACGGATCATTTCCTGCATATCATTACCAATAATATGAGAGGCAACCGAAACGATTCCAGTCCCGCCAATTGCAAGCATTGGTAACGTCAATCCATCATCACCACTGTAGACTGAAAAATCTTCGGCTGTGTTTTCAATAATTACAGCCGCCTGATCTAAATCTCCACTTGCCTCTTTGACCGAAACGATATTTTCAATTTTGCTTAATTCGATTATTGTTTCCGCACTCATGTTAATGACAGATCTTCCTGGAATATTGTAGAGCATGACTGGCAGTGTTGTTGCTTGTGCAATTGCTTTGAAATGCTCATATAAGCCTTGTTGATTTGGCTTATTATAATATGGCGTCACTAGCATTACCGCGTCCACACCACAATTCTCCGCTTCTTTTGTCAACTCAATCGATGTTTGTGTGTTATTTCCACCAGTACCGGCAATCACCGGTACGCGTTTATCGACAATTTTAACGACATGGGAGAACAATTGCTTTTTTTCTTCTGTGGTAAGTGTTGGTGATTCCCCTGTCGTTCCAGCAACGACTAATCCATCGGTTCCATTTTCAATTAAATAATTGATGAGATTCGTTGTTTCATTGAAATTGATTTCCCCTTGTTCATTAAATGGTGTAATCATTGCGGTTAATACGTTACCAAAATTCATTTGAACTCACCTTTCTATTAAATAGTCATGTAAAACTGTAGCTTGATTACTCAATTCAAATTCGTGATGCAATGCATTTACTGCTGTGTATAAATCATCACCGGAAATGAGTACCCAAATTGTCGCATGACTATCTGCCGATTGTAAAATTTGTACCCCTTTATTTGTCAATGCATGCACAATTCGCGATGCAACACCTGGTACACCAGTCATCCCCGCACCTACTACCGATACCTTCGCACAATTTTTGGTCACTGTAGGAGAAAATCCTCGCGATTCTAGAATCGTCATTGCTTTTCTCGCCTGGATATCGGGAATGGTATAAACAACACCGGTTGGCGAAATATTGATAAAATCAATCGAAATACCCGCATCGGCCATTGCCTTAAATACTTCGGACTGCATTCTGTACGCTTGGGTTTCCTTTGTTTGCACTTTTATTTGTGTAATATTTGCTAGATGGGCTATCCCCGTGACCAACCGATCTGTTATATCAACTCCTGATTTCTTCGTAGCAAAGGTGGTCACTAAAGTACCACCGTCTTCCTCATAGGTAGAACGAACTCGAATAGGTACTTTTGCTTGCATGGCAATTTCAACTGCTCTTGGATGAATCACCTTAGCCCCTTGATAGGCTAAATTACAAATCTCACGGTATGTTACCACATCAAGTGGTCGAGCTTCTTTTACAACCCTTGGATCTGCAGTCATTATCCCGTTCACATCCGTAAAAATTTCAATTCGGTTCGCATTTAATGCTGCACCAAGTGCTGCCGCGGTAGTATCACTACCACCTCTACCTAATGTTGTTAATTCTCCAAATGAATTTTTACCTTGGAAGCCAGCAACTACGATAACATCATGTCGCTTTAGTTCTTCCTGAATACGTGTTGGATTCACTTCTTTGATTTTCGCTTGTGTATAGTCAGCACTGGTAAGAATTCCTGCCTGTGCCCCTGTTAACGCAATCGATTTTATCGATTCCCGTTTCAGCTCGTTGGATAAAACGACCGAGGAAATAATTTCGCCACAAGCCATCAGCATATCTAACTCACGATCTGAAATATCATGGTCTGGATAATCAACTAAATCTAATAAAGAGTCGGTGGCATATGCTTCTGGACTTCTTCCTAATGCAGATACGACTACAACAAGCTTAAACTTCTCTTTTAGTGCTTTGTTTATATGATGGATAACATGTTGTCTAGTTTGTTTACTTTGTACAGAAGTTCCTCCGAATTTTTGAACTAATATCTGCACAATTTCACACCTCTACCTAACAATCATTTTTCGTGTAGCAGTAGATTTTTTTCCATTAATTTTTCAGCAATTTGGACAGAGTTCCATGCTGCACCTTTTAGCAAGTTATCCGAGACGACCCACAGATGGAAGCCATTAGGATGGTCCAAATCCTTCCGAACACGACCAACAAACACTTCTTTTTTACCTGCTGAACTTTGTGGCGTTGGGTAGGTCTGTGTAAGTGGATCATCTTGTAAAATTACCCCATCTGCTTCTTGTAAAACGTGCCGTATAGCTTCTGTTTCTATTCCTGATTGCTCTATTTCAATATATACACTTTCTGCATGAGACGTGAAAAACGGAAGTCTAACACAAGTCGCAGCAACGGAAAGATCCTGTCGATGTAATATCTTTCTTGTTTCGTTGATCATCTTCATTTCTTCAAATGTATAGCCATTTTCCTGAAATACATCAATCTGTGGTAAGGCATTAAATGCAATCGGATAGTGCTTTTCAGCGCCTTTTACGGGTAAGATGGTGGCCGTTACTTCCTCTTCAGCGAGAAATTGTCTCGTCTGATCTCTTAGTTCCTCAACTGCTTGTGTTCCAGCTCCAGAAACTGCTTGATAGGTTGACACAATCACTCTAGAAAGACCGAATGCGTCTTGAATCGGTTTTAAAGCAGCAACCATTTGAATGGTAGAACAATTTGGATTGGCAATTATCCCTTGATGTGACTCAAGATCTTCTGAATTTACTTCTGGTACAACAAGTGGAACCTGTTCATCCATGCGATAAGCACTCGTATTATCAATAACAACCGCACCACGCTTTACTGCTTCAGGAGCGAATCGTTTAGACACTGAGCCTCCAGCTGAAAATAATGCAATATCTATTCCTGTAAAACTTTCATCAGTTGCTTCCTCTACAATCAATTCTTTTCCCTTAAAATCAACCTTCGTACCAGCTGAGCGTTTGGAAGATAGCAGTTTTAATGTGCTAATTGGTAAATTGCTTTCCTCCAGCATTTTAATCATCTTCTGGCCTACTGCTCCTGTTGCCCCAACTACTGCGACATGATAACTATTATCCTTCGTCATGATGCTGATTCACACTCCAATTAGATTTATTAAAATAGTAACAAAACTCTTAAGCTTATATTTTATCAAATTTATTCTGTATACGGAACTAAAACAGGCTGCAATTGTTTTCCTACGAGGGCAGATTCGATTGTCTCCGGTAATAATTCCATATTCGCAACAAGTGAGGTTGGCTTTTTAAATGGATCATCCTGCCCATACGGAACGAAATACATATATTTGCTTGCCATTAGCCGCATCAAATTGACACCATTTAAACCTAATGCATCATTCGTTGATATTCCTAGAACAACTGGACTCTGATTTCTAATAGTTGCTTTTGCAGCCATTAATGGAGGTGAATCAGTCAAGGCATTTGCGAGCTTGCTCATGGAATTTCCTGTTAATGGTGCTATCACCATACAATCTAAAGGATTTTTGGGGCCAAGAGGCTCTGCATCTGGAATCGTGGCAATAACTTCCTTACCCGTTATCGATTCAATACGAGCAATATGATCTTTCGCTTTGCCAAATTTTGTATCTACATTCATCACAGTATACGTTACAATTGGTACGACCTCTGCACCTAATTCCATCAATTGTTCCATTGGACCAAAAACATCTTTATACGTACAATGGGAACCAGTAACACCAAATCCAATTCGTTTTCCTTTTAAGTCCATCCTAATAACTCCTTTTCATTCGTTAAGATTTGAATAATGACATCTGCCAGTATTTTCCCTGCTGTTTTAGGAGCCACAATACTTGGCAGACTACGAGCTAATATCGCTTCAATCCCTCTTTGTTTGGCATATTCAAAATCCGTACCGCCTGGTTTTGAAGCTAGATCAAGAATAAGTGCATTTGAAGGAAGTTTTTCAATCGATGCTTTCGTAATTACCCGTGCAGGAATTGTATTAATTAGTAAATCACATTCATTCGTATAATCAGGCAATTTTTCTAACGAAATCGCGTGTAAACCCATCTCGGTAATCCTTGCTAAATCCCTAGTATTTCGGGCTGCAACAGATACCTTTGCTCCAAGTGCAGCAAATTTATTGGCAACTGTACTCCCCACTCTCCCAAAACCCGCTACGATCACACGCGAGGAATGGATTGTGTAGTCGGTATGCTCAATTGCCATCATGATGGTTCCTTCTGCTGTCGGAATAGAGTTGTAGATGGCAACATCATCACGATCAAGTAATGGGATCATTGTTGTATCTGTTTTAGTTGTTACATCTTTCAAATATTCATTGGCAATTCCTGTGAAGATCACAGCAGAATCCTTTAATTTTGCGAACCACTCTTCTGTAAGACGAATCTCCTGCACGGAAAACACAGTCTCTACTTTCCCCTCTTCATCAGTTCCAGTGATAGGCAAGATTACGACATCCAATTCGTCAATTTCCATTTCCTGAAAGTCGACCTGGTTTAAACCGGTAAACCCTTGTTCCAGTTTGTCGTAGCCGATTAAAATAATTTCTATATTTTCAATAGCTTGTAGTTGCCTTATTAACTCTAAATATCTTGCATCTCCACCTATTACAGCTATGAATTGTTTCATTACCTAGAACACCCTCCAACCTAGTTTAAAAAAAGTCACCACATGATGTTAATGGGTTTCTTTTTCGTAAAACATTTTCTTTATAGCTTATGTGATAGTAGGTGGTTAGTGATTATGACTTTTGAAAATCATTTGAAAAAAACGATGCACTAGGCATAACGAAAAACTGACAGAGGCAAGGACAGCAGTTGCTTGTCCCACAAAAAGTTTAATAACAGTCATAAACCAGGCTGTCATTGCTCTCACAATCACTGACTGTTGTTATCTCATGCCGCTAGGTAAGCTTGTTATACGTATCTTGGACACAAAAAAAGATGGCTCGTATCAATCATCTATCGATACGAGCCACCCTAGTTTCTTTCTATTCTGCTTCAATCATAATCATATCCTCACCGATCTTCTTTATTGAATTCCAATGAATTTTAGCTACCGCCCCTTCTTTTTTTAACCCGAACCACTTATAATTCGGTAAAATAAATGAGCGGATTTGACCGGTTTCTTCATCGATTTCTAAATCGGTTTGACCCAATATACCGAGACGCTTTCCCGAGGTAACATTGACAATTTCCTTACTACTAATATCATTATAGCGCATAAGTAGTCCCCCTTATTCTCTTGCTTTTATCATGTATATGCAAAAAAATAAGAATCTATGATGTACATAGATTCTTGTGACTTACTTGATTTTCGGTGCTATCACAGCCATGGAAGGCTCTGCGTTAAACGTAGCATCAATGACCTGTTGAATGGACGCATGACTCACAGCATCAATCTCTTGAATCATGTCATCAAGTGTTCGGTGATGTTTTAATAACAATTCATTTTTACCATTTCTGCTCATCCGACTATTCGTGCTTTCTAGGCTAAGCATTAAACTACCCTTTAATTGTTCCTTGCTATTTCGTAATTCCTTATCTGTCAACCCATTTTCAACAAGAGTCGCAACTGTCTGATCAATCGTTTCTTTTAATAATGGTAGTTGTTCCTTACCGGTTCCCGAATAAATGGTTAAGATTCCACTATCCATAAAGGAAGAATGATACGAGAACACAGAATAGGCTAAACCGCGTTTTTCACGAACTTCTTGAAATAATCGTGAGCTCATGCTACCACCAAGTACATTATTTAAAATGATAAGACTATAAACATTGTCAGCACCAATCGGTAATCCGTTATAGCCAATACATAAATGAGCTTGTTCTGTTTCCTTATGGCGTTCAATCGTATTCCCTAGAAAAATAGGTTTATCCAATAATGGACGTTGTACTTTTGATTCATAGGAACCAAAATAGCTATCAATTTTTGTAATGAAATCTGATTCAACATTTCCAGCAACCGAAACAACGACATTTTCAGGCGTATAATAAGCTTGAATATAGTCTTTTAATGTCTGTGGTTGAAACGAATTCAAATGTGCTTCTGTCCCCAAGATTGGATACCCTAGTGGGTGTTCACCGTAGGATGCTCTCGCTAATAAATCGTGTACAATATCATCAGGTGTATCCTCATACATTTTAATCTCTTCAAATACTACTTTCTTCTCTCGCTCCATTTCATCTGGATCAAAAGCAGAATTAAAAAACATATCAGCTAATATGTCTAATGCGTGCTCCTTATGGGTATCTAGTACCTTTGCATAAAAACACGTGTATTCCTTTGATGTAAATGCGTTTACCTGTCCACCGATAGAATCAAAGGCCTCGGCAATATCTGTGGCGGTTCTTGTTTTTGTTCCTTTAAAAAACATATGCTCTAAAAAGTGTGATATCCCATTATTTACGTCCGTTTCATTTCGAGAACCAGTTAACACCCAGATTCCGATTGTCACAGAACGCACTGCTGGTATTTTTTCTAGTACTATTCGTAGTCCATTTTTGCTAGTATGTTTTTCAATCAAAATAGTTCCTCCTGTATTACAAACTATCGATTCTCTGATAATAACTTATCAATGGTTCCTATTTGATATCCCTGGTCCTTAATCGCTTTAATTAAACTTGGCAATCCATTAACGATAGAAGTGGTAGGATGCATAAGAATCGTTGCTCCTGGGTGAATTTTCCCCATTACTCGCTTCATCATAACATTTACACTAGGGTTCTTCCAGTCAATTGTATCCACTGTCCATAGAATCGTATTCATCTTTAACCCATCTGCTACCACAATGACTTGATCGGAAAAACTACCACTTGGAGGCGCAAACCATTTCGGATTTTTTCCAGTTATTGCATGCAATACTTTGTTAGTATCCTGAATCTGCCTTAGTATTTCGCCTCTGCTTAATTTAGCCATATCAGGATGATTATAGGCATGATTACCAATAGTATGTCCTTGTTCCTGAATCATTTTCACGTAATCGACATGTTCCTTTGCCCACTGGCCTTCTATGAAAAAAGTTGCCTTCACTTTGTTCTCTTTTAATATAGTTAAAATAGTTGGCACATGCTCTGTACCCCAGGAAACATTAATTAAAAAAGAAACCATTTGCTTTTCTGGATGCCCGCGATAAATCGGTGCAGCAGGTAAGTCCTCCATGGAAGTTTTGGGCTTGATTTGCTCATAAACGAGTAAATCCTCTTGAAACTTACCTCCCTTTTTCATCCGCTCAAAGGAAGAATCAATGTCAACTTGCCGACCATTTCTACCAGGTGTCTTCTTCCAAACCCGATCTATATACGCATCTTGTGGTTCTTCATTATATGTAACGCTTTTCTCTTTGATTTCTTGATAAAGCGCATCTTCATTGTTTACTGCTGTAAGCTGAGAAAAAACTGCTTGGTCATTTGTCGCAAATGGATTTTGATCAATCCGAAACGTAACCATCACGATCATGATAAATACAATTATATGAATATAATTGCGATACCGGTACATACCATCACTCCTCCCTTTCATTTATATGAACAGAGAGGACAAGATATGTAAAAGATGTTACTTGGATAAAGCAAAAAAGAAACTGGAATTCCAGCTTCTTATCCGTCTTACAATGTTGATTTTTCGGCTTTTTCTTTTTGCTCTATCAATACTGCTTTGCGGGAAAGGTTGACACGCCCTTGATGGTCGATTTCCTTTACCTTCACCATAATTTGGTCGCCGATTTTCACGACATCCTCAACTTTATTCGTACGCTCTTCAGCAAGCTCAGAGATATGAACCAGTCCATCTTTACCTTTAAATAGTTCCACAAATGCACCGAACTTCTCAATTCGTTTTACGGTTCCTAGGTATACTTGTCCGATCTCAACTTCACGCACTAAGTCTTCAATAATTTGTTTTGCCTTTTCATTCATTGCTGTATCTGTAGATGAAATAAAGACACTACCATCCTGTTCGATGTCAATCTTAACACCAGTTTCATCAATGATTTTATTGATTTGTTTTCCACTTGGTCCAATAACATCACGGATTTTATCTGGATTAATGGACATTGTTAGGATTTTAGGTGCGTATACCGATAACTCTTTCTTCGGTTCGTTAATCGTTTGTAGCATGGAATCTAGAATCTGCATTCTACCTTTTTTAGCTTGTGTTAATGCTTCTTCTAAGATTTCTCTCGATAAACCATCAATTTTGATATCCATTTGTAATGCCGTAACACCTTTTGCAGTTCCAGCAACTTTAAAGTCCATATCACCTAAGGCATCTTCCATGCCTTGAATATCCGTTAGGATCGTATAATCATCACCTGATTTAACTAGTCCCATTGCAATACCTGCCACTGGTGCTTTAATTGGAACACCTGCATCCATCATAGCTAATGTACTTGCACAAATACTAGCCTGTGATGTTGATCCATTTGACTCCAATACTTCTGATACTAGACGCATTGTATATGGGAAGTCTTTTTCGGAAGGAATCACTTTTTCAAGTGCTCTCTCACCTAGTGCACCATGTCCAATTTCACGACGACCAGGCCCACGAATTGGTCCAGTTTCTCCAACACTATATTGCGGGAAATTATAATGATGCATAAATCGTTTCGATTCTTCTAAATCTAAACCATCTAAGATTTGCACATCACCCAGAGCTCCTAATGTACAAACACTTAATGCTTGTGTTTGTCCACGTGTAAACAGTCCGGAACCATGAGTTCTAGGTAATACACCGATACGTGATGACAATGGACGAATCTCGTCAATTTTACGACCATCTGGGCGAATTTTTTCCTTCGTGATTAGACGGCGTACTTCTTCTTTCACCATTTTATCAAGAATAGAGCTAACCTGTGATACCGTTTCAGCTTCTTCTTCCTCATAGCTTGCTAATACTGCCGTCTTTACTTCACTTATCGCTTCTTCTCGTGCATGCTTTTCTTTAACTTGAATAGCCGCAAGTAATTGATCTTTCGCTTCTGCTTCTACTTTAGTTTTTAATGCTGCATCAAGTTCAAATAAGACAAACTCTGATTTTTCTTGTCCAATAGCCTGTACGATTTCTTCTTGGAATGCAACTAATCGTTTTATTGCCTCATGACCAAACATAATTGCTTCTAACATAATTTCTTCTGGTACTTCATTTGCACCAGCTTCTACCATGTTTATCGCATCTTTCGTACCAGCTACGGTTAGTTCAATGTCACTATTTGCTTCTTGTTCAACAGTCGGGTTGATAACAAATTCACCATTTACACGACCAACATGAACACCAGCAATTGGTTGTTCGAATGGAATATCTGAAATGGATAGTGCGATTGATGAGCCTATCATTGCAGCAATTTCTGTAGAGCAGTCTTGATCCACACTCATAACCGTACTAATGACTTGAACCTCGTTACGGTAACCATCTGGAAATAACGGACGTATTGGACGGTCAATTAATCTAGAAGCAAGAATCGCTTTTTCACTCGGTCTTCCTTCTCGTTTAATGAAACCTCCAGGGATTTTTCCTACCGCATATAAACGTTCTTCATAATTAACTGTTAATGGGAAGAACGGCAAATCTTTAGGTTTTTTAGATGCAGTGGCAACTGCAAGTACTGATGAATCACCATATTGAACCATACAAGCTCCATTAGCTTGTTTTGCTAGCTCGCCAATTTCAACAGTGAACGTTTTTCCAGCTATTTCGGTCGAGAATACATGTTTATCTTGTGCCATTATTCGTCATACTCCTTTCATGAAAGCATTCTATTTTATATTTTATAGCTTATCGTCAATAATGTAAATTTTATGTATGTAAATTGCAAAGCGTAAGGCACCTGTTCAAGCGACGTATGGAGGTGAATAAAGTCTAAATAGTCGTTGGCGCCTGGAGCTAGCCATTTTTAAATTCGCAACTATTGAAAAAAAAGCAGGATTACTCCTGCTTTTCCCATTATCTACGCAATCCAAGTTTTTTAATTAACTCACGATAACGTGTTACGTCTTTATTACGTAGGTAGTTAAGCAAGTTACGACGCTTACCAACCATTTTTAAAAGACCACGACGTGAATGATGATCTTTTTTATGAACACGTAAATGTTCGTTCAATGTAGTGATTTCTTCTGTCAATACAGCGATTTGTACTTCAGGAGATCCAGTGTCACTCTCATGAACCTTGTATTCATTAATGATTTCATTCTTACGTTCTTTTGTAATAGCCATCTTGGGCCACCTCCTATAAAAATAATAACTATCCCCTGTCCCCTAGCAAACGTCGGAGTAACGATTTGCCAAGCGAAGGTTATAACTGTTTTAGCTTACATCTTTTCCGTTAAAAATGCAAGGTCTTTTCCTATTTTACCTGAAATTAGATTATTATACAAGACTCGTTAAAACGTGACGAATTTGTTTCTCATCGTCTTCCATCTGCTCAACAAGTTCTTCCACACTAGAGAATTTTTCTTCTTGACGGATAAATTTATACCATTCCACTATTATTTCTTTTCCGTATAAATCATTGGAAAAATCAAGAATATTTACTTCTAACGATAAATCCTTCCGATCTTGTGTAAACGTTGGATTAGTCCCTAGACTTGCCATTGCGTTGTAATGTTTACCATCAATAATAACCCGTACAGCATATATACCAGGCTTAGGCAATAAGGCATCTAGATGGTACTGAATATTAGCTGTTGGATAGCCAAGTTCTCTGCCACGCTTATCACCTTCAATGACAATCCCACTTGTTGTTAATGGTCTACCTAATAGCAGATTCACCTGTTCCATATCTCCTTCATGGAGTAATCCACGAATAACAGTTGAACTAATCTTCTCATCATCTAGTGTTACCTTAGCTACCTTTGTATATCCGAATAACCCTCGTGAATGCTCGCCAATCACATCCATATTACCTTGTCCCTTGTGACCATAGGAGAAATCAAATCCTGCGACAACATGCTTAATATGGAGTCCTATAATAAAATGATCGACAAAATCCTGTGGGGAAAGAGCAGATAATTCCTTATTAAATGAAATAATATAGACACGATCGACGCCAAGCTTTGCTAGCATTGCTTGTTTTTCTTTTAATGGCGTTATGTATTTTACATCATGGTTATTCTTCAGAACAACCGATGGATGTGGATAAAAGGTCATCACTGCGCTTTCCATCTTATTTTCCTTTGCCTTTGTTACAGCTTGTTTGATAACGGATTGATGACCTTTATGAATGCCATCAAAAAATCCGATTGCAGCGACAGTCTCCGGTAAATCATGTGTGTCTAGCTTATGCGGGTATGTTAAGTTGATTGTTTTCAATATTTTCACCTACTTTTGTTACTCGCTAAAGACGCGAATCGGTTTTATCTCCTGCTTATTTTCAGGATGGATTTGATAGATTGCTAATAATTGATTACCATGCATGACCTTAAACGGCTTATTGTGTATGATTTCATCTGGTTTAGCAAGCTTTTGTCCGACTAACACTTTTCGTTTGATTTCCTCATCCACTGACAGTTGATCTAAATGCGTCAAACCTTGAGTGATTGGTAGCAATAACTTGTCTGCGGTGTTTTGCTCACACGCCTCCATAATCGTATCGAAATTAACGGTATCCTCACGACTAATGGAACCAGTTTGTTCCCGAACAAGTGTAGCCATATGGGCAGGATACCCCAATTGCTTCCCAATATCAACACATAGTGTTCGAATATAGGTCCCTTTAGAACAAACAACCTGGAATCGAATGATGGTTTCATCTTGCTTAATAGCAGGTAGCCTAGTTATTTCATGTATCGTAACCGTCCGCTTGGGCCGTTCTACTGTTTGATTTAACCGAGCATATTCATATAGCTTTTTACCAGCTACTTTTACTGCCGAATACATCGGTGGAACTTGAATAATCTCACCCTTAAATGATTGTAACACGTTTTCAATTACTTGTTGAGATGGAATCTCGTCTACTTCGACTTCTTCGATTATCTCCCCATAGCTATCCTCAGTCTCGGTGGCAGACCCTAGCTTTAACTCCGCTACATACGTCTTCTTGGTATCTGTCAGAAATTGAACAATTTTCGTTGCCTGCCCAATACAAATAGGTAACACGCCTTCCACCTCAGGGTCGAGTGTACCTGTGTGACCTACTTTTTTTGTCTTATATAATTTTCGTATTTTCATCACACAGTCGTGTGAGGTCATTCCTTTTGGTTTCCATAATGGTAAAATACCATCCATTGTATAACCTCCAACGTTTTTTGCACAAGTCTGAATAAAAATCTGACCCCCGAAGAGCCAGATTTTTATTTCAAAACTATTTACTTATTGCTTATTTAAATCCCGTAATAACGAATCAATTCGATTTCCATACTCCAACGCTTCATCGAATTCGAAACTTATTTCTGGTGTCTTACGCAAACGAATTCGAGTACCAATCTCAGAACGGATAAATCCTTTTGCTTTTGCAAGACCAAGAAGTGTATCCTTCTTCTTTGCCTCATCACCAAGCACGGAAATATATACTGTAGCTTGTTGTAAGTCACCAGTTACTTCCACATCAGTTACCGTAACAAATCCAACCCGAGGATCTTTAATTTTACGCGTTAAAATCTCGCCGAGTTCCTTTTTCATTTGTTCTGCTACTCGATTTGCACGTAGATTACTCATTTCCATCACCTCTAATCAGTCACATACGCATTGCTTTTAGACAATGTCAATAGTTGTAATCGTTCTTTCTATTTCAGAAAATGTATCGATAACTCGAAGTACTTCTTGCATTACCTGTTCACCATGAGAACGTTCATTTGAAATGGTTACAACACCTAATTTGGTACGTTGCCATAAATCATGATAATCTAATTCGGTAACCGCAACATTAAAATCCTTTCGCAATCTGGCAAGGAGTCGCTTAATCACAGAACGTTTCTCTTTTAAGGAATGACCATCATACAGCATGCATTCTACTTCAAGTGAGATAATCATTTACGTTCGATTTCCTCCATCACGTATGCTTCAATAATGTCGCCTTCTTTAATATCATTATAATTCTTAATTGTTATTCCACATTCATAGTTTTGGGCAACTTCTTTCACATCATCTTTAAAGCGTTTCAGTGTATCAATTTCGCCTTCGAATAGAACGACGCCATTTCGTACTAACCTGATACCTGAATCTCTTGTAATTTTACCATCAGTTACATAGCAACCAGCAATGGTTCCAACTTTAGATACTTTAAAGGTTTCTCTTACTTCTGCTTGCCCAATCACTTTCTCTTCAAACTCTGGATCAAGCATACCCTTCATTGCCGCTTCGATTTCTTCAATCGCTTTGTATATAACGCGATGTAATCGCACATCAACATTCTCAGATTCCGCAGAATTTTTAGCGTTTGCATCTGGGCGTACATTAAACCCGATTACAATTGCGTTAGAAGCTGATGCTAAAATGATATCCGATTCTGTAATCGCCCCAACACCTGTATGGATTATTTTAATTTTAACACCTTCCACTTCAATTTTGCGAAGTGATGATGCTAAAGCTTCTACTGAACCTTGTACATCTGCTTTAATAATGACATTAATTTCTTTCATTTCACCTTGCTTAATTTGTTCAAATAAATCATCCAGGCTCACTTTCGTTTGCTCTGTACGGTTTTCTTGAATATGTTTTTGCTGACGAGCTTCACCAATTTGGCGTGCTTTCTTCTCATCATCAAATACAACAAATTGATCGCCTGCTTGTGGCACTTCATTTAATCCAGTAATTTCTACTGGTGTAGATGGACCTGCTTCTTTCACGCGTTGCCCAAGATCATTTACCATCGCACGTACTCGACCAAATGTGTTACCTACTACAATAGGATCCCCAACATGTAATGTACCATTTTGTACTAATAATGTTGCAACGGAACCACGGCCTTTATCTAATTGTGCTTCAATTACAGTACCAGTAGCATTACGTTTTGGATTAGCTTTTAGTTCTTCTACTTCGGACACAAGTACGATCATTTCTAATAAATCATCGATACCCTCACCCTTGATAGCCGATAATTGAACAAAGATAGTATCGCCACCCCAGTCTTCTGGAACTAATTCATATTCAGTTAGTTCCTGCATAACACGGTCTGGGTTTGCTCCTTCTTTGTCTATTTTATTTACCGCTATGATAATCGGAACCTCTGCTGCTTTTGCATGGTTTATTGCTTCAACTGTTTGTGGCATTACACCGTCATCAGCAGCTACTACTAAAATCGCAATATCTGTTATTTGTGCACCACGTGAACGCATGCTAGTGAAGGCAGCGTGACCAGGGGTATCCAAGAAGGTAATTTTCTTTCCACTTCTTTTAACTTGGTAAGCACCAATATGCTGTGTAATTCCACCTGCTTCTCCAGCAGTTACCTTCGTATGACGAATGGAATCAAGTAAAGTTGTTTTACCATGGTCAACGTGACCCATGATGGTTACAACTGCTGGTCTTTCGACTAAAGTAGCTTCGTCATCAGCTTCTACGTATTTATCTAGGTCTGTGTCCTCAAGAATAATCTCTTTTTCAACCTCAACATCAAATTCTGCGCAAATTAATTCAATTGCATCATCATCCAAGTCTTGATTTTTAGTCGCCATAACACCTAAAAACATTAATTTTTTAATGATTTCTGAGGCTTCTTTATTTAGTTTTTCAGCTAATTCACTAACAGTTAGTGTACCACTATATTTAATTTCCTTTGGTGTTTCCTTCACGACTGGTGGTTGGTTATGTTGAGCTTGTTTATTCTTCTTATTATTCTTTGGCCCTTTATTCTGTTGTTGTTTTTGGTTGTTGTTTGGTCTTTGTTTGTTATTATTCATTTGTTTTTTAGTATGTTGCTCCCCAGACTTTGTATTCGGATTAGTTTTGACGTCTTTTTTTGGTTGTGTCTCCGCGCTCTTAGGTGATTCTTGACGTGGTTTTTCCGAATTTGATACTGCTTTTTCTTCCTTCTGTTTCGATCCAAATCGCTGATCTAGTTTTGTAACCATATCAGAATCGATCGTTGACATATGATTAGAAACTTCTATATTATTTTCTTTTAGAAATTCAATTACATCTTTACTTGTAATATTTTGTTGTTTCGCATACTCATATACACGCATTTTACGCATATGTTCACCCCCGAATTTATTTACCCGAGTAACTGCTTCAATTTAGTCGCAAACCCTCCATCTAAAATCGCAATGGCTACTCTTTGGGATTTTCCGATAGCATTTGATAATGTATCTCTATCATCGGCTACGATTACATATGGAACTTCATATGAATTACATTTATCTGTCAGCTTTTTTCGTGTTTGGGGACCGACATCATTAGCAATCAGCACTAATTTAGCTCGTCGTTTTTGGATATCCTTAACGATTGTTTCTTCCCCAGTTGAACATTTGCCAGCTCGAAATGCTAAACCGATAATATTTAAATAATTAGGATTCATTGTGACCACTTACAAGCATTCTTAACTCATCATAAATAGCCGTATCGACTTGTGTATTTAACTGACGATTTAATATACCTGTTTTCTCCGCTTGATTAATCACTTGTATATCCTTTGATAGATAAGCTCCCCTACCATTTTTCTTACCGGTAGGATCAACAAAGACCTCTCCTTCTTTGTTGCGTACCACACGAATCAATTCATTCTTTGGCTTCATTTCATTTGTTACCACACATTTACGCGCTGGAGTTTTTCGTTTCCCAGTCATCAAGATCACTCCCTTATTCGAATAAATCCTCTTCGAAATCTGCGTAATCTGATTCTTCTTGTACGGTTACTAATCCTTCTTCTCGTGCTTCTGACTCACTTTTAATATCAATCTTCCAACCAGTTAGTTTCGCAGCAAGTCGTGCATTTTGACCACGTTTACCGATGGCTAATGACAACTGATAATCTGGTACAATTACGGTTGTTGATTTTTCCTCTTCATTGACTAAAACTTCGATTACTTTAGAAGGACTAAGCGCATTCGATACATAGACAACAGGATCCTCAGACCATTCTACAATATCAATCTTCTCGCCTTTTAATTCATTAACGATAGCTTGAACACGTTGCCCCTTCTGTCCTACACAAGAACCAACTGGATCAATGTCTTGGTCTTCCGCATAAACAGCAATTTTAGAACGGTCTCCCGCTTCTCTAGCAACTGATTTAATTTCTACAACGCCATCATAAATTTCTGGAACTTCCATTTCAAATAAGCGTTTTAATAGACCTGGATGTGATCTAGAAATATAGATTTGTGGGCCTTTACTTGTGTTTTCAACTTTTGTTACAAACACTTTTAAGCGATCATGTACTTGATAATCTTCTGTTGGCATTTGTTCTGCCTCAGGAAGTTTCGCTTCGATTTTCCCTAGATTCACATAAACAAATCGCGGGTCAATTCGTTGAATAATCCCAGTCATAACATCTTCTTCACGGTCAGCATATTCACTAAAAATCACACCACGCTCCGCTTCACGTACACGTTGTGTCACGACTTGCTTAGCAGCTTGTGCAGCAATTCTACCGAAATCCTTCGGTGTAACCTCAACTTCAATAATATCTTCTATTACATAGTTTGGATCAATACGCTTTGCTTCATCTAACGATATTTCTTGTTGATTATCTTCCACTTCTTCTACAACCGTTTTACGTGAGAACACACGCATTGTTCCTGCTTTTTCGTCTAACTCAACCCGCACATTGGTAGCCGATTTAAAATTTTTCTTATAAGCCGAAATTAATGCTGCCTCTAATGCCTCGATAAGGACGTCCTTATCAATTCCTTTTTCTTTACCTAAATTTTCAATTGCGTCAAACAATTGACTACTCATTCCTCATTATCCCCCTTTATAGTACGACTGCTAATCTTGCTTTTGCAATTTTGTCATATGGAATTTCAACTTGTTTTTTTTGTGTCTTAACCTTGTATTCAATGGTTGCGGTATGATTAGAAAAGTCTATAAGTATACCTTCATATGCCTTTTCCCCATTAATTGGTTCAAACAATTTCACATACACATTTTTAGTGATATTTTTAGCAAAATCTTCTTCCGATTTTAATGGGCGTTCAACACCTGGTGAAGAAACCTCTAAAAAGTACGCTTCCTTTATCGGATCAACTTCATCTAATTTTTCACTAAGTTGTTCGGAAACATCGCCACATTCAGCTATGTCAATACCGCCTTCCTTATCGATAAATACGCGTAGGAACCAGTTTTTGCCCTCTTTTACATATTCGATATCAACTAGTTCTAATTGTTTTGCCGCTACAATTGGCTGTACTAATTCTTCTACTGTTTTCACAACTTGAGAGCTCAAGCCACCATCCTCCTTTTAACTCTAGCTGCACCTGCTACTTCTTAGTATTGACAAACTACTCCAATTTCATTTAGCTGTGAATCAATATAAAACCCTTGCCAAAAAAAGAGGCAAGGGAAGTTTAAACAGAGTGAGCAGATTACGAAGAAAGAGTGGGAATGCCCACTCTTTTGTCCGATTCTATCAGTACTTACTTCTAAAATATACCATAACCATTTCCTCTGTGCAAGAAAATATACAATCAGAAAAATTACTAACTCCGATTAATTGGCATTAAAATCGGCCATTAAATTCGTACTAACGGTGTTTTCCACGGTTAAATAATCTTGTAATGCTTTTTGTAAAGACGCTTTTGTTACTGCTTTAGTGCCGAAATGAACATCTAAGCTAATCATTTTCCGAACAATTTCCGGACGTAAACCGGTAATTATCAATTTACTACCCATCATGGAAACGCCATCTAATAACTTAAGGAATAATTGCATCGCATCGTTATCCATTTCAGCAATTCCAGACAAATCCATAATTAAGGTTTGTATCCGTAATCTACCTACCTCAAATAATACTTTTTCTTCAATAATATTAGCGCGATTGGTATCCAGTGTACCAATTAGTGGTAACACGCTAACATCTGGGGTGATAGGAATGATTGGTGCTGATAGATTATTAACTAGCTTTTGTTGTTTTTCAATTAATTCATCTTTGTATTTCGTATAACTAATAAAGAACCCATTCATAAAATGATCCAGCAGGTCATTATAATTACTTGTTTCCTGATAAAAACATTCATTGGACTTTTCTTCTTTATTAGCCAATACATCATAATAATGTAAAAACTCCCATAGGGTACGACGAATTGAGCGTAACCATTCGAGCTTAAAGCTTAGTGTTAATGCAAACTTAGCCCATAATATTCCTTCTTGTTTTGCAAATTCATTTACCTTGTCCGCCTCTTGATCAACGACTAATAAAACGAGATGATGGGCATTATCCAACAAATTTATATTTCCTATTATGTGGATTTCATCGATTTTATTACGTACATTCACTGCAACACCTAGTAATCTTTCTTCAAACGGCATGCGGTTTAGGACTAGGAATTCATGAATATCTTCACTTTTTTTTAAATTTGATAGCTGCACCATATTCACTTCCTTCAACAGATTAGGTAATGCATATGTAAGTAAATTCATATCGTTTTGTAAAATGGTATCCTTAATTATACCTATACGAGCTCATGTAATTCAAGCATTACATTACACTACCATATAAATTAAACCTTAAATGAAAGGAACAAAAAAAGTTGAGACAAAAGGATGATGCCAAGGTAAAATGACGAACAATGTGCCTATTCCTAAAGCGGAGATAGCACCCATATTCGGACTTTATCTTACCATAAAACGTTTTGTCTCAACTTTATATTCATTAGAATAAGGATAATTGATTTTTTTCTTCCATTCCTTCTAAACAGCCATGGTTATCAAGATATTCCAGTACTGTTTTAGAGATTTTACTGCGCTCTCGTAAATCTTCTTTCGAAAGGAACTCTCCTTCTTCACGAGCCTTCACAATATTTATCGCAGCATTTGTTCCTAGACCTTCCACTGCGTTAAATGGTGGGATTAATGTGTTACCCTCTACCACAAATTCAGCTGCCTTTGATTTATATAAATCAACCTTTTGGAAAGCGAAACCACGTTCACACATTTCTAATGCAATTTCTAAAACCGTTAGAAGGTTCTTCTCTTTTGGCGGTGCATCATTTCCTTTGATACTGATTCCCTCTATCCGTTTACGAATCGCATCAGATCCTTTTACCATCGTATCCAAATCAAAATCATCAGCACGTACGGTAAAATATGCTGCATAGAAATAAATTGGATGATGAACTTTGAAATAGGCAATACGAACGGCCATTAATACATAGGCAGCCGCATGTGCTTTCGGGAACATATATTTAATCTTCTTACAGGACTCCACATACCAATCTGGTACATTATGTTTCTTCATTTCTACAATCCATTCGTCCTGTAGACCCTTCCCTTTACGAACGGACTCCATGATTTTAAAGGCAAGAGAAGCTTCTAATCCTTTGTGCATTAAATAAACCATAATATCGTCACGACAACCAATTACTTCTGGTAACGTGCAGATTCCCTCGTTAATAAGCTCTTGTGCATTTCCTAACCATACATCAGTACCGTGTGATAGTCCAGAAATGATAACAAGCTCTGCAAAGGTACTTGGTTTAGTGTCTTCTAACATCTGGCGTACGAATTTCGTTCCAAATTCCGGTACACCCAATGTTCCTGTCTTACAATTTATTTGTTCTGGGGTTACCCCTAAAGATTCTGTTCCTCCAAAGATTTTCATTACTTCCTTATCATCTGTAGGAATTGTCTTTGGATCAATTCCACTTAAATCCTGAAGCATACGAATAACGGTTGGATCATCGTGCCCAAGTATATCTAGCTTCAACAAATTATCATGGATAGAATGGAAATCAAAGTGAGTTGTCCGCCATTCACTCTTACGATCATCTGCCGGATACTGAATTGGTGTAAAGTCATAGATTTCCATATCGTCTGGTACAACGATAATACCACCCGGGTGCTGACCAGTTGTGCGTTTAACGCCTGTACAGCCTTGTACGAGCCGATCTACTTCTGCATGTTTGAAAACAAGCTGTTTATCCGATGCATACCCCTTCACATAACCGTAGGCTGTTTTTTCTGCAATGGTACCAATTGTACCTGCACGATAAACATTATCCTCACCAAACAGGACCTTCGTATAATTATGTGCTTTTGGTTGATATTCCCCTGAAAAGTTCAAATCGATATCGGGAACTTTATCCCCTTTGAATCCAAGGAATGTTTCAAACGGTATATCTTGTCCATCCTTTTTAAGGGAAGTTCCACAACTAGGACAATCTTTATCTGGCAAATCAAAGCCACTTGCATACGTTCCATCTGTTATAAATTCATTGTAATGACAGCTTGGGCAAATGTAATGTGGCGGTAACGGATTTACCTCGGTAATCTCCGTCATCGTTGCTACAAAGGATGACCCTACAGATCCCCTTGAACCTACTAGATAACCATCGTCTAGTGATTTTTTAACGAGCTTATGTGAGATTAAATAAATAACCGCAAAACCGTTACTAATAATACTATCCAATTCTTTTTCTAAACGATCGGTAACAATTTTCGGTATCGGTTCCCCGTAAATTAATTTAGCGCGTGTATAACATAGGTCTCTTATTTCCTGATCAGCACCTTCAATCGTCGGTGTATACAAATCGTCTTTCACAGGAGAAATTTCATCAATCTCATCTGCTAGTGCTTGTGTATTTGTAATAACAATTTCTTTTGCCTTTTCCTCACCTAGAAAACGAAAACACTCAAGCATTTCATTTGTCGTTCGGAATGGGGTATCTGGTAATGTAACCCGGTTTAACGGATTACCTGCTTGAGATGCGATTAGAATTTGTCGATACATTTTTTCATGTTCGTCAATATAGTGAACATTTCCAGATGCAATGACACGTTTATCCATGCGATTTCCTAAATCGACAATCTTATTAATAATATCTAAGATTTGTGCTTCATTCTGAACTAAATCCTTTTCAATTAAATGCGTATAGTTGCTAGGTGGTTGTACTTCAATATAATCATAGAATTCCGCAACTTTTTCTGCTTCATCTGCAGACTTTTGCATCATTGTTTCAAATACTTCTCCATTATCACATGCAGTTCCAACTAAGATTCCAGTACGATGCTTTTGCAATACAGATCTTGGGATGCGAGGCACACGATAAAAATAATCGATATGAGCAAGTGAAACAAGCTTATACAGATTTTTTAGCCCTTCCTCTGTTTGTGCAATTAATGTGCAATGGAATGGTCTGGAGCGCTGATATGCATTCCCTTCCCCCATATGACTGTTTAATTGATTATGATTCGTAATTTCCTTCTTTAATAAAGCTTGTACTAATTTCCAAAGTAAATAGCCAGTCGCCTCTGCATCATAAATTGCTCGGTGATGCTGTGTTAATTCAATATCTAAATGTTTACACAATGTATTTAGGCGATGGTTCTTTAATTCTGGAAATAGGAATCTAGCTAATTCTAATGTGTCAACTACTGGATTTTCTACTTTTTCATAGCCAATCTTTTGGTAGCCTTGATTTAAAAATCCGATATCGAAACTCGCATTATGTGCGACAAATATGCCATCTCCACTCCAGCTATAAAAATCCTTTAATACATCGTCAATTTCAGGAGCATTCTGCACCATTTCATCGGTAATTCCCGTTAAATCCGTTGTTGTTTGGGAAAGTGGATGATGTGGATTTGCAAATGACTCAAATCGGTCCACAATTTCGCCTTGATGTATTTTTACCGCCGCTAGCTCTATGATGGTGTCATATACAGCCGATAGTCCGGTTGTTTCCACGTCAAATACAATATACGTCCCATTCTCCAAATCGATGTCTGCTTCGTTATAGGCAATTGGTACCCCATCATCTACTAAATTGGCTTCTACACCATATAATATTTTGATGCCATGCTTCTTGCCGGCTCCATGTGCATCCGGAAATCCTTGTACACCTGCATGATCCGTAATTGCAACAGCCTTATGACCCCATTTTGCTGCTTGTTCAACAAGTCTAGCTGGCGAAATAACAGCATCCAATTGACTCATAGTCGTATGAGCATGAAATTCTACCCGCTTTTCGTCATCCTTTGCGGTATCTTGTCTGCTCGCGACTTTAACTTCATGCATATCATTTGCCATCATTGCAAGCTCGTTGGAATACATATCTGTTTGAATACTACCTCTTGCTCTAATCCACATACCTTTTTTCAAGTGCTCAAACTTAGCTGCATCCTCATCACCTTTTGAGAACATTTTTATCTGCAGTGAATCCGTATAATCGGTTACTTTGGCAATTAACAGGCTTCTACCAGAGCGTAATTTACGAATATCAACATCAAACACATAGCCTTGTACGGCAATTCGTTTCTCTTCCTCCTGTATCTCTCGCATTTCAGAGATATCATCTTGTATTTTATATCCAATTGAAAATGGCTGATTTTCTTCAGCTGAACGGTTTTTATCCCGTTTTTCTTTTTCTTGAATTGTTTTTAAAATAAGCTGTTGATCTTCACGCGCCTTCTGTTCTCGGAACTGTTGAATTTTATCATCTTCTGTTTTTACATCCACGGTAAGCGGATAATATCCAAGTCCTACTTGTTTACAAAAAGATTTAAACTTCTCTTCTAATCGTTTTTTAAGCGCATTTGCCTCTGCTTCATTTCTAGCAGTTAACATAATTTTATTACCGTTAACCCTAGGTTTTTGTGAATAGACAAGATCACGATAAGCTGGAGATACATCAGGTGTTAGCTGTAAAAACAGTTGCCAATAATCACAGACTAGCTCTTCAGTACATTGGCTATTCTGACAAGTCAAGGTTAACTCAATAGTTGCAATTTGTTGGAACGCTTCCTTTAACTGTGTCATTAACGTTTGATACACAGTTGATGGTAGCACTTGATTGACATCTATATAAAAGTGCCATAGCCTTTTTGCTTTAAATACCTCAAGCTTTGTTAAGGAACTATCCTGAAAATAGTTAGAAACATCGTTTGCTGGCATATTTATTTGCTGTAATAATAAACTTAATTTCTCTTTATTAGATATATCCATTCGTATTCCCCCTGTAAAAATAACCCTTTTAACGGTAATGCAGGAAATTGAAAAGATGGAAACCCTTGTCACGTAAAAAAAGACAAGGGTCCCAAATCGTTCAAATCTTATTCTATTTCTATAGTACCTTCTTTACCTAATCGTTACAACATTTTTAATCTGGTAATTTCATCAAAAATATGTGTTATAAGAACAATCGTTGTATGTCATTCCACGTAACGATAATCATCAGGAGCATTAGCAAGGCAAATCCAACAAAATGAAAAATACCTTCCTTTTCTGGTTCCATTGGTTTCCCTCGCACTAGCTCAATACCAACAAATAATAATCGTCCACCATCAAGTGCCGGTAATGGAACTAGATTAACAACACCTAGGTTGATACTTAAAATTGCTGTCCACATTAAGAAATTCATAAATCCGGTTTGTACGACCTGATCAGTTGCATCATAGATGCCAACAGGTCCTGACAGCATATCAATTCCTAGCTGTCCGGTAATAAGCATAGCGAGATTGGTAAGAATCATGGAAGTTGTTTCATAGCTTTGAATCGCACCGTATTTAAAAGAACCCCAAAAGGACTTCTCAGAAGCTTGGTATACCCCAATTTGCCCGATCTGTTCTTCTTGTCCTTCTAATGTAATCGCATTTGGTACAACGGTAAGCGTTTCTGTATCCCCATCTCGAAGAATGGTCATATGTAGCTCTTCTCCTGGATTTTCCCGGACAACAGCTGTGAATTGTTCCCAAGTTGAAATGGACTGATCGTCGATTTGAACTACTTCATCATTTTCTTGCAACCCAGCAGTTTCTGCAGGACTGTCTAGTTGGATTTGACTCACTCTTGCTTCTTCAACCGGTATGCCTTGTACAACCCCAATAATGATAAAAATGAAAATCGCTAATAAAAAGTTCATCATCGGACCAGCAAATAGCTGCATTGCACGCTGACCAGTTGTTTTTGATGCAAACTGTCGATCATATGGAGCAATTAGTGTTTCCTTTTCATCCATGACAAATAAAGCTTTGCGATCAACTTCAAATCGTAATCGATTTTCATCGTCATCTAGTTCATAGCCCTCGATGATTAGCTGATGATCTAAATCAACTTCTTCTACTTCAATTACACGTGCATTTGGATGCTTGGACTTGTTATTGACAATTATTTTACTGACTTTACCCGCGTCATTAAACTCAAGCCCAATATGATGTCCAGGCTTTAGCTCGATAATTTCAGGATCCTCACCCGCAACCCGAACATATCCGCCAATTGGTAATAGTCTAATCGTGTATAACGTATCATTTTTTGTAAAAGCAAATAACTTGGGACCGAACCCAATTGCAAATTCACGCGCTAGCATCCCTGCCCGTTTCGCAAAGATTAGATGGCCTAATTCATGGACAAACACAAGCAGGCCAAACATAAATATAAACGCAATTACTGTTGTCAAATCGAACACCTTCCTTTGTTGAAGTAGAAAAAGAAGCAAAACTCATAACAAATGTGGGTAGGACAAGCTATTTCATTACAAAATTTGCAGAATGAAATGTAAAACTGGAAATACAAATATTGCACTATCAAATCTATCTAAGATACCACCATGTCCAGGAAGGATTGTCCCGGAATCCTTCACATTATAATGACGTTTGAAGGCCGATTCCACTAAATCCCCAATCTGACCAAATATGGATACAATAATAGAAATCAAGATAACAGTAAGGATACTGAACGGAAATGGGAATAACATATGGAAAATCACGCCCACTACAGCAGCAAGGATAACCCCACCAATTGCTCCTTCAATCGTCTTATTAGGACTAATTTCTGGCCATAATTTATTCTTCCCAAATGCCCGGCCGCTAAAATAAGCGCCTGTATCTGTTGCCCAAATTACGAGTAAGGCAAAGAAGATTTGAGCTAGTCCATCTGCTGTATGTCTTGTTTCTAGAAAATAATAAAAACCCATGCCGACATATAATACCGCTAACAAAATAAAGCCAACATCATCAAATGTGAATTTATTCTTTAACAGTACAGTATATGCTAGTAATAACAACACGAATAATAAAATGTTCTCTGCGGTTGTCGTGGCAAGTGAAAAGGAAAGAAGTTCATTCGATGCCGGGTATAAAATTAACCATAATAAGACTATCGAAAACAAGCCTGCAAAAGAATTCCAAGGAATCTCATGCATTTTTAATAATTCTACTAAACCTACTGTAGCTAATAAAAACACAATAATTGTAAACGGCCAACTCCCATAGATAACAAACGGTATAAATAGGATTAGTGCTACAATTGCTGTTAGAATTCGTTGTTTCATCTACCATTCATCACCTTATATACCTCCATAACGTCTAGACCTTTTTTGAAAGTCCATTAACGCCTCGATAAAAATTTCTTCACTAAAATCTGGCCATAGCACATCCGTAAACCAAAACTCCGTATAAGCTAATTGCCAAAGTAAAAAGTTACTTAATCGTCTCTCACCACTTGTTCGAATTAACAAATCAGGATCAGATATTCCTTGTGTATAGAGATACGTTGATAATAAATCCTCATCTAATTTATCAAGCGATAGCTTTTCATCGTCCACATCCCGCATTATCAGTTTGATGGCACGCATAATTTCGCTTCTACTTCCATAATTGAGTGCAAAGTTTACTAATAAACCATCATTATTCTTTGTTTGTTCTTTCGCATACTGAACGGCTTCTTTCGTAAAATCTGGTAGGGAATCAAAATCACCTATCGTTTCAATTCGGACGTTATTTTTAATTAGATCTGGTAAATACGTATGTAAAAATTCCTTTGGGAGCCTTAATAAATACTCTACCTCTGGCTTTGGTCTTTTCCAATTTTCTGTGGAAAAAGCAAATAGCGTCAATATTTTAATGTTGTGTTTCGAAGCGAGTTCGATGGTTCTTTTTACAACATCCATGCCTTCTTTATGGCCCGCTATTCGTGGTAACCCTTTTTTCTTAGCCCAGCGTCCATTCCCATCCATAATAATTGCCACGTGTTCTGGTACATTGGTTAGTTCATTAGTTTCTATAGGACTTTCTTGCTTTGTTTTAAAAAAAGGAAGTTTCATTGACATCATTTGTCCTCCGAACACTGGTGTTTATCCATAAAAATACTATAATAATTATGCTTCAATTGATTGTGATATGTCATTTAGCATTATTTAACTAGTTTATCATAAGCTAACTACAAGTGTTACTTAGATATAGACTACCCTATTATTATAACGTGAATGACATAAGAATACAAAAGCCCCCTTAAAAAAGAGGGCTTCGTCCTGCTTCATTGTATTTGGCAGACAGATTACGCTTTAGAATCACTTAAACTTCCATGATTTCTTTTTCTTTAGTCTTCGCTAGTTGATCAATTTCGGTAATATGATTATCCGTTTCTTTTTGGACATCATCTTGTGCAAGTCTTAATTCATCCTCAGTTAACTCACCGTTTTTTTCAGCCTTTTTCAAGGCATCATTTGTATCACGACGAATATTTCTAACTTGCACACGGTATTCTTCCGCGTATTTTCCAACAACTTTTACTAAGTCTTTTCTACGTTCCTCAGTTAATGGTGGAATATTAATACGAATAACATTCCCATCATTTGTTGGCGAAAGACCTAGATCAGCCTTTTGGATTGCTTTTTCAATATCGCCCATAGCTGTTTTATCATAAGGAGTGATGACAAGTAATCTCGCTTCTGGCGCTGATATCGTCGCTAATTGGTTTAATGGGGTAGAAGCACCATAGTAATCAACAAATACATTATCTAATAAACTAGGATTTGCTCTACCAGCACGTACAGTTGCCAAGTTCCTTGAAAATGCTTGTACAGCTTGTTTCATTTTATCACGGCAGCCTGTTAAAATTTGCTCTGACATATTTATTTCCCCCTTATCGTCGTTCCGATTGTCTCGCCTTGGACAACCTTTTTAATATTTCCTTCTTCCGTAATGGAAAATACTATTAGTGGAATATCATTTTCCATACATAGTGTTGATGCAGTTGAATCCATGACACCAAGACCCTCATTTAGCATTTCCATATAAGTAATATTATCGTATTTCTTAGCATCCTTATTCGTTCTTGGATCATCAGAGTATACACCATCAACATTATTTTTTGCCATTAAAATAACTTCAGCTTCAATTTCAGCAGCTCTTAGTGCTGCGGTTGTATCTGTTGAGAAGTATGGGTTCCCCGTTCCTGCTGCGAAAATGACAACACGCTTCTTTTCTAAGTGGCGAATTGCTTTTCTTCTGATATATGGCTCTGCTACTTGACGCATTTCGATTGATGTTTGGACACGGGTTGGAATATCAATTGTTTCTAATGCATCCTGAAGGGCTAATGAATTCATAACGGTTGCTAGCATGCCCATATAGTCTGCCGTTGCTCGATCCATTCCCATTTCACTACCAACCTTGCCTCGCCAAATATTACCCCCACCAACTACTACAACTACTTCCACACCTAAACTTACAACATCTTTTATCTGTGTAGCAATTGATTGGATGATTTTTGGTTCGATTCCATACCCCTGTTCTCCGCTTAATGCTTCCCCACTTAACTTAAGTACAATTCTACGGTAACGAGCTGTTGTCATAATAACCTCCATACAAAACTATTTTTATAGAACTGCTGTAAAATAATTTATGTCTTCATGGTGAAATAGGGAACATGAAATGTCCCCTATTTTGTCTACCATTATTTTTTAACTTGGCTCATTACTTCTTCAGCGAAGTTTTCAGAACGTTTTTCCATTCCTTCTCCAACTTCATAGCGAACAAATGATTTCACAGTTGCACCTTTTGATGCAACATATTTTTTAACTTTTTGGTCTGGATCTTTAACAAAGCTTTGTTCAAGTAAGCAAATATCTTCGAAGAATTTACTTAGACGACCTTCTACCATCTTCTCAACGATGTTTTCAGGTTTACCTTCGTTTAATGCTTGTTGTTTTAACACTTCACGCTCATGATTAATAACTTCTTCTGAAACCTCATCACGAGAAACATACTTCGGATTTACCGCAGCAATATGCATTGCAATATCCTTCGCTAATGCCTCGTCAGTTGAGCCTTCAACTAGTGTTAGAACACCGATTCTTCCACCCATATGAAGGTATTCACCAAATGCATCATTATCAGTTTTAGTAGAAATAACGAAACGACGTAGAGAAATCTTTTCACCAATTTTAGCAACTGCTGAATTGATGTAAGTTTCTACAGTTTCACCTTCACCTTTTAGTTTTTGTTGCAACGCTTCTTCAACTGTTGCAGGTTTTTGTGATAGTAAGTGAGAAGCTAAATCATCTAATAGCTGTTTAAATTGATCATTTTTTGTTACGAAGTCTGTTTCACAGTTTACTTCGATTAGTACTGCTGTATTGCCTTCAGAAGCAATATATGTAGACCCTTCTGCCGCAATACGATCTGCTTTTTTAGCTGCTTTTGCAATACCTTTTTCACGTAGGTAGTCAATTGCTTTATCTAGATCACCATTTGTTTCTGTAAGTGCTTTTTTACAATCCATCATTCCAGCACCTGTTTTTTCACGAAGTTCTTTTACCATTTGTGCAGTTATAGCCATATTAAATCCTCCTTAAAATAATTACCTTATGAACTATTCTTACCTTTATATAATACCCTTAAAAAAAGGTGATAAAAGGCTTATCCTCTTATCACCTGACCTTTTTCAGAAATTAAGCTTCTTCAGTTTGTTCAACTGAAACTTCTGCTTGCTCCTCGGCAGCTACTTCTAATTCTTCACCTTGTTTAACTTCAAGGATAGCATCTGCAATTTTCGCAGTAAGAAGTTTTACAGCACGAATTGCATCATCATTTGCTGGGATTACATAATCGATTTCATCTGGATCACAGTTTGTATCGACAATTCCAACGATAGGAATATTTAATTTATGTGCTTCTGCAATTGCAATTCGCTCTTTACGTGGGTCAATTACGAATAGTGCATCTGGAAGCTTCTTCATTTCTTTAATTCCACCTAGGAATTTAACAAGACGTTCTTTTTCTTTTAATAAACCTACAACTTCTTTTTTAGGAAGTACTTCGAAAGTACCGTCTTCTTCCATTTTTTCAATCTCTACTAAACGATTGATACGTTTACGGATTGTTTGGAAGTTTGTTAATGTACCACCTAACCAACGTTGGTTAACATAGTACATACCAGAACGGATTGCTTCCTCTTTAACAGAATCTTGCGCTTGCTTTTTCGTACCTACGAAAAGAACTGTACCACCATTAGCGGCAACCTCTTTCACATAGTTATACGCTTCTTCGACCTTTTTAACTGTTTTTTGAAGATCGATGATGTAGATGCCGTTACGCTCAGTGAAGATATATTTCTTCATCTTAGGGTTCCAACGGCGAGTCTGATGTCCGAAATGTACACCAGCTTCTAGTAATTGCTTCATAGAAATTACTGACATAATATTTTTCCTCCTTGGTTTTTCCTCCGCTTGAATCATTTTTGCATAAAGACCTATTAGGCACCAATTATCCAAATCAACAAGCGTGCGTGGTTATAAATCAATTTGTTGTATTTACACCAAAAATAAATATATCATACCGGTATTCGGTAATCAAGCATTAATGCTATTTTTTTTCATGGAATTTAAGAATTAAGTCCACTTCTGTTTTCCCACAGCCTAACTTGCGAGCAATCTCATCAGGTGATAGTCCCTCATGATGAAGCTTTAAGATTTGCGATTGCAAAGAAACCTCCATATCATCTTGAATATCGATATCTATCGGCAGAACTGGCGGTTCATCTGTTTCATGTGCAGTAGATTGTTCCTTAGTATTACTTATCTGTGGATTGGCTACCTTTATGTTTGGTCTGTTAGGAACTGGTTGTGGATGATTCATTGACTGGCTTAATTCCTCTTGTAACCGTTCATTCTCTAGCTTTATTTCTTCAAGGTATGCTTCCATAAGCTGGATGACATCTTTCGTATCATCTGTTTTGGGGGCTGTTAATTGTTTATACATGGCATAGATTGCGGTTAATGAAACAATATGTAAAAGAAAACTTATTGTAAGTAAAAATGAAATCATAACGGTTATCTCCTAATATCAAAGTTGTTACCTAAATACGGATGACGCAATGCTTGTAACGGATCTAGATTAGCCTTTTTCCGTTGTTTTCCTTGTTCGTTCTGCTTATGCTCTGACTGGTCATCTTTTTGTAACTGGATTTCTTCAAATTCTTGTACTTTTTTTCGTTTTTTTGATTCTTGGATTAACTGGCTCTGGGCCAATGCTTCCTGAAAATGCTGATTCGATTTCATCATCTGATCTTGAAGTTTACCCGCATCATGTGTCCTTGGAAGCGCCACCTGCATTTCAACAGATTTCCAGCTCATTCAATCACTTCCTTATTCATTTATCCCTCCATCACGGAAGGTAAAAGCTCAATAAAGAAAACGCTATTGTGTATTCATTACAATCTCATTGTGAACAAGCTCAAATTCCACATGCTTATAAGGAGTAGTAACAACTCGTTTATACTTACCAAATGACACTAATGTATTGGCAAAAATATTTCCAGTTACAATTAACTTTGCCATCTTTTCGCGTGTTACAACTTCCTTTAATTCTAGTTGTTTGTTAATCCCTTCAAGTAGACTTGTATTTTTATCATACGATGCGCGTTGTCTTTGTAGTGCTTGAAATAGCTTGGGATTTGCTTCAATATTCGGAGTCTGAGTTAGTTTTTCACCTATTATAGTTAATTTCGCCAATGTATCTTCAATTTCCTTTTTTTCGGCTACAAGTTTTTGAAGATGTTCGGTATCATGATGATTTCTACCTAAAATAAGCTCTGTTTTCGTATTCAGTTGATTTCCGATATTCCGTACGTATAGTTGGACGCCAGCCGATATACGGCCGCCTATAATACTCCCCTTTTGACAAATCACGTCATTACCTGCTATACACTCACTATGTAAAATAGAATTTTCAACAAATAATTGATTACCTGCTTTGACAGTTCCTTGATTTATGTAACCGATTCGAACATTACCAGCCGCTTCAATAATACCCTTTTGCAATCCTGATAGTCCTTCAGTAATATAGATTGATCCCTCTGCCAATACCGTTGCTGCCTCTACTAACCCAAAGATTTTAATATCTCCGCCAGCTTTAATTGTATAACCAGAAGGAACATCCCCATGAATGATGACAGTACCAATAAAATCTATATTTCCCTCCTTCATGGAGAGGCTGTCCATTATTTCAAAAACCGGATGGACATGAATCATATTACCACTAGCACTTGCTTGGCCAACCGATTCAGCATAAAACGCCTGGTTATCTGCTTCATATCGAACATTTTGCCCAGCCTTGATATTTACTGGCTTCCCAGGTTTTGCCGAAACCACCTTACCGTAGACATTAACACCATCAGTACCACTTGTCGGCTGAATGATGGTTGCGATTAACTCATCTTTTTCTACTGACGGGATTTGCATAACATCCCGAAAATTCCAGCTGTCTGTTTTCTCTATCACTGGATCTATCGTAATTTCATATTGAATCGTACCGTCATTACCAGGTACGGGTGCTTTGCCTCGCGCTATTATCATTGGAAAATCAGAGGCAGTTGGACCAGATAGTAATTTTTCTATCATGTCATTTTGGAAACCATAGCTAATATGGTTATCCGTTAAAAATTGCGTGATTAACTCAGAAGTGATTGTAACATTCGTTTCAGCTAGAAAATTATCCGTATACTGTAGTTCAGCAATCATATGGTCAGATGATACTTCTATCGTAAAATACGCATTCAGTTGTGCCATCACGATGTTTCCCCTTTTTTCTAATATCTAAAGTGCTTTTTCAAGCGTGTGTCGCAATTTAAAGATAGCCTTTTTATGGATTTGTGAAATACGTGATGTCGTCAACCCTAATACTTGTCCTATTTCCGTAAAAGTTAACCCTTCTTGATAAAAAAGGCTAATAATCATTTGCTCATTTTCCTTTAATCCTTTGATGCTTTGTGCTAGGTCTTTATATTGTTCATGCTTCACGATGTGTTCTTCTGGTTGTACACTTGTTTCGTCAGGAATCGTATAGCCAATTCCCTCTTTATGTTGATTATTACCGTCTTTTGCTTTTTCCTCAATTGATAGCATATTCGCAAACAATGCATCGCGTACATACGTTTCTACTTCTTGGACGGGTAGATTAAGCTCCTTCGCAATCTCCTCTGAGCTTGGTTCGCGTTGATAACGCTGTTCTAATTGCTGTGCTACCTGGTCTATTTTTTTTGTTTTTTCCCGAATTGACCTAGGTAGCCAATCTTCTTTTCGTAGCCCATCAATTATCGCTCCACGAATACGGAAGGAAGCATACGTATCAAACTTCAGGTCACGTTCTAAATCGAATTTCTTTAAAGCATCAAAAAGTCCTAATAGCCCTAGACTTTTCAAGTCCTCCTTCATTACACTACTCGGAAGGTGGCTAATAGTTCTTTCCACATGATAATTAACCAAATACATATAGTTTTGAATTAATTCATTCGCTGCTTCATTATCTTGATCGTTTTTCCACTTATACCATAATTCTTGCTCTAGAGGAGAAATTTTTGTACTCAATAGACTAGCTCCTCCTTATCCAAAATTTTAATACATTTAACGTACAGTCTTATATAGGCAACTAGTAAGTAAAATTTAGATATAATCAATACCTTTATTAATGGTTCGTATTTTCAGTTTAGCTGTTAGTGGATCGAATTCAATCGTTCTTCCAAAATTTCCACCGACATCGGACGCTACAACTGGAATTGCATGCTCACGTAACTTTTGCAATACCGCTTCCGTATTTCGTTCACCGATACGCATAATGTCATTACTTGAATTGAATTGGAACATTTGGGCACCACCTGCAAGCTTAGCTTGTAATTGAGTCTTCCGAATCCCTTTCGCACACAGCTGATCTACCAGAATGTCAATTGCTGTATCGGCATATTTATACGCGCTCAATGTTTCTTGTTTGCCAAGCTTTGAATCTGGTAGCATCACATGAGCCATGCCAGCGATATGTTTATATGGATCATATAAAACCACCCCAACACAGGATCCTAATCCTGATGTACGAATTACATCTGGTGCTGTAACTATATTTAAATCTGCAATCCCGACTTTGATAACAGTCTGTTGGTCTTTACTCATCGCCTTGAATCCCTATAGCTTGAAATATTCTCGTAAACGATTCTGGCGAAGGAAGCAATAAAAATTGTCCATTTATAGCATGGTAATTCTCATCCGCTTCATTAATCTTCGTATTAATAATAATGGCATAATCTGTTACTTCGGATACTTGTAGTAATCCAACCGTCAAAATTGCTCCTGCCATGTCCACACTTAAGTGTGGTATCGATGGTTGCATATTAATATTGGTAAAGTCTGAAAGAGCGGATAGATAGGAACCTGCTAAAATATTTCCTGCCTCTTGTAGTGCTGAAAAGGCAATCTCATTTTGCTCATCCCCTTCAAACAACTGAATTGTCGGGTTATCAGTCATTTGTCTCACTAACGATTCAGCTTCCTCTAGTGAAAAGAGCAGATACACCATTCCTGGTGCTTTTCCATGTATTTGAAATAGTATACCAACGATGAGATTATCTGCTCCACCAACCATCTCCATTACTTCGTCAAATGCAACGATGTTAATATCTGGTACCTCCATGTCTACTTTCTTATGTAGCAATTTTGACATGGAAGTAGCAGCATTACCCGCTCCAATATTACCGATTTCCCGTAATGCATCTAATTGGATGGTCGAAAGTTGTTCATAATTCATATTATTGACCTTCTACTGTTTTTAACTCATTAATTTCCTCATTTGTTAAAACCTTTTTCAGGTCTAATAAAATAAGTAAACGATCAGATAGCTTAGCAACACCTTCAATATAATCCGCATTCACTGCTCCAATTACTTCTGGTGCTGGCTCAATAATACTAGTCGGAATATCAATAACATCATTTGCTGCATCAACAATTAATCCCACTTCCATATCGTCTAAGTAAACGATGATAATCCGAGTTGAATCATTATAGGGAGACTCTTGAATTCCAAGTCTTGTCCGTAAATCTATAATTGGTGTAACAACCCCTCTAAGGTTAATAACACCCTTTACAAAGCTCTTCGTATTTGGCACTCTAGTAATCGTTTGGATGCGTTCAATCGATCCAATTTGTTTTACCGATACAGCAAATTCTTCATCCTTTAATTGAAAAACAATCACCTTTTTTTCTGTAGCTGTTTCATTAGACATTTGTAGTTCCTCCTCTATTTATAACCCTATTTAATAATGGCATTACTATCGATAATTAAAGCAACTTCACCATCGCCTAGTATAGTTGCACCTGATATTGCAAAGGTGTTACTCATATATGCACCTAACGATTTTAGGACAACTTCTTGTTGCCCAATAAACGAATCTACAATAAGTGCAGCAAGTTTATCTCCTTTTTTAACAATGACAACGGAGGTATACGCTTCTTCCACCTCTGGTGCTTCCACACCAAATATGTCCTTTAAGTTAACTAATGGAACAACTTTGCCTCTAAAATCAATCACCTTTTTATGATGTGCAGATAGCAATTGTTCCTTGGAAATAATAGCTGTTTCAATGATAGAAGACAGTGGTATCGCATATTTCTCTTTGTTTAACTCAACGAGTAAAACAGAGATTATCGTCAATGTTAATGGTAATTGTACGGAAAATACGGACCCTTTATCGACTGCTGAATCAATCGCAATATTTCCACCTAATGATTCGATAGTATTTTTCACAACATCTAACCCGACTCCGCGCCCTGATATATCCGAAATCTTATCCGCGGTTGAGAAGCCACTTTCCATAATCAACTCATAAATTTGCTGGTCAGTAAGTCCTTCTGCTTCCCGGTCAGTTAAAAGACCATTACTTAGCGCCTTCTTTAACACTTTATCCTTGTTAATACCAGCGCCATCATCCGAGATTTCAATGAATACATGGTTTCCACTATGGAACGCTTCTAGCTTAATCGTGCCTTTTTCTGGTTTCCCTTTTCGAACTCTTTCCTCTGGTGTTTCAATACCATGATCAATAGCATTTCGTAACAGGTGAACAATTGGATCTCCTATTTCGTCAATGACAGTTCGATCAAGCTCTGTGTCAGCACCAATGATTTCTATATCAACTTGCTTGTTTAAATCACGAGCCAGTTTTCGTACCATTCTTGGGAAACGACTAAACACATGGTCGATTGGCACCATACGCATCATTAAAATGATATTCTGTAAATCACTAGAAACTCTGGACATACGTTCCACTGTATCTTGCAGGTCGGCATTACGTAAGTCAATCGAAATTTGCTCTAGACGTCCTCGGTCAATGATTAATTCTTCAAATAAATTCATCAGCACATCTAACTTTTCAATGTTAACCCGAATCGTTTTTTGCTGGGCATTCTTTCCTACTTCTCGCTCATCAGGAGTTGGATTCACTTGCTTATCATCTGGATTGGCAGGAACAGAAGATCGTTGTACTACTTGTTCTTTTGTTTCTAAATAGTTGGATACGGAAAATTCGTGTACGTTTACTGTTTCAATTTCCGATACTTTTTTTATTTTTTCACTAATCTCCGTTTCAGGTCGATTGGATACTAAGATAACTGTAAATGAGTGTTCGAAGTTTTCATCCTCTAATTCCGTTACGGAAGGTTCTGACTTAATTACTTCCCCTAGCTGCTCGAGCACTTCAAACACCATAAACACACGAGCGCCTTTCAGTAAGCAGTCCTCACGAAGTTGAACCGTTACTTCATAATTTGAAAACCCACGTTCCTGTGACTCATTCAAAATAGATAATTCAAACTCATCAAGTGTCCGTATCACATTAGTTGATGTAACAGAATCACTTACCTGTTTTCCTTTTGACGAAGATGCATTTTGGGCAGATGTTCCTGTTTCCATTCGTTCTAGCTTATTTACCACATCTGCTATGTTACGTGTGCCACTTCCGCCATTGGCAATATCTTCTACCATCGAGTTTAATTGGTCTACCGTTTCCACTAGCAAATCTACCATTTCGGTTTGCACTTGGACTCGGTCATAACGAATGGCATCAAATACATTTTCTAACGTATGAGTTAGCGTTGCTAAATCACTATATCCCATCGTTGCAGACATCCCTTTTAAGGTATGTGCAGCACGAAAGATTTCTTCTATGATAGCTTTTTCACTAGGGCTTTTCTCTAATTCTAGTAATTTCTTGTACAGAACTTCGATATGTTCCTTACTCTCATCAATAAAGACATCTAAATATTGTGTTGTATCCATATTACATCCCCCCGACTCGTTTGGTTAATGCATGAATCATTTCGCCCATCTGATGTAAATGTATTATGTAATTAACAGCATTGGTTTTTACTGCTGCTTTTGGCATCCCATTAATGATTGCTGACTCTTCAGATTCTGCTAGTACGATCGTATCAGCATCACGTTTCTTTAATTCTTTGATGCCTTTTGAACCATCACTTCCCATGCCCGTCAAGATAACCGCAATTTTATTAACTCTAGTTAACAATGCGGCAGATTCAAAAAGTACATCAACAGCTGGTCTATGTCCAGAACGTTCATCCTCTTGTGTTAGCTCTATCGCATGGACAGTACCGACCTTCCTAATTTTCATATGAAAATTACCAGGTGCAATATAAACCGTTCGTTCCTTTATAATTTCCCCATGCCTTGCTTCCTTGACATGGAGCTCTGACAACTGATTTAATCGTTCAGCTAATGATTTCGTAAAGCCAGCTGGCATATGCTGCACAATTAAAATCGGATCTGTGAAATCGCTTGGGATATCGAGTAGAAATCGTTGTAATGCCCTTGGCCCACCAGTAGATGCCCCTACTAAAACGATTGTTGCTGCATGTTTCTGTTTCGAAGCTACTAATTTAGGACTCTCTTGTTGTTGCTCGCCAGTCTTCGTTGCTACATCCACTTGAGAAGCTGCAATTACCTTTGTAATGATTTCTTCTTTTATCGTTGCGATATCTAATGAAATGGAGCCGGATGGCTTTGTTATAAAATCCACGGCTCCATTTGTAATTGCTTGAAGCGTGTTTGTTGCTCCTTCTTTTGTCAAACTAGATAGCATTACTACTGGTATAGGATGCTCTGCCATGATGTGAGACAGAGCAGTAATACCATCCATGATTGGCATTTCTACATCTAATGTAACAACATCAGGTGAAAGCATCTTTATTTTTTTAAGCCCCTCTACCCCATTCCGTGCAGTTGCTAATACTTGAATTCTGCTGTCACTTTCTAATATATCCGTGATCATTTTCCGCATAAATGCAGAATCATCAATCACGATTACTCGAATGGGAGACACAATATTCACCTACCTATTTCGTAGAAGATCTTTTAACCTATCAATAAAGGAAGTATTTGCTTCTATAGTCGATCCAACTACGTTATTAGAATATTTCTCTGCAAGCTGTTTAATAGATTTAGTAATGGCCGTTTTTTCATTGCCAAGCACAAAAGGCGCCTGATGAATTACGGCTGCTGACACAGCTTTATCTTCTGGTAAAATACCAAGTAATTTAATCTCAATATCTAAAAATTGCATGATGACTTTACGAAATCTGTCGACAGTACGTAAGCCATTTTTAATTGTATCGGCTCGGTTTAAAACGACATAAAACGGCACCTGCCGATTGTAGCTAATAATATGCTTAATCATGCTATATGCATCAGTGATCGAAGTTGGTTCTGGTGTCGTGACAACGATACATTCATCCGATGCTAAGACAAAATCAATACTTGCCTGTGTTGCACCGGCACCCATATCAAAAATAATATAGTCATATTCCTTGGTAATCGATTGATACTGTGCTAAGAAATAATCCATTTTGTATTCATCCATGGAAAACAAATTGGCAAGACCAGAACCTCCGGCAATAAACGACAAATTATTTGGTCCTACTTCCATAATATCATAAATAGGCAAATTATCTTGCAACATATCTACAATCGTTTTTTCTGCATGTAATCCAAGTAAAATCTCGACATTTCCCATTCCAATATCCAAATCAATTAGCATAACCTTATTCCCTAGTCGGCAAAGCTCTAGTGAAAAATTGACTGCAATATTCGACTTTCCTACGCCGCCTTTTCCACTAACAAACGAAATCGTCTTTGCTTCTCTTGGGTGCTTCGATATTTCCAACTGCCTTCTTAAGCTATCCGCTTGATCATGAACCAATTAAATCACCTACTATATAGTTACTGATGACTTCTTTTGTCGGTTTAATTATGTTATCTGGTACTTCCTGTCCGTTAGTGATAAACGCAATGTCCAGCTTCTCAGTCAATGGAATATTGAGCAAGCTTCCATATTGCCTAGTTTCATCGATTTTTGTAAAAATCAATCCACTTATATCTACGTGACGGAAGCTATGATAAATGTCATGCATATCTTTCGGCTTCGAGGTTAATGAAAGCACGAGATAATTTTCAACTTGCTGATCTGTACGCATCGTTTTCGTTAGTTCTTTTACATATTGCTCATCTCGATAATTTCGTCCAGCAGTATCAACTAAAATTAAGTCATAGTTCTGAAACTTTTTGATGGCGTTTTGGTAGTCATCAACCGAATAAACGACTTCAAGTGGTGTTTCTAAAATTTTGGCATATGTTTTCAATTGTTCGATTGCAGCAATCCGATACGTATCCATGGTAATGAGGGCGACCTTCTTTTTTTCTTGTAGCATTCTGTTAGCGGCTACCTTTGCAATGGTCGTTGTTTTCCCTACACCAGTTGGACCAATAAAATGAACAACTTTTGCTGAATTACTGAACCCATGAAAGGATAGATCTGAAAGCATTGTTTCGATTTCTGTTTGAACATCCTTCGATATGGTTGGATAGTCTGGAGCAATCCCAGTTTCCTTATGTTTTTTGATAACATTTTCCATAATGGACGAGGCAATTGCCTCATCCACTTCTTGATCAAGTAAATATTGAAAAACAGCCTGATAGTCCAGTTCAAATTTGCCAACCTTTTGTTGCAGGGACTGTTGCTCCAACATACGTTTCATATTACGAATCTCTTGTATTACTTCGGATTCCACTGTCACGTTTTGCTTTTTCTCGACAGTATCTGGCTGTGGTGTACGCTTTGGTATGTTCGGTTGTCGCTTTGGTATTGGTTTTTGATCCAGTGCAGCAACCACTTCGATCTTACGCTTTTTAAAGAAGCCTAACACGCCACCTTCTTGAATCTCCTTCGAGCTAAGAATAACAGCGTCTTTTCCTAGCTCTTTTCGGATTCTGCTCATTGCTTCTGGCATTGTTGGTGCCACGTATTTTTTTACCTTCATGTAACATTCACCACCCCAACACTTTGAACTTGTACAGTCGGTTCTAATTCGTTATAAGACAGCACGACAACCTGTGGTAAAAATCGATCTAATAATTGTTTTAAATACATCCGAATTGCAGGCGAGCATAGGATAACCGTATTTTCTTCCTGTAGCGTTAACTTTTCAACCTCTTCGTTGATGGACTTCACAATTGCTTGTTGTGAATCTGGCTCTAGTGCTAAATAATTACCGTGTTCCGTCTGTTGTACGCTTTCTGCAATCATTTTTTCTACCTTACCAGAAACAGTTACAACCTTTAGAGAATTATCAGCATTTGCATATTGCTTTGTAATTTGTGAGGAGAGTGCTTGTCTGACGTATTCCCCTAAAATTTCTGGATCATTCGTAAGTTTGCTAAAATCTGCTAACGTTTCAAAAATGATAGGTAAGTTACGAACTGAGACATTTTCTCGTAGCAATTTCGCTAATACCTTTTGTATATCTCCTATTCCTAGTGGATCTGGAGTTAATTCCTCTACTAAAATTGGATAATTTTCTTTTAAGTGATCGACTAGTTCCTTCGTTTCTTGTCTTCCTAGTAGAGTATGTGCATGACGCTTAATTACTTCAGTAATGTGTGTCGACACTACAGAAGGTGGATCCACAACCGTATAACCAGATAGCTCGGCATCATCTTTATTCTCTTCACTAATCCATTTCGCAGGTAGCCCAAAAGCTGGCTCTGTTGTTTCAATTCCGTCAATCAAATCATTATCCATATCTGGCGTCATGGCCAAGTAGTGATCGAGTAATATTTCGCCTGACGCTACTTCATTTCCTTTTATTTTCAAGCGATATTCATTTGGACTAAGCTGGATGTTATCACGAATACGAACTACCGGGATGACTATACCAAGTTCAATTGCTAATTGCCTGCGGATCATAATGACACGATCCAATAAGTCGCCACCTTGTTTAGCATCCACTAACGGAATAAGTGAATAGCCGAATTCAAATTCGATCGGATCCATGCTAAGAAGACTAATTACATTTTCCTGTGTCTTCATTGCGGAGCCTTCTGTCTGGTCATCAACCTCTTCATCTTTAACCTCTGGTTCCTTCTGCTTCTGGAGCATATAGTATGCCCCTAAAGCAAGAATTAAAGCAATCGTTGTTGTTAAGAAAAAGTTAATCGGTGTCAGCCCTAGTAAGAAGATTGTTCCTGCAGCAATAAATAATAGCTTCGGATATTGAAACAGCTGTGCACTAACATCACTACCAAGATTATTACCAGTTGCTGAGCTTCGTGTTACCACTATACCGGTCGCAGTGGAAATTAATAATGCAGGAATTTGACTTACTAACCCGTCCCCTACGGTTAAGCGCATAAACGTGTCAATTGCTTCTTGAAATGAAAAGCCCATTTGCACCATTCCGATAATCAACCCAAATATGATGTTGATCAATAAAATGATGATTCCGGCAATTGCATCCCCTTTAACAAATTTACTAGCACCATCCATGGAACCGTGAAAATCCGCTTCATTCTCAACTTTTTTACGTCTTTCCTTTGCTTCTTGTTCAGAAATTAATCCAGCATTTAAGTCTGCATCAATACTCATTTGCTTACCTGGCATAGCATCTAGTGAGAATCTAGCCGCTACCTCAGAAACACGCTCGGACCCTTTTGTAATTACTAAAAAGTTAATAATAACTAAAATGATAAAGACAACAAAACCAACTAACGGATTATCGCCAATTACAAAAGAACCAAATGTGTCCACAACGCCCCCAGCATCTGCTTCACTAAGGATTGATCTTGTCGTAGAAACATTTAGTGCAAGTCTAAACAAAGTCAGTAGTAATAGTAAGGTTGGAAAAACAGAGAACTGTAATGGTTCCTGAGTATTCATGGAAACTAAAAGTACGATTAATGCAAGAATAATATTGATAAGGATAAACACACTTAATAGCCATCCAGGTAACGGGATGACTAACATTACGACTACTAAAATTACGGCTATTAAAACGGATAGGTCACGGGCTTTCATGGATGTCTCTCCTTATTGCTAAACTTTTTTCTCCATTCGGTATACGTAAGCAAGCACCTCTGCTACCGCTTGGTAGAACTCTTCTGGGATTGCTTCTCCTATTTCAACCGATGCATATAATGACCTTGCAAGTGGTCTATTTTCCACTGTCATGACATTATTTGCTTTGGCAATTTCTCTAATCTTAAAGGCGATATGGTCAACACCCTTCCCAACGACATAAGGTGCACTTGCTTTATCCTCGTCATACTTAATAGCAATTGCATAATGTGTCGGGTTTGTAATAACAACGTCAGCATTTGGAATTTCACTCATCATTCGGCGCATTGCTATTTGACGTTGTTTCTCTTTAATTTTGGATTTAATAAAAGGATCCCCTTCAATATTCTTATATTCATCCTTTATATCCTGTTTGGACATTCGCATATTCTTCTCAAAATCATAGCGCTGGTAAGCATAGTCAAAAACTGCTAAAAAGAGTAATGCTATCGTAGCACTGATCCCCATAATTAGGGTTGTCCTGCCGAAGAATGCTAGTGCATTTTCCGCGTTTTTGAAGGCTGTCATCAGCATATCATCCTTGAATATCCAAATGACCATAAACGTAATCGAACCAATTACAACAATCTTAAGAAATGACTTCAATAATTCAACAAGGGCACGCATCGAAAATATCCGCTTGGCACCTTGGATAGGATCTATTTTTTTCAAATCAAACTTTAACGGTTCTGTCGTGAATAAGAAGCCAATTTGCATTAAATTGGATGCTACCCCAATTATTAAGGCAATTACTAATACTGGAGCAATAATTTTGACAAGCTCGATGGTAGCTTCAGTAAATAGTTGAAAAATGTTATTTTCGGTAAGTTCCCAATTGATATATTCCGTAAAGGAGTGCTGATACAGAGCAAGCATATTATCCTTCATAAAGCTTCCAAATACAGCCATTAAAATTAAAACAAACAATAATAGAAATGCCGTGTTAATATCTTGGCTTTTGGCTACTCTACCTTTTTTTCGCTCATCGCTTCGTTTCTTTGGCGTAGCTTTTTCCGTTTTTTCTCCTGCAAAGAATTGTAAATCAAGCTGTAACTGCAAGCCTACGCACCTCCGAATAACTGCATAAGTCCTTGGATTGTCTCAAACATTGTCGTAAATAAATTCCTCACAAGAACAATATACAAGCTTAAGAACACGAGTATTGCTGCAAAGCTAACTAAAATCTTTAATGGGAGCCCGACAACAAATACATTAAGCTGTGGAACAGTTCGTGAAATAATGCCGAGTGCTACATCCACTAAAAACAAACATCCTACTATTGGGATAGAAATTTGGAAAGCTATGAGAAACATAGTATTGAATGCTCGAATAACAAATTCAGCAATATTCCCATCATGAAATGGAATATAAGCATCAATTGGAATAAATGTATAACTATTCACGATTCCATCTATTAACAAGTGATGGCCATCAACCGATAATAAGAATAGTAAGGCAATGATATAAAAATATTGTCCCGTTAATGGGCTTTGGGCACCTGTTTGAGGGTCCATCACGTTGGCGATTGCAAACCCCATCTGAAAATCAATAAATCCACCTGCAACTTGTACAGCTGAAACAATAATATAACCAATTAAACCTACTAAAATTCCTACCAGCGCTTCTTTAATCACTAAAAAGAAATACATCTCATCAATTACGATGGATGAAGAATCAACAGTATAAAACATCATAAATGCTAAAAAGAAGCTAATCCCAATTTTAAATGGAAGTGGAATTGTCCGATAAGAAATGAGTGGCATTGTAACAAAAAAGCCCAATACGCGAACTAAAATTAATAAAAATATAGGAAAACTATTAAGCGATATTAAGTCTAACATGGGTTACCCTACAAACCGATTTAGATTTTGAAATATGTCTGCCGTAAATTCAATCATCGTTGAAAGCATCCACGGACCGAAGAATATTAATCCTACTAAAACTGCAACAATCTTTGGAATAAAGGCAAGTGTTTGTTCTTGAATCTGAGTGGTTGCTTGAAAAATACTTACTAACAACCCTACAGCAAGTGCAAGTATAAGCAATGGACCTGTCACAAGTAATACGGTATAAATTCCTTTTTCTGCCAAAGCTAAAACAAATTCACTACTCAAGACAAAACCTCCTTTTCTGCTCTAAACCTACTCAAAAACCTGATAATAAGGAATGTGTAATTAAATACCAGCCATCTACCATAACAAATAGCAATATTTTAAATGGTAGTGATATCATAACTGGCGGTAACATCATCATCCCCATGGACATCAAAATACTTGCAACAGCCATATCGATAATTAAAAATGGTATAAAAATCATAAAGCCCATTTGAAATGCAGTTTTAAGCTCACTGATGGCAAATGCGGGTACCATTGCTGTCATTGGGATATCATTAATACTCTCAGGTGTTTCAATTTGGGCATAATTTAAAAATAATGCCAGGTCTTTTTGTCTAGTATGGTTGGCCATAAAACTCTTTATTGGTTCGCTTGCCCGATCATAGGCCTCATCCAATGTAATTTCTTCATTAAATAATGGTTGCAAGCCTTCTTCGTAAACCTCATTAAAGGTTGGTGCCATAATAAAAAATGTTAAAAATAACGCAATTCCAATGAGTACTTGATTCGGCGGCATTTGCTGTGTCGCTAGTGATGTTCGAACAAATGATAATACGATAATAATTCTTGTAAAGCTTGTCATTAGAATCAGAATACCTGGTGCTAATGAAAAGACTGTTAATAACAGGATTAATTTTACTGAAGTAGACACATTTGCAGGATCTGAACTAGAAAACATATCCATAAATTCATTCATGACTATCTTCCTTCTCGACTTGCTTCGTTAGTAGTTTTTTTCTGTTTTGTTTTAACTTTTCTAGTTCACTTGAAAACAGATTTTTAAAATCATTTTTTGTTTGATTTGGTTCACTAGTCGCTTGTCCAGCTTTCGATTGAAACACAGATAAAATATTTCCTGCTTTAAATTCTGTCTGTTGTTCGAAGCTTTGTAGAAGTTCATTCTTGATGGCTTCATCTTCAATTTCCTCAAGTAACTGGACATTCTCGCCAACACCAATTAGGTAAATCTTACTTCCAACTCGTACAAGTTGAATGGATTTACTTGGTCCAACTGTTATTCCACCTAGATTTTCTAATGCCCTCACCTGGCTAAATAACTTATTTCGCTTATTGAGAAATTTGAGCAATAAATAAATCAACACAAGAATTAACAATAACGCGAAAACCATTTTGATAATGTCCCATACTAAGGAGCCATTATCTACTTCTGGTTCAGCAACTGGCGTTTCACCAAGTTCAGTATTATTTTCTGTATTATCGTTTGGAGATTCTTCTCCTTGTTCATCTGCATTTTCAGGGAACATATCCTTCACCAAATCCCCTTCTGCAAATGCAAAAGTAGGTAATGATAGGAAGATACATAATACTCCTAAAAGGATCCCTAAACCGCTTTTTTTAATCAACGTACTCACTCGTTTCTTAGTCCAATGCTTTTTGGATTGCTTCAATTACACGATCTGCTTGGAATGGTTTTACGATAAAATCTTTTGCACCTGCTTGAATAGCATCAATAACCATTGCTTGTTGACCCATTGCAGAACACATAATGATTTTTGCTTCTGGATTCGTTTCTCTAATTTTTTTCAATGCGGATAATCCATCCATTTCAGGCATTGTAATATCCATCGTAACTAAATCTGGTGTAAGCTCCTGGTACATCTGTACAGCTTGTGCACCATCTTGTGCTTCTCCTACTACCTCAAAACCGTTTTTCGATAAAATATCTTTAATCATCATGCGCATAAATGCAGCATCATCTACTATTAAAATGCGATTACTCATTGTTATATCCCCCTAGTGTGATTATTTCAGCTTCATGAGTCGATCAGACTGACTAATTATATCAGTCACTCGGACACCAAAGTTTTCATCGATTACTACTACTTCACCTTGTGCGATTAATTTATCATTAACTAAAATATCAACAGGTTCCCCAGCTAGTTTATCTAACTCCACTATTGACCCTGCAGTTAAATCTAAAATGTCCTTAATCGTACGCTTCGTACGGCCGAGCTCAACCGTAACCTTCAATGGAATATCAAGTAGCATATCAAGATTACGATGCTGATTGGTTACTGGACCTTGAGAACTAAAATTAGAAAACTCAGCTTGTTGCACATTGTTTTTATTCAAAATTGCTTGGTTACCGATAAATTGTGTTTCATTACTCGTATTCATTGTCTGAATTGGAGTCCCCTCATTTACCTGAGTTTGTGTAGCCATCTGTTGCGTACTATATGCTGTTTCTTGTTGCATAACTGGTTCTGCAACTGCTACAGCAGCTTCTGCTTGTGCAGCTTGTTCTTCCTCTAATAAATCTTCAACCAATTGCTTAGCAAAATGAATTGGCATTAATTGCATAATACTAGAATCAATTAAGCTGCCTACCTTTAATTGGAATGATACTTTTACAAAGAATTCATCATCACCATGATCTTCTGCAACGGCTGATTGCGAAATAGACGGTGGTGAAATATCAACACGCTTATCAAATACGGTTGACATACTAGTAGCTGCAGCACCCATCATTTGGTTCATGGCTTCTTGTACTGCACTTAGATGAATTTCATTCAACTCTTCAAACGGACCTTCACCAGTACCACCTAACATGACATCGGAAATAACCGCAGCATCCTCTGCCTTAATCACCAGTACATTTTTACCGGAGAAGCCCTCTACATAATTTACTTGAACACTTACATGTTCAAATTGAAATGCTTCATCGATTTGATTCTTACTAATGATTGATACGGATGGTGTTGTGATTTCGACTTTATGATTTAAAAGTGTTGAAAGCGTAGTTGCTGAGCTTCCAAAAGATATATTTCCTATCTCACCTAATGTATCGATTTCGGTATTGGAAAGATACTTGCTACTATCTATTTCTTCATGAGTCGTTTCTTTTGTTTCCTTCGGTTCTTCATCTGCACCAACTTTTAATAGTGCATCTATCTCGTCTTGGGAAAGCATTCCATCATTCATCATTCTTCAACCCCTCCCTTTATTTCGTCCAATATCTGTACAGATAATTTATTTTTAAATTTACCTGGCTGTACATGGAATTTGGCTTCGTCATTGACTTTTAACACTAACGGCTGTTCAACTGGACGATTTAATGCAATGACATCATCTGTATTTAACGCTAGTAATTGTTGTAAATTAATTGTTGTTTCTCCAAGAATTGCTTTTGCATCAACAAACACTTTTTCAATATTTCGTGTAAGTTTATCGAGCGCTTCTGGATCTGGCTTTTTCGTTGCATTTTGCATCCAATATTGTACAGACAATCGAGAAAGAATTGGTTCTAATACGATATGCGGAATACAAATATTAATCATACCACTCACTTCACCAATAGCTGTGTTTAACGATACAACAACTACCGTTTCGTTTGGCGATACTAATTGTAGAAACTGTGGATTGATTTCCATATCCTCTAATACTGGTTCAGTGTCAATAAGAGAAGACCACGCTTCTTTTAAGCTAATGGTTGCCTTATCGAATAATTGCGAAATAAGGATTGTTTCAATCTCTGTTAGATTATCGATTTTATTAATGGAGTCCCCTCGACCACCTAATAAACGATCAAGCATTCCATAGGCAATGTTCGGATTGACTTCCATGATAATTCTACCATCTAGTGGTGCTATATTATATAGGTTAATTACGGTAACTTTGGGAATCGATCGGATAAATTCTTCATACGGAATTTGGTCGACGGAAGCAACTGTAATGTTTACATAGGTTCGAAGCTGGGAAGAAAACAATGTCGTTAAAAGTCGTGCATAGTTTTCGTGTATTCTACCGATGCTTCGAATTTGGTCTTTTGAAAATCGTAGTGCACGTTTGAAATCATAGACCCGAACCCGTTTCTCTTTTTCCTCTTTTTTTAGCTCTTCTGCGTCCATGTCACCAGTAGTTAATGCTGATAAAAGGGCGTCGATTTCATTTTGCGAGAGAACTTCTTCTGCCACAGATACTCACCTCCATATCGGAGTATTGTTTTTCTACTGTAAAATTTTATTGATTGTGTATACGTCTGTCGCTAAGCCATCTGTCATTACTTCGTTTAACTTAGTAAGTAGACTATCCTCTACATTGGTTAGGCCTGTTTTAAAGGATTCCTCATCCATAGTAGCTAATTCCTTAATTAAAATATTGCGGACTTGAAATTCCCGCTTTTCGATTTCTTCTCGTGCTTCTTTACTGTCTGTCACTATTTGAAATTGTATACGAACAAAGCTACCATCACTAAGATCCGTTGTAATTTCAGGTGTTTGATACGAGTATTCAACAATCTCATCAATGGATTGTTCGTCACCTTGTTCCCGTTTTTCTATAACATTTAAAACAATTACAGCTGCAACAACACCAATTAAAATGATAATGACTAACGATAAAAGCATTGTTTTCACTAATTTACTCACTTCTTTTTTCCACCTCACTTAGTGCATGTATTATTCCTATCCGCTTATAATAAGATGTTATAAGTTCAACTACCTCTTCTTCTTTTTCCTTTACAACAATTTTTTTACCGTTTAGTAAGGTGATTGTTGTATCGGGATAGGACTGGATTTGCTCAATCATAAATGCATTCAAGGTGAATGATTCACCATTTAGCCGTTTTAGTTTTATCATGTTATTGGAAGAAGTGCCCTAATACTTCAGGGCACTTCCTACCTCCCTATTATCGTTTTAAGTTAACGAGTTCTTGTAGGATTTCATCAGAAGTTGTAATAATTCTTGTGTTTGCTTGGAATCCACGCTGTGCTGTGATCATCTCTGTAAATTCTTCAGAAAGATCTACGTTTGACATTTCAAGTGCACCACTAACGACAGAAGCACCTTCTGTTTCTGGAATAATTAGTCCAGTATAACCAGCGTTAGCACTATTTAAGAACAAGTTACTTCCAGCTTTTTGTAAACCACCTGGGTTGGAGAAGTTAGCAAGTGCAATTTGACCAGCTACTCTTGTGTTCCCATTTTCATCAACATAGTTAACTGTACCATTTGCTTGTACACTGAAGCTTTGAGCGTTTTCTGGGATGTTAATCGGGCCAACTAGATCATAGTTGATGCCATCGACATTAAGTTCACTTGAAGTACCTTGTGAACCTGCTGGATCATCTGGAGTTGTAACTGTGATTGTTCCATCTGGAGCTGTGGTTACAACAACTTGTCCAACATTATTTGGTAAAATATAAGTCTCAATAATATTGTTATCTTCATCAGTAGTTACTTCTGGCTCTAAACCTTCCGCATAAATCCCAGCATTGTTTTCAGGATGAATAATTTCAATAGTTGTTTCGCCATTTACTGTTGTAATACGCGTCTGAATACTAGCATCATCAGTTGCAGTGATTTGTGTACCTGCATTATTCTGCTGTGTATAGCCCATTAGGTATAACCCTTGAGGATTTACAATGTTTCCTTGTTCATCCAAATAAAAATTACCTGCACGAGTATAGGCTACATTAGAGTTTTCTAAATTACCTGGTACTAGATCACTTGCTAACACAAACATTCCATCTCCCTCTAGAGCGAAGTCTAGTGGGTTGTTTGTTGTTTGACGGAAACCTTGTGTGTGAATATTGTCAATTGATCCAAGCTGTGAACCTAAACCAACCTGTGCTGGGTTTACCCCACCACGCATCATATTTCCTGCTGGTCCAGTTGTTGGTGCTTGTGCACCTGTTGTCATCTGACTCATCATATCTTGGAAGGTTACTCGACCTTTTTTAAAGCCTGATGTATTAACATTGGCAATGTTGTTACCAATTACATCTAATTTTGTTTGAAAGTTTTTCATTCCTGAAATACCTGAATACATTGAACGTAACATTTCGTTCTCCCCTTTAATCGGTTTTTGATAGCTGTATCAATCAGTCAACAGCTTATTGGCCTCCCAATAGGGTCCAGCCTATTCGTTAATTAAAATTGTTCCATTGATATTTGTGAAGATTCTGTTTGATGCTTCTTCTAAATTCATTGCTGTTACAACGGTATTGTTTTTAGCACTTACGAGTAGAGCAGCATTATTCATCACTACTAACGAATCGGTAATGCCTTTTTCTTTTGCTTCAACAACTTTATCATTGATTAACTGCCATTGCTTGTCATTCAATTGAATATTTCGTTCTTGAAGTCTTTCCGTTGCATGCTTACTAATTTTCAATTCCTGCTGTTCCTGGAGAATCGATTTGAAATCTAGCTTCGATTCACTAGGATGATTCGTTTTCGGTACTGCAGGAAATTGTAGAGCGTGCTGTCTAGGCACTTGATGGATTCGATGATCCATAGCTTTTCACTTCCTTTACTGCTAGCCCGCTATTCCGTTTCAGCTGATTCCTCTTTTGCTTCCTTTGCTCTTACTTCTAGGACTGTATCCGCGTAAATCTTCTTACCATTCTCCAATTCGAGTACGGCAAAGCCCTCGTATTGACTAACAGAAACAACCTCACTTGTTACGATATCAAGCTTTTTACCTGTTTCTTCATCATAATCTTGGTATGAAACATCCTTACCAATCATATGGCTATACTGAATTACTGGTGAAATCATTTGATTTTGAACAAGCGAACTAATTGAGTTGGTCATGTTCATCATCTGTTCTAATGATGAAAATTGAGCTAGCTGTGAAATGAATTCACGGTCTTCCATCGGACTCGTTGGATCCTGATTGGATAGTTGGGCCATCAAGATTTTTAAAAATTCATCTTTACCAAGTTCACTACTTGGTACTCTTGTTGTTGATTGATTTCTCAAATACAACGATGGATCAATTGTTGGCAATTTACTCACCTACACTTTCTCATTCAGAATCATTTCATTTAATTGTGATTGAAAATCTTCTTCGCTATGATTTTTTTCTTGTTGCTCTGAATGGTCAGATTGACCTTGTTGTTGACTGTTTAATGATTGTTCATCATTCTGCTTGGTTGGATTTTGTGTTTGTCCACTAATAACATCCTGACGTTCAATAACGACTTGTTGTGGAGAAAACATATGCTTCAATTGATTCATATTCGATTCCAACATATCCTTGGCAGCTTGTGATGTGACTAAAATTTTAACAGTCATTTCCCCGTTAATTTGGGTTAAACGAATCATCATTTCACCAAGATTGTCTGGACGAAGGGCAATTGACAGTTGATTTAAACCGTTTGGCGTCGTCATGAATTTGCTTGATTTCATCACTTGCTGAAATTGATCCATAACTTGCTGTTCAACCGATTGACTACTTTGATTTTGATTAACATAAATAACGAATTGTTCCAGCTTCGGTAATGCTGTATTCGTCTGGAAGGTCGCTTGTTGTACTGGTTGATTTACATTAGTTGACACTTTCGTTGCATCCTGTAATCCAGGAACTTCTTGTTCAACTGCTGTAGTTTGTCCAGTAGTTCCAGCTGCCTCGGAAACCTGCTGATTACGAATCGCATTCTCAATCCATTTTGCAACATCTTTGGTGGTTACTTGAGAGTCACTGTTGTAAAGTTGTTTTGCTGAGAGATTGCTTCGATTTTGAAAAGCGACAATAATCTCTTTCAAAGCAGGATATTGTTCAAGGTCAAGGTTAATAGAACGATTTACTACATCAGATGTTGGGTTTGTTCCAGCTAGCTTAGCTTCTAGTTTCGTTAACTGCTGCAACAACTCTAGCATCTTTGGAGCAATTTTTTTACTATCCTCTTCCGTCGAAACAGTTGCTAGGAGATTTTCTAATTTTGCTAAAATCGCTGTTAGCTGTTGTTCTAGCTTTTCCAGTTCCTCTTGATTGAGGTGAATACCCATAGTAGCATCAAGTGCTTGTACAGATAGCTCCGAATCAAGTGATTCCGTTGTATCCTGTTGGTTATTCGTTATTAACCCAAGTAGACTAGCTGCTAATTCATTGTTCGGATTATCTACTGTCTCTTCGACCATTCCTAGCAAATCACTAGGTTGCAGATTCATCGCTTCTAGGAAGGATTGTAATTCCACCTTTATTTCTCCGGTTGCAGGTATTAATGCATTTGATGTCTGAACCGCCGCTGAAAGAAGCGCCTGTGCTTGTCCTTGTTCTATTTCACCTTTTTTTAATAGACTAGGAAAAGATACTGTTCCTTCGCTCGCTTTTGCAGCATTCTTATTCAGGTTACCTTTTACTTCTGTTGTCGGTGGAGCCTGTAATATCATTCCCATCGCGTTCATGTTGTCACCTCCTTTCAAATTCGAATGATTATCGAGCTTCTATAAACATTTCCGTAATAGTAGCAGCCTTCTCTGGATTCATGCTCTCCATAATTACGCCACGTTCTTCATCGGTCATTTCACTTAGGAGCATATAGGCTGCATTCGTCTCAAGCTCTTCTAAAATCAAAGCCGCCTGCTTACTCTTCATTTCAGTAAATGAACTAGATATTTTTTTTACGGTTTGATTGGAAGTCTGATCGATTTCGTCATCTTGCTGTGCACTAGCTGAAGCTACTTCCATATCACGGTTTAGCTTTTGCACCTCTAACTTCAGCTGTTCAATCTGACCCTCAAGATCTTCTTTCTCAACAGTTAGTTGCTCGATTTTCTCATCCTTTGAGGCAAGCTTTGCATCGATGTCTTCTTGTTTCTTCTCTTCCCTAGCTTCCTCGTCAGTCGTAATGAGGGATGAAATTACTGGAATGTTATTCCCTTTATTTTTGGCCCAGTCAATTACATCTACCCCAGCCACTGCGAAAACGATAATTGTTAACGTCAATGCAATGATGACCGGTATTACTATTGCAAATAAGAACCATAGGAATGGATTCATTTTTTCTTTTTCTATTACATTTCCCTTTGCCATCGCATTCACCTATTTTTGTGACTAAGATATTGTTGGATAGATATGTCATCCATTAGTGCTTTTTCTTCTTTCTTAATTACCTCTAGTTCTTCTCTTGTACGGAACTCGATAATCTTTTCGAACTTTTTGGCTTCTACATGAGCTTCTGAGAGCAACACTTGCTTTGTTTCCATTTGTGTTCTCGCTTGCTGTACTTGTTCTTGCAGTACAATAATCCGTTTGTTTAACGTTTCGATATAGGCGATTTGATCTTGAATTTGCTCAAGATCCATGTTTTCACATAACGCTTCTTCGTACATTTCTTCAGCTGATTCCTTTTGTTTAAGCAACTGAAACAATTTTGTAGCTACTTGTTCAAACGATTCAACGGACTGGTGATATTCAACCTGGGCATTCTTCTTTTCCAGCTCTCGAATATCAAGTATTTTCGTTAATGCTAGAGTTCCTGCCATTGTTAACTACCTCCATTTAGAAGCAATTTTAGCTTCTCAAACGTTTCCTCAAATGTTAATCTTTCGTCAACGCTCTGCTTCAAAAATTGTTGGATTTTCGGATAATAAAGAATTGCTTTATCAATTTCATGATCAGTACCTCGTTTATAGGCTCCGATTTGAATTAGCTCTTTATTATCTTCATATTTTGCTAATAATGAACGCGTCTGCTGTGCAAGTTCTAAATGCTCAGGTGTGACAACTTGATTCATTACCCGGCTAATCGATTTCAAGATATTAATAGCAGGGTATTGCCCTTGCTCTGCTAGCTTTCGATCCATTACAAAGTGTCCATCAAGTATCCCTCGAACCGTATCAGCAATAGGTTCATTCATGTCATCTCCATCTACTAGCACCGTATAAAAGGCTGTAATTGCGCCATGGCTATTGGTACCAGTTCTCTCCAACAGCTTCGGTAAGATAGAGAAAACAGAAGGTGTATATCCTTTTGTCGTTGGTGGTTCACCAGTTGCTAACCCTACTTCTCGTTGAGCCATTGCAACACGTGTTACTGAATCCATCATTAAATTAACCTGGTAGCCTAAATCACGAAAATATTCGCTAATTGCTGTCGCTGTATATGCCCCTTTAATTCGCATCAGTGCAGGTTGATCAGAGGTCGCTACAACAACAATTGACTTTTCTAAACCTTCAGGACCGAGATCTTTCTCAATGAACTCTCGAACTTCACGTCCACGCTCACCGATTAAGGCAATTACATTAATATCTGCTTTACTATTTCTAGCAATCATTCCTAGTAGAGTACTTTTCCCTACACCACTTCCAGCAAATAAACCAATACGCTGTCCTCTACCAACTGTAAGCATCGAATCAATTGCTTTGACACCAACTTGAATTGGGTCTGATATCGTCGGTCTACTCATTGGATTAGGTGGCGCTTGTTCAGTTAGAAAGTTCGATAAACCTTTAGGCAAAGCTGATTGATCTAATGGTTTTCCTAATGAATCAATTACCATGCCAATTAATCCCCTACCTACCTTGACTGTTAAAGGTTTTCCAGTAGATTCTACTAGGCAACCCGGACCGATTTCGGTCACTTCGTTGTACGGCATCAAGATAACTTTTTCATCATGAAATCCGACAACTTCTGCAAGAACAGGCTTTTTATTCATGTTCATCGCAGAATGAATATAACAAACCTCGCCAATATTAGCGGCAGGACCAACTGACTCAATCATGATACCCACAACACGCTGAACCTTACCATAGCGTTTGTATACATCTGCTTCTTCAATTGCATTCAGGTAACTTGTTAGATTCATTCTTTATTCTCCATTACAATTTCATGCAATACATGTTGTATTTGAGATAATTGTGTATCTACACTTGCATCTATTTTGCCAAATGGATGTTCAATGACACAGCTTCCGGCTTCAAGGCTTTCGTTCACATAGATAGAAAGCTCGGCCTTCTTTTCTAGTATTCGTTCCAGTTCTGATTTCTGCGATAAAACATATTCATAATGATCTGGATGCAAATAAATGGATAGCACGCGTTGGTCTTTAATGGTACTGATTGCATCTTTCACAATCGGTACAAATGATGCTGGGTCATCTTTAAGTTGTTGCTTAATTACCTTTTCTGCCACTTGTAATCCAAGCATTAGAATGGATTCTTCACTCTTTTCAATCGTGGCTTCGTAATCCTTTTTAGATGCTATAATAATGGAATTGGCCTGCTCAAGAAGTTCTTGATATTGCGTAATACTCTCTTCTTTTCCTTGTGCAAACCCTTCCTGATAACCGGTTTCTTTTGCAGCCTCCATTAGCTTAAGCTTTTCTGTTTCCCAGCTTTCACGCATAGCTTGAATTTCTTTATCCGTATCTGCTAGGAGTATTTCTCTCTGCTGTTGGATCGCTTCTAGATCTGCTTTTGCTTGATGAAGTTCAGCTAATTCTGCTTGTAAGTCAGCTTGATAACTAATCTGTTCTTCGTCAACCGGAAGTTCAATTTGCTTAATTTGGATAACTCGTTTTGTTTCCGAATTAGACAATGATATCGTCTCCTCCACCACGAGCAATCACAATCTCACCGACATCCTCTAGTCGACGAATGATTGCCACAATTCGTGATTGTGCTTCTTCTACATCACGTAGTCGAACCGGCCCCATATATTCCATTTCTTCCTTAAAGGTGTCCGCCATACGTTGTGACATATTTTTAAAGACGATTTCTTTCACCTCATCACTAGCAACTTTCAGCGCAAGACGAAGGTCCTCGTTTTCCACTTCACGAATAACACGTTGGATTGCACGGTTATCAAGAATAACAATATCCTCGAATACAAACATTCGTTTCTTAATTTCATCTGCTAATTCTGGATCTTGTATTTCTAGTGCATCTAAAATAGTACGTTCAGTACTACGGTCTACGCCATTTAATACTTCTACCACTGTTTGAATTCCACCAGCCTGTGTGTAATCCTCTGTAAAGGATGAAGAAATGTTACGTTCTAACACTTCTTCCACCTGACTAATTATTTCTGGTGATGTGGAATCCATCGTCGCAATTCGTTTTGCAATATCTGCTTGCATTTCCTGTGGTAAAGCAGATAAAATTTGTCCTGCTTGTTCTGGATCAAAATAAGATAGTACTAGTGCAATTGTTTGAGGATGCTCCCCTTGAATATAGTTTAATACTTGTTGGGGATCTGCTTTTCGTGCAAAGTCAAACGGTCTTATTTGCAATGAGGATGTGAGACGATTAATAATATTGCTCGCTTCACTTTCCCCAAAAGCTTTTTCTAGCACAGTTTTGGCATAACCAATACCACCTTGTGATATATAATCCTGCGCCAGTGCGATTTGATGAAACTGTTCAAGCACTTCTTCTTTCATAGTTGCATCTACTTTTTTTTACGGATGATATTTCAAGACTCAGCCTCTCAATTTCTTCCTCGGTAAGATGCTTATATACTTGAGCCGATACATCTGGACCAAGGGAGATTAAGAGAATTGCCGCTTTTTGTTTTCCCGATAATTCAGTTTGTTGTCTAGCCATGCAGGTAACCTCCTATTCGTCCCCAATCCAACCTCTTAGTAACTTCGCAAATTCCTCTGGTTTTTCTTTTGCCATTTTCTCTAGTTGTTTTCTGCGTTGTATCGAATCTGATTCTTCTTGTTCATCAAGATCAGGTAATGTTGCAATTGCTTCTGATTCGTATTCCTCTTCTTCATATTCTTCTTGCTTCGATTTCCTCATCATAAGCATGATAACGAGAATAATAATGATTACGAGCAATAAACCGCCGACAATATACATCCATAATGGAATCTTAAAGCCAGTTTCTTGTGCTAATCCATTACTTCCACTAAATTCTTGGAAAACAATTGACGTTTTCTCTTCAGGTGCTACTTCGCCATATGCTCCATCAATTGATGTTGAGATTATGGAATTCAAAATAGATGTAATCCCGTCCTCAACTACCATCATATCTTGTTGAGAGAGATACTCTATCTCTTCTCCGTCCTGCTGTTTAACACTGTCCACCGCAACTTGAATACCTAAGTCACGAATTTTATAAGGACTTTCTACTATTTCTTTATGAATTCGATTGAACTCATTATTAATCGTTTCTTTGATATACTCATACTCCCCGTTTTCGCCTTCTTCGGCTCCTGGGTAATTCGTAATATCTTCTTCACCTGTTCCCGCCAAGCCACCAGCTTGTGCGCCATCACCGGTATAGGTTTCACGAATAGTCTCTACACTAACTGGTAAACCTTCCATTGTTTCTGGATCAGCTGGTTCTACAATTTCTTCCACACGGTTTTCTTGGGTGAAATCAATATCGGTTGTAACCGAAACAATAACATTATCCATGCCTACCATTGTTCCAAGCATTTGTTGTACTCTTCGTTGAATGTCACGCTCTACATCTTTTTTCACTGTTTGTTGATACGTGTATGCATCTTGGAAACCTGTTGAAGCATTTTGTGTGTTTTGATCGTAATACTCGAAGTATTGATTCATAATGCTGATGTTTTCAGGTTGCAGATTCGGTACAGCCTTAGAAACCAATTGATATAGTGCATTGATTTGATTACCTTCGAATTGATAGCCTGGTGCTGTATTTAAGATGATTGCAGCTGTTGTAGGTTGTGTTGCTTCACTTACAAAAACCGGATCCTTGGCCATATTAATCATCACTTGGGCATCATTGATTCCTTCAATACCTTTAATCAGGTTTGCTAATTCTGTTTGCATAGCATCTAGCTTCATAATATTGAATTCATTATCGGTGATCCCCCAAGAAGAGTTCTCGCTGAAAAACGAGTAATCAATATTACCACTATTTGGAATTCCTTGCCCTGCTAGATCCACAAGTAATCCATCTGCTTGTTCTTTCGGAACCATAATCGTCGTTCCGCCATCCTGAAGCTCGTAAGGAATACCTCTAGTATCTAACTCACCTTTGATTTGCCCAACTTCCTGCAAGGACAAATTATTATATAATGGGACGTAATCCGATCGCGTTGCAAATAATGAAATGACTATTATTAACGCAATAACCGCAACGATCGAACCAAGTATTAACCCCTTTTGACTTTTCGACCGTTTTGACCAAAAAGTTTTTGCCGTTTCATTAAATTTCATTATTTTTTCGTTCATGTACTCCCCCGCCAAATTTCTAAACTGATGTTAGAAAGCTTGACACTCGCCACGTTCGCGAATGCTATTCGTTGTACGAAAGCAGATTTTTTAAAAAACAATCATCAATCTGCTAAATTTACTATTAAAGCTTTGTATAACTTGCCGATATAATAGCTAGAAAAGCTATTATACTTGCATTCTCATAATTTCGTTATAAGCGTCAATTGCTTTACGTTGAACCTCTACAGTTGCCTCTAGCGTGATACTTGCTTTCTGAGCAGTAATCATGACATCATGTAAATCATCAATTTTCCCCTGTGCAAGTGCTTCTGTTTTCTGATCTGATTGAATTTGCAATTCATTCACATTGTTAATCGCATTCTTTAAAGCATTTGCGAAATTTGCTTGTGCTTTACCAGGAGCTATCGTTGTTTTTGAAATACTAGGCTCAATTGCATTATTTGTTAATCCGTTAACTGATAGATTCATGACCATTCTCCTTATTTACCAATTTCCAATGCTTTCATTAACATACTTTTACTTGCGTTTAGTGCTGTGATGTTTGCCTCATATGATCTAGTTGCACTCATCAAGTCCACCATTTCCTTTAGTGGATCAACATTCGGTAATTGTACATATCCAGCTTCATTAGCATCTGGATGTGTCGGATCATAGGATAATTTAAATGGTTCTTCATCCTCCACAATCCCAGAAACCTTTACACCACTTGCTGGATTCGATGACGTGTTAGTTGCCTTTTGCAAGAAAGATTGAAAACTCTTGTCAGCTGGTTCCATTTCCACCATTTTTCGTCGATATGGCTCATACTCTCCGTTTTCATTAACTGTAGCTCTGGTTGTATTCGCATTTGCAATATTAGAAGAGATAACATCCATTCGTAATCGTTGTGCTGTTAGGGCACTTGAACTAGCATTAAATGCATTAAATATTGACATCGTTATCTACCTCCTTTTATAACCATTTGTAAACTACTAAACTTACCATTAAGACGATCTATTAAACTTTGATAATAAATTTGGTTTTCAGCCAGCTCTGACATTTCTTTATCAATATCAACATTATTTCCATTGTGGTTGTAGGTTGTATCATTGCGTGTCATAACATTGAATGATTGTCGTGGTTCATTTTCGAATGGTAAATGTCTGGAGTTTGTTCGCTTTGCAGTCAAAGAACTCTGTAATTCGTTATTTAATACATCTTTAAATACGACATCTTTCGCTTTATAATTAGGGGTATCGACATTTGCTATATTCGAAGATATCGTTTGGTTTTTAACTGATGCATAATTTAAAGATTGCTGTAATGTGTTAATTGTCCCACTAAATAAGTCCATTCTCACTACCTCCTTTATCAAATAAAAAACGAAAGACGGACAGAAATAATAAATAGTATACGAATATTGTAATTTATATCCCCTATAAAGTCTATCAAAATTCGACATTTTTCCAACCTCCTTCCTAAAACAGTAACTTGATACTAGGTATATTTAACTATTATTTTAGCTGAAATTTCCATAAGAAGTCTATTTTTAACATAATTAAACAATTTTCTGTTGAAACTTGTAAAAACTTATCCTATTTTTGCGATCCGATAACAACTTTGGTGTTCATTCCATCATTATTTTTCATACCAAACTATCACTTCCGTTATAAAACAGTCGTATTTCGGTATTACAGAAAATAGAGATACATCCGTTTTATATATTCTAATTGGGAGTTCATTGCTTTTCTATTAGTTATCCATAAAAAAAGGAATTCACAGCAAAATTGCCGTGAATTCCTTTTTATTAATAATTATTATCTTGAACGCAATTTGTCTAATTCTACTAAGAACTTATCGTTCAATACTTTAATATAAGTTCCTTTCATACCTAAAGAACGAGACTCAATAACGCCAGCACTTTCTAGTTTACGTAATGCAATTACAATTACAGATCGAGTAATACCTACACGGTCAGCAATTTTACTTGCTACTAGTAAGCCCTCATGTCCATTAAGCTCTTCAAAAATATGATCAATTGCTTCTAACTCACTATACGATAATGAGCTGATAGCCATTTGTACGACAGCTTTGCTTCTTGCTTCCATTTCGATTTCTTCTGTTTTTTCATGAAGAATTTCCATACCTACAACTGTTGCACCATATTCAGCAAGTAGTAAGTCATCGTCATTGAAGCTTTCTTTTAATCTACCGATGATTAATGTACCTAAACGTTCTCCACCACCGATAATTGGTACGATAGTTGTTAAACCTGTTTTGAATAGGTCGCGGTTTTCAACCGGGAAAACTGTGTATTGGCTATTGATATCTAAGTTAGCTGTTGTTTCATGGATGTGGAAAAGACCTTCTGTGTATTCCTCTGGAAATTGTCTTTCCTCAAGCATTGATTTCATACGCTCGTTTTCAATTTCTTGGTTGATTGCATAACCTAATAGTTTTCCTCTTCTACTAAGAATGAAAACATTACCTCTGATTACATCTGTAAGAGATGCAGCCATGTCATTAAAGTTTACTGATTTACCAGTTGCCTTCTGTAGCATTGAGTTGATTTTTCTTGCGCGATTTAATAGTTCCATTTTTAAATTAATCCTCCATTTTTTTACGAATATTTTTACAAAATAAACTGACTTAAGTCTTTATTTTTTACAATAGTGTTTAGCTTTTGATCGACATATGCTGGCGTAATTTCAATTGTTTCCATTGTGACGTCAGGTGCTTCATAAGATAAATCCTCCAATAATTTCTCAAGGATGGTATGAAGTCTTCTCGCACCAATGTTATCGGTATCCTGATTCACTTGATAAGCGATCTCTGCAATTCTATTTACAGCTTTATCTGTAAACACAACATTTATACCCTCTGTTTTTAACAAGGCTTGATATTGTTTTAAAAGTGCATTCGACGGTTCATTTAAAATACGAACAAAATCTTCCACCGAAAGCTTTTCTAATTCAACTCGTATCGGAAATCTACCTTGTAATTCAGGAATTAAATCCGATGGTTTTGCCATATGAAATGCCCCAGCAGCAATAAAAAGCATATAATCGGTTTTAACTGGTCCGTGCTTAGTTACAACGGTTGAACCTTCTACAATAGGAAGAATATCTCGTTGCACACCCTCACGTGAGACATTTGGTGAGTTATCATGCTTACCTGCGACCTTATCAATTTCATCAATGAAAATAATACCCGCTTGCTCTGCACGTGTTATTGCTTCCTGTGCAACCTCTTCCATATCCACCAGTTTTTGTGCCTCTTGTTGCGTTAAAACCTTCCTCGCTTCACTGACCGGAAGTTTACGCTTTTTCTTTTTCTTCGGCATGAATTGCCCTAAAGCATCCTGCATATTCATACCCATCTGTTCCATGCCAGACCCTTGTAGCAAATCAAACATGGAAGGCGGTAGTTCTTCAATCTCTACCGTTACCATATGATCCTCTAATTCACCCATCGCTAATTGATGTGCGATTCTACTACGTTTGTTCTTAATTTCATCATCCTTTTCCTGTGCATCATCCGAGTCATCGTGATTACTTTGACCTGAAAAAAGCATTTCAAAGGGATTCGTAATAGTAGATTGTTTCTTTACTTGCGGAACTAATAGCTTCACAAGCTTTTTATTCGCTTCTTCCTGCGCTTTGTCCATAACCTGCTTCATGTATTCTTCCTTCACCATACGCATGGACATTTCCACTAAATCACGAACCATCGATTCCACATCTCGTCCTACATAGCCTACTTCTGTAAATTTGGTTGCCTCCACTTTAACAAACGGAGCACCAACTAATTTTGCTAAGCGTCTAGCAATTTCAGTCTTACCTACACCAGTAGGACCAATCATTAAGATGTTCTTCGGTACAATCTCATCTTTCATTTTTTCTTCCAGCATTGTTCGGCGATACCTATTTCTTAGTGCAACTGCAACTGATTTTTTTGCGCTGTGTTGGCCGATAATAAAGTTATCCAGTTGCTCAACTATCTGTCTTGGAGTGTAATTAATCCCCATCTCTATATGGCCTCCTCATTAATCAAGTACTTCTAAAGTAAGTTGATCATTCGTAAACACACAGATTTCTCCAGCGATTTTCATTGCTGCAAGCGCAATATCTTTTGCAGACAGGCTGTCCGCATAACCTACTAACGCCCTACCAGCACTAAGTGCGTAATTCCCACCAGAACCAATTGCTAAAATGCCATCATCTGGTTCGATAACTTCACCAGTTCCAGATACTAGTAACATACTGTCTTTGTTCATCACAATTAACATTGCTTCTAGCTTTCGAAGAACTTTGTCACTCCGCCATTCCTGTGCTAGCTCAACAGCAGCCCTTGGTAAATTACCATTAAACGCTTCTAGCTTTGCCTCGAATTTTTCAAAAAGTGTGAAGGCATCGGCAACAGAACCAGCAAAGCCTGCTAATACTTGACCATTGTACAGTTTACGTACTTTTTTAGCCTTATGCTTCATGACAACAGAATTTCCAAGTGTTACTTGACCATCTCCACACATAGCACATTGTCCATTGTGCTTCACTGCAAAAATGGTGGTGGCATGTATTTCAATCGCCATTCAATCACCTCATCCATTAATCCTGACTTTTTGCTCGCGGGTGGCTATTGACATAAATATTTCGCAAATGATCTTTTGTGACATGTGTATAGATTTGTGTAGAAGACAGATTCTCGTGTCCTAGCAGCTCCTGCACTGTACGCAAATCCGCACCTTCATTTAACATATGTGTTGCAAACGTATGTCTCAATTTATGCGGATGAACATGAACAGTTAGTGCAGCCTTTTCCATCATCTTTTTTAGAATGGTGCGAATACCTCTTGTTGTTAAAGGTTTACCTCTAGCATTTAGGAAAACGATATCTCCATTTGCTCCTGCATTATCCAACAATTGTTGTCTACCATCTTGTATGTATTGCTTCAGAGCATTTTCAGCAAAGCTGCCAAACGGAACATATCTTTCCTTATTGCCTTTCCCTTTCACTAGCATGGTACCAATGGAAAAGTCGATATCCTTCAATTTCAAGTTTTGACACTCACTTACACGCATTCCTGTTCCATACAGTGTTTCTAATAATGCCTGATTACGCTGACCTAACGGGTCATTCAAATCATTTACAGCAAATAATTTTTGTAATTCTTCCATATATAAGAATCCTGGTATCGGCTTTTTCGCTTTGGGCAATGTTATCAGCATAAACGGATTTGTTTCAACAAGATTTTCACGCTCTAGAAATCTAAAAAACGAACGTAAACTTGAAATCTTTCTAGAAACAGATCTTCTCGATAACTTCTCGTTATAAAGTGTTGTTAAGAACAAACGAACACAATGCGGATCAATGTCTTCAAGGCTATGAATTCCTTCTTGCTCCAAAAACGAAAAAAAATCTCTCATATCCTGTTGATAATATTCTACTGTATATGGTGAAGCGTTTTTTTCAATTTGGAGGTATTCGATAAATGCCTTATGGTAGTCTTCATAACTTTCCAAGTAATCACCCCTGCGCAACAGCGATTAAACTATACCACACATGAGATAAGAAATGCAATAAACTTAACAAAATTGTAACAAAATTCTGAATTAGTTTCAATACATTCGAATTTTTTAGGTAATCTTAACTACATAACTTACCGCATACTTAAGTTTAGCCTTGTCTTTCCTATGCTTTGCCCACATGTTACTGTCAAGTATATTCGCTTAGCACTGGATAATTATATCGGTTCATGTATAAATAGTCAATACAGAACTATTCATTTTTCGACATTTTTCGATACCTGCAATTATTAAGAAAAAATCTCCATCCATTATTTTTACCAATTATCCAAAAATTATAATCAGAATTAATTTTTTATCGTTTCCCCTATTAAAATGTTATGAAACATTATAGAAATGAAACAGGCTGAGATAAAAGTGATAGAGCAAGATAAAATCCGTTGGTCAATATGTTCCGGTTTTTACTTGCTTCTATTCTTTTTTATCTCAGCCGCTTGTTAATTCTGTGTGTGTTCTTTGTAATCACAATTTGTACATTGAATTTGAGTTTCTTTTTTATTTCGCTTTTCAACTAATAGCGAATCACACTTCGGACACGGTCTTGCAATTGGTTTATCCCACGATACGAAATCACATTCAGGGAAACGATCACACCCGTAAAAAACACGGCGTTTCTTTGATTTACGTTCCACAACACTACCTTCCTTACATTTCGGGCAGGTAACACCAATTTCTTTTAGAATTGGTTTCGTGTTACGACATTCTGGGAAATTTGAACAAGCAAGAAACTTACCATATCGTCCCATTTTATAAACCATCTCATGTCCACAATTCTCGCAATCAATTCCAGCTGGTTCATCTTTAATTTCAATTTTTTCCATTTCTTCTTCTGCAGTGGCCAGACGCTTGCGGAATCCTTGATAGAAATCATCAATGATATTCACCCATTCGACCTGTCCTTCTTCTACGGCATCCAAATCATTCTCCATTTTAGCCGTGAATGCTGCATTAATAATTTCAGGGAAAAATTCTTTCAATAAATCGACTACGATAATACCTAATTCGGTTGGAACAAAGCGTTTATTATCAAGTGTTACATATCCTCTTCGTTGGATGGTATCCAATGTAGGTGCATACGTAGACGGTCTGCCAATCCCTAACTCTTCCATCGTTCTAACTAGTCTTGCTTCCGTATAGCGTGGTGGTGGCTGTGTGAAATGTTGATTTGGTTCAATCTCATTTGCATCAACTACCATACCCTCTTCTAAATCTGGTAAGAATTTATCCTCATCCTTTTTATTATCATCGGTTCCTTCCACATATACTTTCATAAACCCTTTAAATTTCACCTTAGATCCAGTTGATCGAAATTCTACCTGATTATTTACTAGCTGTACAGACATTGTATCAAGTACAGCTGGTGCCATTTGACTGGCCAAGAAACGTTCCCAGATCAGTTTATAAAGACGAAGTTGATCACGTGATAGGATTGCTTTTAACGAGTTCGGATCTCGCATAACAGAAGTTGGACGGATTGCCTCATGAGCGTCTTGCGCATTTTGCTTTTGTTTTTCAATCTTATGATCACCTAGATAATCTGCTCCGAACTTTTCTTCAATATAGCCTTTTGCTTCTTGTTTAGCTGTATCCGATATTCGCGTTGAATCGGTACGCATATACGTAATTAATCCAGTAATACCACCAGCAGTACGTCCAAGGTCAATTCCCTCATATAACTGCTGTGCGACCATCATCGTTTTCTTTGCACGGAAATTTAATTTTCGAGCTGCTTCCTGTTGCAAAGAAGAAGTTGTAAAGGGCTTCGCCGGATTCCGCTTTCTTTCCTTTTTAATTACCTGATCTATTGTAAACTTCTTATCTACTAATTTTCCTAGTATTTCTTTTACTTCCGCTTCCGATTTTAATTCCAGCTTTTTACCATCTAACCCGTAAAAGGATCCTTCAAATAGTTCTTTATTCTTTTGGAAATTCGCTTCAATTGACCAATATTCCTCCGGTTGGAAGCTTTCGATTTCATTTTCCCGATCAATAATCATTTTTAATGCAACGGATTGGACACGTCCTGCACTTAATCCTTTTTTCACTTTTTTCCAAAGCAACGGGCTAATATTATAGCCTACTAAGCGATCAAGTACTCTTCTGGCTTGCTGTGCATCAACTAGATCTGTATCGATAGAACGAGGATGTTTAAAGGACTCTTTGATCGCGTCCTTCGTTATTTCGTTAAATACGACACGGCAGTCAGAAGTCTCATCCACATTCAAAATATGGGCTAAATGCCATGCAATTGCTTCCCCTTCTCTATCGGGGTCGGCAGCTAGGTATATTTTTTTCGCTTTTTTAGCAGATTTTTTTAAGTCTTTTAATACATCACCTTTTCCGCGAATGGTAATATATTTTGGCTTAAATTCATCTTCTACATCAACACCCATTTGACTTTTCGGTAAATCACGAACATGTCCCATAGATGCCTTTACTTTATATTTTTTGCCTAAATAACGTTCAATCGTTTTCGCTTTAGCTGGTGATTCTACAATTACGAGATAGTCAGCCATCTTATTTCCTCCTATGCTGAGGTAACTTTAGGCGAATAACCTATATAGATTAATACCTAATTCATTCCATTCAAAAGTTTTATACATCTAAATGTAAGAATATATTTTCAAAATGTCAACAAATAGTTATAAAACATTCTAAAAATAATCTATTTTATCAATTTTAAATCGTTCCCTAAATCTTCCTCTAAATCCTCACCTATATTAAATATATACCATGCATTTGTCAAACATACTGTTGCAAAAACAATTATTTTTATTCAAACTGCCAATTAAGAACCTCCTCCTGCCAATCATCAACTATAGCCTGATGGGAAGTGGCTAATTTCGCACCATCTTGAATTAATTGTAAGCATCCTGCTGCTTGGACAATATGTGGAGACCCTGGTACAGCATATACTTCTCTACCTTGATCCAATGCTTGATCAACGGTAATTAAAGTGCCACTTTTAGCTGTCGCCTCGATCACCAAAGTTGCGAAACTTAAGCCACTAATAATTCGATTTCGTTCCGGAAAATGATATGGTTTCGGTGGCGTATCTGGAGGATACTCACTGAGGGCTAGTCCCGTTTTAATAAGTTGGTTAAATAGTGGTATATTTTCTTTCGGGTAAATATGATTAAATCCCCCACCAAGTACCGCGATTGTTTTACCATGATAATATAGGGAGAGTCTGTGGGCAAAACTATCTATTCCTTTTGCCATACCACTTATGATGACCCAGTTATTTCGAACTAATGGTGACACGATATATTTCATTTTATCTCCGGCAAACGGGGATGGCTTTCTAGTGCCAATCACACTGATGGATGGAGTTTGTTTTATTAATGGAACATTTCCCATTGCATATAGTACTAGTGGGGCATCTTTAATCGCTTTTAACATTGGTGGATACGTGTCATCAAGGATGGTTATTACCTTATATTTCCGAAGATCTTTTTGAAGTTCTTGTCGTAGCATATCATTATGAAGATCATTAAAGAGTCTTTTTGCCTTATCTTCTGGGATGAGTATATAGTGATGAATTTGCGATGCAGATAATGTGTAGATAGCTTGTAGTGAAGGATCTAATTGCAGTAATTTCCGAAGGGTTTTTCTAGTTATTCCATCACAACGATGGATATGAATAAGTCGTAATCTAGTACTTTCAAGCACATTTTCACTTCCTTTTTAACTAAAATGAAAGAGGAAGGAACAAAAGTATTTTGGTAAAGTAGTATTTTACGCTAGCAATGGTTGCTAGTACTAGCTTACGTTACTTTTTTGTCCCTGCCTCTATTTTACTTAATGTGTTTTACACTTTTCGGCTAAGCCTTTTTCTTTTAATACACGAATCATGGTTTCTCCAATTACTGCAGGCGTTTCTGCAACTTGGATGCCACACTCATTCATGACACGAATTTTCTCTTCAGCTGTACCTTTCCCACCAGAGATGATCGCACCAGCATGACCCATGCGTTTTCCAGGAGGTGCTGTAGCCCCACCGATGAATCCAATAACAGGTTTTGTCATATTAGCTTTCACCCAAGCAGCCGCTTCTTCTTCTGCTGTTCCACCGATTTCACCAATCATTACCACTGCATATGTTTCTGGATCTTCATTGAATTCCTTTAATACATCAATGAAATCTGTTCCATTAACAGGGTCACCACCAATACCAACAGCAGTGGTTTGCCCGTAGCCAGCTTGGGATAATTGATGAACAGCCTCATAGGTTAATGTACCAGAACGGGAAACAACACCGATATGACCTTTTGTATGAATATAACCAGGCATGATACCGATTTTACATGCATCCGGTGAAATAACACCAGGACAGTTAGGACCAATTAAACGGGTCTTTTTCCCTTCCATATAACGCTTCACGTTTACCATATCCAATACTGGAATATGCTCTGTTATACAGATAACTAAATCTAACTCAGCATCAACCGCTTCTAAGATAGCATCTGCTGCAAATGGAGCCGGAACATAAATTACTGATGCTGTTGCACCAGTTTGATCCACTGCATCTTTTACTGTGTTAAATACCGGTACCCCTTCAACTTCTGTTCCACCTTTTTTAGGTGTAACACCACCGACAATTTTCGTTCCATATTCAAGCATTTGCTTTGTATGGAATCTAGCAGTACCACCAGTAATTCCTTGGACAATTACTCTCGTATCTTTATTAACATATACACTCATTTTCGTCCGTCCTTTCTCGAAACTAGTCTCATAACATACAAGATTTCATTGATTATGCTTTTACTAAGGAAACGATTTTTTCTGCGCCATCTGCCATGGAATCTGCAGAAATAATATTCAAACCAGACTCATCTAGAATTTTCTTACCTAAGTCGACATTGGTACCTTCTAAACGAACAACCAATGGTAAGCTTAAGCCAACCTGTTTTGTTGCTTCTACAACACCTTCAGCAATAACGTCACATTTCATAATTCCACCAAAAATATTAACGAAAATACCTTTTACATTTTTGTCAGATAAAATGATTTTAAATGCTTCGGTTACTTTTTCAGCAGTCGCACCGCCCCCAACGTCTAAGAAGTTAGCCGGTTCTCCGCCATAATGCTTAATAATGTCCATTGTTGACATTGCAAGCCCTGCTCCATTAACCATACACCCAATGTTTCCGTCTAAGGCAACATAGCTTAAGTCATATTTGGATGCTTCAATTTCCTTTTCGTCTTCCTCGTCTAAATCACGATACTCTAGTACGTCTTTTTGACGGTACAGTGCATTGTCATCAAAGTTTAATTTCGCATCTAATGCTAGTACTTCTCCATCACCAGTTGTAACTAATGGATTAATCTCAGCAATAGAACAATCTTTTTCCACAAATGCTTGATATAATCCAGTCATAAATTTAACAGCTTTATTTAATAATTCATCTGGAATATTTATATTAAATGCTAGTCTGCGAGCTTGATAACCAGATAATCCAACCACTGGATCAATGACTTCTTTAAAAATCTTCTCTGGTGTTTTTGCTGCCACTTCTTCAATTTCGGTTCCGCCTTCTTCCGATGCCATCATGACAACACGTGAAGTCGCCCGGTCTAACACTACCCCAACATAATATTCTTTCTTAATATCGCAGCCTTCTTCGATAAGCAAGCGCTTAACTTCTTTCCCCTCTGGACCTGTTTGATGTGTAACAAGTGTTTTACCGAGAATTTCATCAGCATATGTACGTACCTCGTCCAAATTCTTAGCAACCTTTACACCACCAGCCTTACCACGGCCACCAGCGTGAATTTGTGCTTTGACAACGGTAACATTAGTGCCTAATTTTTTCGCAGCTTCTACAGCTTCATCTACTGTATAGGCAACATATCCATTAGGAACTTTTACACCATAGTTGCGTAAAATTTCTTTCCCTTGATACTCATGAATATTCATTCTATATCCTCCCATCAAAATTCACTGCAAGTTCATTGTATTAAAAATCCTACAATATAACAAGAAAAGAATTAGAAAACTTGAACTAATCTCGACGGACAAAGCAAAAATGATTAAAGCAAAACATTTCGCTCAATCCTAAATGACTAGTTACGACTTGTTTGTTCCATTTTTTGGTCTGTTCGATAGATAAATGCAAATACTTCTGCAACCGCTTGATACAACTCTTGTGGTATTTTTTCATTAATATCAAGCTTGGCTAGAATTTCTACTAAAGATGCATCCTCCATAATTGGAATTTCATTTTCTTTTGCCTTTTCGATTATCGTATCAGCGATTAATCCTCTTCCTGTGGCTGCTATTCTTGGTGCAAATTCTTTTTCTTGATCATAGCTTAATGCAACCGCTGTTTGTCTTTTCTCTTTCATATGCGAAAATCAACTCCTTGATACGAAACTCGCTGCGCGTGATTCACAGATTTTGCTACCGTTTTAGCTTCCTTATTTGTTAATGGCTTACATGAAATAGAAGTAAGCTGATAGTTTAATTTTTCGAGTCCTTCTTTTAACGCTGGTTTAAACGAATTCGTTATCGCACTGATGTTTTGATCATTTAATACGGTTAATGTAATGGCCCGCTTTTGAACATTCATATCAATTACTGTTTTCTTCAGATGTGCTAGATCAAGGTAAAAAATAATCCGACAGTAATCTGGATTAATGTCCCCTGACTCCGTCTTTTTCCCTTCAAACTCCAGCTCCATGTCACGTTGTAATCCTAGTTTTTCAGCAGGAATACTGATAGCCGCTTGAATAATGCTATCGGTTTCTGTAACACTTTGCAGTTGCATTCCGTTAATGAATTGCAGCAGTTTATTTGCCTGCTCCTGTGTAGTTCCATCAGCTTGCCCAATGAGTTGTAACAGCATACTTTTGATAGTCGCCTCAGGTACCTGCTGACCATCGGCAATTGCCTTTTCATACTGTATACCAGTTTGTTGAAGTACGAATTGGGTCTGCTCTAGAAACTGATGCTTGATAGATTGTTGAACTAATGGCTCCATCGTCCTACCATTCTGTTCATTTGCTAGAATTTCTAAATCAATGATTAAATTACGTAACGAAACAGGGGTATTCTGAAGCTGGTGACTACTAGTTGGTACTAGCTGACCTAATTTTTGTTGAACTTCTTGGTCTAGTTTTGCAAATTGTTCCCCGGTTAGTGAGACTCCATTCGCAATACTCGTGTGCAGTATATTTCCCCATTGCTGTAAAACAGTGTTCGATAGCTGTTGAAGTTGTGGGAACTTGTCTACAACTTGTGTAATTGCTTTGGTAAGTGTTATGGCATCGGACTGTTTAGCAGGTCCTCCACCATCCATCAATTGGGATATTTGATTGCGCCAGTCAGAAAGTTGAACGTCCCGTGCAATGACGCCAGTTGCCTTTAATACATGGAACAACGATGGCTGTTGTGTTAATTGTACTAGTTGCTTTACCGCAGCCTCCAAACTTCTAACCGGCACTTGATTCCCTGTGGACTCTTCGCCATTTACGTTCAGCTTGGCAACCGATATTTCTGCGGGATGATTTATTCGTGGTTGAGCTTGTAAATCTGTCAGATTTGGGCCGACTAGCTTATTCGGAACTGCAATAGGTTGACCAGTTAATTGACTTAACTGCTGTAACAGTTCCCCCTTCAAACTAGGTGACACGCTACTTGGAGCTTGTAACGTTTGTTGAAGTGTTGATAATAGATTAGCTAATGTATTATCTTGCTTCGTATAGAATGCCTGAAATACTGCAGGGCGAATCGGCAATTTACGTGCAATCATCTCATATAAAACAGCCTGTGCCAGTGACTTATTAGATGCAGCATCCAGTAACGGAAGCGCCTGTTGCAATTGCTGTTTATCAAAAGGGATTTTTTGCTGCAATAGCCCCTCAACAAATGTCTGATTTACCTTTGACTGATTAAGTCCTAATTGTTTTAGTAAATCAAGCACGACAAATGGATCATTAACTTTTAATGCGTTCCCTAACACCTTGAGATATAGAAGGTTCTCACCACTTTGAACCTGAAAATGATACCTTGCCCCCATTTCAAGTGATGCTTCTAATTGAGCAACCATTTGCTGTGGTCCTAGTTGAATAAGTGCTTTATTTGTTGGAAAAAGCTTTAAAATTCTACCTTGAATAATCTGTCCAGAACGTAGGTTTTGTTCCAGGTCCTTTATTCTAGCTGCTGGACTACCAATAATTTTTTGGATACTCAATTAGATTCACCTCCTATTACAACCTATAAACATTCTCGAACTGGAGCAAATGACTTGCGATGATATGGGGAAACCCCGTACTCTGCAAGTCTTTCCATGTGAAATTTTGTACCATACCCCATATTAGACTTAAAATCGTACATCGGATATTCTTCATGAATTTCCTTCATGATTCGATCTCTCGTTACTTTCGCTAAAATACTAGCAGCTGCTATCGAAATACTCTTCGCATCACCTTTAATAATCGCCTCTTGGCTACAAGGTAAATTACTTAGCTCAACCGCATCTATCAAAACATGATCTGCCGGTGGATTTAGTTGTGTTAAGGCATCCTTCATTGCTAATTTTGTCGCCTCTAAAATATTCATTTGATCAATTACATCACTGTCTACTACCGCAATATGGTAACTCGTGGCGTGTTCTATAATGTAGTCAAAGTACATATCCCTAGCTGTCTCTGATACTTGTTTAGAGTCATTTAACCCTAATAATTTAAAATCACTTGGCAATATTACTGCTGCTGCCACAACTGGACCAGCCAGTGGTCCTCTTCCCGCTTCATCAATTCCAGCAATATAACGTTTACCAGAAGCAGTAGCATTTCGCTCATAGTGACACATTTCAACAAAAGCTTTTTCCAATGCTACTTGTTTTATTTTTTGCTTTTCGTATGTAGTTAGGAGTTGTTGGACGCCTTTACGTGTATCTTTCTTCATTGCTTCAATCTGTGCATCGGTTAACTTTCCTGCTTGTAGTAAATTCCTTAATGTCGTTATGGATTGCTTCTCCATGCTTAACACCTCTCTATCTATATATATCGGCATAAAAATACTATTATAAAAGAATAAAAAGCATCCATCTTTATCAGATGCATGCCATTATTCTGCTTCTTGAGGATGCTCTAAAGTTACATTACCTAGTCGCCCGGTTCGTAAATCACGTAGAAAAATATCTGCTACTTTATCAAAGTTAACATTCCCGCCACTTTCTAAGGCGCCTCGTAAGTTACCAATTTGAACAAAGATTTCTGCCATATCCTCTAGCTCGGCAGGAATACTATAACGTTCTTCTAGCAGTTTCGGATAGTGCGATTTCATATAGGTTATTACAAAAGCAACAATATCCTGTAATGCTAATAATTGATCTTTAATGGTACCAATTGCGGCTAACCGATAACCAACCATTTGGTCCTCGAACTTCGGCCACAAGATACCTGGAGTATCTAGTAGTTCAAAATCCTTTTTAACCTTAATCCAAAGCTGTTGCTTCGTTACACCTGGACGGTCTCCTACTTTAGCGATTTTTTTGTTAGCAAGTCGATTAATTAACGTAGATTTACCTACATTCGGAATCCCAACAATCATCGCTCTTGCTGCTCGTGGTTTAATCCCTTTTTTCATCAATTTATCTAATTTGATTTGTCCTAATTCCTTCGCTAGCTGTATAACACGGTTAATATCACTCTTGTCATTTACATTCACAGCTAGAGCAGGAATCTCCTTGGCTTGAAAATACTCGATCCATTCATTCGTAACCTTTGCATCAGCTAAATCACGCTTCATTAATAATATCATTTTTGCTTTATTATTTAGCACTTGATGAAGCATTGGATTTTGTGATGATAATGGAGCTCTTGCATCCACTAATTCAACGACAAAATCAACGAGTTTTAACTTCTCTTCAATTTCTCTACGCGCCTTGGCCATGTGACCAGGAAACCACTGAATTGTCATGTAAAATCTACTCTCCTATAAATTGCCATCTATCGAACGGCCAATAGATAACACTTGCTTTTCCAACAATTTGATCAATCGGAATTGGTCCAAGCAATCTACTATCAGTCGAATTGGTCCGGTTATCACCTAACACAAATACATAGCCTTCTGGAATGGTACTATAATTACCAACTAATTCCTCTAGTGTAAAATTATTCGTTGTTACTTCGATATGTTCTTTATTCTCACGTAAAAACTTTTCCTCTATAGGTTGTCCATTTATGTACAATACATTATCTTTATACGCTATATGTTCTCCTGGTAATCCAATTACCCGTTTAATAAAATCTTTTTGATCGTTGGCATGAAATACAACAACATCAAATCGTTCTGGTTCCTCAAATCGATAGGGAAACTTATTCACTATCATTTGATCCCGATCATGGAGGGTTGGTTGCATAGATGGACCGTCTACAACAATTGGTGTAAATAGGAATGTTCTTACTATAAATGCTAATACAATCGCAATTAATAATGCTTTTATCCAATCAAACCATTCGTTCTTTTTCTTTGCCATATTCTAACCTCCAACACGAACAACATTCATACCATTATTTTAAGCAACGATACCTTTTTTATGATGTAAAAAGGAGCTTGAACAAAGTACCAAGCTCCTTTCTAATTGCATTCTTCGATTTCGCGTCTTATCGACGTTCTTTAATACGTGCTGCTTTTCCGCGTAGGTTACGAAGATAGTATAGTTTCGCACGACGTACAACACCGCGACGAGAAACTTCGATTTTATCAATACGAGGAGAATGTACTGGGAAAGTACGTTCCACACCTACACCGTAAGAAATTTTTCTTACTGTAAATGTCTCGCTGATTCCACCGTTTTGACGTTTAATAACGACACCTTCGAATACCTGGATACGTTCACGAGAGCCTTCGACAACTTTAACGTGAACTTTTACAGTATCTCCTGGGCGGAAATCAGGATGATCGTTACGAAGCTGATCTTTTGTGATGTCTTCGATTAATTTTTGCATCCTGCTTCACTCCTTCCAAACCAATGCTCATATTTCCGAGTGGTAACAGCGGAACATCGTTTATACGCACTTAATCACACTTAAGCACAATAATTAATATAACATAATTGGACTATGACATCAACTAGATTTTATTAAAATATAGCGTAGTTTAGTTATTACTAGTCTCTTCATCCATTATTTCATTTAATAATCGTTTGTCTACCTCTGTTAACGGATAATCCACTAACAAATCACGACGTCGCTCGTAAGTCCGCTTTAATGATTCCTTCCGACGCCATGTTTCGATTTTTCCATGATCACCTGATAGCAAGACTTCAGGAACCTTCATCCCTCTAAAATCCGCTGGTCTAGTATAATGTGGGTGCTCCAGCAAGCCTGTTGAAAAAGAATCCTGTGGTGCTGATTCCTGATTTCCGAGGACGTCCGGTAACAGCCTTACCACACTGTCCACTACTACCATCGCCCCAAGCTCCCCACCTGTTAACACATAATCCCCAATGGAGATCTCATCTGTTACAAGGTGTTCTCGAATACGTTCATCATAGCCTTCATAATGCCCACAAATAATGACCAAGTGATCTGCCTGTGCGAATTCTTCGGCTTTTGCTTGTGTATAACGTTCCCCTTGTGGACACATGAGGACAACACGAGGCTTTGTTGCTTTTTCATTCGTTATAGCTTCCACTGCATCAAAAACAGGTTGTGGTGCTAATACCATACCAGCACCACCACCGTAAGGATAGTCATCTACCTTATTATGCTTATTTTCCGTATACTCACGAAAATTAACAAGTTGGTAACTAAACTTATTTTTTTCCTGTGCCTTCTTCAATATTGAGGTGTTAAACACCGTTTCAATCATTTCTGGAAACAGGGTTACAATGTCAATATGCATTAATCAAGCAATCCTTCCATTGGTTCAATGACTACATGCTTATTAGGAATATCCACTTCAAGCACTACATCTTCAATATATGGAATTAAAACATCCTTCCCCTTCGGTTGCTTTATGACCCATACATCATTCGCACCAGGTGATAAGATTTCTTTAATAATTCCAATGCTAGCCCCAGTCGTTGTAACAACCTCACATCCAATAATTTCATGGTAGTAAAATTCATCTTCATCAAGCTCTGTAAGCTGCGACTCTGTTATTTTTAAATAGGATTCTTTCATTGGCTCTACATCATTAATAGACTCATATCCTTCAAAACGAAGCAAATCAAACCCTTTATGGATACGATGAGCTGAAATAGTTAATTCTTTTACAACCTGGTCATCTTTTACGAGTAAGAGACGGTTACCTAGACTAAATCGTTCCTCAAAATCACTAATACGTAATACCTTGACCTCACCACGAATTCCGTGTGTGTTAATAATTTTTCCTACTGTAAATAATTTCTCATTCATTATTCTCACCTGCTAATTATCAATTCGTACTACTACGTCATCCTTGATGACGATTGCTGTTTGTTCCATAATTTCATTCCAATGCGTGCCAACCTTCACTTCAACAAGAGCTTCAACTTCACGTTCTACAATTTCACTACCAATTTCTAGCATTTCCAATTGATTGCGTTTAAACTCTAGAAGCTTTATTTTATCTTTTCGCTTATTAATTTCCCCTTGGAAGCGATTTTGTAATTCTTGCTTGGAAATTCCTTTTTTATGCTGTAATTTTCGTTGTTCGAATAACAGCTGTTGACACTCTTGTTCAAGCCGCATTTTATGATTCGTAAATTTTTCATGTAATAGCCGCTTACTTTTTTCTGTTATCACTTGTTTAATGACGATTTTTTTTATGATGTTCACGTTCGTTCCTCACTCTCAGGCCGAATTTATCAAGCGGTCCAATGATGTGAAAAAATCCTAGGTATGTGTAAAAAGGGAAAGGTTTCCCCTTCCCTTTACATAATATCCAAATAGATTCGTTTGTTAGCATCCGTTTTCGCAGCATAAACCACTGTACGAATTGCTTTAGCAATACGCCCGTTTTTACCAATTACTTTTCCAACGTCATTCTGATTAACCGTTAGATGAAATACGAGCTTCGTATCTTCTTCCTTTTCGGTTACAACAACATCTTCTGGGTAATCGACTAATGGTGTAACAATCGATTCAATTAGGGCTTTCATGATATCACACTACTTTACTTAGTTTTTTGGTCGTGGAATTTTTTCATGATGCCTTCTTTTGAAAATAAGTTACGTACTGTATCACTTGGTTTTGCACCTTTTGTCATCCAATCAAGTGCTTTTGCTTCATCTATTTTAACTTCAACTGGATCAACTACAGGGTTATAAGTTCCAATTTGTTCAATAGAACGTCCGTCACGAGGAGAACGTGAATCAGCTACAACGATACGGTAAAAAGGATTTCTTTTAGACCCCATACGCTTTAGACGAATTTTTACTGCCATTACTTGCACCTCCATTATTATGTTTCTCACAAGAATAAATTCTAACAGAAACTTATTTGTCTGTAAAGGGTTTTTGCATTACATCCTATTTTTTATCTCTAGATCCCGATATAATACCTTTTAAAACGGATTGAAAGGGAGCTTAAGGCCTTTACCCTTCTTCCCTTTCTGCATATTGGTCATTTGCTTCATCATCTTTTTCATTTCATCAAATTGTTTTAACAGACGATTGACCTGTGATACGGATGTACCTGATCCAGTAGCAATTCGTTTCTTACGACTAGCATTCATAATACTTGGGTCTTGTCGCTCTTTTTTGGTCATTGATTGAATGATCGCTTCCACATGGGCAAGCTGTTTTTCATCGACCTGTGCATTCTTCAAGCCCTTCATCTTATTCGCACCAGGGATCATTGCTAATAGATCATCTAATGGCCCCATATTGCGTACCTGGCTCATTTGCTCCAAGAAATCATCGAATGTAAATGATGCTGTGCGCATCTTTTCTTCTAATGCTTTGGCTTGTTTTTCATCCACTGAAGCTTGGGCTTTCTCGATTAACGTTAAAACGTCTCCCATTCCAAGAATACGAGATGCCATCCGTTCTGGATGAAAAGCTTCCAGCTGATCGAGTTTTTCACCCATACCTGCGAATTTAATCGATTTCCCTGTAACAGCTTTAATGGATAGTGCTGCACCGCCTCGCGTATCACCGTCAAGCTTTGTTAATACAACACCAGTAATGTCTAACTGATTATGAAAGCTTTCAGCTACATTAACCGCATCCTGACCTGTCATCGCATCCACGACTAGGAATATTTCGTCGGGATTTACACTAGCTTTTATTTGCGTTAGTTCGTCCATTAAATCGGTATCCACATGTAGTCGCCCAGCAGTATCAATAAGCACATAATCGTAATGCTCTGTTTTTGCTTTTTCAATTGCCTGTTTGGCAATATCAACTGGACTAACCTCTGTTCCCATGGAGAACACAGGCATATCGAGTTGTCCGCCTAATGTCTCTAATTGCTTGATTGCTGCAGGTCGATAAATATCAGCCGCAACTAACAATGGTGAACGATTGTGTTTTTTTCGTAATAGATTAGCAAGCTTACCAGTTGTTGTCGTTTTACCCGCACCTTGTAATCCAACCATCATGATGACTGTTGGTGGACGGTCACTTACGGCAATCTTGCTCTGTTCACCACCCATTAAGTCGGTTAATTCCTCTTTCACAACCTTAATGACCTGTTGACCAGGAGTTAGGCTTTCCATTACCTCCTGACCAACTGCTCGTTCCTTAATACGGTTTATTAAATCTTTTACAACCTTAAAATTGACATCCGCCTCAAGTAGCGCAAGACGGATCTCTCGGGTCATTTCCTTAACATCTTGCTCGGAAACCTTCCCTTTTCCAGTAATTTTTTTAATCGTACTTTGTAAACGGTCGGCCAAGCCTTCAAATGCCATAGAAGGTGTCCCCCTAATCTAATTCTTTTAATTCATTCATATACGAGATAAGCGCTTGATCTCCTAAATCAGCAATTCGCTTATCAAGTTTCTGAATCAGCTTCATCCGCTGTTCAAACTTTTCATACAAGTGTAATTTCTTTTCATAGGACTCAAGCATTGTTTCAGTTCGCTTAATATTATCATAAACAGCTTGCCTTGAAACAGCTGCCTCTTCTGAAATTTCCCCCAACGAATAGTCCTCTAAATAATACATTTCCATGTAATTACGTTGTTTGGGTGTTAATAATGCCTGGTAAAAATCTAATAAATAATTCATTCTTGTCGTTTTCTCTAGCATTTCTCCACCCCTTGTTAAGTGAAAATCCTTTACATTTAATCATATCGAAGCATTGTTCCTTTTGCAAGTAGAATACCATGTTATGATTCAGTTAAATCATAGCATATCTGCAAACAAACCATATACAAAAGCATTCGGATCAAATTTCTGTAAATCCTCTGCCTTTTCGCCTAATCCTACATATTTTACTGGAATTTTCAGTTCGTTGCGGATTGCCAAAACAATACCACCTTTAGCCGTACCATCTAGCTTTGTCAGGATAATCCCAGATACATTTGTTGCTTCTGAAAATGTCTTTGCTTGGACGAGCGCATTTTGTCCTGTTGTCGCATCTAGAACTAGTAATACCTCATGTGGTGCACCAGGAACCTCGCGTTCAATGACACGCTTAACCTTAGTAAGCTCGTTCATAAGGTTTACCTTATTCTGAAGACGTCCAGCGGTATCACAGATAAGAACATCAACTTCCCGAGATTTAGCAGCTTTAATCGCATCAAAGATAACGGCTGCTGGATCACTACCAGCATTTTGTTTGATTACCTCGACACCGGCACGCTCCCCCCAAACCTCTAATTGTTCAATTGCACCTGCACGGAAGGTATCACCTGCCGCTAGCATAACGTGCTTTCCTTCCGCTTTTAGCTGATGGGCTAGTTTTCCTATCGAAGTCGTTTTACCAACTCCATTTACACCGACTACTAAAAGAATTGAAAGACCATCTTTGTTCAACTGTAATGTTTCGATTTCTGCATCATCATCGCCATAATAAATATCAACTAATTTTTCGGAAATGACATCCCTTACCTCATTTGTATCACTAATTTTGCGGCGCTGCACCTCAAATTTCAGCTCATCAATTAAGTCCATTACCGTCATAACGCCAACATCAGCTGTGATTAAGAGCTCTTCTAATTCTTCAAAGAAATCCTCATCCACCTTACGATAACGCGCAATTAAATCATTAATTTTCCCCGAAAATGATTGGCGAGTTTTTTCCATACCTTCTTTATACTTAGTGGATACTTCCTCTTGATTATCCTGTTTAAATTTACTTTTTAATTTTTGAATAAAGCTCATGTATAGGACTCCTTTACGATTGAATAAGCTCTTTTGTTTCCTCTAAACGAACGGATACTAATCGAGATACACCAGATTCCTGCATCGTTACCCCATACAACACATCCGCTTTCTCCATTGTACCTTGTCGGTGGGTGATTACGATAAATTGCGTATTTTCACTATAATGCTTCACATACTTGGCAAAACGTGCCACATTGGCTTCATCTAGTGCTGCCTCCACTTCATCAAGTACACAGAATGGTACTGGACGAACTCGTAGTATCGCAAAAAGTAGTGCAATTGCTGTTAGAGCACGTTCTCCACCCGATAATAGACTTAAATTCTGGAGTTTCTTTCCAGGTGGCTGAGCAATAATATCAACTCCGGTATCCAATAAATTACTTGGATCAGTCAATTTCAACTCGGCATGACCACCTCCAAATAGCTCTTTAAAGACAATAGCGAATTCATCTTTAATTTGAGAGAAGGTCGTACTGAACAGGTGCTCCATTTCATCGTCCATTTCTTTAATAACAGAGAACAAGGTGTTTTTCGCCTCAACAAGGTCATTACGTTGTTCAGTTAAGAATGTGTAGCGTTCTAATATACGATCATATTCATCAATCGCACCTAGGTTAACATTTCCTAATCGATCAATCGCTGCTTTTATTTCTTTTACCTGACGCTTCGCTTCATCGATATCGTCAACCTTCTCATAGTCTTGTTTTGCTCGTTCGAACGTAATCATATAGTCACTTTGCAATACCGTAAGTCGATTCTCAAGATCAACATCGATACGATTAGCTTTCACTTCTTTTTGCTGGATGCGCCCCATTAAAGCTTGATGATTCTTTGTTTCCTCTTTTAGTTCGCGTTCCTCATCCTGCATTTTCTTCGTAAGTTCCATTCTTTCCGTCCGTAGATTCTGGATGGATATCGTAATGGATTCCTTTTCTTCACTCTTCTGTTCGAGCTGTTGATTAATTTCTTCTTCCGTTTCCTCTGTTTGAGAAAGCTGTACTAATTCTTCCAAATCATGCTCGTAGGATTGATATTTTTCTTTTAACTCCGAAAGTTGCTGAGCAAGCGCATTTGTTTTCTCTTGTTGGTTCTTCACACGCTCTTCTTGTTCAGCTAATTGTACTTGATACTGATGAAAATCACTCTGAAGTTGGTCCTGATTTTCTTTTAATTCTAGTTCCTGTTTCGATAAATCATCAATTTGTTCTTGATATTCTTGTAGTCTCTGACTTATCTGCTCTAATTCGTCTGTTAATTGTTTATCTCGCTCTTCTAATGTCGTACGGTCACGATCAAATTGTTGTTTATCCTGATCATAAATCGATAAATTCTCTGATAAGGAAGCTAATTTTAATTCGATTTCCTTATGGGTTGATCTCGCGTCCTGTAAACGAGTTTGAGCATCGTTAATAGTATATTCAAGCGATTGCAAGGATTGCTCTGATTCCATTAGCTCGTTCTTTAACGTTTGCACCTGTTGTTCAAAAACTTGTGCCTTCGCTTGATAATCCGCTAATTTCTCCGTTAACTCCTGTAAATCCTTATCTCGAGAGAATAGGGACTGGTTGGTTTTCTTCTGCGCCCCACCTGACATGGAACCACCAGGATTGACGACATCGCCCTCTAATGTAACGATACGATATTTTCGCATGACCAAACGTGCCATATCATTGGCATCTTTTAATGTCTTGGCAATTAAAACATGCCCCATTAAATGATCAACGGCCTTTTGAAATGCACGTTCAGTTGATACCAGCTTACCAGCTACACCAACATATCCAGGATGCTTTTCTACCTGTGCTAATACATCCTGTGGAATGTAACGTGGTTGGATAGAACCTAGTGGTAGAAATGTTGCCCGACCACTATTAGTTTGCTTCAACCAAGAAATTGCCTTACGGGCAGATTCATCATGCTCGACTACGATATGTTGTGCCTGACCACCAAGTACTGTCTCAATTGCCGTAATATAGGACGTTGGTACATCGATTAATTCAATTACGGCACCATGGATGGCTTGTAATTTACCATCTTCACGTGCTTTTAAAACCGCTTTAACCCCTTGGAAGAAGCCCTGGAAATCTTCCTTCATCTCCTCCAGCATTTCCTTTTTGGACTTTAGCTTTTCAATGTATTGATAGCCTTGATAGAGCTTTGTTTGTTGTTCCTGGTAATGATTACGCTTTTGCTCAATATCAATTTTCAATTGTCTAATGGATTCTTCCTGTTGCTTATGCTGGGTTTCCGCTGATTGCAGCGTCTTGCTAGCTTCTGTTAGTTGCTCTGTATAATTCTCTCGTAATTCGAGTAAATCCTGGAATTTATCCGCTTGTTTATCTTTTTTTCCATTAAGCTGCTGTAATTGCTGAGCAATCGATTGTTTTTCATTACGAGCAGCAGCTTGTTTATTTAATGATTCAATATACTCGGATTTAAGCTCTTCGATTTGTTCGGTTAAATCATCCTGTCCAGTAGTTATCTTTCTTCGCAATTCTTCCACTTGCTGCTTCGTTTGCTGCTTTCTTGCTTGTAAGTCAGCTAGTTTCTGCTTTTCTTCTGTCAGCTCAGCCTCTAATTTTTGAATCCGTAATTGTGCATGATGCTTTTCAACTTCTAGCTTTTCTTTATTCTCTGCAAAGTGCTTGGAGCGTTCATGGAATACTTGCTTTTTCCCTTCATATTGTTCTAGCTTTTGGGTTGTCACAAGTAATCGTTCTTGTAGCTCATTTATTTGTTCATCCATATGATCAATCTTTTGGCGATCCTCTGCTAGACTTGCTTCCCTTTTCTGGATTGCCGTTTGCACTTGTATTTCATTCATTTTTTCTGCTTCAATTTCTTTTAATAAACCTTGCCATTCATCATGCAATTGTTCTATTTCAGTAATAAGCAAGGATATCTCTTGCTGTTTTAACATATCCTTTTGCTTTAAGTATTCTTTTGCTGTTTCCGCCTGTGCTTTTAGCGGATCTAATTGATTTTCAATTTCATGAATAATATCTTCTACACGATTTAAGTTTTCTTGTGTTTCAGCAAGCTTGTACTCAGCCTTCTTCTTGCGTTGCTTATATTTTAGAACACCTGCTGCTTCTTCAAAAATTGTCCGGCGTTCCTCCGCCTTAGAGCTTAATATTTCCTCTACTTTCCCTTGACTGATGATAGAGAAAGCTTCTTTACCTAATCCAGAATCGAGAAACAAATCGACAATATCCTTCAGACGACAGGATTGTTTGTTAATATAAAACTCACTTTCACCAGAGCGATATACGCGTCTCGTAACACTAACTTCATCATAATCAAGTGGTAATGCTTGATCATGGTTATCTAACACTAATGTAACTTCTGCTACATTCAGTGCTTTTCTCGTATCACTCCCCTGGAAAATAATATCTTCCATTTTCGTACCACGAAGTGACTTTGCTGACTGCTCCCCCAGCACCCAGCGCATTGCATCGGTAATATTACTTTTACCACTACCATTTGGCCCTACTACAGCCGTTACCCCCGGTACAAAATCAACACTGATTCGTTCAGCAAAGGATTTAAATCCTACACTCTCTAAACGTTTTAAAAACATAGACATTCTCCTAATGGAATCGAAATAACTGTTCGGTTCCAGTTCTCTTTTTCTATCATTGCAAAAATTTGTGCTTAAAAATAAAAATAAAACATAAATATATAATTTCAGATTGGCTTTTTAACGCATTTATTTTATCATAAACATAGACACAATAGAAGAGTTGACAAGGTTTAAGGAAATATTAACAAGAATAAAACGGGGTGTACGATGAACTTAACGAATCCAACCAAAGAAAATTTAGCCTTTATTTTAGAAGATTTAGCGAATCGTCTTGATGTTGTTAATCGCACAATTATGGACGTTGAAGATTATGATCTTTCCAAATATGAGGATATAAAATTCATGTATGACATGGTCGTTCAAAAGGGACGATTGACTGCGTTAGAAACACAGGCATTCATTCAAGAATTGCGCACAGTCAGAAAATAGTTTTTTTAAAAAAGGTGACCGGGACAAAAGTATTTATAGTAAGATAATATCCGAACATTGGTGCACAATACCCATTCTGAAAAAAGAGTGCATTGTTCGACTTCTTATCTCATTTTACTTTTGTTCCGGTCACTATTTTAGTATGTTTTATTCACCAAATTTATCCAACGCATCCTTAGCTGCTCGTTGTTCAGACTCTTTCTTCGTACGGCCGACTCCAGATCCCCAAACCTCTCCATTAATCCGAAGTTCTGCTACAAATTCCTTATTATGAGAAGGACCTGTTTCGTCTATTATGGCATAATCAATCGTCTTATTTTTGTCTTGTTGGACAATTTCTTGTAATTTACTCTTATAATCCATCGCATGCGAAAAAGCACCTGTGTCGATTTTAGGGAAGACATATTTTTCAAGGAATTGCAGTGCTGTATCAAAGCCTTGGTCTAAATATAACGCACCTAAAAATGCTTCGAATACGTCTGCAAGCAAGGCAGGTCTCGTTCTACCCCCAGTCATTTCTTCCCCTTTTCCTAATAGGATATGCTCACCGAAGCTTAAACTTCGAGCAAAGGCTTCTAATGACGGCTCACAAACAATTGCCGCACGGAGTTTTGTCATTTCTCCTTCTGGCATATTCGGGTATTTACGATACAAATACTGCGAAACACCAAGTTCCAATACTGCATCACCTAAAAATTCTAATCGTTCATTATCAGAATAACGCTGATCACGATGCTCATTCACATAGGATGAATGGGTAAATGCTTGTTTAATAACCGCGATATTATGAAATCGCAAATCAAGCATTGCTTCTAATTTCGTTTGGTTCATGTCAACAGTCACCTCTAGTTGTTGATATACGGAAAAGGCCGAGGCAAAGTTAAATAAGGTAAGAAAATTCGGGTTGCAGCGCTTTTTAGCACTTATTCGAATAGTACCTTACAGCAAACTTTTGTCTCGTCCTCTTCAATTGTTCCTATATAGATTAGGACTGTAAATTCTGTATGTAATTCACAGCGTCACCAACAGTGTTAATTTTTTCAGCTTCCTCATCAGCGATTTCCATATCAAATTCATCCTCAAGCTCCATTACAAGCTCAACCACATCTAATGAATCTGCTTCTAAATCCTCTTTAAAAGATGCTTCCATTGTCACTTTTGATTCTTCTACATCAAGTTTATCAACAATAATTTCTTTTACGCGATCAAATACTTCTGCCATTACCCGTTCACCCCCTTTCAAAGGTTACCTACTAAATTACATTACCATTCCTCCATCAATATGAATGGTTTGACCAGTAATATAATTAGCATCATCAGAAGCTAAAAAGCGTACTACTTTTGCAACGTCTTCTGGCTCACCAAGCTTGGCTAATGGGATTAGACCAAGCATGCCCTGTTGCTGCTCTTCTGTTAATTCATCTGTCATATCGGTAGAAATAAATCCTGGAGCAACGGCATTCACCAAAATATTACGTGAAGCTAATTCCTTCGCAGTAGTTTTCGTCAACCCAATGACACCAGCTTTTGCCGCTACATAATTTGCCTGACCGGGATTACCACTAACACCAACGATTGAAGCAACATTAATAATTCTACCAGAACGTTGTTTCATCATTTGTCTTGTAACAGCCTTCGTGCAGACAAATACTCCCTTAAGGTTCGTATTTATAACTTGGTCAAATTCTGACTCTTTCATGCGCATTAAGAGATTATCACGCGTAATACCTGCGTTATTTACTAGAATATCTAAGCTGCCAAATGTACTCACTGCCGCTTTCACCATCTCTTGTACTTGGGTTTCATCAGAAACATCTGCTTGATATTTAAATGCCTTCACGCCAAGTTTTTCTATTTCTTCAACGACCGCTTGTGCTTTTGCCTCATTACCAGCATAATTGACAACAACATTCGCCCCGTTTTTTGCTAGTTCTAACGCAATTGCACGACCTATTCCACGTGAACCACCAGTTACTACTGCTGTTTTAGCTGTTATCATGACGTCTCCCCCCTGTACCAAGTAATAAAATCATTTAGCGACTGTAAATCCTGCACATTAAATAATTGTGTATTACGATCAATTTTTTTCACTAATCCGCTTAATACTTTTCCATTCCCTACTTCTACAAATGCATCAACACCAGATTCTATCATATTTCGGATAGATTCTTCAAATCGTACTGGCGAATACAGCTGCTGTAAAAGTAATTCTTTAATTTCTTCCTGTTTGGTAACTGGAAGAGCAGTTACATTCGCATAAACTGGAATTGTAGCATCATTAATCGCTACCTGATCCAAATAGGTTGAAAATTTATGATTAGCTGGCTCCATTAGTCTTGAGTGGAACGGACCACTTACATTTAATGGCAGCACGCGCTTAGCACCTTTTTCCTTCAGTAATGTGCTCGCTTTTTCGATACCGGCGAGTGAACCCGAAATAACAACCTGACCCGGACAATTTAAATTTGCCACATCAACAATTTCATCTGTAATACTTTCAAGCACTTCAGTAATTGCGTCTGTTGATAATCCTAATACAGCAGCCATTGTTCCTTGCCCTTTTGGAAAAGCTTCCTCCATTAGACTTCCACGAGTGGCAACTAATGGCAATGCTTCTTCAAGCGATAAAGCTCCCGCAGCAACTAATGCACTGTATTCTCCTAAGCTATGCCCTACAACCATCACCGGTGTAATATTTTCTGCCTCCAGTATTTTGTATAAAGCTATGCTCGATAACAATAATGCAGGCTGTGCATTTTCAGTCTCAGTAAGCTTTTCAGCAGGTCCTTCAAACATTAGTTTTTTAATATCGAACCCTAATGCTTCGTTCGCTTCTGAATACAGATGTTCTATTTGTGAAAAATTATCATGAATTTCCTTCCCCATGCCAACAGTCTGTGAACCCTGACCAGGAAACATAAATGCAACCTTTTTCATTCATTATTCCTCCTCAGTCGTTTGATTCTCCGCAATCGTAGCTTTAATAGTTTCCGTTACGTTATAATCCACCATATAACAAGCCTGTTTTATTGCATTATAAATGGCACGATGATTGGAAGAGCCATGTGCTTTAATAACTGGTGCAGCTAAACCAAACAGACCTGCGCCCCCGTACTCGGAATAGTCTAGTTTATCCTTTAACCCTTTTAAGTCTCCCTTTAGCAATCCTGCCGCTAACTTTGTCTTCATAGAGGACATAAAGGTTTCTTTTATCATTGAAAACAACGCAGAAGCTGTACCTTCAATGGTTTTCAGTGCAATATTTCCACTAAACCCATCCGTAATAACTACATCTGCAACACCATCTAATAAATCTCTTGCTTCAACATTACCAACAAAATTAATAGGTGCTTTTTTCAGAAGATCAAACGCCTTCTTCGTTAAATCATTTCCTTTTCCATCTTCGGTTCCAATATTTAATAAACCTACTCTCGGATTAGAGATGGAACGAACCTGCTCTGCATATATAGACCCCATTATCGCATACTGCAATAAGTGAGTTGGTTTGGCATCCACATTTGCACCAACATCTAGCATTAGAAATCCTTTTCCGTCTAGCGTTGGAAGTGTAGGACTTAGAGCCGGGCGGTCAATCCCTGGAATTCTACCAACAATAAACAACCCAGCACTCATCAATGCACCAGTATTCCCCGCAGAAATACAAGCATCGGCACGTTTTTCTTTTACTTCTTCAGCCATTAAAACTAAAGAGGAATTCTTCTTTCGGCGAACCGCTCGTACTGGTTCATCATCGCCAGTAATAACTTCATCAGCATGAATGATATCGATTCGTTCTGTATTCGTTAAATATTCTTCAATCATTTCTTTATTTCCAACTAGAGAAATATGTAAGTTATCAATTTGCTTAATAGCTTCCATTGCACCTAGTACGATCTCCTTTGGTGCATGATCGCCACCCATCGCATCGATTGCTATTTTCATTTAATTATTCTCCTTTTTTCTCCGTTGACCGGTACATATGAAACGTTCCAGCAAACACTTTTTCACTATCTACAAAGCTATCAACATGAACAATAGTCAATCCCTTATCAGATATTCCTTTGACTATAGCCTTTGCCACGACGCGTTCACCTTGATGAACCTGTCTCATAAAGCTAAGTTCAGATGTAGCTGTTAATGCTAATTCATCATTAATCACAGCAACCGCTAACGAATTTGCCTGTGCAAATAAATGATGTCCTCTAGCAATATTATTTCTAGTAAACACATGCTCTCTACCAATATCTAAAATTGAAATCGCACGTCTATCTAACTCAAGATCAATTATTTCCCCAATTACATCCTCTAACGGTAACGATTTTACAGTTTCGGTCCATTGGACTTTGGCAACTGTTTTAATTCGTTCTCGTAATTCTGGAATCGATAATTCCATTCGATCTAATCGTATCGTTTGGATACTAACATCGAATTTCTTGGCTAATTCCTCGTCCGTTATAAAAGGAGTTTCTTCAATCGTTTCCCGTAGTCGTTCTTGTCTCTTTATCTTAGGTATCCTCATCAAAGCACCATCCACTTATAAAAATTATTGTTTACGATAATATTTGTTGCTATTATGACTTGGTACTAATAGTAATATATATTACCAAAACAAATTATGCAAGTCAGATTTAGTCAAGCTTCGTATCAAAAATGCCTTCAACAGCTAATAAATCACGTATTTTTTTAAATTTAGGATCTTCCTCAAGCAGATTAAATTCAACGATTTCTTGTGCATCATTTCGCGCTGTCTCTAACGCACGATAATCATGAATCATATCTGCCACTTTAAATTCTGGTAATCCACTTTGTTTTGTACCAAAAAAGTCCCCTGGACCGCGTAATTTTAAATCTTGCTCGGCAAGCTCAAATCCATCATTGGTCTCGGTCATAATACGCATTCTTTCTTTACCGGTTTCACTTTTAGGATCTGCAATTAAGATACAATAGCTTTGCTTATCTCCACGCCCAACTCTACCTCTTAATTGATGTAGCTGTGAAAGTCCGAATCGTTCAGCATCATAAATGACCATAATTGTTGCGTTCGGTACATTGACTCCTACTTCTACTACAGTAGTTGATACAAGTATTTGGATTTCATTGGCTGCAAATTCCTTCATCACTTGATCCTTTTCATTGCTATGTAATCTACCATGCATTAAGCCCACTTGCAGTGAAGTGGAATAATAGTCAAGTAATTGCTGATGCAAATCGACTGCATCCTGAATATCTAGCTTGTCCGACTCTTCGATTAATGGACAAATAATATAGGCTTGTTCACCTTCCTGAACCCGCTTTTCGATAAACTGTAGTACACGTTCAAACGAATTTGCCTTTGTCCAGTATGTCTCTATTTCTTTTCGACCTGCTGGCATTTCATTAATCACCGATACATCCATATCACCAAATGCCGTAATTGCTAATGTTCTTGGGATTGGGGTTGCGGTCATAAACAAGACATCCGGATGAAGTCCTTTATTACTTAATAATCGGCGTTGTTCCACACCAAATCGGTGTTGTTCATCAACAATAACAAGTCCTAGCTCATCGAAAAACACATCATCCTGAATGAGGGCATGTGTCCCTACTAGTATTTGGATTTCATGATTTTCTACGGCTGCTAAAATTTCTTTTCGCTTTTTCCCTTTCACCGATCCTGTCAGTAATTCCACTCTTGCCAAATCACCAAATAGTTCGGTTAGGGAGTGATAATGCTGCTCTGCCAAAATTTCTGTTGGCACCATTAAGGCACCTTGCTTATGTGCCGTAACGGCTGCATAGAGTGCAATAGCAGCAACTGCCGTTTTTCCAGAGCCAACATCCCCTTGCAGGAGTCGATTCATCCGATAAGGTGATTTCATATCCGTTAAAATCTGCTGTAATGACTTGGATTGAGCATTAGTTAATGTAAACGGAAATTGGTTAATGAATTGCTCAACTTTTGTTGCATCATAATCCTGTGCATTTCCAACTGATGCTTCTCGTCGTTGCTTCCGTAACACTTGTATCTTAAGTTGAAACAACAAAAACTCTTCATATGTAAATCTTCTTCTCGCATGTTTAAGCGCAATTCGATTAGTAGGAAAATGCATCGTTTGTATGGCTTCACTACGAGTGGGGATTTTATATGCAGTAATATAGTCCTGGGGTAATATTTCCTCCATTTGTTCTCCGTAGGATTTGATTGCCTCTTGAATTACTTTTTTCAGCTTATAATTCGTGATATTTCCTTTAACTGAGTAAATTGGTTGAATCGCGGAGTCTTTTTCCAATGAACCTTTTGTAAAATTACTAACGGTAATTTGCAAACGATGTGCATCCCATTTTCCGGTTAAGGTAACCATTTCACCAGAAGTCAGCTGGTTTTTCGCAAAGGCACGATTAAACATCACTGCTTTCACGGCTACATTTTCCACTTCCACCATAAAAGTTAGTCTCGATTTTTTTCGACCATAAAAGGAAAGAGAAGGATCAGCTAGTACCCTTCCCTCTATCGTCACCTTATCCTCATGAATCAATTCACTAAGAGGTTTAATCTCAAACACATCGTAGCGCGAAGGAAAATATAACAGGAGATCTTCAATCGAATAAATATTCAACCCTTCTAGATCCTCTGCAAATTTTTCCCCTACGCCTTTGATGTCTAGTATGGAATTTGCTAACATCCTAAATCACTCTTTCTATACAGTCATTCCAAATATCTTTTCCTTCAGAAATCTTCCAGTTGGTGTGTCAGCAAGACCACCTTCACCTGTTTCCCGCAAAGATACGGGCATTTGGCTACCAATACGATACATCGCTCCAATTACTTCATCACAAGGGATACGACTTGTCACACCTGCTAATGCCATATCTGCTGAAACAATCGCAAGTGCTGAACCTCCAGCATTACGTTTAACACATGGAACCTCTACTAGTCCTGCTACTGGGTCACAGACAAGGCCTAACATATTTTTTAAAGTCATCGCAAAGGCTTCTGCTGATTGCTGAGGAGTTCCACCTGCCATTTCCACAATCGCAGCTGATGCCATTGCACCTGCAGATCCTACCTCTGCTTGACAACCACCAGCAGCTCCAGAAATAAAGGCATTATTGGCAACAACGAGACCAAATGCACCTGCCGTAAAGAGATATCGAATCATTTGTTCACGTGTTGGGTTTAATTGTTCTTTCACAGCAAATAACGTACCTGGCACACAGCCTGCACTACCAGCAGTAGGCGTTGCACATATTACCCCCATTGCTGCATTGACTTCATTTGTACCCATCGCTTTACTTACCGCATCAAGCATCAAATTCCCAGATAAAGGTGTTTTCTCCTTCATATAAGTTTGAATTTTCACCGCATCTCCACCAGTTAAGCCTGTTACGGACTGAACACCCTTCAGACTATCCGCAATGGCTTTCTCCATTACTTGAAGGTTTCGTTCCATTTCTGCGAAAACTTCTTCTCGACTTTTATTTTTAACGTCCATTTCCTGACGGATCATTACCTCTGACAATAAAATATTTTCGTTTTCTGCGATTTCTACTAATTCCGCAACTGTTCGAAACATGTGAAATCTCCTCTCTAGCTTACTATTTTCGAAATCTGTATGATATGGTCTGCATCTTCTAATTCTAGCAAAATAGCATCCTCAATATTTTGATCTACCTCGATGACCATCAATGCCTCTTTGCCAACATCTTTTCGGTTCACTTCCATATGACCAATATTTATTTCATGCTTTGCTAAAATTTTGGTTACAGAAGCAATGGCTCCGAAACGGTCATTGTGCATAATCAGAATGGCTGGGTGGTTTCCGGAAAGTCTTAGTTCAAATCCATTTAATTCTGTAATTTCCACCTTTCCACCACCAATTGATATTCCGACAATTTCTAGCTTATCTTGATCATCACCTATAATCAGGCGCACCGTATTCGGATGGTCCGTTTTAGCACTATCCTCGATAAATTCAATCGCTAATCCAGAATCCTTTGCTAACGCTAACGCACTACTCATTCTTGTGTCATCTGTATTAAACCCTAATAAACCACCAGCTAAAGCAAAATCAGTCCCATGCCCCTGATAGGTTTTAGCAAATGAACCATATAAGTGGATCTTTGCCCATTTCGGTTGTTTTCCAAATATATTACGTGCCGCAAGACCTATTCTCGCCGCACCTGCTGTATGTGAACTTGAAGGTCCAACCATGACTGGACCGATAATATCGAAAACAGAATTATATTTCATCTGTACTACACCGCCTATTTTTTTCTTGAAATTTAAGGTCTATTGTAAATTATATCAAAAACTATTATAATAATCATTTGTGGATTGTAGTTTTTCTCTTGTTTTTTTATTTTGGAGTGAACTATTAATCGGGTGGGAGAGGGATAAGCAAAATCAAGGAGTATACATGCCTTTAAATACGCTGAATAACAAGGCGACACTTCGGAATGACCTAATAGCTGGAATTATTGGCTATTTAACAACTGTTTATATTGTGGTAGTAAATGGTTCTATCCTTAGTGAAGCTGGAATTTCACTTGAAGCTGGTATGATGGCTACGATTTTAGCTAGTTTTGTTGGGACACTTCTTATGGGGATCTTCAGCAAATTACCATTGATATTAATCCCAGGTATGGGAATCAATGCATTATTTGCTTATTCGATCATCCAAGGAAATGGCCTAACGTATCAGGAAGGACTCGCAGTAGTTTTAGTTGCGTCGGCTATCTTTTTATTGACTGCCTTTACCTCATTAGGTAATAAGTTAAAAGAAGCCATTCCAGATTCGTTAAAACATGCTATAAGTGTTGGCTTAGGATTTTTCCTTATATTAATTGGCTTGGAAAAGAGCGGTCTCATAACTAGCGGTGACAGTACGATAATCGCTATTGGTGATTTTAGTTCACCAGTAATATTTGTCAGCCTAATCACGCTATTTATCGCCATTTTTCTTTTTGTTAAAAATGTACCGGCTAATTTTTTAATTACCATGATTATTGGTACGATACTTGCCTTTTGTTTTGGTATTATCGAAACTGGTGAAAAAACAGTTATCACAGGAACATCTAACGTATTTTATATGCCATCTTTTTCAGCTTTTGATTCTCTTTCTTTTTGGTTGAGTGTATTTCCGTTAGCAATGATCCTGATATTCGAAAATATGGGACTGCTAAATGGACAGCTAGCGATGTTAAACCGTGAGGAATCGTATCAAACAAGCTACAAGACAACAGCAATATCGACGCTTAGCTGTGCCTTTCTTGGAACATCACCTACTGTATCAGCAGCAGAAAATGCCGCTGTTATTGCTTCAAAAGGTAAAACAGGCTTTGCTGCCATCGTTGCGAGTATCCTCTTTATTGGAACAATCTTTATCATTCCATGGATCTCGATGATTCCAAATGTTGCCATTAGTCCTATTTTAATTATCGTTGGCTTCTTGATGGTCCAAAATATACGCCATATTCCACTTGATAATATTTCGGAAGCAATTCCCGCTTTCCTTATTATCGTGATGATACCATTTACGTATAGTATCGCCGATGGAATGGCTTTTGGATTTATCGCCTACCCTATCGTTAAAATGGCTTTAGGAAAACAAAAAGAATTATCAATGGCTGTTGTTATCATTTCATTCCTGTTTGTCTGTGATTTTCTATTGAAAATAGTAGGGATATAAAAAAATTCGCCCATCATAAGGGCGAATTTTTTTTATTCTATTATTCAACTGAGAAAATATATGAATAGATTGGTTGGTTACCGTTATGCACTTCTATTTCAACATCTTCATACTGTTCCTCGATGAAGCCAACTAGTTCATTCACTTCATCTTCATTAACATCTTCACCAGTCAAGATAGTTAAAATTTCATCATCTTCCGTTATAAGCTCCTGGAATAACAGCTTAACAGCTTCTAAACGTTCTTTATGTGTAGCAACAATTTTACCTTCTGCAATCCCCATGAAATTACCATTTTCAATCGCAATACCATCAATTTGTGTATCACGAACCGCATACGTAATTTGTCCAGTTTTAACGTGCGAGCTAGCCTCTAGCATATTTGCTTTGTTAGAAGCAATATCTTCATCTGGATGGAATGCAAGCAATGCACTAATCCCTTGTGGAATTGTCTTTGTTGCAACAACAGCTACATTGATCTCCGCAAGCTCTGCTGCTTGATCTGCTGCCATAATAATATTTTTATTATTCGGTAGAACAATGACATTTTTAGCGTTGGCTTTTTCAATGGCATCCGTAATATCCTGTGTACTAGGATTCATTGTTTGCCCACCTTCAATAACAACAGTTGCACCAAGACTTTCAAACAATGTCTTTAATCCAGATCCCATTGCTACTGTGACAATACCAAATTCAGCCTTTTCTTTAGATACTTTCTTTGGTTCTTTATCGCCAACGATTGCGGTATGTTGCTCACGCATGTTTTCGATTTTCATATTAATTAAGCTACCGTGACGCTGTCCAATTGATAATACATTACCAGGATATTCAGCATGTACGTGAACTTTTACAATTTCATCATCGGATACAACTAACAAGGAATCTCCATGTTGACTTAACTCATTACGAAAAGCAGTTTCATCAAATGGATGCTCTTTTAATTTTTCAGGATCAAATTTCACCATGAACTCCGTGCAATAACCAAATTCGATTTCTGAAGTGTCCATGAAATCTTGTGCAGATTTGTGATGCTCGGCGTTAACCATCGCATCCATTTCCACTACTTCCGTATCTTCTGGAAGCTCTTCTCCTTTTAAAGAAGACAAGAATCCTTCATAAACAGTTACAAGACCTTGACCACCAGAATCCACAACACCAACTTCTTTTAGAACTGGAAGTAAATCAGGGGTTCACTTCAAGGAAGCCTTTGCTTCTTGTAGAACTTTTTCAAGCATTACAATAACATCATCTTCTGTGTTCGCAACCTCTACCGCCTTTTTAGCAGCATCTTTTGCTACGGTTAGAATCGTTCCTTCGACAGGCTTCATTACAGCCTTATACGCCGTTTGAACACCTGTTTCAAAAGCGATTGCTAAATCCTTTGTAGTAACAGTTGCCTTTGATTCCATACCTTTGGCAAAGCCTCTAAAAATTTGCGATAAAATAACACCAGAGTTACCTCTAGCACCCATTAATAAGCCTTTAGAGAAGGCTTGCGCAACCTCAGAGATATTATCTGATTTTGATTTTTTTACTTCATTAGCACCTGAAGTCATTGATAAATTCATATTTGTTCCTGTATCTCCATCTGGAACCGGAAATACATTCAGTGCATCAATTCTTTTGGCATTATTTGTTAGATGATGTGCTCCTGTTAGCACCATCTGTGAAAAAACAATGCCGTCTAGCTTCTGTACTGCCACAATAGTTCCTCCCTCTAAAATCAGGTGAGCAAAATTAGTCTTTTGCTACACGTACTCCTTGTATGTAGATATTAACCGAATCAATTTCAAGTCCCAAGGTCTTGCTCAAAGTGTATTTAACCTGTGATTGAACATTATGAGCCACTTCAGAAATTTTCGTACCATAACTCACGATAATATACATATCTATATGTAAGTGATTATTCTCTTGTCGAACGACAACACCGCGAGAATAGTTCTCTTTACGTAAAATTTCTGCTATACCGTCTTTAATTTGGCTTTTTGATGCCATTCCAACGATCCCATAGCATTCTACCGCTGCGCCACCAGCAATTGTCGAGATAACTTCATTCGTTATGGTTACATGACCATCCTTTGTATTCAATTCAATGGACATTTTTATCCTCCTTTTAATAACTTCCTTAAGGATATTTTACTACAATTGATACCATATTGCACTTTAGGTCTGTTTAATAAATATTGTATAATACCAGAAAAAATAAGCTAACCACCGTGCAAAAGGTGTCTCCAAAGAGTGCGGGCGACCTTTTCGCCCCTTATAACAATGAACGATTCCAGTAATTCTGTCAAGAGATTTTTCTTTATATATATTGCATTCTTGCCCTGGTTGTGGTAAATTGTAAAAGTGTTAAATTGACTTTTGTTAAGAGTAGGAGGGATTACCATGGCAAGACAATGTGTTGTTACTGGACGTAAAACTCGCAGTGGAAACCAACGCTCTCACGCTATGAATTCCAACAAGCGTAATTGGAAAGCTAATGTGCAAAAAGTTCGTATTCTGGTAGACGGAAAGCCTAAACGTGTATATGTTTCTGCACGCGCACTTAAATCAGGTAAAGTAGAACGCGTTTAATATATTTTACCGTAACATTAGTTATTAGCTAAAAGCACCCATATTAAACTGGGTGCTTTTCTAATTTTTTAGGAATTTATAAAATTAAACACTGTGGATAACTGACGTTACTTGAACGGCTAACGTCCAGCTCCAGCGCCCAGGGACTATCAGACTTCCTTCACCTCCGTACGAAGTCAACATCGACTTCCTGCGGTCGTCGTGTTTCCTTTATCTCCTACGGCTCAGTCCAAATGTTTTCGATGGGGCGAGTAATCGTGGTCCCAGTCCGTACGTCCCTAACCGGACGCTTGCGCTTTTGTTCTTTTTCGTGAGTTTATACCGTCAGAAGGATTGTAGTACATATCCTTGGCCAAAAAAAGTGCTTCTGCCATCCATAGACAAAAGCAAAGACTTGTTTATTTATCTTTCTTAAAAATACCGATCACAACACGAACAAATCCTCCGAGTACTCTAGGGAGCTTAATAGTATAAAATTTCATAAGTTCGCCCTCCTCTATTTGCAAACACGCTTACGAATGAATCGTGTTTTAGTCACGACTCTTTACAACTAATACTATGCCTTCTTCATACGAAAAAGTACCATAATTTGAAATAAGCTTATTGGAAATAGAAAGAGTAGATCCTATCGTTACCGTTGCATTTGTTAATGGATAATAAAAATTTGTTAATGTTAAGCCCGTTACTTTCGGTGTTATTGGAATAAACGATATCGTATCATATTGTTCATCCTGTGTAACCGTATGATTTCCTGGTTTTGTCATTTCCAGTTCATTTGTACGATTAATAAGGATACCCCGGATGTTTCGCTCAATAACGTGCTGTAGTAGCTGAATATTGATTAGGGTATGATCCAACCGACCACCAGTCACCCCAAAAAAATAAATCGTATCAGGATTTAATTCAAATGCCTGTTCTAATGCGAGCTCAAAATCAGTCATATCCTTTTCAATAGGATGCTGTTTAAAAAATTCAGCCTTATCTTGTATAGTTTGTTTCTCGATTTCCGAAACTGAATCGAAATCACCAACCGCATACGTCAGTGGTAAGCCACTCTCTATAATGGTAAGGGCTCCTCGATCAGCCCCTATCCATATGTCTATTTGGTCATGATACTGCAACAAATCAGGGAGTTCTGTCAGCGGTCCATTCCCCATTATCGCGACATTCCTCATCTACATTACCCCATTTGATGAGCAGCATGGCGAATTTCTTCAATAGCAAGCTTTCTATCTGATTGATTATAGATTGCACTTCCTGCAACTAACACATCTACTCCGGCAGCCACACATTGTTTTGCAGTTTCAGGATTGATTCCGCCATCTACTTCAATTTCAAAAGAATAATTATACTGATCACGCCACTTGGAAATTTGCTTTATTTTAGTTATTGTTTGCTCTATAAACGATTGACCACCAAATCCTGGATTTACTGTCATAATCAATACTAAGTCTACATCTTGTAACACTTCTCGAATCATCTCGACAGGAGTACCTGGATTTATGGCAACACCTGCTTTTACACCTGAATTCTTTATTAGTTGAATCGTTCGATGTAGATGTACAGTTGCTTCTTGATGTACTGTAATAATAGTAGCCCCAGCCTTTACAAATTCTGGGATATAGTGATCTGGATTTTCAATCATTAAATGAACATCCAGTGGTAAAGTTGTCTTAGGCTTAATGGCATCTACGATTAATGGGCCAATCGTAATATTAGGTACAAAGTGTCCATCCATGACATCTACATGGATATAATCTGCTCCACCTTTATCCACATCGATTATTTCTTCTCCTAGCTTAGCAAAATCTGCTGACAATATTGATGGTGCAATTTTAACCATAATTAATACCTCGGCTTTCTTGATTGTATTTCATCCAAAAAGTTCACATAATGCTCATAGCGGTAATCTGGAATGTCTCCTTGTTCAACCGCTTCTTTCACTGCACATTTCGGTTCCTTGGCATGCAAGCAGCCTCGAAATTTACATTGATCTGCTAACGCCCGTATTTCTGGAAAACAATCTGACAGCTGTTCTGCTTCAATTTCATCAAAATCTAACGCGCTAAACCCAGGCGTATCCGCAACCAAGCCATCATTGATTTCGATTAGCTCTACATGACGCGTTGTATGCTTCCCTCTTCCCAAACTTTTGGAAATATCTGCAGTTTTTAGAAGCAATTCTGGACTAATTGTATTCAGTAAAGTAGATTTCCCTACCCCAGATTGGCCAGCTATTACGGTCACATTGTCTTTTAAATAGTCTTTGATTCGATGAATTTCTCTCGGTTCCTTTGCAGAGAATAATTCCATCGCGTAACCAATTTTCTCATAATCACGTTGATAGTCCTTTATTTCTGCTAATTGCTGCGTTGTAAGTAAATCGATCTTCGTTACAAAAATCGTTGGGGTTATCCCCTTTGCTTCAATTAACACAAGGAATCGATCTAATAGTGTTGTGCTAAAATCCGGTTCTATAGCGGAACCAACAATAATGGCCTGTGTAATATTGGCAATAGGAGGACGAATTAATTCATTCGTCCGTTGTTTTACTTCTGTTATATAACCTTCATTCTCTTCTCGAATGTCAAAAGAAACGAAATCGCCTACAAGTGGTGTAATATTTTTTTTTCGGAAAACGCCTCTACCTTTACATTGGTAGACATCATCTGACGTATGAACGTAATAAAAACCACTTAGAGCTTTCATTATTCTGCCCTCTGGCATCTATTCACCCTCTTCATATGGTATTGTTTCGTCGTAAATGACTTCATCATCTCGCATTACGCGATATCTCGCTTCTGATCCCTGTTCGATTTTCAGTTCAATCGTATAGCGATCTCGAGTTTCGGTTATTTCAAACTCATCATATACCTGTGAAATATCATGTCCCATATCACCAACGTAAACACGAATAACTTGTGGCTCATTTGGCTGATCTGTTCCATCATCCTCTGAATCTTCATTTGGTACATATTCAATATCAAATGTTACAGAGTGTGTCTTAGGTGGTAATGCTTCAGGACCAGTTGAGATATAAATATCAACCGTATCACCTTCATTTAATTCCGCATTTGCTTTTGGTTCCTGTCTAATCACATACCCTTCTGGAACCGTATCAGAGCTTTCTTTCTGGACATTTACGGATAAGCCCTTTGATTTAAGATAATCTCTAGCTTCACCCTCGGTTAGTCCAACCAAATTATCTAATTCAATTGGTTCCTTTCCTTTACTAACCTCGAAGATTACCTTTGTTTCGCCAGGTATCACTTCATCATCTGGTGCAGGTTGTATTTGCTTAAGAATTTCTCCAGCTGGGCGATCAGAAAACTCTTCATAAACACTAATATCTGTGTAGCCCTTCTCCTTTAATAGTCGTTCAATTTGGCTGAATTCCTCTCCAACATAATCTCCAAATACATCTTTTTCTTGCCCTTGACTAACAAAAACGGTTACCGTAGTTCCTTCTTTTACCGTCCTGCCAGGTCTCGGATCTGTTTTTACTACTAATCCCTCTTCTACCTCTTCAGAATACATAAATTCTCGTTCAGGCTTGAGATTCACATTTTCAAGTTCCTCTTTTGCCTCACTATATTCCAGTTCTAGTACATCAGGAATCGTAACATCCTTTGGCTTTGTTAAGCCCGGTATTAGAAAGGCAAGTAAAACGATAAGCAACACGACAAACAAAATGCTAGAAATGATAAGCAATTTTTTATTTCGTTTCTTTTTCTTTTTTGTACCCTTAGTTTTCTTTGCTGGGGCTTGTCCTTTCTTAGAAACCTTCTTTGTTTCTGCATTCGCTTGGTGAACAATTGTATCCTGATGAACATCCTCCAAATGACTCTCTGTAATTATCGGAATTGCTTTTGTTTCCTCGCCTACCTCGGTAGGTGGGACATATTTCGGCTCGTTAATTTTTTCTGGTGAAAGTGCTACTTCTAAACTTTCTTCCATTTCATACACTGTATTATAACGATGGAATGGATCCTTTGCGGTTGCTTTTAACACAATATTTTCAACACTTTGTGGGACCTCCTGATTATATCGTCTCACAGAAGGTGTATCACTTTGCAAATGCTTCAACGCAATCGAAACAGGAGATTGTCCAGAAAAAGGCAGTCTTCCAGTTAGCATCTCAAAAAATAGGATACCTAGCGAATAAATATCCGATTTTTTCGTTGCCAATCCACCCCGTGCCTGTTCAGGTGACAGATAATGTACAGACCCTAAAATAGAATTTGTTTGTGTTAAGGATGTTGCACTTAAGGCAACAGCTATCCCAAAGTCTGTTACTTTAATATGTCCATATGTATCAATCAAAATATTTTGTGGTTTAATATCACGATGCACAATTCCGTTTTCATGGGCATGGGAAATCGCAGCCGTGATTTGCTTCATAATTTCAATCGCATCCGCTACTTCTATTGGTCCATAGCGATGAATATATTCCTTAAGCGTCATTCCGTCTACATATTCCATTACCATGTATAGAATTTGGTCTTCCTCACCAACATCATATATCGTCACCACATTGGGATGGGAAAGACTTGTTGCTGATTGTGCTTCACGGTCAAATCTGGCAATAAATTCCTCGTCATTCGCATATTCTAATCGTAGTACTTTGATAGCAACACTTCGATCTAAGATCGTATCCGTCGCTAAATAAACGTCAGCCATTCCGCCGCCGCCTATTTTTTCTTTGATCTGATACCGTTCATTAAGCATATGACCTTTTAACACAATGCTTCACCTTCCTCCATCGATGCTTCTTTCTGGATGATTACCAGCGAAACATTATCTTCCCCACCACGTTCATTTGCCAATTTAATTAAGCGTTGACCAATTTCTTGAATCTCATCATCTGATTCCAAGTATGTCTTCAATTCTTCATCACGAACTTTGTCTGATAAGCCATCGGAACATAGTAATACTTTATCCTCGTTATCCCAGCTTATTGATTGAATATCAGGTTCTACGATCTCAGCATTTCCCAGTGCGCGAAGCACTAAATTTTTGCGTGGATGAACAAGTGCATCTTCTTTGGAAATTTGTCCGGACTGTACAAGTGCATTCACTAAAGAGTGGTCTTCGGTAAGCTGTTTAAAATTATACGCGTTATACAAATAACATCTACTATCACCAATATGTGCAACAGAAATAAATTCATTTGTACAAATAGCTGCTACTAGCGTTGTCCCCATACCATGACATTCTTCATGCTGCAACGAATGCTCGTAAATGGATGAATTCATTTCATCTATGGTTTGTTTCAACCATTTCTCACTTTCCTCTGGTGAATGAAACAACGTGCTTGATTGCCATTTCTCTTCCATAATTGTTGTAGCCATTTGGCTAGCTACATCACCAGCTTGATGCCCTCCCATACCATCTGCAATGATAGCGAGATACTGGTTATGCTCGTTAGGAAATATGCCACCTGAATCTTCATTATGACTTCTCACCTGACCGGTATCTGTCAAAAAATGTCCTTTCATTCTACCACCCCTTAACAATGCCACGTTATTTGTATATAAGTATTACACAAATTACCAAATAAGAATATCTATTTCGGAATTTTTTTCATACTTTATAACTAGATATTGAACAAATTAGGAAATTCGTTTTAGTCTCACTAGGAAAAAGCCATCAGTATGATAGGTCTGCGGAAAAATCTGTAGCCCATAAGGCGAGATTCCTTCTGATTCTTTCAAGACATTTGGTAATTCATCAAAAAAACTGGCATCAACTTCATAATTTGTATACTTCGTTAAGAATTCCTTTACGACTTCTTCGTTTTCAGCAGGATCTACCGTACACGTACTGTACACTAGTAACCCATCTTTTTTTAGTAACGGTGCGACTGTTGCCAAAATATCTGTTTGGATAACTGCAAGCCGCTCAATATCTTCTTTTTGTTTATTATATTTAATATCAGGTTTGCCGCGCATTACTCCTAAGCCCGAACACGGTGCATCTACTAAAATTCGATCAAATGTTTCCGCATCATAGCGCTCCTGTAATTTACGTGCGTCATGTGCTTCTGCATCGATGATAGATAGCTGTAGTTGCTCTGCCTTTTCCTTAATCAAGTTGATTTTTTTCTTGTGTAAATCATGGGCGTGAACAATTCCTTGATTATTCATCTTCTCGGCAATATGGGTTGCTTTGCCACCTGGGGCACTGCACGCATCAAGCACTGTATCGCCTGGCTTTGCATCCAGCATTTCACCAACGAGCATGGAGCTTTGATCTTGAATCGTTAGAAGGCCGTCTGTAAATAAAGTCGACTTTATAATATTCCCTTTTTCGATAAGGATACCTTGCTCTGAAAAGGCAGATTTCGATACTTCGAAGCCTTCTATTGTTAATTGGTTGATGGCGTCTTCTCTAGTAATTCTCATTGGCTGTACACGAACGGAAATGGCTTTGTGCTTTAAATTTTCCATACACATTTCCTTGGTTGTATCGTAGCCATACACCTTGATCCAGCGATCCACAAGCCACTTTGGATGACTCGTTTCAACTGATAACCGTTCAACTGGGTCTTTAATAGATGCTGTATCAGGAACACCATTGCGCTGCACATTACGCAGTATCGCATTAACAAAAGAAGATATCCCTTTATGACCACGCTGTTTTGCGATTTCCACCGCTTCATGGATAATGGCATGATCTGGTACCTTATCAAGATATACCATTTGGTAAATCGACATACGTAATAACATTCTTACCCATGGTTCCATTTTTTTCTTTTCGTTAATAAAGTGATTCAAATAAAAATCTAACGTCATTTTTCGTTGAATCGTTCCATAAACAACTTCTGTTAATAACCCCTCATCTTTAGAAGAAATATTCTTCGATTTCATTTCATGATTAAGTAACAGATGGCTATATCCACTGTCTTGATCAATTCGAAGTAATAAGTCGATGATTGTATTCCGAAGAAGATATTTCATTATCATTCACCCATCTTAGAACCTATTTGGATACGGTCACTCGATCCTTGTAGATAATCCTTTACTGTCATTCGTTTTTTACCCTCAGGTTGTATTTCTGTTATGCGAATTCCTTTATTGTTACCACAAATAACCGTGAAGGACTCATCATGATTTTTCGCCACAATTTCACCCGGCATGCCTTGGTATTCCTGGTGTTCAAGCTCTCCCCACCAAATTTTCATCGTTTTATTCTGATAGGTCGTAAAGGCAACCGGCCAAGGATGTAGCCCCCTAATTTGATTATAAATATCTAAATTAGAACGTTGCCAATCGATTCGTTCTTGTTCTCGTTTAATATTAGAAGCAAACGTTGCTTTCGAATCATCCTGCTTCATAGGTGTAATCGTTTTTGAAAATACACTTGGTAGTGTATCCATTAATAGTGCTGCACCTACTTCTGATAGTTTATCATGAAGCGTTCCAACATGGTCATCCATTTCAATAGGGATACTTCGTTGTGAGATAATATCGCCTGCGTCTAATTTTTCTACCATATACATAATGGTAATTCCGGTTTCTTGTTTACCCTGGATAATTGCATAGTGAATTGGTGCGCCACCGCGTAATTCCGGTAGTAATGAGGCATGAACATTGATACATCCGAATTCCGGATACGCCAGCAATTCATTCGGCAAAATTTGTCCATATGCCGCAGTGACAATAATATCCGGTTTATACGAGAGAATTTCCTCATATTCTGTTCGGATTTTTTCTGGCTGGAAAACTGGTATTCCATACGCTTCCGCTTCAACCTTTACAGGTGGAGGGGTTACAACCTTTTTTCTACCTTTTGGTCGATCGGGCTGGGTTACGACTAACACTACCTCATAGTCAGACGTAATCAATGTATGTAATATTGGGACTGAAAAATCTGGTGTCCCCATAAATACTATTCGTTTCATTGTAAAACCTTCTTTCTACATCATGTGATATGGCTGCATATCAACTGTAATTAGTAAATCCTCTTTTCGCACTTCATCAGCAAATTGATCGATAATTTTCTTAATGTAGCCACGAAGCTTCGGTTCATTTTTGTATTTTATCATGCATTGATAACGATATCTATCTTTCACCCGTGCTATTGGTGATGGAGTCGGGCCAAGAACAATGGAATCCTCCTGTATAACCTTCCTGAGCAGCTGGGCAATTCGTTGTGTAAGTTGCACTGCACGTACATGATTTGGGTGAGATACGGTAATTAATGCTAAATAAACATATGGTGGGTAACGAAACGACCTTCGAATTTTCATTTCTTGCAAAAAGAATTGATCGTAATCATATTCACTTGCTAATTGAATACTATAGTGTTCTGGTGTATAGGTCTGGACAATAACTTGCCCTGCCAATTCATGTCTTCCCGCTCTCCCGCTAACTTGAGTCAGCAATTGAAAGGTTTTTTCACTTGAACGAAAATCGGGTAAATGTAACATCGAGTCAGCTGTCAAGACGCCTACTAACGTCACATTGGCAAAGTCAAGCCCTTTTGCAATCATTTGTGTACCTAGTAAAATATCTGCTTGTTTTTCGGCAAATTGTTTTAATAGCTTCTCATGAGCACCCTTTTTTCTCGTCGTATCAACATCCATACGAATCACCCTGGCGTGTGGCATTAGTGCTGTTAACGATTCCTCCACACGCTGAGTACCAGTACCAAAGTAACGGATCAGATCACTATTACATTCTGGACAAAACAGCGGCATTTGCTCTTCATACGAACAATAATGACATTTTAATTGATTACTATTTTTATGATAGGTCATTGCAATATCACAATGTGGACATTCCTTCACATGTCCACAATCTCGGCACATAACAAAAGTAGAGTAGCCTCGACGATTAAGTAATAATACAATTTGTTCTCCACGTTCGAGAACTGATTCCATTTTCTCCTTTAAAACCGTAGAAAACATAGAGCGATTACCTTCGTGTAGCTCTTGTCGCATATCAACGATTTCAACCGTTGGCATCTGTTGATTATTCGTTCGTTTTGCCAATGTTTGAAGCTGGTAAACACCTTTTTTCGCTCTTGCGAAGGATTCTAAGGTGGGAGTAGCACTTCCTAACACGACCGGACAATGATGAAATTGACCACGTTTAATCGCTACATCCCTTGCATGATATCGGGGTTGATCCTCTTGCTTATACGTCGTTTCATGTTCTTCATCAATGATAATGATTCCAATATTTTCAAATGGAGCAAAAATTGCAGATCGTGCCCCAACAACTACCTTTACTTCTTTGGCTTGTATTTTGCGCCATTCATCGTATTTCTCACCATTTGATAATGCACTATGCATAACTGCAACATTACTTCCGAATCGCCCTTTAAATCGATTCACCATTTGAGGAGTTAGTGCAATTTCTGGAACTAATACGATAGCTTCTTTACCTTTCTCAATAACACCTTGGATTGCTTGGAGGTATATTTCCGTTTTTCCACTTCCAGTTACACCATGCACTAGGAAAACATCATGTTCATCTTGATCTATTTTCTTTTTTATTGGCGCCAATGCCTGTTCCTGTTCTTCGGTGAGTTTTAAAGGAAATGTCCGTTCGAATGCATCATCGTCATATGGATTACGATACGTTTCCTTTTTATATTCGGTTACTAGTTTTTTTTCTAATAATGCCTTTAAGACGGTGCGATTAGTATTAGTTATTTGAAAAAGCTTTGCTTGTTCAATAGGTTCAGGATGTTGAATAAAGAAGGATAGTAATTGTCGTTGCTTCTTCGCTTGTTGCGACATATCCATTAATGCTTCTTCTAATTGATAGCTCGCTTTATTCGGTTCGATGATTGTTACTAGCTTTTTAGTAACCTTCGATTTTACCAGATAGTTAATGGAAATATCGGTAGCTTGAATCGCCTGTTGCAGTTTGGAATAAGCAATCGTTGAGTGAGCAAACTCCTCATAGCTAATGACATCTCGTCCAGCAAATAAATTTTCTAGCTCTGGTGCCAATAGCTCCGCAGTATTACGAATTAGTTCTTTTTTATATTGTGCCTTTAAGACTTGCGGTAACATTGCCTGATAGGCGGTAATGTACATGGTCACCGTATCTTCTGCAACCCACTTCCCAAGTTCTAATAACTCAGTCGTTAAAACAGGATGAATATCTAATACATCAATGATTTCCTTTAGCCGATCAAAGTCAGAATCCGTTTTTATTCCAACGACAAATCCAGTGATTTTCCGAGGACCAAAAGGAACAATAACACGCATTCCTTCAGTCAATATTTCTTGAAATCGTTCTGGAATTGCATAATCAAATGTCTGATTAATCGCTTTCGCTTGGACATCTACGATAACTTTGGCAATTCTCACCTTGACTCATCCTTCATATCATGTAAAATTAGTTGATAAATTTCCTTCGCTACTTCCTTTTTACTATTCAATGGAATTTCATGCTCTTTGAGGCTACGATTCAAATATGTGACCACATTCGTATCACTACCAAAACCTGCGCCTTCTTGTGCAACATTATTAATCACAATTGCATCTAGATTTTTACGCAATAGTTTATCCTTACCGTAATCCTTAGGATCCTGTGTTTCTGCAGCAAACCCGACAAGAAATTGATCCGTTTTTGCTTCCCCTAAGGTTTTTAAAATATCTGTTGTACGCTCTAGTTCAATTTGGAGATTGCCATCTTTCTTCTTCAGCTTCTCATCATACGTTTGCTTTGGACGATAATCGGCCACAGCAGCGGATTTTATCACGATATCTTGATTCGGAAACGCCGCTTCCATTGCATGGAACATTTCTTCTGCAGTCGTAACATCTATTCTAGTTATATTATTTTGGAAAATATCTAGTGCTACTGGTCCAGTCACCAAGGTAACTTCTGCACCCATTTCTGCAGCTGCCTCTGCTAATGCAAAGCCCATTTTACCTGTTGAACGATTGGTAAAAAATCGAACTGGATCAATTTTTTCACGAGTGGGCCCTGCGGAAACTAGTACTTTTTTTCCAGCTAGTAACTTGTTAGTTTGTTGATGTGATTTAATTACTTCTATTATTGTTTCTGGTTCCTCAAGCCGTCCCTTACCAATCCAACCACAGGCTAAGTATCCTGCTCCTGGTTCAATGAAATGGTAACCATAATCCGTTAATTGTTGCATGTTTTTTATAACAGCAGGGTGTCCATACATATTAACATTCATGGCCGGAGCAATATAAACAGCTGCCTTTGTTGCGAGGATTGTCGTTGTAAGCATATCATCAGCAATTCCATTGGCAATCTTTCCAATAACATTGGCTGTAGCCGGAGCTAAAAGTACGATATCGGCCCAATCCGCTAAATCAATATGGGCAATTTTTGCTGGATCTTTTTCATCAAATGTATCTGTATAAACAGGATTTCTAGATAATGCTTGAAACGTGAGTGGTGAGACAAATTGCATTGCGCTTTTTGTCATAATGACCTTCACATTTGCACCTTGCTGCGTTAGTTTACTAGTAAGCGCGCATGCCTTATACGCTGCAATTCCACCAGTTACGCCAAGTACGATATTTTTGTTTTGCATCGTTTTCAAACACCTTTCTATATGTACGCATCAAAATAATCTTCTAGTCTAGTTATACCATAAAATACAATGAAAGATAATTTCTAGAATTGATAACAAAAATCCCTCGCACACATAGATGCAAGGGATAAAATTTTATTGTTCTTCGCTTAAGGTTAATTCATTTGCTTCAATTTCTTCTAAAGCCATACCGACAAATTTATGGGACTTAGGTTTTTCAATTCGTAAATTTTTAAGTTCACGTAATTGTCTTGCTCGCTTTGCAGATAGCGTAACTAGTGAGTATTTTGATCTGATTTTTTCTTGTAATGCATCAATTGATGGTTCTAGCATCATGATAATTCATCCTCCAATAACTTTTTATACTGCGTGGCAATGCGTTCACGTTTACAATGTTCGCTTTGAATAATTGACTGTATTTTTCCGACTGCCTTTTCTACGTCATCATTAACGACTACATAGTCATAAGCATCCATCATTTCAATCTCATTCCGTGCTTCTTTTAACCGATTAAGGATTAGATCCTCTGTTTCTGTACCACGATTTACAATCCGGTTTTTTAATTCCTCTAAACTAGGTGGAAATAGAAAAATAAATACGCCCTCAGGGAAGTTCTGTTTTACTTGCATTGCGCCTTGAACTTCAATCTCTAAAAACACATCATAGCCTTCTTCGAGTGTTTTTTCAACATATTCCTTCGGTGTACCATAATAATTATTAACAAACTTCGCATATTCTAACAGCTTTTCTTCGGCAATTAGCTGTTCAAATTCTTCATTTGTTTTATAGAAATAATCTACTCCATCAATTTCTCCTGGACGTTTTTCACGTGTTGTCATGGAAATAGAATATTTCAAATCCGTTTTTTGTTCAAAGAGTTCCTTTCTTACTGTCCCTTTTCCTACGCCTGATGGGCCAGATAAAATAAATAAAATACCTTTTTCTTCAATCAAATTCTTTCCTCCTAGTATGGTTGACTGCTATTATTCATCCGAGATTTCATCATGACTTAGCACACGCTGGCCAACTGTTTCAGGCTGTACCGCTGATAGAACAACATGGTCACTGTCCGTAATGATGACAGCTCTAGTTCTTCTTCCGTATGTAGCATCTACTAATTTATTATTATCTCTTGCAACAGTGATAATTCGTTTTATTGGTGCTGATTCTGGTGATACAATTGAAATCACTCGATTGGCAGAAACAACATTTCCAAAACCAATATTAATTAATTGTAATCCCAATTTCACTTCCCCCTCATCATTCTAACCTATTATAAAGGCTTTTTTACGAAATTAAAAGTATATTTCCCTACCTTTTTCACTCGATATTTTGAACTTGCTCTTTCATTTTTTCAATTTCACTTTTCATTGCGACGGTCCATTCTCCAACTTTATGATCCGTCGATTTTGAACCGATTGTATTTGCCTCTCGATTCATTTCTTGAATGATAAAATCAAGCTTTCTACCAATTGGCTGATCACTTGTACAAATGGACTCTATTTGTTGCAAGTGACTCAGAAGTCGTGTGATTTCCTCTGATATATCGCCCTTTTCTGCTAGTATGGCAATTTCCTGGTGTAGACGTGCTGCATCTAGTGAAATTGAATCGTCAACATACGTTTCAATTCGTTTCTTGATTCTTGCTTGGTATTCTTCAATTACTTGCTCTCTTCGTCCTTCTAACAATAATACCATATGATGGACTGTTTTTACTCGTCCTAAAATATCGCTTAGAAGATTCTCCCCTTCCTCCATGCGCATGTGAAGTACTTGGGCACAGGCTTCCTTAATACCAGTTAATAATTTTTCTTGGAGTTCACTTGGCTTTGTTTCGTTTTCAGTGATCGTCATCAGTTCTGGTAATTGTGCTAACAGACTACTTGAATGTGCATCACTTAATCCATAACGCTCTTTTGCCTGCTGTAATTGTTCCATAACCTGATCCATTAAATTCCAGTCTGTTACCACTGTTTTGTTAATAAAGGTACTACCTTCCATATCAATATGTAATTCAATACGCCCTCTACTGAAATAGGATTTAAGTATTTTTTTTATTTTATCCTCAGCATATAAAAAAGTTCTTGGATACTTTGGGATAATGTCCAAGAATCGGTGATTTACCGATCGTATTTCAATTGTAATGACCGTATCGCCAAGCTGAAAGGTACTAGCCCCATACCCAGTCATACTTTTTGCCAATCTTAATCACCTACTTCGAATTATTCTAATAGCCATTATACCATAAACCGAAGCAAGCAATCAGCGATGCCTATTTTAGGTATGGATAAAAAAAACCTCCACAAACGTGAAGGTTCTTAACATTATCTCTTCGTAAAGCCAAATAATACGGTTGGTAATGCTGCTAAACCAATTATTAACATCCAATCTCGTAATGATAATGCGATCGTATGAAAGATTGGTTGTAATGGTGGCCAGTAGATAACAACTAATAATAGTAGGATGGAAGATAATACGGCTAAAACGAGATACATATTTTCAAAAGGATTCCGGTCAAATACGGACCTTTCACTTCGACAATCGAATACATGTATTAACTGAGCCATAACCAGAGTAGTAAATGCAATGGTTTGCCCGTACACCAAATGCTCTGGATTATTTTGATAGGTTACCATAAAAGCGATTAAGGTAACTGTTCCAATTAATATCCCTCTACTAATAATCTTAAAGCCCAGTCCCCTAGCAAATACACCTTCTCGAGGACTTCTTGGAGCACGCTTCATAACATCATCCTCTGGCTGATCTAGTCCAAGTGCCATCGCAGGTAGGCCATCTGTCACTAAATTCACCCATAGAATCTGCACTGGAACTAATGGTAGTGGCATTCCAAGTAGCATCGCAAACAACATGACTAAAATTTCGCCTACATTAGAAGCAAGGAGATAACGGATAAATTTCCGGATATTTTCATAGATGTTCCGTCCTTCCTGAATGGCAGCTTTAATGGTTGCGAAATTATCATCCATTAATACTAGAGAGGAGGCTTCTTTCGTCACATCTGTACCACTTATTCCCATACTAATTCCAATATCACTTGCTTTTATTGCAGGAGCATCATTTACTCCATCACCTGTCATAGCAACAATATGACCTCGCTCTTGAAATGCCTTAACAATTTTCAACTTATGCTCCGGTGTTACACGCGCAAAAACATAAACATCTTCTATTACATCCTCAAGCTCTGCTACTGACATCTGATTCAATTGCTGTCCTTCTAAAACAAGTCCACCTTCTGGAAGTAGCTCCAACTTTTTTGCAATTGCTGTAGCTGTTTTAACATGATCTCCAGTAATCATGACAGTTTTAATTCCTGCCTGTCTACATTCTTCAATTGCTGCTTTTACTTCTTTCCTTGGTGGATCAATCATGCCAAAAAGCCCAATAAAGGTTAAATCCTTTTCTAAAAAAGCTGATTCCAATGTTACGTCCTTCGCTAATGGCTTCATACTAATAGCTATAGTCCGTAATGCTTTATCAGCCATATAATCAATTGCACTACTAATTGCATCGCTATCTCGTTGCTTTAATAGTTTCCTTCCATCTTTATCCAACACGTAATTACATCGTGGTAATAATACATCCGGTGCACCTTTTGTAATTAAAAAGCGTCTACCATTCGCATCCTCCACCACGACACTCATTCGCTTTCGGTCAGAATCAAACGGAATTTCTTTTATCACGTTAAAATTTTCCACATTATGCGTTGATAATCCTAGCTTTCTTGCTGCAACTATAAGTGCTCCATCTGTTGGATCCCCGTCCACGTAATAATGCCCCTTTTTTACTTGTAGGGATGAATTATTACATAATTGACCATATACTAGCATCGTTTCTAAATTCGGATGTTCTCGTTTTAGTTTTTGTTTTCCAAGAAGAAAATCACCTTCTATTTCATAGCCATCTCCCGTAACAGACAGATGTTCACCATTCAAAAACATTTCCTTCACTGTCATTTGATTTTCCGTCATCGTACCCGTTTTATCGGAACAGATTACCGATGCACAACCAAGTGTTTCTACTGCGGAAAGCTTTCTAACGATTGCTTTTTTACGAATCATTCGCTGTACACCAAGGGATAATGCTACCGTTACAATGGCTGGAAGCCCTTCAGGAATTGCTGCTACAGCTAGTGACACCCCAGCTAAAAACATCTGATACACAGGATGCCCCTGTATAACTCCAAGTCCAACCACTAAAATCGTCAGTAAGATCGCCACAACGATTAGTATCTTCCCAAGCTCTGCTAGCTTCCTCTCTAGTGGCGTTGGTATTTTTTTCGTATTGGACATTAACGACGCAATTTGTCCCATTACCGTATTCATGCCAGTTCCAACAACGATCCCGATTCCTGATCCTCGTGTAACTAATGTGCCCATAAATCCCATATTGACTTGATCCTGTGCATCTAAGTCATCACGCGTTATAGCAGTTGCATGTTTCATTACTGGTAAGGATTCGCCTGTTAAGGCTGACTCCTCTGTTTCCAAACTACTCGATTTTACAATCCGTATATCAGCTGGCACTCTGTCTCCACTTGTTACTTTTACAATATCTCCTACCACCAGTTCACGTGACATGATTTTTTCCCATTTTTTGTCACGATAAACATTGGCCATAGGTGCTGATAATTCTTTTAGTTTTTCGAGTGATTTTTCCGCCTTTTGCTCCTGAAAATAGCCAATAAAGCCATTGACAAACACAATTACCATAATAGCTATCGCATCAACATATTCGCCCAACATCCCCGCAATTAATGTAGCAGCTAATAACACAATCACCATAAAATCCTGGAATTGCTTTAAAAAAATAATCCATTTCGGTGTATGTTTTGCCGTCTCTAGCGCGTTATAGCCATATTGTTTCTGTCGCTGTTCGACTTGTTTGGAAGTAAGTCCCCGATTTGTTGTTACTTGAAGTTTTTGTTCAACCTGTTCGACATCTAATTGATACCACTTTTTCACGCTGCATTCCTCCATGCTTTTAAAGAGCATAAACTATCTCCTATTCTCTTAGTGATATCTATGCAGACTTGTCCTAAAAAATGCTATAATTTAAGGAGAGGTGAGTCGAATGCCATTTGATGGAATCGTAACGAAGGCAGTGACAGAAGAATTAGTAAGTCAACTACTTCCAGGAAAAATAACAAAAATATATCAGCCAACTGATACAGAAATAGTCATGACGATTAGAAGCCAAGGGAAAAATCACGTAGTACTACTATCGATTCATCCTACCTATTCTCGCATGCATATTACCGCTGACTCGTATCATAATCCGCCAGAAGCACCGATGTTCTGTATGGTTTTACGAAAGCATTTATCGGGCGCAATTATTGAAAAAATCGAACAATATGAAATGGAACGGATTGTTTCGTTTACAATAAAAACTAGAAATGAAATTGGGGATATTTCCAACAAGAAACTCATCTTAGAGTTAATGGGTAAACATAGTAATCTAATGTTAGTTGATGAGGAGAAAGGACATATCATTGATAGCCTAAAGCATATCTCCATGGCTCAGAACCGTCACCGCACTGTACTGCCTGGTTCTGCCTATAAGCTACCGCCTCAACAAGACAAGTTAAATCCTTTAACTATTGATGGGAATACCTTTTTAAAGCGATTGGATTTTAATGCCGGAAAAATCGATATGCAAATTGTCCAGTTATTAACAGGTTTTTCTCCCTTTATCGCAAAGGAACTTGTTAGTCGGGCAAATTTAGGATCAGATTCTATATATGCGGAGCAGTTTTTAGCAATACAAGCACAAATTATAGCTAACCATTTTGAACCTGCAATCTATTATGGAGCAAAGGAAGACTTTCACGTTCTTCCGATTCATTCCTTTGAGGGGGAAATAACCACCTTTGCATCAACAAATGAAATGCTCGATAGTTTCTATTCTGGAAAAGCAGAGCGTGATCGTGTTAAGCAGCAAGCAAAGGACTTATATCGCTTTATTCAAAATGAAAAGGATAAAAACGAACGGAAGCTAAAGAAGCATGAGCGGACGTTGAAAAAAGCGGAAAATGCCGAGACCTATCAACGACGCGGTGAGCTGTTGACGGCAAATATGCATCTCGTTAAACAAGGAGATACTACTATTTCTGTCATTGATTACTATGATCCAGATCAAAATGAACTTACAATTGAGCTTAATCCAAATAAATCTCCAAGTGAAAATGCGCAAGGCTTTTTCAAAACGTATCAGAAGCTTAAAACTTCTAAAATAAAAGTAGAGGAAGAGATTCAAAAAACGGAAGAAGAACTAGCATATCTTGAGCAATTATTACAGCAAATCGATGTAGCAGGTGTCGAGGATATTGAGGAAATTCGTGAAGAACTTCGTGAGGAAGGCTATTTGAAAAAGCAGTTAAAGAACAAGCGGAAAAATAAACAAACCGTGCCAAAACCCGAAGCATATAAAGCTACAGATGGTACGACTATTTTAGTTGGTAAAAACAACAAACAAAATGAATATCTAACGATGAAACTAGCCCATCGTGATGAAATATGGCTACACACGAAGGATATTCCTGGTTCACATGTAATAATTCGTTCCAAAGAACCAAATGAAGAAACAATCCAAGAGGCTGCTCTGCTTGCTGCTTACTTTAGTAAGTCGCAAGATTCTTCCTCTGTACCGGTCGATTATACTAAGGTAAGACATGTAAAGAAACCGAATGGATCAAAGCCTGGTTTTGTTATTTATGACAATCAAAAAACGCTCTATGTAACGCCAGAAAAAGCAGTTGTAGAACGTTTGAAAAATAAATAGGAAAATTTGTTTAAAAAGTGGCTTGGACATAAGCGTCAATGGTTTGATAGAATCCGAATAATGCACTATATCCGCTTCAGGGTTAGCGCATTGTTCGGATATATACCTTCACATTTCACTTATGTCCCAAGCACTCCATTTCTTCCTACTTTTCGTTTAGGTGAATAATGATACTACCATTACAAGTTCAATAATCGTGATAATGATTAAGCCACCTATAGAAATGAACTTTGTATAACGAATTGCCGCTTTACTAACCTCTGGATCATCTTCATACATCCATCTTTTACCAAACAAAACACTATCTTCAGGATATTTATAAGACCAAATTAAGATAACATACAGTGGAATCAGCAGGATAGAAATTAAAATGACAGCGACTACATTTTCAAATTCTATTGGTAAACACCCCCAACCTATAATACTGATAAAACATAATTTGATATTATTATAGACTACCTAGAATAAAAAAAATAATGGAAACTTTATCCGCAACAGTTGGCACAAATGAAGTATCCTGCCGATAAAAAATTACCTATCACAAAATGGATAGATAATTTCTGGTTCAACATGTGGTATCAGAGTAATGCTTCTTTCGTTAACATTTGAATAAAATGATCGACTTGTGGTAGTTCGCGAATTCCTTCCTGATAAGAAACCCAGGTGTATCTTGTTACTGGTTTTCCACCTAACTCGAGTGCAATATGTGGAAACTCATCCATCATCGAATCAGATACACTTTTAGGAAGAACTGCCATCCCGATTCCTTGTTTCATAAATTGCTTACATGTTTCAATTTGGTCCACGGTCATCATTCGAAGTGGTTTTATCTGATGCTGGTTTTGATAGAGCCAATTATCCACCAGTTCATGCATGCTGTCATCACTTTTAAAGGATATTAATGGGCGTTCCTTTAATCTATCTTCTGGAAAAGGCTCTGTATCAAAAATATACAATGGATCGTCAAATAATCGAATACTAGTACTCTCTTTTAGCTTCTCCCCACGAATGATACAAACATGATAATCTTTATGATTTTTTCGAATATCTTCACTTATACCTGTCACTAAATCTATCGTTACTTTCGGATAAAGACTTGTATATTCTCCAAGTATTTTTGGAAGAAACCGTTGACTAATTAACGAAGAGCATGCAATCGATAATGTCCCTTGCACTTCTTCACTCGATTGGGATAGCTTGTTCATAATCGCTTGTTCTTTAGCTACTACCTCCTTCGCATGTTCTAAAATAATTTCGCCACTAGGTGTTAGCACTAAGCTTTTCGGCGTGCGGATGAAAATCGTTTGGCCAAAATAATCTTCTATAAATCGGAGTCGCTGTGTCACAGCTGGTTGCGAAATTAACACTTGTTTTGCCGTTCCACGTATCGTACCAACTTCTTTTAATTTCAATAATAACTCGTAATCCTCAATTTTCATGATAAAAATCCTTTACTAGATAATTTATAGTTATATAGATTCATTATATAATAATTATCTACTTATTGCTTAGAAATAATAGATTAGGATTCAATCAATGTACGCCACTTCAATAAATGTACTTTATCTTCCTCACTAATCTTATTTTCATCAATTAATGCTTCAAGTAACATTTCATAACTAGTAAGACTTTCATACGTCAATTGTGATTGTGCAAAGTTATCAGATGCTTTTTTCAATCCATACGTGACGATTGAGAAAACGGAGAGCACCTCAGCCCCGTCACTTCTTAACGCATCGACCGCTTCCAATGCAGAGCCACCAGTGGAAATTAAATCTTCTATTACGAGTACCTTCTTTCCAGTAACACTTGCACCTTCGATTTGGTTTCCTTTGCCATGTCCTTTTGGCTTCGAACGGACATATACCATAGGAAGATTGAGAAGATCAGCTAGCCAGGCTGCATGTGGAATACCAGCTGTAGCACAGCCTGCTATTACATCAGGCTTTATGTTCATTTCCGATATTTTCGCATTAAACGCAGCAGCAATCTTTTTCCGTACCTGTGGATAGGACATCGTGATTCGATTATCACAATAAATTGGCGACTGAATACCAGATGTCCAGGTAAAGTATTCAGTCGGATTAATTTGTACTGCTTTAATATGTAGTAAGTCTTTTGCTAATTCCTTTTGTAAACTCATCTCGCTTCCTCCCATTCCTTAATAGCTTGATAATATGCTTCTCTTGGATTGTTTGCATGTGTGACAGTACGTCCTATTACCGGATAATCTGCTCCGTTCTGCTTAGCAAATCCTGGTGTTGCTATACGTTGTTGATCATTTACAGGAGCATTATCTAGTCTAATTCCTGGGGTAACGGTAGCAAATTCTTTCCCACAGGCAGTTTTAATTGCGTTTGCTTCATGTACCGAGCAAACAACACCATCAGCACCATTTGCCTGAGAAAATCTAGCAAAATGAATTGCATTTTCCGTTAGGTCCCCGGGAATCATCAGTTCCTCGTTCAAGGTTGTGTTACTCATTGAGGTAAGGACCGTTACTGCTATTAATTTCGTATTATAATTGGCGTTTCCTGAAAGCAACCCTTCCTTGGCTAGCTTAATCATTTCGCTACCACCTAAGGCATGTACATTAATCATGTCCACTTCAAGTCCTGCAATTACTTTCATAGCACGCATTACCGTTGTTGGAATATCAAATAGCTTTAAATCCAGAAAGATTTTATGATTATCTTGTTTTAGTTTTTCGATAACTTTCGGACCTTCTTGGTAATAAAGCTCCATTCCAACTTTGACAGGAATCCCTCGTAAATCATTTGTTTCTAAAAAATGATTCGTTTCTAGCCAGTTCGGAAAATCTAAAGCTAAATAGATAGATTTTGTCATGCCATAATCCCCTTTCCAATTACGTCCTGAACGGATTCAAAACCATATTTATCTAATGTCGCTGGCAGTTCATCAATAATTTCTGAGCAGATAAATGGATTTTGAAAGTTTGCTGTTCCTACTGCGACTGCACTTGCACCAGCTAATAAAAATTCAATAACGTCATCAGCGTTTTGGATACCACCCATGCCGATAATAGGAATGGAAACATGCTGACTTACCTCATAAATCATGCGAATTGCGACAGGCTTAATAGCTGGTCCTGATAATCCACCAGTTTTATTAGCAATAAGCGGTTTACGACTCGGTAGATGAAGTTGCATACCGGTTATCGTATTAATCATTGATATGCCATCTGCACCTGCAGCCTCTACTGCTTTAGCCATTGCTACTATATCCGTAAAATTCGGTGATAACTTGACATAAACCGGTAGATTACTAGCTTTTTTCACGATTTCCGTAACACGGGCCGCCATCAGTGGATCTGTTCCGAACTGGATGCCACCTTCTTTTACATTTGGGCAGGAAATATTTAATTCTAAAGCATGTACATGCGGGGTTCGATTAAATGAACAAGCAACCTGTTCATATTCCTCAATAGAACTCCCTGCAATATTGGCGATAATCGATGTATCGAACTGTGCTAAAAAAGGCACTTCCGTTTCGATTATTTTAGCTACACCTGGATTTTGTAGTCCAATTGCATTCAACATACCTGAAGCTGTTTCTGCAACTCGTGGAGTTGGATTACCAAACCGTTCACTGCCAGTTGCTGCCTTCATGATAACAGCCCCGAGTTTACCGAGATCATAAAACGCACTATATTCACGTCCAAACCCAAAACAACCAGATGCTGGCATTATTGGGTTTTTTAAATTTAAACCTGGTAACTGAACAGCTAGATTCGTCATAGGCTTACCTCCCCTACGGAAAAGACCGGACCATCCTTACAAATTTTCTTGTAGCTATTGCCATCTTTGGTCGGAAGCACACAAGCAAAGCATGCACCAACTCCACAGCCCATCCGTTCTTCTAATGAGATATAACCTTTTTTTCCATCTAATGTAGTTGTTAAAGCCTTAAGCATGACAATTGGACCGCAGGAATAATAGCAATCATATACCCCCACATTATCTAGCACATCCGTTACAAATCCTTTCTCGCCATAGCTACCATCATTCGTTACAATCGTGGTCTCCCCGAGCTGGGTAAACTCCGCTTCATAGAAAACATTTTTCTTCGTTTGGAAGCCTAACACACACCGAACTGTAATCCCCTTTTCCTTTAATGATTTAGCAAGATAATACAACGGCGGAACACCGATCCCACCACCAACCAATAAAACTGTTTTTGCATTCTGCTCGATTGAAAATCCATTACCAATTGGTCCTAACACATCTAATTCATTACCAACTGGATACGATGCAAGCTCTTTTGTCCCTTGTCCGTTTCGTTTAAAGATGATGGTAATAGTTTGTTTTTCTCGATTACAATCAGCGATAGAAATTGGTCTTCTAAGTGTTTTACTAGCAACCTGTACATGCAAAAATTGTCCAGGTACTGCGTGCTGACTAATATAGGTATTCTCTAATACCATTTCGACGGTATCTTCTGCCAGTATATTTTTTGCAATGATTTTCATTTGTTCTTTTTTAATCATGATAATACGGCCTCGTTAGCGGATATTGGATTAGCACTGAATGAAGTTGAATCAATAACGTTTAGAATAGCACTTGCCGTATCTAAATTTGTTAAACAGGCGATTCCATGCTCAACAGACAATCTTCTAATCATAAATCCATCCGACCTTGGCTGCTTGCCAGAAGTCAAGGTATTGATGACAAATTGCACTTGGCCTTGCTCGATAATGGATAGGACATTTGGTTCTTCTGCTCCAATTTTAGCAACCTCTGTTACTGGAATGCTTGCTGCTCGTAAGAAGTTTGCTGTTCCTTCTGTTGCATACACTAGAAATCCTAGTTGATGGAATCGTGAAGCTACTTCTAACATTTCAGTCTTATCTTTGTCAGCAACTGTTATTAGGACTGCCCCCTCATTCGGAACGGATATTCCTGCTGCCAGTAATCCTTTGTAAAGGGCTTTTTCCAATGTTTTATCATAACCAATTGCTTCTCCAGTTGATTTCATCTCTGGTCCAAGTATAGTATCTACACTCCGAAGCTTTTCAAAGGAGAATACTGGGATTTTTACTGATACTTGATCAGATTCTGGTAGTATCCCAGATTGATAACCTAAATCCGCTAGTTTTTCTCCTAAAATACATCTAGTTGCAAGATTAGCCATGGTCACCCCAGTTATTTTACTCAAGAATGGGATGGTTCTACTTGCTCTTGGATTCACCTCAAGCACATATACGTTTTCCCCGCGGATGATAAATTGGATATTAATTAATCCTTTTACACGAAGTGCGGTGGCAATCTTAATCGTAGCATCTAAACAAATCTCTTTTACACTGGCTGAGATTCGTTGTGGAGGATATACCGCAATAGAATCTCCCGAATGAACACCGGATCGTTCAATATGTTCCATGATTCCTGGTACAATTGTTGTTTCCCCATCACTAATGGCATCCACCTCGATCTCCATTCCAGTAATGTATTTATCGATTAAGATTGGGTGGCGGTCATTAATATGACCTGTTTTGGTTAGATACGCTTGTAATTCATCCGTACTATAGACGATTTCCATTCTACTTCCACCAATAACATAGGAAGGACGAACGAGAACTGGATACCCAATCCCCTCCGCAATACCAACTGCCTCTTCCATGCGTTTGACTGCTTTCCCCTCAGGACGTAAGAGATTTAATTCATCCAATAAGACTTCAAATTTATCGCGATCCTCAGCAGTGTCTATGGCAGTTAAATCGGTACCAAGAATCGTTACCCCGCGCCGCGTTAATCCTTCTGCTAAATTAATGGCGGTCTGTCCACCGAATTGCACAATTACACCAATTGGTTTTTCGAGATTAATGACATGCATGACATCCTCTAGTGTTAATGGTTCAAAATAAAGCTTATCCGATATACTAAAGTCGGTTGAAACCGTCTCTGGATTATTGTTCATGATGATTGCTTCATAGCCCATTTCTTTAATTGCTAGCACTGAGTGTACTGTTGCATAATCAAACTCTACACCTTGCCCTATTCGAATTGGACCAGATCCTAGTACGAGAACCTTTTCTCTGTTCGATGGAACTGATTCATTTTCCTCTTCATACGTGCTATAAAAATACGGGGTTTGGGAATAAAATTCTGCTGCACACGTATCCACCATTTTAAATACAGGAGTGATATTCTCCGTAATACGATATCGGTAAAGCTCATCCTCATTTACTTCCCAAAGTCTGGCAATCTGCTGATCAGAAAAACCTTTCTGTTTGGCAATTTGTAAGTGCACCGAATCGAATTTACTCGTTACTAATCTCTGTTCCAGTTGAATAATTCCCTCCATTTTCCTTAAGAAGAATGGATCAATTTTGGAAATTTGATGAATCTCCGCTAAGCTTATACCCTTTCTAAATGCTTCAGCGATGACAAATATCCGTTCATCATCCGCTTTTTTTAGTCTTCGTTTTAATTCTTCGACAGGCGTATGAACTAAGCTTTCAATCCATAGCTGCTCCGTTCCAATATCCATCGAACGTATTCCTTTTAATAAGGATTCTTCAAAATTTCTGCCAATCGACATGATTTCGCCTGTTGCCTTCATTTGTGTTCCCAGCGTTCGATCGCCGGTTACGAACTTATCGAATGGAAAACGTGGTAATTTGGTTACAACATAATCTAAAGCTGGTTCAAATAAAGCATAGGTGGTTCCTGTAATTGGATTACTTATTTCATCTAATGTTAAGCCAACGGCAATCTTGGCTGCCATTTTAGCAATTGGATAGCCCGTTGCTTTAGAAGCAAGTGCAGATGACCGACTGACACGTGGATTAACTTCAATGATATAGTAGTTAAAGCTACTAGGGTCAAGTGCTAACTGTACGTTACAGCCTCCCTCAATCTTAAGTGCTCGAATAATTTTTAAAGATGCATTGCGTAATAACTGGTATTCCCTGTCACTTAATGTTTGAGAGGGTGCAACAACTATAGAATCCCCCGTATGGATACCAACTGGATCGATATTTTCCATGTTGCAAACCACAATTGCTTGGTCGTTTTTATCTCGCATTACTTCGTATTCAATTTCTTTAAAACCTGCGATGTTTCGTTCGATTAAACATTGGTTAACTGGTGATAGTGCTAAGCCATTCCTAGTGATTTCTTTTAAATCGGCTTCGTCATAGCACATCCCTCCGCCTGTTCCACCTAATGTATAAGCAGGACGAACGATTAATGGGTAGCCAATTTCTTGTGCAAAATCCAACGCTGCATCAACTGTGGTGACAATTCGACTAGCTGGCACTGGTTCCCCTATTTCATTCATTAAATCACGGAATTTTTCCCGATCCTCAGCCTTCTGAATTGCTTCAAGAGAAGTACCAAGAAGCTTTACTTGATATTTTTCTAATATTCCTGTTTCATCTAATGCCACTGCTAAATTTAATCCTGTCTGCCCGCCCAAGGTAGGTAAGAGTGCATCGGGCTGTTCCTTGCGAATAATTTTCGTCAAAAACTCTACTGTTAGTGGTTCCATGTAAACCTTATCCGCAACCGTTTGATCGGTCATAATGGTTGCTGGATTTGAGTTTGCTAATATAACGGTATAACCTTCCTCACGCAAAGCTTGACAAGCTTGTGTTCCGGAATAATCAAATTCCGCTGCCTGCCCGATAACAATTGGTCCTGAACCGATTACGAGTATTTTCTGGATGTTTGTATTTTTAGGCATAAACTTCTTCCTCCCGCTTCACGATATTTTGTTTGATTAAGGCTAAAAAGTCGTCAAATAAATAATTGGAATCCTCTGGACCTGGTGAGCTTTCTGGATGATATTGGACCGAGAATGCAGGGTAAACACTATGTCGTATACCTTCTACTGACTGATCATTTAATGCAATTTGTGTTAGTTCCAATGCTGTTTTTTCTAAGGAATCACGTGTAACGGCATAGCCATGATTCTGGGAAGTTAAAAATGCTTTACCGGTTAGAATGTCTTTTACAGGATGATTTCCTCCACGATGTCCGAATTTCATCTTCTCTGTTTCCGCACCACAAGCTAGTGCTAATAGCTGGTGACCAAGACAAATTCCAAAGATTGGAATGTATGGCAATACATCTCGGATCATGGCAATCGCTTCTGGAACATCGGTTGGATCACCAGGGCCATTGGTAAGCATAATTCCATCTGGCTTCAATCTTTTGATACTTTCTGCTGGATAATCATAAGGCACTACCGTTACATGACAATTTCGCTTTGTTAATTCTCGTAAAATACCATGCTTCATTCCAAAATCTACCAGGACAATTCGATAACCCCGGCCCGGGACAATATATGGTTTACTAGTAGAAGTCTGTTTCACTTGATCATGCATTTCTGGGATTGCTTGAAGCAGTTCCAGGATTTCAGCATCTTCTTTTTCAATACTTGTAAGATAACCCCTCATCGTTCCCGCTTCCCGAATTCGTTTCGTAAGTTTTCTTGTATCAATTCCGGCTAGCCCTGGGATGTCATGTGCCTTTAGAAAGCTATCCATTCGCTCATCACTTCGAAAATTCGAAGGAAATTCGCTATATTCCTTCACAATTAATCCATGAATGAATGGTGCAACTGTTTCAAAATCATCACGGTTAATGCCATAATTACCGATGAGTGGGTACGTTAATGTCACGATTTGGCCGCAGTAGGAAGGGTCAGATATAATTTCTTGGTAACCGGTCATACTTGTATTAAATACAACCTCACCACTGATCTCACGCTCACTTCCAAAGCCTTCTCCGATGAAAACTGTTCCATCCTCTAACACTAATTTTCGCTTAGCCATGATACTCCTCCTCGTAGACGATTTCTCCATCACAAATGGTCATAACTGGGATTCCAGATACCTTCCAATTGTGAAATGGTGTATTTTTTCCCTTCGAATAGAAGGTATGCTTATCAATGATGGTTTCTTGTTCTAGATTAATTAATGTCAAATCAGCACGCTCGTTTTCTGCTAATCTTCCAGAAGCTAAATCAAACACCGTTGCTGGTTTAATCGTTAACCAATCAACTAGTTGTTTTAAGGTAATTTTGTTCGGTTTCACAAGATAGGTATAAAGTAAAGGAAATGCCGTTTCTAAGCCAACGATTCCAAAAGGAGCATTCTGCATTCCTTGCGCTTTTTCATCTGCGCTATGTGGTGCATGGTCTGTCGCGATGATATCCAATGTACCATCTAGTAGTCCTTCGAATAGTGCGGCTTGATCTTCCTTACTTCTTAAGGGAGGATTCATTTTGAAATTTGCATCATCCTGCGTAATAGCATCTTCATTTAGCAGTAAATGATGTGGGGATACTTCTGCTGTCACATGGATACCAGCTTTTTTTGCGTCACGGATGACACGAACTGATTCCTTTGTGCTGACATGACAGACATGATAATGGCAGCCTGTTGCTTCGGCTAATAATACATCTCGGGCTATTTGCACGGATTCACTAAGGGATGGAATACCTGGCAGATTCAATCTAGTACTGATTGCACCATCATGAACCACGCCTCCATAGACAATCGAATTGTCTTCACAGTGTGCCACGATTGGCTTTTTAGCTTTTGCTGCTAGTTTCATCGCACGTAGCATGGCATCTGCTGTTTGAATTCCGACACCATCATCAGTGAAAGCAAACACATCATGTGCTAATGTTTCGATATCGGTTAGTTCCTCACCGTTTAAGCCTTTTGTTATAGCAGCATACGGCAACACGCGAATAACCGCATCCTGGTTAATTTTTTCTAAAAGCTCCTGTATTGCTTCTTCATTATCAGGCACTGGATTTGTGTTTGGCATGGAGCATACAGTTGTGAATCCTCCTCTAGCTGCTGCTTTTGTTCCAGTTTTAATAGTCTCCTTATGTTCACCACCAGGCTCTCGTAAGTGGATATGTACATCAATCATACCTGGTATCAACAACTGTCTTTGGCAGTCTATAATGCGATTAGCTTCTTCCTCTATCGACGTCGTACTGATTTGCTTAACCTCGCCATCTTCAATAAAAACATGACAATCTTGCAGCTCACCATTTTCCATTAATTGTTTAGCGTTCTGTAATAATAGTGTCATCAATAATCCCCCATTCTGTTAGTACATGTATGAGTATAGCCATTCGCATATAGACTCCATTGGCCATCTGCTTAAAAATCCTAGAACGATCATATTCTACTATGTCCTTATCAATTTCTACCCCGCGATTAACTGGGGCAGGATGTAAAATAATCGCATGATCCTTCATCTGCTTTTCTCGCTGTTTGGTTAATCCAAAAGCTTCCAAATAACCTGCTGTATCGTGTTTATTCGTATGTCGTTCATGCTGAATTCGAAGTAGCATTAGTACATCACATATTTCAACTGCTTCATCTATAGTGATATAAGGATATTGTAGGGTCTCATCCTCATAACCAGGAGCAGCACATAAATACACGATTGCCCCAAGCTTTTCTAGTGCAATAGCATTGGATTTCGCTACTCGACTATGCTTGATGTCACCTACAATAACAACCTTTATTCCCTTTATACATCCGAATTCCTGGTATATTGTTAATAAATCCAACATGCACTGGGTTGGGTGCTCAGCCTGCCCAGATCCCGCATTGATGATCGGGACGGCTATGTTAGAAGCTAATTCTGTCATCCAGTTATCAGCTTCATGACGGATGATTGCCACATTTGCTCCGATTGCTTCAAAGGTTTTTACTGTGTCATATAATGACTCCCCTTTGTTCATACTAGAGGCTTCTGCATGAAAATCTAATACTTCCATTCCTAGTTTCTTTTCAGCAACTGTAAAGCTCATTTTGGTTCTCGTACTAGTTTCAAAGAATAGATTTGCAGCAAACAGCTGTTTGGAGATTGTAAAATTGCTTTCTTGTAGATTAGTCGCCGAATCTAGTAATTGAATAATCGTCTCACTAGATAATTGCTTCATTGAAATAAAATGATTCATCGCTACCTCCTAGTTATTCTAGATTTGGATTTTTGAGCAAATAAAAAACCTCTTTGCATTTTGGTCGCAAAGAGGTACACGTGTAGTAAAAACAAAAGCACACATGAACAATAGCGACCTTGTAAACCTCTCTGGATTTAATTAAAGGTCCCTTCTTATTTATTTTTCATAGATCGATACCAAATCAATCTCATCTATTTCCTTTAGCTGGACGACGATGATTTCTGATTCAGATGTGGGTATATTTTTTCCAACAAAGTCAGCACGAATAGGCAACTCTCTATGTCCCCTGTCAACTAAAACTGCTAGTTGTATTTGGGATGGTCTACCTAAATCCATAACAGCATCTAATGCAGCTCTGACCGTTCTACCAGTATATAGCACATCATCAATTAGAATCACTTTCTTATCGGTCAAATCGACCGGAATGTCCGTATTCTTAATTTCTGGTTCATTGCTTTGAACCGCTTTTTGCAAGTCATCTCGATACAAGGTTATATCCAGCTGACCAATTGGTAAGGATAATTCCTCTATCTTCTTGATTTTTTCTTGTAGACGCTTTGCAAGTGGAACACCTCTTGTTTTAATTCCAACAATGACAAGATTTTCTCCACCTTTGTTTTTTTCTAAGATTTCATGAGCAATCCTAGTCAAGGCTCGGTTCATTGCTTGTTCATCAAGTATTTCGGTTTTTTTATTCATGATCTCACCTCAACTAAAAAACCTTTTCTCCATGAGGAAAAAAGGTTTTTTAGGATACGTATTTCTACGCATCAATCCGTTCCCTTTCTAGCCTCTCTGGACTTATTTAAAGGTTCTTATTCATTTGTTCTATTATTTCAGACTTCAAGATACGTGTCAATAACTTTTTTCGAGAGTTTCCAATAGTTCTTGGAAATAGGCAGGCGCCTCGACTTCAAAGCGTAGCCATTCTCCAGTTGTAGGATGGTTAAATCCAAGAACCTTGGCATGTAGTGCCTGACCATTTGTATCTAGTGTTTTCCGCGGACCATATTTCGGATCTCCAACAAGCGGAAATCCTATATAGCGCATGTGCACACGGATTTGATGGGTGCGGCCAGTTTCTAATTGGCATTCTACATGGGTAAATTCCTGATAACGATGCAAAACTTGAAAATGGGTAACGGCATGCTTTCCATTTTCCACGATGCCCATTTTTTGACGATCCTTGGGGTCCCGACCAATTGGTGCATCAACGATACCAGTATCATGGTTAATCACGCCATGAACAACTGCTTCATATTTACGTTCCACATCTTTGTTGGATAGTTGCTCGGCTAAATGTTTATGGGACTTATCGTTCTTTGCCACAACTAATAGTCCACTCGTATCCTTATCGATTCGGTGCACAATTCCTGGACGTTCTACGCCATTAATTCCTGAAAGATCGTTACAGTGATAAAGTAGTGCATTTACTAATGTACCAGTCTGATGCCCAGCAGAGGGATGAACAACCATTCCTTTTGGTTTATTAATTACTAATAAATCATTATCCTCGTACATTATAGCCAAAGGAATATCCTCTGGTTCGATATCTAATGTTTCCGTTTCAGGAATAGACCACGTAATGGTATCCCCTTCCTGGCATTTATAATTCGCTTTCACAACCTCACCATTTACGAATACATGTCCTTTCGTAATCCAGGATTGTACTTGAGATCGAGATTGCTCTTGATTAATTTCAGCCATTAACTTGTCAATCCGAGTCTTGGCGTCTATTTCCGTTACAACATGCTGTAATTTCATCTAAGCTGTTCCTTTCTTCTTCTTCTTTTCATCTAATAAGGTAGCAAATATCACGAGTACGACACCGACTGTAAGTGCAGAATCAGCAATATTAAAAATTGGGAAATCATATCCAAAGACTATAAAATCAAAGAAATCAACAACTTCATGTCGCCAAATGCGATCAATGAAGTTTCCTATTGCACCACCAAGAATAAAGGCAAGCGCTACTGCAAATAACTTATTATCCTTTCCATACTTATGCAGGTAATAAATTACTCCTACAATGACGATGATGGTTACAACGTAAAAGAACCCCATTTTTCCTTCTAACATTCCCCAAGCAGCACCACGATTTCGATGTGAGGTTAAAAAGAAAAAACCATCAATCAACGTAATTTGTTCATACAATTCCATCTTTTTCACAACTAAAAATTTAGTAAATTGATCTAGTGCGATCAATAATACTGTCACGATATAATAGCGATACATTCTCCGTCCTCCACTTCAAAACTACTTCTTGCAATTACACGGTAAAACCTTAGTTAATCTTATACTGTATTTGGTAAAAATTCAATGGTAATAGCAATGAAGAAATCTAAAAAAGAGACAGGATAAAAGTAATCGAGAAGATATTCCCGAAGCGGCTTTTGTCTCCCAACGTTCGGATGTTATCCTACCAAATACCTTTTACCCTGCCTCTATCTAGACACTATCAATGTTTTTGTTTAAGCCATGTAATGTTTCTCTACAACATCCGCACAGCGTGAGCATAGTGTTGGATGGTTAGGATTTTCCCCAACCTTCTCCGATGCAACCCAACAACGTTCACATTTTTCCCCTGAATGCTTTTCAACATGAATATCCACATGTTGATAGGCTGATGTAAGCTCACTTTGCCGAGTCACAACTGCTTCCGATACAATAAGAAGCTGATGAACATTTTCAATGCCTTCCAATACAGCCTTCGTTTCACTATCCTTAGCAACTAAGGTGATTTTCGCTTCTAGTGACTTACCAATTACTTTTTCGTTACGCGCCTCTTCTAATGCTTTTAGAACATCATCACGTATACTCATAAAATGATTCCATTTTTCTTCTAATCCTTTAAAGCCTTCAATTTCTCTTGGCTCAGGAATATCCGTTAATTGTGGACTTTCTGCCTCCACACCAGGAATATATTCCCACACTTCATCAGTGGTGTGTGGCATGATTGGTGTTAATAGCTTAACCAATGTTGTTAGAATTTCATAGTAACCTGTTTGGATACTTCTGCGACGATGATTATCCTCCGCCTCGATATACAAAATATCCTTCGCAAAATCAAGATAGAAGGAGCTTAAATCATCCGTACAGAAATTGTGAATTCTGTGGAATATCGGTGAAAACTCATAGTTCTCATAGCTTCCCCTAACATCTTTCACAAGCTGTTGTAAACGGTGAAGCATAAAACGATCTACCTCTTCCATTTTAGCCTCTGGAACGGCATCTGTAGCTGGATTAAAATCAGCAAGATTCGCAAGCATGAAACGGAATGTATTACGGATTTTACGATAGGCTTCAGACGTTTGCTTTAAAATATCATCTGAAATACGGACATCTGCCTGATAGTCAACAGATGCTACCCATAAGCGTAAAATATCTGCTCCTAGCTGTTTTAACACCTTGCTCGGAAGCACGACATTACCAAGTGATTTACTCATTTTACGGCCATTACCGTCTAATACAAATCCGTGACTAATAATCGACTGATATGGTGCCTTCCCTGTAACAGCAACAGCAGTTGAAATCGAAGAATTAAACCATCCACGATATTGGTCACTACCTTCTAAATAAATGTCTGCAGGTCTTCTGTGATCTTCACGTTGTGTTAAGACGCCAGCATGGGATGAACCAGAATCAAACCAAACATCCATAATATCTGTTTCTTTTGTGAATGTGCCATTTGGACTATGTTCAGACGTAAATCCTTCTGGTAATAAGTCAATAGCTTCCCTTTCGAACCAAATATTAGATCCATGCTCTGCAAATAAATTAGCAACATGTTGAATGGTTTCATCTGTAATAATTGGCGTTCCATCTTCACCGTAGAAAACAGGAATTGGTACTCCCCAAGCACGTTGACGTGAAATACACCAGTCCTGACGATCACGAACCATGTTATACAATCTTGTTTCTCCCCATGCCGGATACCAATTTACTTTCTTAATTTCGTCTAAAATATCTTGACGGAAATCTTTAATTGATGCAAACCACTGTGCTGTTGCACGGAAGATTGTTGGTTTCTTTGTTCTCCAATCATGTGGATATGAGTGGGTAATAAAGTTAAGTTTAAGTAACGCACCTACACTTTCAAGCTGCTCGGTAATCGTTTTATTTGCTTCATCATAAAATAACCCTTCGAAGCCTGGTGCCTCACTTGTGAACACACCCTTCTCATCAACAGGGCACAACACATCAAGACCGTATTGCATGGAAATATAGAAGTCATCCTCACCATGACCAGGTGCAGTGTGTACACAACCTGTTCCAGCTTCCGTTGTTACGTGTTCTCCAAGCATAACAAGCGATTCCCGATCATAAAGTGGATGTTTCGCCACTGCTCGGTCCAATTCTTGTCCTTTAAATGTTTTCACAATTTGTGGATTTTCCCAATCCAGTTCCTTCGCTACCGATTCAAGTAAAGCTTCTGCAACGACAAATCTATCACCATCCACTTTAACTAAAACGTAATCGATTGTCGGATGTAGACTAATTCCTAAGTTTGCAGGAATGGTCCAAGGAGTTGTTGTCCAAATGACAATTTTATCTCCAGACTCCACGACACCTTTTCCATCCGTAACGTCAAAAGCAACATAGATTGAAGCAGAACGCTTATCATAATACTCAATTTCCGCTTCTGCAAGCGCAGATTCTGATGATGGAGACCAATAAACAGGTTTTAACCCTTTGTAAATATATCCTTTTTTAGCCATATCACCAAATACACGAATCTGTGCTGCTTCATAATCCGGTGTTAATGTCACATATGGATTATCCCAGTCACCGCGTACACCAAGTTGCTTAAATTGTGTCCGTTGATTATCCACCTGTGTCATCGCATACTCGGCACACAGTCTTCTGAACTCAGCAACCGAAAGCTTTTTACGATCAACCTTTTTGTTCTTAGTAAGTGCTGTCTCGATAGGCAGACCATGTGTATCCCAACCAGGAATATATGGTGCATGATAGCCTGTCATTGATTTATAACGGGTAATAAAATCCTTCAAGATTTTATTTAATGCATGACCAATATGCAAATCACCATTTGCATACGGTGGTCCATCATGCAATATAAATAATGGTCTCCCTTTCGTACGCTCTAGTGCTTTCTCATATAAATTCATATCCTCCCATTGCGACTGACGCAATGGTTCTTTATTCGGTAAATTACCACGCATTGGAAATTCTGTTTTTGGCATCCGTAATGTTTCTTTATAATCCACTGTTCTTCCTCCTTCGTCATCTAAAACAATCACTACACTTTTTAAAACATTATAAAAATAAAATAAAAAAGCCTCTCAAATCCCAAAAGGGACGAGAAGACTCGCGGTACCACCCTTATAAATTTAACAGGAATTCTCCTACTAAATTCACTCGAAATTCGTAACGTGAATCATACGTCCATATCTACTACCAAATGGTTCGAATGGAAACTCGAGAGTGATATTCTAAAAACATTGCTGTACTAGGCTCACACCATACCCTAGCTCGCTTAACATGCAGTTGTTTTTATACTGTCTCTGTCATCGTATTTTTTCAATATTAGATAACCCTATCGTGTATGCATTATATGTAAAATTTCATCACAGGTCAAGGCTTATGATTCTTGATTAGCTAATTCTAATTCCTTACCCATTTCTACATCAAATAAATCTTCCCAATCATCAGAGCCAATCATATCCAATTGTGCTTCTACAAGCATTTTTAAACGTGTACGGAACACCTTCGCCTGTTTTTTAAGCTCTTCCACTTCGATAGAAATCTTACGTGATTTGCTCAATGCTTCATTGATTATACGATCTGCATTCTTTTCAGCTTCTTTAAGAATTAATTTGGACTCTTTTGATGCATTCCCTTTCAATTCTTCTGCTGTTTCTTGTGCAATTAGAATTGATTTGTTTAAAGTCTCTTCAATATTTGTGAAATGACTTAGCTTCTCACTCATTTGTTCTAGTTTTTCTTTTAATTCTTTTTTCTCACGAATAACAATCTCATAATCTTTTATCACTTGATCTAAAAATTCATTTACTTCGTCTTCATCATACCCACGAAAGCTTCTCGTAAATTCTTTGTTGTGAATATCTAACGGCGTTAATGGCATTTTAATAACCTCCTATTTACTATATTAATTATATAATGGCAATTTCAGTATAACAATAAATTTCGACAAAAAGTTTGGATTTCCTGCAATATTAGTGATTTTTTCTATGAATTCCCTCAAAAATTAGTTAAAAATGAAAAAGAACTACTTATTTGATACTTTATTATATATCAAAAAGTAATTCTTTACTACACCTCTAAAATAGCAGTTGTAATTTTATATTTTTCCTTTTTTGTTTGCCCAGTGATGGCAATTAACTTACTTCTACCTTTTCCTCGCAAGGATATCAAATCACCTTCACGTAAAATGAATTTACCATCCTCGATAACTCGATAATTGACTTTTACAAGTCCCTTTTCAATGACATCTTGTGCAGCTTTTCGAGAAATAGAATAAATTTCCTTTAATACGGTGTCCAATCTAAGCGAAGATACGGTCTTTTCTGCTTCCTTCCATGTTGACTCTATTTCAATCAAAGCAGGTAGTGGTTGTGGTGCTAGTGTTACAGATGCCCGTTTAATTCCGGTAAGATTCATCGTGACATATGGTGTAATTTCCTTTTCTAGGATAATTTGTATCACACCGTCCGCTACATAAATATCCCCTAGTTTTTTTCGAGCAATACCTAAGGATAAAAAAGCCCCTAACACATCACGATGTGCAAGCGTGATAAATTTTTCGTGGTAAGAGGCTTGTACTAATTCTATTTCAAAAGCATCCTCTGTAATTTCTTCATAATACGGGGCAATGATTGCTCGTTGTCTTTCGGTATGTTTTCCACCACCAAAAAATTTCAACTGTAGGTCATCATTACCTGTTCCTAATAGCATTTCCATGATTTGCTGTTCGCGTGGATCTAGGAAATCCGTTAATTTTAGTTGATAGGAGCGTTCGACGATTTCTTTCCAAGAAAGAACTAAATCGATAAATGCATGTTCTTCCTTACGAAAATGCTGATAAATTTCCATGCAACCATCACCTTATAAAAGACGAGCAATCATATTAAACAAGACACCTAATCCTGTTCGAGCTAATTGCAGTACAAAGATGGCTACGATAGGTGAGAAATCTATCATTCCAAGTGGTGGAATTATTTTTCGAAACGGCTCTAAATAAGGCTCATAAAGCTTAGTAAACACACTTCCAAACGATGATTCCCGTGCACCAGGAAACCATGACATAAAAATATAAACAATTAGCCCAATACTATAAACATATAATGCTAGCGAGAGAATATCATAAATTTGTTGTAACCACATAAATTAGATTACCATCCTTTATCTAAATCTTCTTCTATCGTCTCTGAGATCGTTCCAGACACATCAATATTGTCAGGAGCACATAAAAACGTCTGTGATCCTAGGCGTTGAATCTCACCATTAAGTGCATAAACCGTACCACTTAAAAAATCAACGATTCGTTTTGCCTGTGTATGATCAACCCGCTGTAAATTGATAACAACGGCCCGCTTATTCACAATATTATCTGCAATCTGCTGTGCTTCTTCATAGGACCTTGGTTCACACAGTACGACCTTAGAGGAAGAGGTTTTAACACTTTTTAAATTGATAACATTATTCGAATTCGTTTGCTTTGTATTACTAGTACTCTCAACGGGTTCATTCACATATTCGTATTCATATTCATCATCCATCGTAAAGAACGTTTTTAGTTTATTCTTTATACTCATAATTGCACCTCATTATTCTGTACCAACTAGTTTAGACCCGATTCGAATATGGGTTGCACCTTCCTCTATCGCAATATGATAATCATTGCTCATACCCATTGATAAATACGGACAAGATGCATGTTGATACTGCTTATTTCGTACGGTTTCACGTAAGGCATTCAAATCGCGAAATACCTTGCGAATTACTGTTTCGTCATCTGTATGTGGAGCCATGGTCATCAACCCTACAACGTGAATATTGCTATATTCCGATATTTTTTCCAAAAAGGGAATAATCTCTTCAGGCGTCATACCATGCTTGGAAGCTTCACCACTTACATTCACCTGAACAAAACATTTAATTACGCTAGTAGCTCGATTATTAATTTCCTTTGCTAATGACAGTCTGTCCAACGAGTGAATATAATCTACCTTATCAATAATATCTTTTACTTTTCTTGTTTGCAGGCTTCCAATAAAGTGCCAGGTTGCTTGCTTTTTAAAATGCTCATATTTATGTAGTAAGCCTTCTTGACGATTTTCGCCAAGATGTGTAATTCCAGCTTCAATTGCTTCTGCTGTTCTTTCTATTGTAACATATTTCGTGACACCTATGATGGTTATTTCATCAGGACTTCGATTGCTTTTGCTTGCTGCTGCTTGAATTGTTTTTTGAATCGTTGCTAAATTACTTGCTACATCCATTTCTGCTAATTCTCCTCCCTACAACGAACGACTATACCCAATATATCCTAACATACGACCAGTTTTCCCATGATCACGTCGATGTGAAAAAAACAACTGTTCATCTCGATAGGTGCAATAATTTGTCATAGCAATATTACTACGAAATACGCCAGATTGTACAAGGATTTCAGCATTTAGCTGTTTTAAATTTAATAAATAATGCTGATTCTGTAAAGGGGTTAATACCGTATTATGGTATTCATTTGGAATACGTTCTTTAACATAATCATCTATTTCATAAAATTCCGTTGAAATACATGGTCCAATTGTAACCAGCAAATCACCTAAATTAACACCGAGCTCCGTTAATTTCGTGGTCATTTCAGTTGCGATTTTTCCCACTGTCCCCTTCCACCCAGCATGTGCTATACCGATATAGCCAGTTACTGGGTCAAAAAAGAATAATGGGACACAATCAGCAAAAAATGCCGTGCAAAGTAGACCACGTTCTTTCGTGATGAGCCCATCAATTCCTTTTAACGAGGATTCTATTGACGTAGCCCCTCTACCAGCATCGTCTAAAGTGATGACACGAACATTAGTCTGATGAACCTGTTCCCCTGAAACCCAATTTTCTAGGGATATGTTAAGTGTCTTTGCTAAGCCCATCCTGTTGGCCATTACATCTTCATACTGATCAGATACATGTAGACCGAAGTTATTAGTTTGGAATTCTCCTTTACTGATGCCTCCGTTTCTAGAAGTAAATCCGACCTGTAAAGTGGGATCTATTGCTTGCCATTTTGCTAGGTGTAGTAATGATTGGTCATCGTATTGAAAAATCTCTTGCAACATAAAATCCCCCTACTATAAAAAAGTTATAATTTGTCATTCAATATATAGTCTCGGTCCATTGACATCTTTTACAAGTATAACATCCGAACCAATTGTGACGATTTGCTCCCAATATATCATTAATTCCTCTGGTTTACCAAAGAAACCTCCCTTTTTCTCTCGCAAATAGATGACTAACGCAAGTATTTTTCCTCGATCCGGATCAATCTCCAAATCAGAAATATGGCCAAGCTTCCTTCCATCATTTACGATTATAACTTCTTTCACCTGTAGCTCGGATAATTTAATCATCCCTATCACCTACCTTATAGTGATATATATGCAGGTAGAACAAACTTCATTCAGTGAAAGAAGTTATAAGAATTCTATATGAATTGGAACGAGATTAGGCGTCCTTGTATCACGTAGCATATGAACAATTTCATCGTAAAGTTGACAGTTGACCAAGTATAAATAGGTAACCATACAAAAGGGCTGGGACAAAAGTGTTAATGGTTAGATAAAATCCGAACGTTGGTGCACGATACCCGCTCCGGGAATATACTTCGTGCATTGTTCGTCCTTTTATCTTCTCATTTTACTTATGTCCCAGCCTCTTTAACTCAACTTATTCAAACATCTGTTTATTCATCTGACTTATAGCAGCCTTTTCTAATCGGGAAACTTGTGCCTGTGAGATGCCAATTTCATCGGCGACCTCCATTTGGGTTTTCCCTTGGAAAAAGCGTTTATTTAATATCATTTTTTCACGGTCATTTAATTGGTACATACCTTCCTTTAAGGAAAGCTTGTCTACCCATGTATCATCCTTATCTTTATCGTCACTTATTTGATCAACGACATAGATTGGATCTCCCCCATCATTGTAAATAGGTTCGAATAGTGACACTGGATCTTGAATCGCATCCATTGCAAAAACGACATCGGAATGCGGAACGCCCATCTCCTCAGCAATTTCTGCTGGTGTTGGCTCTTTAGAAGATTTATTTATAAGTTTTTCCCGAACCTGCAGAGCTTTATAAGCAATATCCCGTAATGATCTAGAAACACGGATAGGATTATTATCACGTAAATAGCGCCTTATTTCACCGATGATCATAGGTACCGCATAGGTCGAGAATCTAACATTATGACTTAAATCGAAATTATCTATGGATTTCATTAGTCCGATACAACCTACTTGAAACAAATCATCCACATATTCGCCACGATTATTGAAGCGCTGTATGACACTCAATACAAGCCGCAAATTTCCGTTAACTAATTCTTCTCTAGCAGATAAGTCCCCCTCTTGCATTTTTATGAATAGTTTCCGCATTTCTTCATTGGTCAACACTGGTAATTTAGATGTATCGACACCACATATCACTACTTTATGTCTAGTCATTCTGTACCCTCCCAGTTGGAGATGCTGTTCATGGACAGTATCTCCTCAAGAGGGAAAATTTATGCAATGCAAATGATGTGTTATTACCTCAAAAGCTAGCTCATTATTGTTGAATCAAGGCTACACCATTTTATTAAATTCTTTTTTCAAGCGACGAATTATCTTCTTCTCTAATCGTGAAATATAGGATTGCGAAATCCCTAACATGTCGGCAACATCCTTTTGTGTTTTTTCTTCCTCTCCAACTAAACCAAAACGCAACTCCATGATTTGCTTCTCTCTAGCATTTAGCTGTCCCAATGCATTTTGAAGCAAATGCTTATCAACTTTTGTTTCTAGATTTTTCGTAATCACATCGTCATCTGTACCTAGAACATCTGATAACAGTAATTCATTACCATCCCAGTCGATATTTAATGGTTCATCAAACGAAATCTCGGACTTTAATTTATTGTTTCTTCGCAAATACATAAGAATTTCGTTTTCAATACAACGTGAGGCATATGTAGCAAGTTTAATCTTCTTTTCTGGATTAAACGTATTTACGGCCTTAATAAGCCCAATAGTCCCGATGCTGATTAAATCTTCAATGTTGATACCTGTATTTTCAAATTTACGTGCAATATAAACAACAAGCCTAAGGTTGCGCTCAATTAAGACCGATCTTGCAGAAGAATCTCCTTTTGTTAGCAAAACAAGTAGTTCGCTTTCTTCTTCTTTTGATAAAGGTGGTGGTAATGCTTCACTACCACCTATATAATAAATTTCCTCCGATTTCACACCAAGCTTTATTAATAACTTATACCACCATATACGCATTCTTAATTTTAGTTTATTCATCTGTTTCGCTCCTTTTTCATCATGCTGAGTGTACAGCAGCTAATTTGATTATTTGTGGATTAAGCAAGCAATGATACCGTTTGTCTTTTGTTAAACTAGCAAATTGTATACCGATTAATAATTTCGTTGCAACAATGTTTTGCTGCTCATACAATACGCTTAGCTGTTCGGGTTTTATTGCAAACAAAAATCTACTTTTTCCTTCTACCCCATGAAATGGGACTACTTGAATATTTTCTTGCCAGTTTACAGGAATCTTTGCTACATCAAATTCTTCATACGCCTGTTTGAGTTGCGCCCATTCGTTCTCATTGAACCACTGCTGTAAAAATGCCTCATCACAAATGACAACAGGTCTTTTTGTTAAAGGATCCACCAATTGATTTCCACTATCTATATAGCCAGTAGTTACGAATGTTTGCTTTTTGATCCTAATGGACACTTCATATAATTGGTCATACCGAATCTTCTCCATTACATGCTCGTCCATCCGTCTCTTAGTAAACCAATAAGCTATCGGGAATCCAAGAACAACAAATAACCAGCTAATCGGATCACCATATCCGCTACTAAATGACAAAAATCCAGTTGAGGATAATGCTATCGGTCTTTGTAACATATAGTGAGCTGCGAATAAGCCACCTCCGATAGAAAAGGATACAAAATAAAACAGTAAAAGTTGCCTTATCATTCTTTTGACTGTTACAAAGCGGAATGTAGCCAAGATAATTAGAATAGAATAGAGTAACTTTCCAATTACCGTCGTCATATAAGACTGTGGAAAATAAAGCGTAATTGGAACGATTAGTGACGCAATAAATCCTCCAATTACGATTCTCATTCTTGGGGTATAATCCCGACAAAGGGCTTGTGTCAGTAATAACAGCATCATATCCAACAGAAAATTTAATGCCCATACCGCATCAAGGTAAACAGTCATGTTACGCTTCCTTTCTCTACAAATAAAAAAGTAAACCTCTGCATATTACCTGTTGTGAAGTTCTCGATATTCCCTCCAGTAAATCGCAGCGAATCGATGTTGCACACGTAATTCCCACCTAGTTTTTTCTAGTAATCTAAAATTGCCTATGAGCCTGTGTAAAAGAGTGAGTATAAATTGAAGTATAGCCTAGTGAAAAAGCGAAGTCTGTCACTTCTTGTATGCAAATTAATGCTAATTTCAACTAGTTATGTCGGAGAGTAGCCAAAATTTTGGACTACCTAATTTAGAGGAAAACACAAAAAAACGTACAGTCAGATGACTATACGTTTTAAGTGTTTACTTAACCTTAACGATCGCGATTTCGATTGCGCAAGAACGTAGGAATATCTAATATATCTTCCTCTTGTCTTTGTCTAGATTGATTAGTAGTATCTTTTGCGAAATCGTCATTTACTCTTGAAGTAGTCGCTTGATTATGGCCAACCGTTGGACGTTGGCGCATTGGTTGCTCTACTTTTTTGGATTCATTAAAGCCAGTTGCAATAACGGTTACGATAATCTCGTCTTTTAAATCCTCATTTATAACGGAACCAAAGATAACGTTCACTTCTTCATCCGCAGCATTGGTAACAAGATCAGCAGCTTCCTGAACTTCATATAGGCTTAAGTTCGTTCCACCAGTAATATTCATTAAAATACCATGTGCACCATCAACCGATGTTTCTAGTAATGGTGATGAAATTGCTTTTTTCGCCGCTTCGGTTGCACGGTTTTCGCCAGTTGCTACACCAATCCCCATTAATGCAGACCCTTTATTAAACATAATTGTTTTTACATCGGCAAAGTCAACATTAATCAATCCTGGTTTAGCAATTAAGTCCGAAATACCTTGAACACCCTGACGTAACACATTATCTGCTTCTCTAAATGCCTCCAGCATAGGTGTGTTTTTATCAACAATCTCAAGTAAACGATCATTCGGAATAACAATTAGTGTATCAACATTACTCTTAAATGATTCGATACCAGACAATGCTTGGTTTGATCTTCTTCTACCTTCAAATGAAAACGGACGTGTTACAACTCCGACAGTTAATGCACCTAAATCTTTTGAGATTTGTGCGATAACAGGGGCAGCACCTGTACCAGTTCCTCCGCCCATACCAGCAGTAACGAAGATCATATCAGCACCTTGTAATACTTCTTCTAATTGCTCTCTGCTTTCCTCTGCAGCTTTTTTACCCACTTCAGGATTGGCACCAGCGCCAAGTCCTCTCGTTAATTTGCCACCGATTTGTAGCTTTGTTTCAGCTTTTGATAAATTTAGTGCCTGTGCATCCGTGTTAACGGCAATGAATTCTACTCCTTCGACACCATGGTCAATCATGCGGTTAACAGCGTTATTACCGCCACCACCGACACCAATAACCTTTATTGTAGCTAATTGGTCAATACTTGTATCAAACTCTAACATTTTTCGTTCCTCCTAATGTGCCAATTTCAAGATTTCTAGAAGCTAATTTTAGCTTGGGAACGCTGATTAATCGAAGAAATACTTAAATAAATTAGCAATTCCAGACTCTTTTTTATCATTTTCATTCGTATTAGTAGTCGCTTTTGTCGGCTGTTTTTTAGCTCGTTTTACTTTTGGTTCCTCCAATGATGCCGTAATTGCTGGGAATAGATTCTTCCCTTGAATCTTCGCATTATGGTAAGCAAATTGTAGGATACCTACACCAGCTGTAAATTGTGCTTCCCGGACACCGATATAATCCGGAATTGCAATTCGAACATTCGCCTGGAATAAATCTCCAGCAAGTTCAAGTGCACCTGGCATTTTCATCGTGCCACCAGTTAAAACATATCCACCAGGTAATTCTTGGTAGCCCATTCTACGTATTTCTCTTTCTGCAAAAGCATAAATTTCTTCCAGTCTTGCTTCAATCATGTCAGCTATTTGCAGCTGGTTAAAGGTTTGCTTCGCATTACTGCCAATAATGGTAGCCTCAAACACTTCATCTTCACGGGCATCATTATAAAATGCATGACCATAATTTTTTTTAATATCCTCGGCTTCCTCAGTCGTCGTTCTTAGCCCGATTGATAAATCCTTTGTGATATTATCTCCACCAAGTGCAACGACACTAGTTGAAACAATATGGTCATTTTCAAAAATCGAGACAGTAGAGCAACCTCCACCTACATCAATTAATGCTACTCCAAGATTTCGTTCATCCTTTGATAGTGCAACCGTTCCAGCCGCTAGAGGCTGAAGGACAATATCGGAAACTTTCAAATTTGCTCGTTCCACACATTTTAGAATATTATGTAAGACCGTTTTTGAGCAAGTAATAATCGTTCCTTCCATTTCTAAACGGACACCAATCATTCCTCTTGGATCAGTTATCTCATCAAGTCCATCCACAATAAATTGTTTTGGAATAACATCAATGATTTCTCTTTCTGGTGGAATGGAAATGACTTGAGCTCCATCAATTACACGTTTTACATCTTCATTAGTGATTTCACGGTTTTCGCTCTGAACAGCAACCACACCATGACACGGCTGTAATTGCACGTGATTTCCACTAATTCCAACAACTACACTATCAATTTGCATGCCTACCATACGTTCAGCTTGTTCCACTGCACTCCGAATTGAATGAACGGTCTGATCAATATCGACTATAGCACCTTTTTTCATTCCATTTGATTTCGCAGTTCCAACACCGATAATGTTTAGCGAGTCATTTAATACTTCTCCAATAATTACTTTAATTTTTGCTGTACCTATATCAAGACTGACTAATATGTCATTGTTGTTCAACAAAGGCACCTCCTAATTCAGAACCATCAAAAAAACACTATTTATTGTCTCATACGATGATTACCTATTTATCTACTAAAACTATACTATAATCTATTATTTTAAAGGATTTTCTCCAAAAAAGAAATATATAATAGACATTTCCCTTTAAAACTAGTAAATATTATTCAAATCCATTTATAATATTACAGTACTTCTGTTAAAAACTGCTAATTTTGTCCGTCGTTTTCAACTTCATCTTGTTCCACTTCTACTTCTTCTGAATCGGTCGCTTCAGCTTCTACCTCATCTTCTGTTGCTTTTTGCTCAAAAGATTCAAAGTATGCTCCTACCCCAATATGAATAATACCTTGACTTCCAGGCTCTAACTGTGCAGCTATGGAAGGATACACCGTCATCTTTTCAGAGAAATCACGAATAGATGATTCAACTGTAAAGCCATCACTCATATACAAGGTTATTTCATTTTTATTTGCATCAGTAGGCGCCCAATGAACTTCCGAAATAATATTTAAAATATTAGTTGGAAGCTTACTTAATTCCATAGACATATCCTTTAGAACTGCTTCATCTGTAAAATTAGCTAGTAAAGGTGCATCACCAAAAACATCTGTTTGTTTACTTTGTGTAAGCACTGTACCATTTCCCAATATTGGATAATAAGCATCGTCTTGTTTTATGTACCCAATTCGTTTATGCTCTTTTAATTCAATTGTTACCGTCCATGGGAGCTGTGTTTTTACAGTTACCGTATCTACTAAAGGGTTTTCCTCTAATGTTTTAGTTATTTCCTCTTTATTGATTGTCCAAATGTTAGTTTTGCTAGATAGCCCACTTCGTTCAATTACCTCTTCTTCTGGGAATAGAGAATTACCAGTAACATGAATTGTTTTGACATGACTTAGTGGTGATTGAAGATAGACAATGATAGCGATTAAGAAGAAAAAAATAGATAAGTAAAACACAAGGCGTCGATTCGCCTTCTTTTTACGGGCTTGTTTCAATTTCGGAATCCGATCCTCTATTGAAACAATTTTTTCTTTGCTCATTCCTATTCTTTCCTTTTTGAAAAAATTACACATTAAAACGGCATGTCTGATGCCGTTCTACTGAGTTATTCTGATTATAACATACTATTGAAAAAAACATATAGTACACAGTAATTAGTTTATTTAAGAAATTTTACCAAAAAATCATTATAATTTAGCTGATCTACTAATATTTAGTAAAATCCCAACCGAGCAAAGTGTTAAGGTTAATGATGATCCACCATAGCTTAAAAAAGGCAGCGTAATTCCGGTTACTGGAATTAGACCAATAACAACACTAATGTTAATCATTACTTGAATGGTTAACATGGATACAATTCCAAGTGCTAATAATCTGCCAAATGGATCTGGAACCTCTAAGGAAACTCGTAATCCTCGCCAGAATAAAAGGACAAAAAGCACTAATAGAATTGTCCCACCAATAAAACCAAGCTCTTCTCCGAGAATCGCAAAGATAAAATCTGTTTGTGGTTCTGGCAAATAGAAATACTTTTGTAGGCTATTCCCTAATCCAACACCCATTAAACCCCCTGGTCCAATAGCATAGAGCGACTGGATAATTTGGAATCCATCACCTAGTGGATCTTGCCACGGATTTAAAAATGCTGTAATCCTACTTATACGATATGGTGCTGAAATAATTAATAAAGCAAACCCAACTAGACCTAGAACCCCTAGGCCAATGAAATGGCTAATTCTTGCACCAGATACAAATATCATAACCATACACGTTAAAATCAACACCATGCCCGTTCCTAAATCCGGTTGTAGCATGATTAGACCAAATGCTGCAAAAACTAATACCAACGCTGGAAAAAATCCCTTTTTAAACGACGTAATATATTTTTGATTAGTAGATAAATATACAGACAGAAAAATAATCAGACCCAATTTCATAAACTCGGATGGCTGAATACTAAACGCACCAACACCTATCCAGCTTTGTGCTCCACCACGTGTTAGTCCTATACCCGGTATCAAAACAAGTAATAATAACCCAAAGCATACGAATAAGATAATGCGTGAGTACTTTGCCCAATTATTATATGGAATGTTCATAAAAAAGAACATCCCTACAACACCTACACCGCTAAATAACAGCTGTCTTTTTACAAAATAAAACGAATCCGAATATTTATAATCTGCCCATATATAGGAGGAACTGTAAACCATCACAATTCCGATTAATAATAATAATAAAATGATCGTTAACATAAAATAATCTGGCTTGTCCTTATTGGAAATCCGATTACTAAACAAAAAAACACCCCTTTACCAAGTTGATATAGGGGCAGTGTTATCTGTCATTATTCTATTATATTCTCCTAATACAAGCCCCTACTTTATTGTATGCACGGCTTGTATAAACATGTCTCCTCTTTCTTCAAACGTCTTATATTGATCCCAGCTTGCACAGGCTGGTGAAAGTAAGATGACATCACCTTCTGCAGAAAAATCATATGCTTTTAAAACGGCATCTTGGACTCGTTCAGCAGTTATCACATGCGTAATACCCGCTTTTTCAGCCATTGATCGTAGTTTTGGTGCTGTCTCTCCAAATACAACCAATGCTTTCACATGGTTTAGATATGGGATTAATTCGTCAAAACCATTTCCCCGATCAAGTCCACCAGCTAATAAAATAGTTGGTTGTTCGAAGGAAGATAGTGCTTTCTGGGTTGCAAGTATATTGGTTGCTTTTGAATCATTATAAAACAGACGATTATGGATCGTATCAATATATTGCAGGCGATGTCTCACACCAGTAAATGTTGTTAGAACCTTCCTTATTCCCTCATTCGTTGCCCCACTTAATTTAGCAGCACTTATAGCGGCTAGAATGTTCTCTACATTATGCTCTCCAACTAATACAATTTCCTCTAAGGCAATAATCCGTTCTGACTTAAAATAGACATATTCTTCATCAATCCAGGCACCAGTTTCTATTTTTTGACTAACAGAAAAAGGAACTTTCATGGATTTTGCAGCTTCTACAGCAACCGATATAGTAGGATCATCTGCATTATAGACGAGATAATCATCTGCTAGTTGATTGGCAAAAATATTGCATTTTGCCTCTTTATAGTTTGCAAATGTTTTATGATAATCCAAATGCGCTTCAAAAATGTTTAATAGTACAGCAATTTTCGGGCGAAACTTATCAATCCCCATTAACTGGAAGGATGATAGCTCTAAAACCATCTGCTCATTATTCCGCAGGCTTCGTGCTGTTTCAGTAGCAACTATTCCGATGTTTCCCGCAACTTTAACAGGCTGGTTACTATGCTCAAGCATTTCATAAATAAGTGTTGTAGTAGTTGTCTTACCATTAGAACCAGTGACACCAATAATAGCACCGTCTGCTAGCTGACCTGCCAATTCGATTTCCGTTATCACCGGAATAGATTGGTTTTGTGCTCGTTGAATCACTTCATTCTCATACGGTATTCCAGGATTCTTAACAACTAAATCAATCCCATCCAGCACGGTTAGCGGGTGGGATCCTACAATCACATCAGCACCTAGAGCCCGTAGCTCCGTTACGACCGCGTCTGTCTCTGACGTTTTCAAATCATTGACACGAACACGCACTCCACTATCAAGTAGAAGCTTCGTTGCAGCAGTGCCGCTTTTGGCAAGACCCAAAACAAGCACCTGCGCATAAGGAAAATCAACTAATTTTTTCATCCTAACCACACCTCGATGTATATACCTAAAGCAGCGAAGATAAGCCCAAGTGACCAAAACGTTGTAACGACTCGCCATTCCGACCAGCCGACAAGTTCATAATGGTGATGTAATGGACTCATTTTAAATACTCTTTTTCCGGTAGTTTTAAATGATATAACTTGAATGATAACGGATAGAGTTTCCATGACAAAAACCCCACCAATGATGACTAATAAAATCTCTAGTTTTGTTAAAATAGCTACAGCTGCAATAGCACCACCAAGTGCTAATGAACCTGTATCCCCCATAAATACTTTGGCAGGATGTGCATTAAACACTAAAAACCCTAATAACGCCCCTACAATTGCTATTGAAAATAGCGCCACTTCTGCGTGGGGATTCAGATACCATGCTAAAATGCCAAAAGCACCAAATGCAATGGCAGCTGTCCCTGAAAGTAAGCCGTCTAAACCATCTGTAAGGTTAACTGCATTGGATGCCCCTACTAACATAAATACAATAAGAATGGCATATCCAAAGCCAAGTTCAAATTGAAAGTCTGTTCCTGGTATCGCTATATACGTTGGAAAACCTTGTTTCTTTAAAATAAGATAGAAAATAATAGCAATTACTAGTTGACCAATCATTTTTTGTTTTGATGTTAGTCCTAAGTTACGTTTCAATGCTACCTTAATAAAATCATCTAAAAATCCTAGCAAACCATATCCCAATAGAACAAATAACAGAAGTCCTAATTCATAGCTAATTTCTCCATCACCGTATTTATTCGCCATAATTAGCGATGTAAGTACGATACTTATAACTATGATGATACCCCCCATTGTAGGAGTACCAGTTTTTTTCATATGTGATTTCGGTCCTTCTTCTCGAATACTTTGTCCAAACTTTAATCGTCTTAAAAACGGTATTAAAATTGGAGACAAGAGGACGGTAATTAAAAATGCGATCGCTATTGTCATTATTAGTACAGTTACACTCACTATTTCTTCCTCCTTCTATTGCCAACCGTCCAACCACAAGCTGCAAATCCACTTGTTTATAATCATTTAATTTAATTTAATTTAATTTAATTTAATTTAATTTAATTTAATTTGCTTTGATTGCTTCAATTAATGATTCCAACTTCATACCTCTTGAAGCCTTAAATAACAGTAGTGCATCTTGCTTTAGATATGGTTGTAATGCTTCTAGCACATCTTCTTTTTGATGAAAATGAGCTACTACTAACATTGGGTACTTCAATTGAACGACATCTGATATGACTTTTGAATCCTCCCCAACTGTAAACAAGGCTGTTATGGAATTATCAATAACCTCCGCTACAGCTTCATGCATACTTTTGGATTCACTACCAAGCTCATAAATATCTCCTAGCACTAACACCTTTTCCTTAAAATCAGGTATCTGGTTGACAACTTGGATTGCTGCCTTCATAGAAGTTGGTGAAGCGTTATATGCATCATTTATGATGGAAACACCATGACGGCCAGTTAATAATTCAAATCGCATACCGGTAAGTGTTAATCCATGAAATGCTGCTTGAATTTGATCGAAGCTTATTCCGAGTAATGCTCCTATCACAATACCATATGAAGCGTTTTTGGCATGATGATTTCCAAGCAGAGGAATGGAATAAGTATTTCCATCAGAACCAACAAAGGTTGTTTCTCGTCGGTTAATTTCAATCGATGAGATAACAAAATCATTAGTCGATTCAAATCCCGCCGTCACAACATGGTCCTCATGATGAACAGAAGCAAGTAATGGCTCATCGCCATCAACTATTAACTTCCCATTCTTACTTAGCCCACTTGTAATTTCTAATTTCGCTTTAGCAATACCTTCACGGGACCCTAAAAACTCAATATGTGATTCCCCTATATTCGTAATGATTGCATAGTCTGGCTTTGCGAGCTTGGATAGCAATTCAATTTCCCCAAAGCTACTCATTCCCATCTCCAAAACAAGAACCTCTGTATTAGCTTCCATTGCTAATACAGTAAGTGGTAAACCTATTTCATTATTAAAATTCCCATTCGTATAGTGTGTTCGATATTTTTGCTTAGCAATGGAAGCTACAATATCCTTTGTGGTTGTTTTTCCATTAGATCCTGTTACCCCAATTACAATCGGATTAACCTTATCGCGATAGCAACTCGCTAATTCTTGTAGTGCAGAAGTCGTATCATCAACATAGTAAACATAAACCTTGCTAGTCAGTTGCTCTGGTAGCTTTCTCTTCCGGTCCCACAAAATTGCAATCGCGCCGTTCTGATAGGCTTGCTCAACAAAATCATGGCCATCAAAATTCTCACCTATAATTGGAATAAATAGTGCGTCCTCTGATTTTTGGCGACTATCGATCGTTACCGATTTAATTTCTTTTTCGTTTCCCTGATCTCCACTACAATCAGTAAAAACTGTCGTTAACCAATTTGTCGTAAATAACATACTCATGTCTCCTTAGCCTGTAGTGCTTCTATTGCTACTTCTCTATCATCAAAATGATACTTTGTGTGACCAATTTGCTGGTATGTTTCGTGTCCTTTACCAGCAATTAGGACAATATCACCTTGGTTTGCCAACTTTATTGCTTGATGTATTGCTTTTCTACGATCGATTACTACTTGGTAATTAGTAGCAGTATGTGGTAACCCTACTGTCATATCGTTTAGAATAATTTGCGGATCCTCAGTTCTTGGATTATCAGAAGTAAAAATTGCAAAATCAGCATACTGGACCGCAATTTGCGCCATCAATGGTCGCTTAGTACGGTCACGGTCACCACCACAGCCAACAACTACGTAAATGTTATGTGTCGCAAATTCTTGAATGGTCGCTAATACATTCTCCAATGAATCTGGTGTATGGGCATAATCCACAATAACGGAAAACAACTGGTCATGCGTAACAGGCTCAAACCGGCCATTAACACCTTGAATGCTTTCATATGCTTTTTTAATAATCGGTAATGAAATTCCAGCAACTAATGCAGCAGTACATGCCGCTAACATATTGGACACATTAAATTTACCAATTAATTTACTATTAATAACAGTATTTCCATATGGCGTACATAATAAAAAACGCGTTCCAGAAGGTGTCAAACGTATATCCTTTGCCATTATGTCTGCTTTAGAAGTGATTCCATATGTAACAACTGGTTGTGCTGTTGATCGTTCAAATTTAGGGCTTGCCGGATCATCCTGATTAATAATTGCAAACTTCCTACTATCCGTATGATAGCTATTACCTAATTGTGCAAATAAAAGGCTTTTTGCCCGTAAATAATCTTCCATGGATTCGTGATAATCGAGATGATCCTGCGTCAAATTTGTAAAAATCGCAATATCATAATTACAACCGTAGACCCTACCTAAATCTAGTGCATGTGAGGATACTTCCATAATCACCTTCTGCACACCTTCATCCACCATTTTTCGGATTGTCTTTTGTAAAAACAATGCATTTGGTGTCGTATTTTCAATTGGGTAAGTGTCCTGACCAATCTTCATTTGAATGGTACCAATGACACCCGTTTTTTCAGCAGCATGATTGAAAATTGTCTCTAATAAATATGTGACGGTTGTCTTTCCATTAGTACCGGTCACCCCTATTAGCGGAATTTGGTGCGTTGGAAATTGATAATACACCCCTGCCGCAATCGCCAAAAACCGAACTGTATTTGGCACGATAACCACAGGTACCTTTACTTTTGTGTCTACTTGTCGTTCAGCCACTATTACACTGGCACCATTTTCAACAGCCTCTTCAACAAAATCATGACCATCTACCGTAAATCCATTAATGCAAACGAATAAATCATCTTTTGTAATTTCTCTAGAATCCATTTTAATTGTGTTGATTTCTATGTCGTTAAGTTCAGAGAATTGTTCAGAGAATGGAAGCAAAGAAAGAATTTGCTTTAGACGCATTCATTACATCCTTTCTAAATCTCCAACATAATATTCTCTTATCGTATTATATTTAAGTCGGTTCTTCACCTTCTTAATTTCATTTTCATCCTATCTATTATATCAAATCTAAGCCTGTATCTGAATCATTTTCTTTGAAATTTATCAGCATTTCGAGTTGGTATCAACTACGAATTCCCTCTAATGTTCATGATCTGACTTCTGTTCATCCGACAAATAAATCCTTACCGTCGATCCCGATTCAACCTTTGTACCTGCCTTAGGCTCTTGATCAACGATATATTTTCCAGTTCCACTGGATTCAATGGCTAAATCAGAATAGATTTGAACTAAATCACTTTTTGGTAATCCAATTAGGTCTGGTACTTCGACCTTTGGTTGTTCTGGCCATTGGTATTCTTTCTCTAATCCATCTGTTCTCGGCTCAACTCCCATTACCCGTAAACTATCTCCAATTACAGTTCCTACAATAGGAGCTGCTACTGTTCCACCAAATTGTCGCACACCTTTTGGATTATCAATTGCAACATAAACAACTAATTCAGGATCATCAGCCGGGGCAAACCCAATAAACGAGACGATATGGTTATTTTCCAGATACCCGCCATTAGGCCCTACCTTTTGTGCTGTACCAGTCTTTCCACCGACCCGATAACCATCAACATATGCTGGTCTTCCGGTCCCCTGTGCGACAACACTTTCTAGTGCATTTCGAATTTCTTCAGAGGTCGCTTCCGAGATGACTCTATTTTTTAACGAAGGTTCTGTTTGACTTACGACTTTATTTGTCTGTGGGTTAATCCATTCCTTAGCAATGTAGGGTTCATATAGGTATCCACCATTAATAGCAGAAGAAACAGCCATAACCTGTTGAATCGGGGTTACTGATACACCTTGACCGAATGCCGTTGTTGCAAGCTCAACTGGGCCAACGTTTTCTGGTTTAAATAGAATCCCAGTTCCTTCTCCCTGTAAATCAATACCTGTTTTACTACCAAAGCCAAACTCCTCGATGTAATGAAATAACTTTTCCTTCCCTAACAGTTGCCCAAGATGCACAAATCCAGGGTTACACGAATTTTGAACAACCTCTAAATAAGTTTGGCTACCATGCCCGCCAGCTTTCCAGCAATGCAAATGTGCTCCAGCAACTTCAATATCGCCATCATCAAAGAAAGTATCATTTACTAAATCAACCTTTTTTTCCTCAAGCGCCGCAGCAAGTGTAATTATCTTAAAGGTTGAACCAGGTTCATAAGTGCTCCAAATCGGTAAATTCCGATTATAGATGGAAGCGTCTACTTCTTGATAGTTCTCCGGTTTGAAAGTCGGCCGTGATGACATGGCTAAGATACCACCTGTATCTGGATCAACTACTATGGCAAGTGCACCATCAGGATTATATTTAGCAACTGCTAGATCTAATTCCCGCTCAATGATTGTCTGAATTCGTGAATCAATGGTTGTAACTAGCTCATAACCATCCTTAGGTGGTGTATATACATCTGCCAGCTGTGTTAACTTACGACCTTTCGCATCCGAATAAAAAGATAAACTTCCCGCATTTCCATTGAGCAAATCATCATAGTATAACTCTAGCCCCATTAATCCTTGATTATCGATACCCGCAAACCCAAGCACATGGGCTAAATCATCTCCAAAAGGATAATGACGAATCGAATCCTTGGCAAGATAAACTCCCTCAAGATTTAATGTTCGAAGCGCCTTTTCCTGTTCTTCTGATAGTTTTCTTCCCTCGGGATGGATATTTACCGACATGGCTGATTTCGTCACATATGCATATGCTTTTTCAACAGACATATCTAAAATTTCCGCAAGTTTCTCTGCAGTATCTTTTGGATCGGTTATTTGCCTTGGCACGACTACTACAGAAGGTGCCGTAACATTTTCTGCTAAAACCTCGCCATTTACATCTAATATTCGGCCACGTTCCGGTTGAAAGGAAATATTTCTACTCCATGATTCATCTGCCTTCTCCATTAATTGATCACCTAGAATAAATTGTACGTAACCCAGGCGAAGATCAATAATTCCGAAGAAAATTATTCCAACAAGAAAAACAGTGACTAATCGTTTTCTAACGGTTACAGTTGATACACGTTTCATAGTCCATCTCCTTCACATAGGTAGGCTTGTATCAACTATATGTTATAAAAAACTGATTAGAACACTGTTTTCCATTCCACTAACTATTCAAATGTATCGGCAACTGCATTTTCGTCTGCCTCATCTGCATCCTTCGCTTCGAGCTCTCTTATCTCTTTTGGCGTTTTTAATTCAATTCCAAGATAATCGTTCGCTTTAAGTGATTGACCTTCCGCTATACTCTGCGAAACCACATACCCATTACCAATAGGCTCGATGTCAAGATTTAGCATTTCACCTAATCGTAACACATCCCTTAAAGACCATCCGATTATAGATGGCATGGTTGGCTTATCAGTTAGTAGTAAGATTCGTTCATTCGGCAATACTTTTTGACCTTCCTGTACACTTATTGCCACTACTTTACTTCCTGAGCCAATTACTGCGGTATTCATTCCTGCATTCGTTAGCACATCTTTTGCAGCATTAACCGACTTTCCGGTTAAGTCAGGCATCTTGAATACATTAATGTCCGTAACCTCTCCTTTGTCAGGATTAATATCCAAGTAATGCAATGCATTTTCCATAACATTATTAAATATAAACGACACAGGAGCAGATCCAGGCTCAATACCTGAATCAAATTCTAAATTAGGCTGTTTGACAGATACATACATCATCAACTCCGGATCATCTGCAGGTGCCATACCTAAGAAGGAAAATACATAATTTTCACTTCCAACTAAATACCCACCGTCAGGATCAGGAATCTGGGCTGTACCAGTTTTCCCTCCAACAGAATAATCCTTCAAATTAAATCTACTGCCAGTTGCATGTTCTGATTGAACAGCTGACACAAGCAATTCTCGTACCTGCTGTGCTGTTTCCTTTGAAATTGGTTCACCAACCACTTCCGGTTCATGTTTCTCTATAATGTCCCCAGTATCTGGATCGACAATTTTATCAAGTACGTACGGTTTAACCATTTTTCCATCATTAGCGATAGCTGTTGCAGCTTTCATTAATTGGATAGGTGTTGCGGTACTACCTTGTCCAAAAGATGTAGTTATTTTCTCTAACGGCCAGTTATATAAGATTTTGCCCGTCACTTCACCAGGCAAATCAATTCCAGAGGACTTATCAAAGTCAAAGGCTTTTAGATATTCCAAAAATGTATCTGGTCCCATAACTTCCCATACCAATTTACCCGCGGCAACGTTAGAGGATCTTGCAAATCCTTCATCGTATGAGATAACACCCCAGCCTTTACCGTTATTAAAGTCACTTACCTTCCTAATATTATCACTTATTTGATAAGTACCTGATTTATAGCCAGCTCCACCATCATATACGCCTGTATCAATGGCAGCTGACCAGGTAAACATCTTCATCGTTGATCCTAATTCAAACGGAGTCGAAATAGCATCATTATACCAGTTCTTTACGTCTAACGGATTGTTTGGGTTATAACTTGGACGATTTCCCATAGCCACTATCTCGCCCGTTTTCGGATTCATTACAATTGCAGTTATCCGTTCAGGTTCATATTTGTCTTCCACTTGTGTCATAACATCTTCAAGCAGTGTTTGGATTTTTTGGTCAATCGTTAAATAAACGTCGTCACCATTATCTGGCATGCTAATTACTTCATTCGGATCCAATAGTTTTTTATTGTAAATATCGCGTTGGTACGATATATAGCCATCTGTTCCTCTTAGCAGGTCATCCATTTCACGTTCAATCCCAGTGACACCGGAGATCTCTTGTTTTATATCTCCCTCTTCTGTTTCAGTCTCTGTTTCACGCGCGAAACCAATAATATGCGATGCAAATATACCATTTGGATAATATCGTACATTTTCTTTAACAAACTTTATCCCCGGAAGTCCTAGCGCTTCAATGTCATCTTTCACCTGAAGGGAAATCCCCTTACCGATGGAACCAAATTCAACCTGTGATTTACCGGTATCTATTCCATAGTTTAATCGTTCCAAAAGATAGGATTTTTCCGTATTCAATAAAGGAGCCAGCTTTTCTGCTGTACCGTCTGGGTCAGCTACGTGCTGTGGCTCCTCTGTGTTCTCTGAAAACCTTTTATCAACAATGGCATACATACGAAAAGTTGGCATGTCATAAGCGAGAGTCATTCCATTTTTATCAAAAATCTTTCCTCGTTCAGAATCTAATGTATAGGATGATGTGCGTACATTCTCAGCCCATTCATCTAAGGCAACACCTTCCACAGACCCCGAGGCTTGTATATATAGAAATCTACCAGTCACAAGTAGAAATGCAACGATAAAAACTAGCATTAAAACTCCTGCCATGGCATGGGTGGCTTTATTTTTCTTCATATATGATCACCTGTGTATTATTGATTAAAAGCATTAGCTTGCTTTACTTCAGCGGCTTGAATGGTTAATCCATTTTCTTTCGCATATTGCGTAATTCGTTCAGGTCTGCTTAATTCTTTTATCTCAAATACTAATCCTTCATTAATAACTTGTTGATTTTCAACAGTCTTTTCAATGTTTTGGATATCGCGATTCAATGTATCTAATGACGATGAATACGAAACAATAAATCCACCTGTAATTAATAAGCAAAGTGCGACAAAAGAATATAACGCTTTTTCACCTTTTGTTATCCAGCTTTTCTTTCTAATTACGACCTTTTGCTCGACTTGTGGTTGATAGGAAGTATAAGTTTGTTCCCAACTTTTCGCATGATTTACTGCTGCCATTATTTTTTCCGCCCTTCCTCAAAATTAAAGTCCTCTGACCAGCTGGTAGTCTTTTCAACGATTCTTAGTTTAGCTGATCGTGATCTTCGGTTCTCTTCTAACTCTATGGTTGATGCTATAATTGGTTTTCGATTTATATTTTTAAATGGAGCTTCGTATTCTTTGGGAATTACCGGTAGATTTCTCGGTGTTTCCTTCGGTGTGCTCCATTTCTTAAAGGCTTGTTTACAAATTCTATCCTCTAGTGAATGAAACGTAATCACGACGATTCTACCACCTATCGTTACTACCCTTGCCGCTTGGTGTAAAGCATCATGAAAGGCCTGTAGCTCATCATTCACCGCAATTCGGATTGCTTGGAAGATACGCTTAGCTGGATGTCCACCTTTTCTCCTTGCAGGAGCCGGGATACCTTCCTTGATGATTTCAACTAACTGATGGGTCGTTGAAATTTCATTCGTTTCTCGGTAGCTTTCAATCTTTCTGGCAATTTGCTTGGAAAATTTTTCTTCACCGTATTTAAAAAATATCGAAACTAGCTCATTGTATGACCACTCGTTTACAATTTCAAATGCACTTAACGCTTGGTCTTGATTCATCCGCATATCAAGCGGGGCATCATGTTGATAACTAAAACCTCTCTCACCACGGTCTAATTGTGGTGAGGACACACCTAGATCGAACAACACACCATCAACTTCACTTATTTGATGCTTCTTAAGCTCTGTTTCTAAATGGCGAAAGTTAGCATGGATAAATAAAATACGGTCCTGATATGCTGCAAGTCTTTCTTTCGCAGCAGTTAGCGCATCGATATCTTGATCAAACGCCACCAATAACCCATTTTCATTAAGCTGTTGGACGATTCTTTCTGAATGTCCACCACCACCTAATGTACAATCCACATAGGTACCATCTGGTTTTATATGTAATCCCTCAATTGATTCTTCTTTTAATACGGTATAATGCTCAAACATGTCGACACCCACTTTTGCGATTTCCTTTTCGGTTAAATATCAAAATCCATTAAATTCTCAGCGATCTCAGCAAATGAATCCTCAGATTCATCAAAGTAATCTTCCCAATTCTCTTGAGCCCAGAATTCAATGCGATTTGATACACCGATTACCACACACTCTTTATCTAAAGCTGCGTAGCTTCTAAGTGGTTGTGGTATATTTATTCTTCCCTGCTTATCTACTTCACATTCCACTGCTCCAGAGAAGAAAAATCGCGTAAAAGCACGTGCATCTTTCTTAGTTAGTGGGAGTTTTTTTAGCTTTTCTTCTAAAAGACTCCATTCAGACATTGGATAGGCGAATAGACATTTATCTAGCCCACGAGTGATAACAAAGCGCTCGCCAAGCTCATCACGAAACTTGGAAGGGACGATAATTCTGCCCTTTATATCAACGTTATGTTGGAATTCACCCATGAACATATAGTTCGCCCCCACTTTCTAATCACAATATTACCACATCCCCCCACTTTTCACCACATTATTTTCAAAAATAGTTATTACTAACTATTGCATCCTTGTTTTCAAGGGAATTAGTCACTAATTGATGCATCAAAAAAAAGGATAAAACCCTTGATTTTATAAGGGTTTTATCCTTTTAAATTTACTATTTCTAAAAAAGTGGTAAGAAGTGGTGGATTTAGAAATAAACAATGTAATGGTCCTGTTCAACTGAACAATATTCGGTTGTCATTTTCACAAAACACTCCAAACCATGTCTATTTATGAATGGCAGTGGATTCCATATCCGCTCCTGCAGACCTTCCGGATGTAATGACGCTTCTAACAGATTAAAATCAGTCAATTCTTTCTCATATCGTTCTTCTAGAGCTTTCATTATCCGTTTTTCTAAAAATGCTACATCACGTAGTAAATATTCCAAGTTCTTATCAGCCAAATCACCGATGTCAGCACGTATTCCCTTTGCAATCATTCTTAATGGTTCATGGGCTTTTTCGATTAATTGTTTTATCTCCGAAGCTGTTTCTTCCACAGATGGATTAATCTTTTCTTTAAACCATTGATCTCGTACGGCTTGAACTCCATTATTGATAGCTTCCTGTATTGAAATATCATATAAATTAAGTGTCTTCTCTAGCTGTGGTTCAACATACGTAAAGGATAATCTAGGGACTACTGGTGGCATTTTTATACCTAACGCATGAAATGCTGGTTTTAGGACCGACCAATAACTAATCTCCCCTGGACCACCGATAAATGCTAGTGTCGGAAAAACCAAATCCTGCATCAATGGTCGTGTAACAACATTATTACTTAATTTTTCTGGAGTTTGCATTGCTATATCAAGTAATTCTTGTTCCGTTAAAATTACCTCATTCTGTTTGCCAACCCAATGCCCTTGTGCATTTTTACTAAGTAAAATCCTTTCGAAATCCTTATGATAAAACAGATTTCCATCTTGCTTTGTAACATCTAACGGAATGTTGTATCCAGCCTGAGCTAATGTTTCATATGCATTAGCAACTCCAGTACTGATTTCACGCTGCTTTTGTATCATTTCAATAAAATAATCACGCTCTAATTTACGAATCTGTTCTGCGCCAGAATCCATTAACACTAACCCAGTATCAGGAAATAGTTGATATATTAATTGTGCAAAAAAATCAACATAGGTTATTGATTGTTCCAAGCACTGTTGGATAATTTGATGTAAATCAGTCGTATATGCAGTCTCCGGGAGCTGACTTATAATTCTATCCACCCATTCAGATACGGTTGCCTTATCCAATTCAATACTCGAAACAGACCGTTTATCTAATACACGTTGCTGCACCTTGAATTTCTTCATCGTTGTCTGATTCAGCATGTATGTATGATTAATTTCTTCAAAATCATGGTCTTCTCCTGCCACCCAAAAAACGGGAATGACCGGCACACCAAGTAGTTCTTCCTGTTGTTTTGCCAATTGAACAATGGATATTACTTTATTGATTGAATAAAGTGGTCCCGTTAACAAGCCTGCCTGTTGACCACCTATTACAACTACACTATTTTCAGACTTCAACCTTTCAATATTTTCAAACGTTGCACTAGGCGCATTCCAGCCTTTATTTAACGTTATCAGTACTTCCACTAATTGTTGTCGTTTATAGGTTCTTGCCGTAAGTTCAGCAAGCCTGTCTTGATAATCCGTTATACCATAGTCAAAATTCTGCATGATTGCCGGTTGTTGATCGCGATAATCACGGATTAGTGTATTCTTATTCTTAATATGTAATGGTTCTATCCGCATGCATTAAGTACTCCTTTAGAGCTTATGATTATCAAGCTCTTCCATTCTTATTATTAGAAAAACTCGTATTCCGTCGTCCGTTATCGATTATTTACGTTTTTCTACTCCCGGCGGAAATATTGCTATACTTTCCTATCGGCTAAAAAACATTCCACAAGTATTGTACAAGAAAGTAATCATTTTTTCATGTTATCTGTTTCTAGTCCTACACTAGAAACAATTGACGGATTATTCCATACAGAACAAGAACGACATATCCTAAGAAAAAGAGCAGGAAACATAGCCTCCACAATAATTTGAATGCCCTGCGATAATCAACTTCCGTATTTCTCTTCCAATGCATGAAAATTAGAATGGTTAATAGCAAAAGGATAAGTAGAAGGATATAACCAAAAAACCCGTCACCAAATAAATAAGATAATAATGTAGTTACCGCAAAAACATAGAAAATCGTCGTCCAATTAATTGCTTTATGGAAAGCCAAAAGTGGGTTTCGCGTCACATATTTCCACGCATAATACACGACGACCGTTGCAAATATTGGTATCGTAATTAAAAAGGCCATAATAAACAAAAAAAGATCTATCATCCGTATTCTTCCCCTAACTAATGTCTTCCATTTCATTGTAACAAACTATGATTCTTTTGTACTACCTATATTCAGCAAGCCGACCCGAACGTCATGTTGGTTTCATTATGCTACATTTTGTATTATAATAATATAAAATACTAAAATGAATTATTTTTCTGACAACAAAGGGGATGGGTTAGATGAATGATGAAAAGGTTGAAAGACTCTTACTAAATTATAAAACACTAGAGGAATTCAAACGCTTTAAAGAATATGGAAATCAAGAATTATCCATGCTTGAGGATTTACAATCAAATATCGTGGAAAATGATAGCGAGTCACCATTTTATGGCATTTACTATGGTGGAACATTAATAGCTCGGATGAGCCTCTATAAAGTGGATAAAAAATACGATAAATATTTCGAACCAACACATGATTATTTAGAGCTTTGGAAGCTGGAAGTTCTACCTCATTATCGAGGAAAGGGCTACGGAAAAAAATTAGTTGATTTCGCCAAAGATAAGCGACTACCAATCAAAACGAATCCAAGAGTTAATTCTCATGGATTTTGGGAGAAAATGGGGTTTCAAAAGGCTAAATATGAAATGGAAAGAGATTTTGGGCAAAACCCTTTACTTTGGCTTCCAGAGGGAATAAATGAACGCGTTAGCAATTAAAATGTAAGCTGTTACATCTTGATACTATTCGATAGATAAAAGACATGATTGGATTCCTTTCATGTCTTTTATCATGACTTCTTATCTATAATTGCGGTTTCTGGATGTTCTTTGGAAATTACTTCTTATCCTTAATCCATTTCCAGAGATTCCCCATCTCTTCCCAAGCATTTTCATAGCGTTTTAATTGCGATTTTAATTTTTCATTTTCTTCCTCTAATGTTTTTAATAGTTTTTCCTGCTCTTTTTTTGCCAAATCCTGATGCACAGTAAAACTTGTTTTCATTTTTTCCAGCAGCATGATTGCTGACTCTATCGTATCTTTCTCTTGTTCATTACCAGCTTCCTCTGTATTCCAGATAGGTTTGCGTCCGCCAAGTTTCCGCTCCTCTTTAGCCCGTTGTATCTCCTCTTGATAGTTTTTGCGAATAGTAGCGTTCCATCTAAACCCACACGCAGCAGAGGTTCTGGATAATTGCTGTGCGACATCACGAAAAGCCTCAAGCTGTGTCTTCCCCACTTGAATATACTGAAGCACAGTTTCAGCTAGTAGCTTATCCTCGTCTTCTGTCCAGGCGTCCTGCCTTGTTGCATTCATAACATCACTCCTTATCTATTTGCTATCAATGTATGCAGAAAATAGGAGTGATAGAATAACTCTTTACGATAATTTTATATTTTTGTCTGTCAAACTAGTGTCGACTAAGAAATGCTGCCACTGCGTTTTTATGTGCATCAGAATCCCAAAGTGATGCACATCGTTCTACTTCATTCATCATAAAGTCATGTAAACCTATTACACCTATCGCTTCCAAATATTGCTCTTTTAATAGTTCTAATTGCTTAACAGATTTTGACCAATAGGGCTCTATTAGTTTGTCTATCGATTCCCATTCTTGCTCACGCACAACCCTATGAATCCAACCTTTCGTTTCTAATTCTTGCGCATCATATAGGTTACCTTCCATTATCCATTGATAGGAAAAGCTAGGGTGCACTTTTTTAGTTAACAAGACACCTCCACCCCATCCAGGGATTATACCCAGATTGGTTTGTACAAACCCAAACCGCGTCTTCTCCTTAGCAATTCGTATATCACAGGCTGTCGCCAATTCACATCCTCCACCTAGAGCATCCCCATTTAGTAATGCAATTGTCGGCATAGGAAACACTGCGATCTCATATAGCACCTGCATCATCTTTTTTAGATTTACTTCTGCATCGTGTATCGTGAGTTCCCCATGTAGTTCCTTCAAATCACCGCCCGCACAAAACATCCGCTCCCCAGCACCTGTTACAACTAAACATTTTAAGTTGTCATCCTTCGCTTGTTGCAGGCATAGCCGAAAAGATTCTGCCATCTGCAGGGAGATAGCATTTCGCTTGTTAGAGCGATTTAGTGTGATGAGACCATATCCCTTCGTTGGATGCTTCTGATAGGTAACAAAATCCGCCATGTTCTTCCCCCCCTATTTATAAATATGTAAAAAAAACAGACCACAACTGTGATCTGTTTTTATGATTTTTCGATAGAATTAGTTGTTTACAACTTCTTTTCCATCATAATGCCCACAAGATTTACATACATAGTGTGGCTTAGTTAATTCTCCACAATTTGAACATTCTACCATGCCAGGCACGTGTAATTTTTTATGAGTACGACGTTGTCTTTTTACTTTTTTAGAAGTTCTCTGTTTAGGTACTGCCATGACTTACACCTCCTTCAAATACGAAAGCAAAACATGAATATCTATTCTCATTTTTCTTTCTCGTTATCTTTAAACAATGTCTCCAGCTTTTTAAAACGTGGATCAATTTTTACTTCTTCAGGCTTCTCTGAAAGTACTTCCCATCCATTACCCTGCTGTAGCGTTTCCTTATCCGGATCTACATCTGGGGCATAAACACGAAATGGAGCCTCCAATAGAATATTTTCCTTTATATACGGCATTAAGTCAAGCACTTCTCCGTCAATTGGATGAATTTCTGAATCTTCTTCCACTGCGTAATATGGTGAGCTAGAAAAAATCTCTTCAGCATGTATCGTAAATGGATACACAACATCAACAAGTGTACGAGCACAAGGTAATATCATTTCACCAGTTATGGTAAACTTAAAGAAGAATTGGTCCCCCTGCATCGTACAACTACCTTGCACGTGAACTGGATCAATTTTTCGAATATCATTGTTCATCGTTTCTAATTCAGAAACATCCACTTCCTTTGAGAAGGTGAACGCTTTGTTAAACGCTTCTTTCTTTAATTGTGCTAATGTAAATTTCATTATTTCACCTCAAGGCAACAAGAGTAATTTTAAAAGGAAAATGCACTTTTGTCAATATATTTTCTTTACAGGATAAAAAAATAGTTGCCAGTTACTTTATTAGTAGCTTTTACGTACCATATTTTCTATAATCAACCATAAATAGGAAAGTACATATACAAGCTTCACACTAGCAAGAATTGGAGTGATTTTATGAATGCATGTGGACTAATCGTTGAATATAATCCCTTCCATAATGGACATGCCTATCATATTGAGAAAGCAAAAGCAGCTACGAACGCAACTTGTATGATAGCAGTTATGAGTGGTTCCTTTTTACAACGAGGCGAACCAGCCATTATGGATAAATATCACCGAGCAAAGGCAGCTCTGTTACATGGTATTAACATTGTAGTTGAATTACCATACCCATATGCTGTCCAAAGCAGTAGCCTATTTGCAAAAGGTGCTATTATGACCCTTTATGAACTAGGTGTAACTAGCATTTGCTTTGGGAGTGAATCTGGAAATACAGCTGCATTTATTGATGCTTATCACCAATTCCAAGCAAACGAAAAAACTTATACAACCAAGCTAAAGGAAGCACTAATGGATGGTCATTCTTATCCAGATGCCGGCAAAATTGCCTATGATGCAATTGGATTAACAGCAACCGATATGGACTTATCTCAACCTAATAATATTCTAGGTTTTAGCTATGTACGTACGATTCTCGACAATCAACTACCAATTCAGCCTTTAACAATTAAACGAACCAATAATAATTACCATGATACTGAAATCACAGGATCCATTGCTAGTGCTACCAGTATACGAAATCAGTTATTTCATTACAACCATGACGTATCAGAATTAATCCATACCATGCCAAGCGCAACCGTATCCGCCTTACAAAAATATAAAGAAGCAGCAAACACCTGGCACCAATGGGAAGATTACTTTCCGCTTCTTCATTATCGAGTTTCTACCATGACAACAGAAGAATTACTCCATATTCATGGTGTGGAAGAAGGAATTGAACATCGGATTAAAAAAACGGCTAAAGAGGCAACCTCTTTCCATGATTGGGTAGAGCGGATAAAAACAAAGCGTTATACTTGGACGAGAATACAACGGATTTTTGTCCACATTCTAACAAATACAAAAAAAGCAGAAATAACATCCCTTTCCACCGCAAATTCCGTCCCATATGTTCGGCTATTAGGAATTAGCAAGAGGGGACAAGAATACTTGAACGTTCAAAAAAAACAAATGAACGTACCAATCTATAGTAAACTTACACGTGATGTTCACCCAATGCTCCAATTGGAAGAACGTGCCACTGACACGTATTATAGTATTTTACCGTTTAAAAACAGATATACGTTACAAAGACAGGAAATAAAAGGCCCTATTCGGATTTCCAACTAAAAACAAGGCTGAAACTGAGTATAGTTGACAAGAAAAGTCAACCTTTGATGTACAATACTGCTTCAGGAATTAGTACATCATTCGGCTTGTATCTTCTCGTTTTACTCATGTTCCAGCCTTTTAGTTAATTAATCAAGTTCTTCTTCTAAATACCGTAGGGCATCATCAAATGTATCAACAGGCACGATAACCATCTCCGTTCCTATCTCTTTTGCCTTTTTCATTGCCTCTTGATAATTAGAGTTTTTCCTACCATCTTCATTTGGCGCAAAGAATACCTCTATTCCCTCACGATCAGCTGCTACGATTTTTTTATCAATACCACCAATGCGGTGAACCTTTCCATCATAATCGATTTCTCCAGTACCTGCGATTTGATGACCTTTTGTTAAATCCCCATCGGTTAATTGATCATAGATTTCTAATGAAAACATTAACCCTGCACTAGGACCACCAATACTTCCACTAGTAAATGTAATCTCAGGACTTACTTCTACCTCTCGATCGGTGACAAGCTGAATTCCAATACCGATATTATTCTCTGCTTCTGCAAATGTTTCGAGTGTTATCGATTTCTCTAACTCTTCATCATCACGTACTATTGTTAGATTAACGGTATCGCCTGCTTTTTTGGAATTAATATAGGTAATTAAATCGTCCGATTCATGAATCTCTGTACTATCAATACCGATAATTCGATCCCCCATCGCAAGAATTCCCTCTGCCGGCATACCCTCCACAACACTCACAACATAAACACCGTTATAATCAATCGTAATATCTTTATCAGCGGCAGTATAGGCTACCACAGTTGATGCTTCTTGTGACGTTTCCATCATTTGAAGCTGCGCTTGAAAATATTCATCATCAGATATCCCTTCTGGAAAAACCTGGCTAATTGGCACTATATCATGATGAGGCAATATTTTTGCAAGTACATATTGGATTGGTGTTGCCTGTCCTCCTCGAACAGTGACGAGATGGAAGTCACCTTCTCCTTTATCACCATGATCAACCTGTACGATAGGGTTTAACGCATCTGCCCCACCTGGCTTTTGAATATAAAAGGGAAGTTCATATGTAGAAAGAAAAAAAGCAATGACAATAGCTATTACGAGAGACAATACCTGTCCCTTAGAAAATTTCATTCGTTTGGCCCCCTCCAAGCTACTTAACCTCACCTAATTTACACCAATTTTTCTAACCAATTCAATTTTACTTAAAAAGTGTATGGCATAATCAAGCATTGTATGTGCGTATATTGATATAGATACTAACTTGTCTTACTTTTTAAGGATGGTATGTACATAGGCGTCAATCATAAACTAAGTTCATTTTACTACTATCAAAAAAATAAGTACAGTTATGATTCCCTCAGGATAAATGATTAGAAAAGCTCAAGACTAGGAGGCAATCAATTGAAGCAAGTAGTTAAAACATGTCTATTAGCCGGAATAGCGGTTTTCTTTGCAATTACGTTAATCAAGTTCCCCAACGATGCACTTGAAGCAAGCATCCGCGGACTTGATATGTGGTGGGAAATTGTATTTCCGTCCCTACTTCCTTTTTTTATTATCGCTGAATTATTACTTAGTTTTGGCGTTGTAAAATTTTTAGGGGTACTTTTCGAACCGATTATGCGACCATTATTTAATGTACCTGGCGTTGGAAGCTTTGCATGGATAATGGGGATGTCCAGTGGTTACCCAACTGGTGCAAAAATCTCTGTGAGATTAAGAGAGGAAAATCAACTGACAAGAGTTGAAGCAGAACGACTCGTTGCTTTCACGAATTCCTCTAGCCCACTTTTTATATTTGGGGCTATTTCAGTTGGCTTTTTCCACGATGCAAAGCTAGGACTCTTACTTGCAGTTTGTCATTATTTAGGAAATGCACTCACTGGAATTATCATGCGTTTTTATGGCCGTGCAGAGGACAAATCGAGTAAAAAAGAACAACGTATTCCTTCCATCAAAAAAGCCTTCCAAGAAATGCATGATACTAGATTACTTGATGTACGACCATTTGGTGAAATAATGGGAGATGCTGTCCTTAACTCTATGAAAACATTAGTAATGGTTGGTGGATTCATAATCTTATTTTCTGTTGTTAACAAAATGCTTTTTTTAATTGGGTTTACGCCTATTGTTGCTTTCTTGTTTCATGGTGTTTTTCAATTATTAGCTTTACCAGTAGAGCTTACGTTACCATTTATTTCAGGATTATTCGAAATTACCCTTGGTGCCAACTTAATCTCAAAAGAGTCTATCGATCCTTTTCTATCTAGTATGATCATCATCAGCTTCATTTTAGGCTTCAATGGCTTTTCCATTCAAGCACAGGTAGCGAGCATAATCGCAAAAACAGATATTCGTTTCTACCCATATTTTTTTGCAAGATTACTACATGGCATAATCGCTAGTGTTCTCACCATCCTCTTGTATCGACCACTTTATCTTGATCGTCAGGTTTTTGAGGTGGAGGACATACCTGTATTCAACCTATTAACTGAAAATGATTGGTTATATACCCTACAGCTTTTGGAAAGATTAGGACCAGTTATCACAATCGGGAGTATCGGCGTGGCATTTCTTTTACTGTACAAAAAACGTAATGCTTCTTAGAAAACGATTTATTTCCTGGTCTTTTAACGATTGCCTTGCATACTATTGGAATGCAAAAAAAAGAAGTCGGATGCACATAATGTGTTCGACTTCTCTCTTTGGTTTAGTTATATTTTTTCTTTAGCTCTTCTGCAACAATACTCGGAACTAAATCCGTCACATCTGCTTTATATTTTGCAACCTCTTTCACAATGCTTGAGCTTAAAAATGAATATTGATTATTCGTCATCATAAACAGTGTTTCGATTTTATTATCTAATTTACGATTCATTGCAGTAATTTGCATTTCATATTCAAAATCACTAACAGCTCTAAGACCCCTTAAAATTACTTGTGCATTCTTTTTAATTGCATATTCAATTAACAAGCCAGCACTCGAATCAACGGTCACATTGGGTATATGCTTTGTTGATTCTTTAATAAGCTCCAATCGTTCCTCAACTGAGAATAATGGTGACTTAGATTGATTGTTAAAAACAGCCACAATTACTTCATCAAATATTCTTGCGCCTCTTTCAATGATATCTAAATGCCCATATGTAATAGGATCAAAGCTCCCAGGACAAATGGCTAGCTTGGACATTCCAGCACCCCTTTTTATGTTTTAGCAAAATTTTTTATGCTTCTGTATGGTAGATGGTCACACCAATCGTTCCACCGTAGTCTACTTGCTTTCGAATGGTAAATCCGGCAGCAGATTGTGGTAATTGTTCACTTGCATCATGTTCACAATATACTAATCCACTTGGTTGTAATAGATTTTGTTCCTCTATTGCTTGTAGTAAATCGACATAATCAATCTTTCCATAAGGAGGATCTAAAAAAATCACATCAAATTTCAAGTCTCGTTTACCAGCTGCATTTAATGCTCGAAAAGCCTCCGCACGAAACACTTCCACTTGGTCATCTAATTTCAAGGTCTTAATATTTTCTCGAATGGTTTGAATAGCTTTTGGGTTGTTATCTACAAAAACACAATTAGCCATTCCTCGACTTAATGCTTCAATTCCTAGTGAGCCGCTACCTGCAAATAAATCTAAGCACGATCCACCATGAAAAAAAGGTCCAATCATTTGGAAGACAGCCTCTTTTACTTTATCGGTTGTTGGCCTAGTTGAATTACCAGGAACTGCTTTTAATTGTCTTCCTTTATGTTCTCCTGCTATGACACGCATAGTACCACCTCTTTTGTGCATTGCTCGTTACCATCCTACCACAAAGGAAATCGTTCGAAAACAATTAATGACTTTTATGAAAAAACGAATTCGGACGTATATTAATTTCTTCCTTGTACATAATAGCATAATGGAACAGCTAATGCGTAGCTTGGTTGTTTCAAAACACGGAGAAGACTTACACTTCCCCATAAGTTCTCCTCCGGTTTCTCCTCTCCCTTTGCCTTTTTGTTTTCTAGCAAGAAAACAAAGGGACCTGCAGAATTATTTCTGCAGGTTTTTTTATTTATAGTAAAAAATAAAAACCTTTGCGGCGCTTATTCCGCAAAGGTCTATATTCCCATTTTATAATCGTATTGTTTTGCTTTATCTGGTTTAGCATTTTCATATTCTGTCCGTATGAAAGGTTTATAAGAACGATCCACCTTCGAAACAAATGGGTATTTCAGAAGTTTCGCTTCAATTTCTTCCACATTATCTTGATCAACATACATGACGGCATATTTTAGCTTTCTCGATGTATATAATAAATGTCCAAATCGTTTTAGCTGTTTTATGTTTTTGGAATGCTGAAACCAGACCATGATGCCCTGTCGTTTCGTTCTCATGAAAGTTCCTCACAATTCACTTATTTTGCAAATAGTTTAACAGAATAGACGATTAAGTTCAAATGGTAGATTAGGAAACCTTACAACCGCATCCGCCACCACTTCCGCAGCCACAGCCGCTATCGGTTAATGCGCCACCATCTTTAGGAACCTTTATCTTATCACTAACACTAAAAGCAATATATTGACTGATTTCATCCAATAGCGATTGAAATTGTCTTTCAGCAATTTTATATGCTGCTACTTTATCGTTTAAGTCCATTTCACGCTTTCTAGAACGGACTAGCTTCATTATTTCAGAGTAATCTGGATGATATCTACCAAATCGCTGTATATCTTCATATTGATCCTTCACAGCATTAAAATCCTTAATGAGCTGTTGTGCTACAGGATCATTGGCCAATGCTGTCTTCGCATCGTGGAATAATTCATATATCTCTGAATCTAATATCATTTTTCCTAGTATTTCGGACCGGTCCAATATGTCTACATATTCTAGGGTAGCAATCATATAACCTCACCTCCACCACCATTTTATCATTTATGTGCTGAAAATGAAAAACAATTAATCTTTCATCATTTCTGCAAATTGCAAGAGTACTCCAACCATTTGGATGTTTTGGTTCATTTTATCCATTTTTTGTGTAAAGGTTTTGCCATAAAATCGCTTTGCTTCCTTTTCCATCTCCACAACGCGTGAAGGATCCCGAGTTAAATATCGATACCAATAAGGATTTTGCCGAATGAAATTCATTAGTTCCGGACGAGCTTGTAAATAGTGATATAATTCTTGATTCATCGCTATCACTAATCCCTTGACCAGTTAAAAGGCTGATTACGTGAGCTTGTGCCTTTTCTAGTACCTTGGTATTGATCAATCAATTCTTGAATCGTCGTTATCGCTCCACTCAATTGATGAACTTGCTTTTGCACTTTATCAATGTCAACATTTTCCGTATATTTCATGAGTTGCTTTAGCATGTCTGCCTTATTTTCTGATTTCTGCTCAGTTTCAGATTCTCCACGGTACTTTTCCCAGTACGAATCTTCCTCACCAAGTAATGCCCACTTCTCATAATATTCCTGCCATGACCTTCCGTTTTTCCTAATTTCACTTCGTAGCTTAGGATGGTTATTTATAAACGTTCTGAATGATTGTACAGACGGATGCAATTTATTTTCACTCACCGGTTTCACCCCAACTATATCCCAATTTTACGCTAGAATAATGTATGCAATTTCTGGTGAACTTGTGAATTAGAAATCTAGTATACAATGGCACACCTTGTATTCAGCTTTTAAAAAGGTTTTGTTAAAAAGTTTTGTGTATAGTAAAGGCGATATACACCAACACCTAAATGGGTATAATCATCATGTAATAATGCCTCACGGTGACCCTCACTATTCAACCAGCCTTCAACTGCTGCCGGAGCATCGACATATTGAGCAGCAATATTTTCTCCAGCCGCAAAATACGAAACGTTCTTTTCCTCTAAGCGTTCCTTCAACCCATATCCGTTTAAACTATAATGTGAAAAGTAATTATTCTCCGCCATATCCTTACTATGCAGAAATGCCACTTCACTGACCGAATCCTCCCATGTCAATGTATCCTTCTGAAAACTGGAGCGTATGACATTGGTAATATCAAAGATTTGCTGCTCCATCCCAGATTCAACTTGCTCCCATTCCTCATTTGATAAATCTGGAGCTTCAGGCAAATTCCCGCGATAGCTTAACCCAAAAGGACGTTGTCTAAGTAAAATATCCGCAGTCATAATTCGCACCGAGGATAATTGATCCGTAAATGTATCAAAATAGGTTTGAATAAATATCTCATCTGTAATTTTGGCTAATGGACGCATAGCCATATCTTCTTCTTCCAATTGAAATATGTAGGATGATATTCCTTCACTATACGTTACCTCGTTTTCAAATTGTAATTCTTCTCTTACCTTGTCTGATGATTCGCCAATTTGCAACGGCTCAATCTTACTGTCCTCACCAGTCGCATAGATAGTTTGAATTAAGCCATCTAAGACGCCAAATTGAATATACTGTGTCGTTCCATTTGTATAAACCCACCAGGTATACCCATAGCTGCTTAAATCCTTACGTTTCGGTTCCCCTAATTCCTCAAGCAGCACCTCTGAATCCTCACCTATCCATTGAAATAGATCGCCCGAAAATCGCTCTGCAACCATAATATTCTCTGGTACAGGTTTTTCTATCAGTTCATTTTTCTTTTCCGTTAAAAATTGACCAATTTTATCTATTGCATCATCAGGCTTTAGTTGATCGTTTTCTATTATATAAAATGTACAAGCAGCGACTACAATAAATACGATAATTCCTCGAATAAACCGCATCCTGACCAAGCTCCCTCTATTATTCTTATAGTAATCTATATGTTTCATGCTAGAATAACATGCTTAAATTCCCTATAATCTACTTGACTATAACAAGTTATCCCATTTTTTCACAATAAATATACTAGAAAATACTAGTATATTGAAAGAAATTCTAAGTAATTCCTACTTGTAACTAACCGAAATTTTCCGATTTCCATTGCAACTTCTCTCAATTAATACTATTATTAACTTAGTGAGCAAAAATTTGTGAGGTGTATAAAATGAAATTAGAAAACTTAGGTATTGAAGATACAGTAATGGATTTAAAACCGTTAGATCACATTATGGGAAAACATGCGTTCATCCGTGCTGGTCAATGGGATTATGAGCGTGTAACATATGATTACAAAATTGGCTCAAACGAAACAAATATTACATACTACATTCGCATCCAAGGCTATGCACTGGAAGGTGATGTAGATAGTGGAAACGCTGTTATTAAATTACTTACTCCATTACTAGGAAAACATTACTATCCTCATGGTGTTGAGTATGGTGAAGAAGAAAACTTCTCAGAAAATCTTATTGAACGAGCTTCCAAATTAGTAGCAGCAGTTAGCGAAGAGCTAAAGCAACTTAAGGGATAAGGACAATCCTTCCCTATGTCTAACAGGAACAGCTAGTCGACATTGCTATTTATTAGTTCAATGAAATAATAGAGGCCGGAACAAAAGTAAAATAAGCAAATGTAAAAACGATCCGTAGACGCTTCCCAATACAGGAAATATGCGGATGCATCGGATTTTAGTTTGCTGATTAACTTTTGCCTGTGCCTCTATTTTTTTGGAGTGTTATGGAGCTAAATAAATCATTCTTGTTCATACCCTATAACCCGTAATTTAAACTATCCAAATACACAATAACATGCTATATTTTGTATAAGCAAACAGAGAAAATCCCTCGTTATTTGGGAAAGGAGACACCCTATTTTGTTTCGAAAAATTTTACTATTTCTACTAATCATTGCCCTTTTATTTGTAGGATATTACGTTCTATCGATTTCAGTCCCATTTATTATTGCGCTTGTCACAGCATTGGCACTGAATCCACTCGTTCGTTTTATACAAATCAGGGTTAAATTTAGCCGTAAAAATGCGGTCATCACTGTATTTTTATTATTTTTAATCATAATGGGAGTGGCCGGTACATTTGTTGTCACCAAGGCTGTTGGCCAAGCTATTAACTTTGTTGAGGATGTCCCTACCTATGTTCAAAAGGTAAATATAATATATGGCGAATGGGAAGAACGATTTAGCCAATATGGTAAAAATCTTCCAGATGAATTTGTCCAATCAGTTACTGATAGTTTTGATAACTATATTAATAGTGTAAGTACTACTTTGAAAGAGAAATTAACAATTAATAGAATAGCTGCCATTGTTGCCGAGGTTCCGCAATATCTTGTTAGTTTATTAGTTTATTTGATTGCTTTATTCTTATTTATGCTGGAATTACCTTTACTAAAAGAGAAAACATTCAACTTATTTAAGAAGGAAACGGCAGAAAAGGTTTCCTTTATGAACGGTCGAATTAAAAATGTAATTTTTGGCTTCTTCAAAGCACAATTTCTAGTTAGCTTATTAATCTTTGCCGTTTCGTTAATTGGTTTATTTATCATTGCACCAGAGGTTGCATTGATCATGTCCCTTATCATTTGGATTATTGATCTTATTCCAATTATCGGTTCCATCGTCATTTTAGGACCATGGGCAGCGATTATGTTTATGGCTGGAAATACACAAATGGGTGTTGAGCTATCCATCTTAGCGATAATATTATTAGCCATTAGAAGAACGGTTGAACCTAAGGTCATGGGGAAACATATGGGGTTATCTCCACTTGCAACACTAATATCGATGTTTCTTGGTCTGAAAGTATTTGGTCTACTAGGATTTATCATTGGACCACTACTTCTAATTATTTACATCTCCGCCAGAGAAGCAGATATTATCAAATTAAATTTTAAACTATAAGAAAGAGCCAGGGACATAAGTAAAATGACAAGATAAATTACGAACAGTGCACTAATTCCCAAGGCGGGTATGACGTGCAAATTCGGATTTTATCTTGTCAAAAGTACTTCTGTCTCAGGCTCTATTTAGTTACCTAGGATTGCCTTTATTAAACTCGTTGTCTCACCGCCGTGATAAATCACATAAAGCAATAGATAAACAATAATTCCTGTAATCGCGGTAAAGAACCAAATAATTGCTGTAATCGGTCCTAATTTTCTATGTTTACTAATTTTACGTTTAAAGGCTAAGTAGAGTGTTACGATTCCAAATACTGCTCCTGAAGTAGCTAGGATAATATGGAATATTAGAAACAAAGTATAATAGAGTTCGATACTCTCTGGACCACCAAAAGCCGTGTTTCCTATGAAAATAGTTCTCGACATATAAATAATAAAGAATAATAACGCACTTATAGCAGCCGCTATCATCGTTTTTTTATGTGCCTTCTTTTTATCAAGAATAATTAATCTCCATCCTATTGCAATTAACAATGCACTTAGGAAAATAAAAAACGTACTAATTGTTGGTAATAGTTGCATATGTAAGTATTCCTCTCCTGTTTATATGAGCATATAATTTAAGCTCTTAATTTGTCATATCATTTGCATTAGTAGTCGGTAATGGATCAATTTTTAATGTTTCCGGACTAAACCACGCATAAAACACTCTAGCTAAAATTACACCATACGTTATTTCCTGCATAATTTTCATAATGATTCCTCCAAGCTGTTGATCCTCTAATGTAGCCAACGGAGAAAACATCTCTGGTCCAGAAAGGCTGTACGTTAAACCAGATAAGATATCAGCAGGCACACATAAGGCTAACGCCTGTAACCATGCACCATTCGCACTATAGGCAGCATAAAGCGGAACATCTGAGAAAATAATCAACACACAGGCTGGTGTAATTAATACACTATTTCCGAAAATATAAAAGATCTTCCCTAGCGGCTTCAACCGTTCAAATTCCTTCACAGGTGACATAATGGGAAACCATACAAGAAAAGCAAAAATAAGTAACACCATATGTATTGCCGTATGCGATAGCTGCGATGATTTCGTAAAATCAAATACAAATGGCAAGTGATAAATCGAAAACAACGCATTAAATAACAGAATAGAAATTAATGGTAGTGTTAAAAAACTCATTATAGGTTTAATGATTGGTTTTAGCAGTACCTTTTCCCAAATCCACGCTGGAATTCCTTTTAGCATAAAAATCGGAAATACAATTAAGTATATTGCCATTTGAATCATATGTGCTGTCAGCATAATATGAGACAATAAATCAATTGGTGATCCTTTTACGAAGTATAGAAGTACTAAGCCACCATAAAAGAAACTTTGTTGCTTAATAGTTGGTTTGTCCGCTCGTGTATACTTATGTCGAAGTGGACCAGTAATCATGTAGTAAACGATACCAATACCGAGAACAAATAAAAGGAAATACGGACTCCAAAGAGCACGAAATCCAAAAATCTCTATATTAATCCACATTGCTTCTTCACTCCATAGAAATCCTAGTTTACTTAACATTATAACCCATTTATTTCTCTAACACACCTTCATATTGTGACAACTTTTTAAAGATAATAAAAAAAAGACCAGAGATAGTGTGCCCTTCCCAACAATTCTACTTCATACTTATTGGGATTTTAACACAAACTCTGATCTATTTTTCTTTACCACCAGATAACTAAGCTTAAAGCAGCTACCGTAAGAACCGCAGCAAATATGCCACCATATATCATTACTGCCGCCATTTCATGCCCTTTGTCCTTCATGTGCATGAAATAGTAGAACTGAAATCCTACTTGAACAAGTGCTAAGACAAGTAATAATGGAACTGCAAGCATCTTATCCATCATTCCAGACCCAACAATTGCGAATGCTACTAGGGTAAAAATAATCATTAATACAAATGTGACGATTTGCTTTTTCATTTCTTCCTTATGCTGTTGCTTATGAAATTCATTGGATTTGGTGCTGTTTTCCATTGTTTATGCCACCTTCCCCATTAGGTATACCACTGTAAAAATGAATACCCATACAACATCGATAAAGTGCCAGTAAAGGCTAAATGTATTAAATTTCGGTGCATTATAAAGATTTAATCCTCGCTTAGCATTTCTGATCATAAGTGCAGATAACCATAGAAGACCGAATAATACGTGTCCTCCGTGGAAGCCGACTAGCGTATAGAACGCAGACCCAAATGCAGATGACCGGAATGTGAAATGTTCACCATGAATGTAATGATAGAACTCATAAATCTCACAACCAAGGAAAACAAGACCAAGTAGTCCAGTTATCCCTAGCCAAAGCATCATCTTCTTAAAGTTATTATTTTTCATATGGTACATTGCATACACACTAGTTAATGAACTAGTTAGTAAAAGCATTGTCATAAGAAAAACTAATCCTAAACCGAATAAATCTTGTGAAGCAGGACCATCAGCAGTTGAGTTTTTCAATGCTAAGTATGTTCCAAAAAGACTTGCAAATAAAACTGTTTCTCCACCTAGGAAAAACCATAGCCCAAGAAATTTATTCTTACCCTCTAGTGTTGCTTTTTCGGGATTATGAGGCATCGTTTCTGGGTTTAAGGAATGATCGTGACTCATATTAGTCAGCCTCCCTTTCAAGGTCTTCTTTATGGATATGGTAGCCGTGATCATCTTTCAATGAACGAACTAACATGCTACCAAGTGCTATTGCCATACCACCAAATAAAGCAATATAGGCTAATTTGTTATCATTATGGTAGATAAATCCGAAACCAGCGATAAAGAACCCTAATGACATAATAAATGGTATGATCGAACCATTTGGCATATGAATGTCACCCAGTGGCTCTGCTGGAGTCATTTTACCATTACCTTCTGTCTTTTCAATCCATAATGGATCAAGACCACGAATCAACGGTAATTGTTTGAAATTATAATGTGGTGTTGGTGACTCAACTGCCCACTCTAACGTACGAGCTCCCCATGGATCTCTTGGAGAAGGTTCTCCTTTAAACCAACTGTAGAATGCATTAATTAGGAAAACAATCGCTCCAAATGCCATAAAGAACGCACCGATTGTACTAATTAAATTACCTGTATCTAGTCCTTGATCCGGTAAGAATACCCAGTAACGTCTTGGCATCCCCATTAGACCTAAGAAATGTTGAATAAAGAATGTTAAATGGAAACCAGTAAAGAAAGTCCAGAAAGCCAGTTTACCTAACTTTTCATTAAGAACTCTTCTAAAAATTAACGGCCACCAATAATGTAAGCCAGCTAAGATTCCGAATACAACTCCACCAACAATAACATAATGGAAGTGTGCAACTACAAAGTATGAATCATGATATTGATAATCAGCTACAGATGTCGCTAACATAACCCCTGTCATCCCACCAATAGTAAAAGAAGGTATGAAAGCAAGTGCCCATAGCATTGCAGAGTTAATCGTAATACTTCCACCCCAAAGCGTTAGAAGCCAGTTAAAGATTTTAATACCGGTTGGTACTGCAATCGCCATTGTTGCAACAGCAAAGATGGAGTTCGCTACCGGACCCATTCCTACTGTAAACATATGGTGCGCCCAAACCATGAACCCTAGAAAAGCGATTAGAATAGTTGCAAATACCATTGCTGTATAACCGAATAAACGCTTTTTAGAGAATGTTGCAAAAATCTCACTAAAGATACCAAAGGCCGGCAATATCAGAATGTAAACCTCTGGATGTCCAAAAATCCAGAATAAATGCTGCCAAATAATACCGTTACCACCTAATGTTACATCGAAAAATGCTGCACCGAACATTCTATCGAACATTAGTAGAAATAATCCAACCGTTAATGCTGGGAAAGCAAATAAAATTAAAATACTAATAACAAAAGTCGTCCACGTAAATAATGGCATACGCATGTACGTCATTCCAGGTGCACGCATATTAACGATGGTAACTAAAAAGTTAATACCACCCATTAATGTACCTGCACCAGATATTTGGAGACCTAATACATAATAATCAACACCATGACCAGGAGATTGTGTTGATAAAGGTGTATAAGAAGTCCAACCAGCATCAGGTGCTCCACCTGTTAGCCAGCTAACATTCAGCATAATTCCACCGAATAAGAACAACCAAAAACCTAGTGAATTCAAAAACGGAAATGCTACGTCACGCGCACCGATTTGTAATGGCATGACCGCATTCATAATTCCAAGTAATATCGGCATGGCTGCTAGGAAAATCATCGTAGTACCATGCATAGTAATCATTTCATTGTATAGACCAGCTTGAATAAAATCATTCGCTGGTTTCATTAATTGAATACGAATTATTAATGCTTCTAAACCACCTAGTAGGAAAAACAAACCACCTGCATAAAGATATAGCTTACCTATTTTTTTATGATCAACAGTTGTTAAATAATCCCACAATACGGCAGCGAAGCCTCTATTCTGTGTAAGTGCTGTACTCACAAAATAAACCTCCCTTTTCCATCTTGCATCACAAACAATATCACATTATTAGTTACCAGCATCGTCCGGTGTTATTTCAGAAGGATTCAGCTGTAGTAAATAATCTGCAATTAATGCCGCATCTTCTTCATTTAACTGTGGATAATTACCAGTCATATTATTTCCTGGTTTAATTGACTCAGGATTTAATAACCACTCAATAATATTTTCTTTTGTTAAATCTTCAACACCTGCTAGCTTTTCTCGTGCTCCAAAATTAGTCAAGTTTGGTCCAGCTTGAACCGGAGATGATCCGATTGCATGACAGGCGATACAATTATTTTCTTCAAATAGTTCTCTACCTTGTGCAGCAGCTTGATCTTCTGGTACTACCTGCGGATCAAAGTTTTGCATATCTGCTACCCACTGATCAAATTCTTCTTGGCTAACAACTACAATTTTAAAATCCATTAACGAATGGGATGGACCACATAACTCAGCACATTTCCCCCAATAAACGCCCTCCTCATAAGCTTCAATGAATAAGGTGTTTTCGTTTTCAGGGTTAACATCCATTTTACCGGATAATGATGGTACCCATAGGGAATGGACCACATCAGAAGATAACATATTTAAGTATACCTTTTGCCCAACCGGAATATATAAATCTTCACTCGTTTGGATTTCTTGCCCTTCGTAATCAAAATGCCACCAATACTGGTTACCAGTCACATTTACATTTAACGAATCACTAGCTTCCGTTTCATCAGCTAAATCAAATGTGTAATAAACCGTTGGTACTGCAAGAACAATAATTAAAAGAATCGGAATAACTGTCCAAACAGTCTCTAATGTTTTATTTCCTTCTACTTGTTTTGGAATATAGTCTTCTTGGCCTTTCTTTTTACGGAAGCGTACAAGAGCGATAACAAATATCACCATAACAATAAGAAGAACAAATAACATTATTACTGTAGGTAACAGGATTAAATCCAGTGATTTTTCTGCACCATAACCCTTTGGATCTAAAGCTGTTAAGTTTTCTTTTCCACAGGCTGATAGAAATAATGCCACAAAGCCTAATAGGGATAATACCTTAAATTTTCCCATCCAACCTTTCATGTATTCATACCTCTCTTTCTATATTCCTTCCTTATTTATATTAATTAGTAAGGATAGCAAATAAATTTGGGGAACTAGACAGTTGTTTCTCCAACTGAAAGTTCTAATGAAGTAAGTAGTGCAAAACAAATAATCATACGGTGGTTTGCCCTAGTCTACCCATCTTTCCCATTCAAAACAATTCCTAATAATACGTTTACAAATTACAGCAAGTCATGTTTCTCATTTTGTAATACCGATACAGCAGCATTGCCCACAATTTGCCTGGAAGTTAATATTGTTTTTCCCATCCTGTAAATCCCCCCTTAAACTTCCATTATAAAAAAGGGACAAATTAAAGAAGCATACTAAACCTCATACCTATTGTTACTATTCCCCTAAAGTATGCTAACTATCATGCTAATTGTACCTCGGCTTACTTTTCCATTCATATATAACTACCGGTGATAAACTACTGAATATTCCATACCCTTCTGACTATTTTGTGAATTCTTGAGTTAAAATAAAAGAAAAGGCAATAAGTGCCTTCAAGACTGTGATTCTATATGTATTCTTTAACTCATGAATGAATAGTTCTTAGGCTTTTAGCAGAATATCCCCTATACTATTTCTAGCAGACAATGACAAACAATGCAAGGTTTTTTTACTATTTTGTCACCCTAGCACTGTTTTTACTAAAGCCTTTAACAATTCTGTGTCAATTCTTAATTTATTCCTAAAATAGATTGATTTATCGTAGTTAAAAGGCTTATCATGAAGAGTGGAATTATTTTTTTCAGACAATTGAACTAATCCTTCAATTATTACAACATGGTACAAAGTGAGGATACATAGGTATGGTGAAAACATTAAAATGGCTATCAGTACTTGCTACGTTAGGGATGGTATTCGTCTTAATTGGCGGTGCACTAGTCACAAAAACAGAGTCTGGTGATGGTTGTGGTGATAGTTGGCCACTTTGTAAAGGTGAGCTTGTACCGTCTCAAATAGATTTTGAACTCATAATTGAATTAAGTCATCGATTGGTTTCTGGATCCGTCGGTATTATTGTCCTACTATTAGCGTTTTTATCTTGGAAATATATCGGTGACATTAGAGAAGTAAAGTTCCTTTCCTTCTTATCTGTATTCTTTTTAGTACTTCAAGGATTAATAGGAGCTGCAGCAGTTATTTGGCAGCAATCTGATTTTGTACTTGCTGCTCATTTTGGAATTTCATTAATCTCATTTGCTGCTATCTTTTTATTAATGTTATTGATTTTTGAAATCGATAAGAAATTTGATGCTACATCCTTACATATTAACAAAAGGCATCGATACGAAATATATCTGTTGACAGCCTATACGTTGCTCGTAGTATACACTGGGGCACTTGTTAGACATGTTAATGCAAACTTAGTTTGTGGAGACTGGCCATTTTGTACAAATTCATCTCCTTTAAACATTGCTTCCTACAGCTTTGAACAGTGGGTACAAATGGGGCATCGACTTGCAGCAGGTATTTTATTTTTCTGGACGCTTTCCCTATCAATACGATTAATCAAAAAATATCGTAGTCACAAGGTTATGGTATGGGGATTTGGGGTAACACTTGCCCTAATTTCACTTCAAGTATTCTTTGGTGCGATGATTATTTTTTCGATGTTAAACCTAGGAATTGCTTTAATGCACGCACTTGTCATCACTTGCTATTTCGGTATGCTCAGCTACTTCATTTTACTTTCTAATCGAAGTGCTATCATGGAACGAAAAAATGAACGACCAGAAGAACTAACCAATACTAATAGTAAATAAGATGAGGCTGGTCTTAAGTAATCTCGAAAAAGATAAAAGCCGAACATTTCACGATACCCGTTCCGGGATTAGTGGATAGTTCGGCTTTTTATCTTTTTACTTTACTTATGCTACAGCCTCATTTTCATTTGATATTCTATTCAAATTCAATTAACAAATCATTTACCTCGATAGTATCGCCATCTTGAACGTGTATTGCTTTAATCACACCATTAAAGGGAGCTTGAACAGTTGTTTCCATTTTCATAGCTTCTGTAATGACTAATTGCTCACCTTTTTCAACGGTTTGACCTGTTTCACAAACCACCTTCAAGACTGTACCTGGCATAGTAGCACCGATATGCTTTTCATTTGATTTAGTTGCTTTTGGTCTTGTGACTATTTGTGTTTGAACACTATGGTCACGCACAATGACTTGCCTTGCTTGCCCATTTAATTCAAAATAAACCACTCTTGTTCCATCTTCTCTTGGTTCAGAAATCGAGATTAGTTTCACAATCAATGTCTTACCTTGCTCAATCTCAACTTCAATTACTTCGCCAATTCGCATTCCATAGAAAAATGTTGGGGTATCTAATACAGAAACATCCCCGTAAGTTTCATAGAAATCATGATAATCCATAAATACTTTTGGATATAGGGCATAGGCAATCATATCAAAGCTCGTTACTTGTCTGTCCAACTCTTTAAACAATGTTTCCTTTAAGTGTTCAAAGTTAATCGGATCAAGTAGCTTCCCTGGTCTTTCCGTAATCGCTTGTTTCCCTTTTAAAATAATGCGTTGTAGTTCCTTTGGAAAACCTTGATATGGCTGGCCAAGATAACCACTTGCAAATTCGACAACGGAATCAGGGAAATCAATACTTTCTCCCTTTTCATAAATGTCGTCTTCTGTTAGATTATTTTGCACCATAAACAATGCCATATCACCGATTACTTTTGAGCTAGGTGTCACTTTTACAACATCACCAAACATATCATTAACACTTCGATACATAGATTTTACTTCGTTCCAGCGTTCCCCTAACCCAACTGCTTTTGCCTGTTGTCTTAAATTACTGTACTGCCCTCCAGGCATTTCATGCTCATAAATCTCGGTATGTGGTGACTTCATGCCACTTTCAAATTCCTGGTAATATTCACGTACACTTTCCCAGTAATACGAAACCTTTTCATAGGAGCCTATCGAAACATTTGGCTGTCTTTCTTTTCCTTCTAGTGCATAATACAAGGTTTGCGCACTTGGTTGTGAAGTTAATCCCGCCATAGGTCCACTGGCGACGTCGACAACATCAACACCTGCATCAATTGCACGTGCGTATGTATAGACACCGTTACCACTCGTATCATGCGTATGCAAATGTATCGGAATATCTATCGCTTCTTTCAATTCAGTAATCAATTGATAGGCAGCTTCTGGCTTTAATAAACCAGCCATATCCTTAATACCGAGTATATGTGCACCAGACTGTTCTAGTTCTTTTGCTAAATTTTTATAATATGCTAAATTGTATTTCGTTCTGTTTGTATCCAGAATATCTCCTGTGTAGCAAATAGCTGCCTCAGCAAGCTTATTGTTATCTCGTACAGCTTGGATTGCCGGTACCATTCCTTCTACCCAGTTTAAGCTATCGAAAATTCGAAAGACATCGATTCCTCCTGATGCACTTTTTTCAACAAACTCTTCGATCAGATTATCAGGATAGTTCTTGTAACCAACGGCATTTCCAGCTCGTAACAACATTTGCATTAAAACATTCGGCATTTTTTCACGTAACTTCAGTAATCTTTCCCATGGATCCTCTTTTAAGAACCGATAAGCAACATCGAACGTAGCTCCTCCCCACATTTCTACAGAGAATAAGTTTGGTAAGAGACGCGCGGTTGGTTCTGCGATTTTCACTAAATCCTTCGTCCGAATTCGAGTCGCCAGCAAGGATTGATGTGCATCACGGAAGGTTGTATCTGTTAAGAGCACTTCTTTTTGATCCTTTAACCAGCTTGCAACACCCTCTGGACCGTTCGCATCTAGTAATTGTTTTGTTCCTTTTTGAACCGGGATGTGATCCACCTTTGGTACAATAGCATCTTCAAAATGGGGCTTGACCATTTTTGTCATTCCTTCATAGCCATTTACTGTTGTATGTCCAATGAAGGTTAGCATTTTAGTTCCACGGTCTTTCCGTTTCGGAAAGACAAATAATTCAGGTGTCTCATCAATAAAGGTCGTATTATATTCTCCCTTTATAAATTGCTTGTGTACCATGACATTCTCTAAAAATGGAATGTTCGTTTTGATCCCCCGAATACGAAATTCCTTGAGATTACGAACCATTTTTTGCACAGCTTGTTCAAAGGTTAGCGCCCAAGTTGACACCTTAACCAATAAGGAATCATAATGTGGTGAAATTTCCGCACCTTGGAATCCATTACCAGAGTCTAAGCGCACTCCAAATCCACCACCTGTACGATACGCCATAATCTTACCGGTATCAGGCATGAAATTGTTTAATGGATCCTCTGTCGTAACGCGTGACTGAATAGCATATCCCTGCGTTGTAATTTTTTCTTGCATTGGAATTCCAACGGATGGATCATGGATATTTTGACCATCAGCAATTTTTATTTGTGTTTGCGCAATATCCACGCCAGTAATCAGCTCGGTAATTGTATGTTCTACTTGAATACGTGGATTTACTTCAATAAAGTAAAACTGTTCATCCTTCACTAAAAATTCCACTGTACCAGCATTTAGATAGTCCACATTCTTCATCAATTGTACAGCTGCATTACAGATGTCTTCACGTAGCTCATCTGAAAGTGAAAGACTTGGCGCAACTTCCACTAGTTTTTGGTGGCGTCTTTGTATGGAACAATCTCGTTCATACAAATGAACAACATTGCCAAATTGATCTCCGATAATTTGGACTTCAATGTGTTTTGGCTGTTCAATTAATTTCTCAACATAAACTTCATCACTACCAAATGCAGCTTTTGCTTCAGATTTGGCGCGATCATAACTATCACGAAGGCTACTCGCACTTCGAACAATACGCATACCACGTCCGCCACCGCCTAATGCTGCCTTTATAATAATCGGATAACCATGTGATGCACCAAACGCCTCCACTTCTTCTAAAGTGGAAACCGGGCCATCACTTCCAGGAATAACTGGTAATCCAGCCTGTATTGCTTGTGTTCTGGCTCTTACCTTATCTCCAAACATATGTAGATGTTCACTAGTTGGTCCTATAAAAATAATGCCTTCCTCTTCACATCGTTTAGCAAAATCAATGTTTTCCGATAAAAATCCATAGCCAGGATGAATTGCGTCCACCCCAACTTTTTTGGCAATCTCTATAATTCCTTCAATGTCCAAGTAAGCATCAATTGGCTTCTTACCTTCCCCAATCAAGTATGCCTCATCGGCTTTATAACGGTGATACGATCCTAAGTCCTCCTTGGAATATATGGCTACTGTACGTAAACCTAATTCCGTACATGCTCTAAATACACGAATCGCAATTTCGCCACGATTGGCAACTAAAACCTTTTTGATCTTATTTAGCTTGACCATTTTGTTCCTCCTTTATAGGTAAATGGATTGTCTGGAATAGATTGTCTATTTGCAGGAACAGGCTCCTGCTCTTTCTTTTTCACGTTCATCGCTATGTTGTTTAATATCCCCATTGAGGTTAATAATACTAGCAGCGATGACCCCCCATAGCTTACAAATGGTAATGTTACCCCAGTAATCGGTAATATCCCACTCGCTGATCCTAAATTAATAAATGCTTGGATTCCTACCATGGAAGAAATACCAATTGCGAGTAATGAGCCAAAGCTCTCCTCGCATTTTCTTGCAATAAAAATCCCTCTAAGTACTATTGTAGCTAATGCTCCAATGACGATGAACACACCAATAAACCCTAATTCCTCAGCAATTACTGCCATGATAAAGTCGGTATGCGGACCAAATAAATAGCCTAGCTTTTGGACACTTTGCCCTAGGCCTTCCCCTGTTAATCCACCAACTCCAATTGCTAAATACGATTGAATCAGATGGTACCCATCTAGTTCAGGTGAATTGAACGGTTCATAGGCACCAGTGAATCGCGACACACGTTCATCGGTAATCATATTGGGTATAGCGATTGCTAAAAATAATAACCCAATCGCAACTAGCATAAATAGATGTTTAAATCTTATACCTGAACTAAATATGATGGAACACGCGATTAAAAATATGATCGAAGCTGTTCCAATATCAGGCTGTAGCACGATTAAACCGAGCACTACCCCGGTTAAGATCAGAGGTGGTAATACACCTCTATTAAAATTATTAATATAGGCTTGTTTTTTAGAATAGACAGATGCAAGATACATAATTAGTCCTAATTTCGCGAACTCTGAAGGCTGTATACTTATTGGTCCAATAGCGAGCCAAGACCTCGCATTACCATTCGTTTCTCCAAAGAACTTAACAGCAAGTAGTAGTACAATAATTCCAAGCACAATTAATTTAACTAATTTTTGATAATTTTTATAAGGAAAAAACGTACAGAAAGTAAAACCAACTAATCCAAGAATGAACCATTGGAGCTGTCTCATTAAATAGTAATTGCTTTCATATCCTTCTACAACAGCAAGAACCATACTAGCACTATAAATCATAACTATTCCGAATCCAGATAATACTATTGGTGTTAAAATTAAGGTAAAATCATAGTCTTTTATTTTACGTAACATCTTTTCCCTCTCCATTTTCAGGTAAATACGGATGATGGCTTTAAACTAATTGAAACAAAAAAACCTTGCCATTTCATATGCAGGCAAAGTTTTTAATCACAAAATCCTACCACACGAAATTAGTGTAGCTTCACAAAGATTTTTGTGCTGCTTCATGAAGTATATTTAGCTGCCTCTCTAGATTTTCAAGCAGGGCTTTTCCTTCATCTTCGTTAATTAAGTTTAGGCGAACAGCAAAGTCTATCTCCCGAGAAAGACCAAACATTTGCGTATCTAAAACTTCTTCATATAATGGACATTGCGGCATCGTTAAATTATCAATCTGCACCTCAATAAGCCGCAAAATTTTTTCAGCATCAGCCTTAAGAAGGGCATAGGCTTTTTCACGATGGTCGATCGTAACCTCTGGCATCAAAAATATCCCCTCCACACAAAACAAACCCTATCTTTAAAAATCACCGGCTTGTTTTACTTTAATCATAAACATTTCTTCTATATTATATTATCGTTTACCACCAGAAAATGCAAATGTTTCATTCAGCAATTTTCTGAAAGAAACTTTCTATAATAGCGTTTTATGAGCATCGATGATTCATAGATTGCTTAAATCGTGAAATTATTCGATATGTTTGCTATTCTTAGGTAGGAAAAGATTATTTCGAAAGGTGGAAAAATATGATTGTCCCAATTCTTGGTAATGTAGCATATTCCATTACAATGGATCCAACTGTATGGATCTTTGATGATCGTAAAATTATACTGGAAGAAGCTTTTCAACCAGTAAATAAAATGACGAAACACGATGAATTAAAGGAAGCCGCTGAGAGATGGGAACGTGCGACTAGCAGACAAGCCAAACCTCCTGTTAACAAAAGCTTATCACGGCACGAACGAGAAAATATATTACAATATTCCTATGTCATGCCAATTGATGATTTTCTCAATCATGCCGAAATAAAAGAGGGAGCTACTAATGCAACCTTATTAACTGAACATGGGGATGTTACACTTTCCATAGCACAGCTATATAATAGTTATCTTGTATTTGCTATCGAGGGTAAACCGTTAACAGAAGATGGACCAGTTTATTTACTATATAAGGATGGTTCAAATAAAGACAACCCAATTAAAGGTATTAAAAAAATTAGAATTAATTAATTTTGTCTAAGCTGGTGAAATCAATCTCGATTTCACTAGCTTTTCTTTTCTACTGTATAATTTAGTCTTTCCTACTCAAACTAACGGTATAGTAATTCCCCTTATTTACACTTTATAGGAGGAGTGTTAGATGTTGATACGAAAGGCTATTGTAGTCGTTAGTTTATTAGTATTGTTTGGATGCCAACAAAACAACGAAGAGCATTCTTTACCGTCGGAGAAAGAGGATCAAAATGATCGCATCATCAACGTAAAAAACTCTGCTCCACGTGAGCAAAGAGATTTATCTAATGAAGATATCGCTGACCATCTTGCCAATATAGCCGGAGATGTTCCGCAAGTTAATGACGCTGTAGCGATAGTTGTTGGACCATATGCCCTTGTTGGCATCGACGTCGATAAAGAACTGGATCGTTCACGAGTCGGAACCATTAAATATTCTGTCCTAGAAGCACTACAACACGATCCATACGGAAGAACAGCCGTCGTTGCTGCAGATGCAGATGTGATGGAAAGAATTCGTGGAATGAATGACAAAATCAGGCAAGGCTATCCAATTCAAGGAATAGTTGATGAGGTGGCAGCAATTGTCGGAAGATACATGCCTGACTTCCCAATTCCAGAAAACCAACCAGAACAACCAGACCAAAATAAAGAAATTTTAGATGATGAGGAACAAAAACAATTGGATGATATCGAGAACAATCAATCAAAAAACGAACGAGAAAAACGAGAACATTAAGCTCACAATATGGAGGTGCTCTTTTGAGCACCTCCATTTATTCTTCCTCTTCTTCTGTAACATGGTTATAATATTGAACACCGAATTGCGAACCCTCTGATACCATTTTAGCATTTTCAAGTTGATCTACTTCAAGCGTGTCTACTTGATCAGGTTTTCCTGCTTTGTAAAACGTAGCATCTTCCCCTTCTATTTCATGGTGGCCTGTCCTTTTATTCTGTTGAATAGTTCGAACGACTAAACCAGCTACTCCAGCACCTAGCGCAGAAAATATATAGCGTTTCTTCATACTATCACCCTTTACTAGATTTACTATATATGTTCCACTAGTATAGATAATTTAAACAACTTACTTGTTTTTTCCTTATTTATGGTATAGTTAAACGGAATACTTCTATTTTTGAGGTGGTAAAATGCAAGTAAAATGTGTCATATGTGATACGGTAAATACGATAGAGGATTACTCTCTACAGGCGAAAAGACTGCGAAATCGAAAAATCAATATGTATTTATGCCCAAACTGTGATAATCGAATAAAGGAAAATACATTAAAACGTCATGAAACAGGAATGTTTCGTCTATATGAGGAAAAGAAAAAAGAAGACGAATTAATTTAAGATTAAAGCGGGTGTATCATACCAATCGATTGGATCGGTGTGATACACCCGCTTTTGTTTAGGAAGTTTTTTTCGCCTGACGTTGGAGATGTAGACGAATACGATAAACTGCTAAAACTATACATATTACGATAAGACTTTCTGTCATTGGAAGTGGATCAGATGCCCATACTGCTGGTAACACGATAAATAAGATATTCAAAATAAAAATGCCAACTGCAAGTAATAGATAGACAATAACAGACTTTAATACTGGTAATTTCTTTGCAAACCCTAACTTATAGGCAATTGCTGCAAAGATCAAATTAACGACGTATAACACGGTAAACAATTGATCGACACCAAATTTATCCATTACAAAATCATAAACCATTTATATCCCTCACTTAATTTGCTCATCGTTAATCATACTAGAATTATCCACATCCCGCTAGTCTTTTATCGTTTCTATTTTGAATATCCCGAAAAAATAAGCTATACTGAAAGGGAAATAAAGCGGGGTGACATCGTGAAAAATATAAACGTACCAATGCTACTACTTGCAATGTTGGTTATCCTGATGTTTGTTGCTGTTGGATTTGCAATAGCATTACGAAATATTTGGCTAATACTATTATTTATAATACTAGGATTTGCTATTATGGGGACTGGGATAGCGAATAAAAGAAGAAAAAGTGACTCACAAGCTGATATGCTCCCCCTAAAGTAGACACCAAAAAAACAAAACTACTTTAGGGGGAGTTTTTTATGCGTTCTAATAGTAAACATTCTGTTGATGAACTTGAAAGATATATTCAAATGTACCTTGATGAAGGATGGAGCTATCGGGAGTTAAGTGAAAAGAAGGGTCTGCTGTTAAGTAAATCGGTATTTAATAAAAAAGTGCTGAGATACCAAGAACAGGGGATTAGAGGCATTCAAACGAAGAGGAGAAATAATAAATATAGTAAAGAGTTTAAGGACTTGATCGTTAAAGAACGCATCGAACAAGGCACACCTTTCATACAGTTAGCTCGCAAGTATGGTATTCCGAATGATAGTACTGTTCGAAATTGGATCATCAAGTATACTGAGGGGGAGGAATTAAAAACTTATTCTCCAAAACCCGAGGTGTATACAATGAAAAGTAGAAAAGTGACGCATGAAGAAAAAGTTGAGATTGTCAAAGCATGTTTAGCCAATAACTTATCTTATAAAGACACAGCTGAAAAATATCAGGTTTCTTATAATAATATTTACTCATGGGTTCAAAAGTACAAAGCGCATGGTCCTGATGGACTGGTAGATGGACGAGGCCACGGAAAGCCAGACAAGATCCAAACAGATGAAGAAAAGTTACGAACAGAAATTGCAGCATTAAAAGCACGAAATGAGTACCTTGAAACAGAGAACGCTGCGCTAAAAAAGTTAGAAGAAGTGGAAAGAGAGTTGATGTTACGCAAACGCGGTATGAGGCAGAGTACCAAACAATCAAAAAGCTCGAAAAAAAGGGGTTCAAAATAACCATACTATGTGAAGCATTAGGTGTGAGTCG
>NZ_LDPV02000025.1 GCF_001038425.2 Ornithinibacillus contaminans
GATGAACCATTAACCAGATCGGATTATATGGAATTGTTTAAGAATGAGGAACAGAGTTTGTCGGGGATACGACATCAAAAGACGTACACCGATCCAAGTGGAATGATGTATTACGAATTTTCCGACGGTACCGTACTAAGACAAAACGATTTCTATAAGGGATTACCAGAGAATAGTTTTGTTTCAGAGATACCAATAAGTGCCAAAACGCCTTCTTGGACGATGGAATATTACGGGGGCATAGGCGATGGCGTTCAATCTACTATGGAAGGAATCGAATATGTAGTAAAACATCCGCTCGATACAGCATCACATCTTGGGCGATTACTAAATCCTGTAGATATGGCATATAAGGGTGAAGTGATAACATCAATGTTTCAAGATGCCAAGAGCTATGTGGGTGAGAGTTCAGGAGCTAGAGTAGCAGGAAGAGCTACGATTGAAATAGCAGGTATTCTGATTGGAGCTAAAGGTGTAACTAGTGTGTTGGACAGTGCTTATCCTCCGAGGATTAGTCCTAAGGGTGCTGGTAAAGATGAACTGGTAAATATAGCTAGTGAGCAAAGGACAAAGCATATTCTTTACGGAGATAAAACAGGTGGTGGGCATTTATGGCCTGGAACTGGAGACCCTAAAAAAACACTATTCCCTAAAAGTTGGAATGCAGAAAAGGTTATGCACAATGTATCTGATATAGCTACTGACCCTAAACTAAATTGGAATAAGGGAAGAATTGTTAAAGGTGTACAAAGATATGAGGTTACAGGAATTAGGGATGGAATTAATATAAAGGTAATTACAGATGGAAGAGATATAATTACTGCATTCCCTATTAAATAATTAGTCTAGGAAGTGTATGTTATGGAATTAAGTAATCTTTTAAAAGAAATAGTAAAAAATATCAATAATCTCCCTTTGAAAGATGAAAAAGATATATTAGAGTTTATTGAACACGAAGAGTGGGGTATAGCTTTAGAAACAATTTGCAGTGTCATTGAACAAGAGGATATACCAGTTGATGAAGATATTTTTAGTAAAATTGAAGTAGCTGGATTATACATGGAAATGGACAAATCACTTTGGGAAGAAATAAGTAAACAAATTAGGTAAAGGTGTTTGACTTGTGAGAAACATATTTTTCTAGCTATAACATCATTTTGATGGCGGTTATTTAACCGGGCCGGGGTTGTCAAATAAAGTGTGTAAGTCCTAAAAAATATACTCAAATATATTTGAGAACCCTATCCTTTAATCGGTCATCCATTAATAGCTGGTTCATGGCTAAAGACCAGTTTTGAATATGACCACCTTCCCATTTGTTTTC
>NZ_LDPV02000026.1 GCF_001038425.2 Ornithinibacillus contaminans
TATTTTTTTACTTTTTTGATTCATTTACTTTTTGCTGCAATTCAGGAATAATAGGGTTTTTTACTGCTTCCTCAAATTCATCTAATATTTCACTCGTACTTATAGAATTCTTTTCAATTTTTGTATTACCATACAAAGGAATTATAAGGATACTACCATCTTCCTGTTTGTTAGCAGCAAAAACATATTCATTTCCAGTTTCTAGTAAAGGGTCTCCTTCAAACAAATACAAAGTTTCAATTGTTTCTCCATCTACCTCTTCCTTCAAGTGCCCTCCATATTGATTAATAGTCACTTCTTTAGAAGGAAGTTTTCCTTGTAGTTGATTATTAGCCTCTACTTTAAATTGTGTAGTAGGATAAGCAAGATTATCAATTTCTCCTAACTTTTGTGTTACCTTACCAGTAAAAATATAATCTACTGTACCTGCTAAAATCTGTTTGTTATCAAAATCAGCCATAAATGTAGCTCCGATTTCTATAACATCTTCTTCTACTTTATGTTCTTTAGCATTGACATTTGAATTAACTCCGTTATAACTAAATAATCCAATAACCATTACAGAAATACCTATAAGAATGAATAGAATTTTTCTTTTCATAAACTTATACCTCCTTATCTGAATTTACCAACGTTCTTTTAAATCTGATTTATCATGTGCCCCTAAAAAGTTTTGGCAAATATAACCACTTTTCATAACACTTCCTGCAACGTTATTATGATCGAGATTTAAAGCATGTCCTAATTCATGTAAAGCTGTTTTGTTTCTTTCACATGCAGACATATTATTGAAATAGTTATTATTAAATCTAATTCTATCGGCTCCAGTATATTTTTGCCATGAGCCTAATACACCATCAGATGCAGAATAATCAGTGAAGGATAAGTCTTCTACAGTACTAGTAGTATCACCGGCAATATTGATGATTCCCTCATTATCCCATTGTGTAATACCAGTGTTTCTAGCACTTGTCCATTTAGTACTTCCGTGATATGTTCCCCATCTTATTTCACCATTATCTACGGAATGCTTACTTCTGTCGGTCATGAAATGAGCAGATACTGGATTTACACTTAAAAAAATCAAAAGTAATATTAAAGTAAAGAATAACATAGTTTTTTTCATTCGTTTACCTCCTAATATATTATTGTGAGTCACTCTATCCCCCTTTTTTAAAAATTTAGTATATTACAAGTATATTACAATAGTAATATTATGCAAAAGATTCAAAATACCTATATTTTAATATATTTATATAATTTTAATAGAATCAATTTTCCTTTTTATGAGCTAAACTCCTCTAATAGATGCTCAATATAAATATATGTTCCTGACGCTACCCTTTATTAAAAGATAGCATTCTTATATTTACTTATAATCAAAATAGCGCTTAAAACAGGTGCAAAATTACGTCTAAATTGACACTATGATTTTATCAGCCTATTACACTTGTATCACACTCTATTGATATATAATTGTACTAATAAACTGAATGATTACAGAGATGGGATGATACAATATGAAAATTGCAAGGGGAAGAGAATTACTTACGCCAGATCAAAGACTAGCTCTTATGCAAGTTCCTGAAGATGAGTGGATATTGGGAACCTACTACACTTTTTCCAAACAGGACTTAGAAGTTATTAATAAGCGAAGGAGAGTGGAAAACCGTTTAGGGTTTGCTATTCAATTAGCCGTTCTTAGGTATCCCGGTTGGCCATACACCCATATCAAAAGCATCCCAGATTCAGTCATACATTATATATCGAAACAAATCGGTACCACTCCATCTTCGCTTAGTCATTATCCTCAAAGAGAAAATACACTTTGGGATCATTTGAAAGAAATTCGAAGTGAATATGACTTTGTAACTTTTACTCTGAAAGAATATCGAATGACATTTAAGCATCTTCATCAAATAGCTTTGGAGAATGGTGATGCCATTCATCTATTACATGGATGCATAGATTTTCTAAGAAAAAACAAAATCATACTGCCTGCTATCACTACACTTGAAAGAATAGTGTGGGAAGCGAGAGAAATGGCTGAAAAGAAGCTGTTTAATACGGTTAGTCAATCTCTAACAAACAAGCAAAAAGAAAAGCTTGAAGAAATCATTACTTCGCAGCATCCAATCGAATCCAATAAAACGATATTGGGTTGGTTAAAGGAACCACCGGGTCATCCTTCACCCGAAACATTTCTAAAAGTAATAGAACGACTCGAATACATACGAGGAATTGAATTAGAGACGGTACAAATTAGTCACTTGCATCGTAATCGCCTGTTACAGCTATCTCGATTAGGTTCAAGATATGAGCCTTATGCATTCCGTGACTTTCAGGAAAACAAGCGTTATTCGATATTAGCCATCTATTTATTACATCTTACTCAAGAGTTAACAGATAAAGCCTTTGAAATTCATGATAGACAAATACTAAGTTTGTTATCGAAGGGACGAAAAGCTCAAGAAGAAATTCAAAAACAAAATGGTAAAAAACTGAACGAAAAGGTTATACACTTTACGAACATTGGACAAGCATTAATTAAAGCGAAAGAGGAAAAATTAGACGTTTTCAAGGTTTTGGAATCCGTTATTGAATGGAATTCCTTTGTCTCTTCGGTGGAAGAAGCTCAGTTGCTTGCACGTCCTGCCGACTATGATTATTTAGACTTACTGCAAAAACGATTTTATTCACTTAGAAAATATACGCCAACGCTATTAAGGGTATTGGAATTTCATTCTACAAAGGCAAATGAACCACTTTTACAAGCTGTAGAGATTATCCGGGGAATGAACAAATCTGGAAAGCGAAAAGTACCTGATGACTCACCGGTGGATTTTATTTCAAAACGTTGGAAAAAGCATTTATACGAGGATGATGGTACAACAATCAATCGTCATTACTATGAAATGTCCGTTTTAACAGAACTTCGGGAGCATGTTCGGGCAGGAGATGTTTCCATTGTTGGTAGCAGACAATATAGAGATTTTGAGGAATATTTGTTTTCAGAAGATACATGGAATCAAACGAAGGAGAATACGAGATTATCAGTTAGTTTATCATTCGAAGATTATATAACGGAGAGAACCAGCAGCCTTAATGAAAGGTTAAAGTGGTTAGCTGCCAATTCCAGCAATTTAGACGGAGTTTCTCTTGAGAAAGGAAAGCTGTCAATTGCACGCTTAGAAAAAGATGTTCCAGAAGAAGCAAAAAAAATTAGTGCAAGCCTTTATCAGATGCTCCCAAGAATAAAATTAACCGATTTACTCATGGATGTTGCCTATTTAACAGGATTTCATGAGCAATTCACTCATGCTTCCAATAATCGAAAACCAGATAAAGAAGAAACGATCATTATCATGGCTGCTCTTTTAGGAATGGGAATGAATATTGGATTGAGTAAGATGGCTGATGCAACACCCGGACTTACATATAAGCAACTAGCCAATGTGTCTCAATGGCGCATGTATGAAGATGCAATGAATAAAGCCCAAGCCGTATTAGTAAATTTTCATCACAGATTACAATTGTCTTCCTATTGGGGAGACGGTACAACATCTTCGTCAGATGGTATGAGAATGCAACTAGGAGTTGCATCGCTACATGCTGATGCAAACCCACATTACGGAACTGGAAAAGGAACCACCATCTATCGATTTACGAGTGATCAATTCTCTTCTTACTACACAAAGATTATTCATACTAATTCAAGGGATGCCATTCATGTTTTGGATGGTTTATTACATCACGAGACAGATTTAAACATAGAAGAACATTATACAGACACAGCCGGTTACACTGATCAAATTTTCGGATTGACCCATCTATTAGGATTTAAATTTGCTCCAAGGATAAGAGATCTATCGGACTCAAAATTATTTACAATAGATAAAGCAAGTGAGTATCCAAAGCTAGAAGCTATTTTACGTGGACAAATAAATCCAAAGGTCATTGAAGAAAATTATGGGGATGTTTTGCGATTAGCTCATTCAATAAGAGAAGGAACAGTCTCAGCATCCCTTATTATGGGGAAACTAGGTTCTTATTCAAGACAAAACAGCTTAGCCACAGCCTTACGCGAAATGGGCCGAATAGAAAAAACGATCTTTATTTTGAATTACATTTCGGATGAATCTCTAAGAAGAAAAATACAAAGAGGATTGAATAAAGGAGAAGCCATGAATGGACTGGCAAGAGCTATTTTCTTCGGAAAACAAGGCGAGCTTAGGGAACGAACCATACAGCATCAGCTTCAAAGAGCGAGTGCTTTAAACATAATCATCAATGCTATCAGTATCTGGAATACTCTACATCTAACAAAAGCAGTTGAATACCAAAAACAGACAGGTAGTTTTAATGAAGACTTATTGCACCATATGTCACCTTTAGGCTGGGAACATATTAATTTACTAGGAGAATACCATTTTAATTCGGAGAAAGTGATCTCATTAGATTCTTTAAGACCACTAAAACTTTCTTAACGTTGTTAAAAACGAAAGAATCGTCGGGGAAATGGGCTTAGCGTTGTAAATCCGCATTTTCCTGACGCTACCCCTCAATGGAAACATTACCATTTAAGAACTTAGCAGCACTCTCAAGTTGAGTAGCTTCTTGTGGGGTATATTCCACTTTATTTTCTCTTGTAGGTTCATTTGAACGTTCCAATTCGTGCTTCTGTTCACGATATTTTTGTAAATCTACAACAGTTTCATTATAGGCTTGAACATCACGATTATAATTGCCACGTTCCGTTTCAATACCTTTCTTCTCCATAGCACTCGCTACATATCCTACATGTTGCGTGGGAAGGGTTTCTAGCCCTCTTTCTTTATGGGAACGGTGGTCTATCCGTTCATTGATTCCTTCACGTTCTAGCATCTTATTTGCATGATGTGACCACTCTTTTCTCCATTCCTGAACCAGTTCCTTTTTATCCCAACCGATTAAATCTGTTTTTCTAGTACGCTTTTCGCCCTTCTTGTTGTAAGTAAAATTGCCCTTTTCATCTAAGATATATTCTTTTTTAGACTTCTGCTTTTGCCACTCCCCTTTTTCATCAAAAGGTCGAATAGTAAGCATTATGTGGGCATGAGGATTATTTGCATCATCTCTATGTATTGCTATATCTGCAACCATTCCCTTATCTACAAACTGTTCTTTTGCATAGTTTTTAATTAATTCTTTTTGTTGGCCATGAGAAAGTTCTACTGGCAAAGCTACGTTGATTTCTCGTGCCAACCGACTATTTTTATTCTTTTCAATTTTCTCTACTTCATTCCATAATCGCTGACGATCTTTCACCCATTCAGGCGCATTATCAGGGGCAAGTATCATGGTTTCAGGTTGAACATCACGCTTATAAAATTTCACTTCACCAGTCTGTTCATCCATTAGCTTTTCGCCACTGCGATAGGAAGCAGATGCAACTGCTGACTGCCCCTTTCCTCTTGAAATAGCTTGGACAGAAAAATGATAGATTGCCATGATACTCACTCCTTTCTCTGCTAGATTAAGTGAACCGCAAAATTTACGGTTCATTGATTTACTCACGCTGTCGAGCGTGATATTTTGGAATCGCCTGTAAGGCGAAGCACTTGGTAGCGTTAGTTACCTTTGCCGAAAGGCAAATGCTTTTGTGTTGCGACAGCAACCGCACAACACCTTTCCAAAGGTGTGTAAGTGCGCCCTTACTCATTCTTCGTTGGGGAAATTATAGCATATCTGCCAAATTCACGCTATAATTTTAGTAACTTAATTGCTCGGATTTAGTAGAGTTTAGGAGAACAAAACTGACGAAAAGGAATGAGAATCAATGGCACAAAAAACAGGACAAGAGAAATTAAAAGAAATAGAAATCAAAATAAATCAATTAGAGACACGAAAAAAACGATTAGAAAACCGCATTAAAGAACAAAAGCGGAAGGAACGAACTAGGAGATTAATTCAGGTCGGGGCAATCTTTGAAAAGTATTTTGAATTTGAGGGAGAAGAAGATGCTGAAAAAATTGCACTAGCATATAGTGATTTTGTCAAAAAAGCTAAAGACAACATAGTAAAATTAAGTCTTGAAGATATACAAAAAATACTAGAAGAACGGAGAAAAAAACAATAAAAACTATCTTCAACAATCAGGCGCAATTGTTGATTAAATATTATGTTACGAAAGGTTAAATATCTATATGAGTTATTAGGGGTGTTTTATATGTATAAACTAACCAATGAAGAAAAAAATAAATTATCTAAATTCATAGTTGATGGTTCCCCAGATTCATGGCTATCATTTGCTGAAGAATTAATGGACTCGGCAGAGATTTTGTGGAAACAAAACGATCAATCAATAAGATCTGAAATTATTCATGATAAAACTGAAATCCTTGAATCCAGAAAGATATCAAGTATATCAAGGTCTTATTTTTTATTGATTGGGTTTGCTATAGAAAATCTATTAAAGGGTTTCATTGTTTTTGATGATCCAACAACAATAACAAGTGGAAAAATTAAAAGAATTAAAACTCATAAAATCACTAATCTTATTAAAGAAATAAGTGAGATAAAGCTATCTAAAGAAGAATTAGACGTATGTAAAAAAATAGAAGAAGCTATTCCTTATTGGGGTAGATATCCTATACCTTTGGAAGCTTCAGATATTACTCCAGATATAGGCATAACTTCCGAAACAAGAAAGATTATAAATGATATGTATGGTCGTTTAGCATCTATCCTATATCAAAAGGTCAAAGGTGGCTGGGAGTCTGGGACAGGGGAATATTCGAAATTATATCTTTCTAAATATGAGGAAAGTGATTAGTAAGCTAAACTTTATTATAATAAATCTCCCCCACATTCTGATTTTCAGAATGTAGAGGAGCAATCTAAGCAAAAGATTGAACTGTAAAACCGTTTCAAAAATGAAACCCTAAATCGTAATTATTTCATTTTTATATGTTTACTAAGTAAACATTTACTGTATAATTAAATTAACGAATATTAAAGTTTATGAAAAAGTCTATTTATGGGCTTTTTCCTTTTTTTTCTTCTTATTCATATTTCATTTCTCCTCATCTACTAACCAATTGTAATAGAATGATGTATCACGCTTCTTTTTTCTCTGCTTACTAACCATTTGTTCCTGCTCATGAATCTTAACTATTTCGGATTGGTTCATTAATTCTAACATCCCATTAAGAAAATATTTAGCTAAACCTTCTGTAGAATGAAATTCAATCTCTCCATCTTGCATTTTAGCATACATATAAGCTATTTGACGTTCCACTATCGATGGTTTGATGCTGTCGATGGTATCAATATCTTTTGTACTTAAAAGGCTTAAAATAGCTTGTGTTTGTTTTTTGTTGAATCCTTTTTCTTGAAGGCTTCTTTCTAATCTACTTAATTGTTGTTTTCTTTTACTAAGTATTTCTTCTTCTTTTATTTCTTTATTTAAACCTTTATTTAGAGGGTCCTCTGTTCCTTGTGGCTCAACCATTCCTGAGTTTTTATTGGTTCGATTATCGAATTGGTGTTGGTTCGATTTCCGAACTGGTACTGGTTCGATTTCCGAACTGGTACTGGTTCGATTATCGAACTCCCCTTTTGTATCAACGTTTTCAGCTTGTACATTATTTGGCTTAAAGACATTTTTCCAGTTGAATTCAATTGACCATGGGTAGTCGGAAAACTCTTTAATGTGAAGCCGGTATTTCATATGACCGTCAATTTCTTTACGTTGAATATAATTTTTTTGTAAGAGTTTTTTAAGTCCATTATTAACGGCTTCACGTCCTAAATGGCATGCATTTTGAAGCTCTGTAAATGAGAATTGAAGGCTATTTCCTGCACGTTGCCACCCATATGTATAACGAATCATAAAACCTAAAATTTTAACCTCTGCGATTGTTATGTTCTTTGTTAATAAAATTTCGTCATAAAAGTCATTTGGTGTTTGTGTAAAGTTTGGTGATTCGAATCCGCCGAATCCTGATCCATTTCCCATTAGCAAACCTCCTCTCAAAAATAATTAGATCACTATTTTGTTTTGTGTTCAGGATTTAATAAGTCAGCAAATATGATGCCACCTTTTGTCTCGTAATTAACTATTAAACTATGAGTTGCCATTCTTATAAGATTACTTTGTGTCATTCCAGTTTCTTTCGACATTTTCTCTAGTCTTTCTTTAAGTTCATTCGGAAGACTTACTGGAAACTTCCCATTTGCCATATTATCCCTCCTTTTCTCTAATATTAGATATTAAAAAGATGTTTGTCAAACATATTTTAGATGTTCGACAACGACTATTTCTACAATTTTTTTCAAATTGTTACAAAGTAGATTTGGATTTTAATAGGAACCCCTAGTTATACATAAAATATCTATAAAATATATGTATAACAAGCAACTGTCTCCTTATTTATACATAAAGGATACATATACTTTATGTACAAACTACGACGACCTGTATTTATGGTTTTGCAGTTTTACAGAATTGGTTTGTAGAAACTTCTGGTATTGCATGGTCACTTTGTCTTTTTGTTGATAACGGCAATCTAGGCTTTGCTCATATTGAGCATTGCTGTCTATCGCTAGTTTTAATAATCTGCATTACTATTTTTAAACTCACTCAGTTCATAGATTATTTGAGTCTATTTTTTTATAAAGCAGGAATTCAAATTAAATAGTAGAATAGTAAATGTATATACATTAATACATAAACCTGTATTCACAGTTAATGTATAGAAGAAATGGAGGTAAAAGAATGACTGCAACTGTTATAACCTTCTCTTTGCAAAAAGGAGGGGTTGGAAAAACCACAACGTGTGGTCTTAGTGCTTTTCTTTTGAGTGAAATGGGGTACAAAGTTTTATCTATCGATTTGGACTCCCAGGGCAACCTCACGCAGCTAATTAGTGGGTATGATGATCTCGAACCATTTTATCAAGATACAATTAAGGAAGCGATGGAATATGGAGATGTAAATCCTTATATTAAAATTGCTTCGGATAACCTACACTATGTTGCTGCAGATGATTATTTAGTGTTAATTGCAGATTATAAAGGTCCTAAATCTAAATCAGCTTTATTAAGGGATGCAATTGAAACCATTAAAGATGAATACGATTTTATATTGATAGATACTCCACCAAATTTAAGTATCCAAACGATTAATGCCCTTATTGCGAGTGATCATGTGGTTATTATGTTTGAAACGGCAAAATTTAGTTATAGTGCCATACCTAGATTTATGGACTCTATTGTTGGTGCTAGGAATAACGGAAATCCTAATCTGAAAGTGGCTGGTATACTAGCTACTTTGTCTGATTCAAGGCGAAATGATAGCAAAGAGCTTTTAGAATTAGTAAACGAAGAGTATGGAGATTTGGTCTTCGATACTGTGATTCCACGTAGAGCAGCGATAGGAAGATTATCAGTTTATGGATTTTTTAATAATCCAGAAATTAATCAAGCGACAAAAGTACATGAAGAATTTATCAAGGAGTTGTTATCTCGTGTCACTAAAGGATAAATACAAAAGGCCAGTACCACAAGAAGCACCAAAAAGAAAAGGGAGTTCTGATGTACTAGAAAAGATAGTTAAAAATGACAATCAGTCTGTTTTAACAGAAAAAAAAGTAAAAAAGGCAACATTTGAATTAAGTGTTGATCTACATAAAAGATTACGTACTCATGCAGCATTGAATGATACTACCATGTTAGAAATTGTTGAAAATGCACTTAATGAGTACCTAGATAATCAAAAGTAACCGTATATACAGTTATACAGGTTTACATCTATGCAGTTCTGAATCCCAATAATAAATTTAAAGAAAACAGGTGGTTATATAGCAGAACCACCTGTTTTCTTTTTTAAATACTAACAGTTTCTAAATGATGATTTTCCAATATAGCACTGTAAATATTTTGTGCAATTCTATTAATAACTGGAACAACCACGGAATTTCCTGCTTGCTTATATAAATGTGATTGAGCAATATCTTCTGGGAGAATGAAATCTTCGGGGAATCCTTGTAACATAAAACACTCTTTTGGAGTTAATTTGCGAATACCATGTTTTGCTAGAAGCAGAGGCACATTATGGCCACCAGTTCCCATATTTGCTGTAAGGGTAGGACTTAGATTAGATTTGTTTTCCCTTACATAAACTCTTCTCCATTGATAAAGTGTATCTGGGTTAACCATAGCTTCTTCTAATTGGTCATAGAATTTGTACTTTTCTTTTGTATAGTAGTATTTGTCATCTACTTTAGTATCGAAATCAATAATATCTCTTAGTGTTTTAGTTAATGGGATAGGATCTGGGAACTCAAAATTTCTATAAGCATTTTTATCAAGAAAACCAACAATATAGATTCTTTCTCTGTTTTGAGGAACATTTCCATATTCTGATGCATTCATAACTTTTTCCTTAACATGGTATCCATATTGATGTAATGTGTCCAAAATGACTCTGAATGTATTACCTCCATCATGGCTGACCATATTTTTAACATTTTCAAGAAATACTACTTGAGGCCTTTTGTCCCTTAAAATTCTTGCTACTTGGAAGAACACGTTTCCTCTTTCATCTTCAAAACCTTTTCTATATCCTGCAATCGAAAAAGCTTGGCAAGGGAAACCCGCAAGTAATATATCCATATCAGGAATATCATCACTATCAACATTATTAATATCTTCGGCTATAAGCTCATGATCATGATTTAATTTGTATGTTATACTAGCTTTTTCATCAATTTCATTTGCCCATATGGTTTCAATTCCATTTTGTTTGAAACCTAGCTCAATGCCACCAACACCTGCAAATAATCCTATTGCCTTCAATTTGAATAACCTCCATTTGCGGCGCGCCGCAAAAATAATAGAATAATAGTTATTATACAATAAAAAAACGAACAATGGCTAATTGTTCGTTTCTAAATATAGTTGTTCAAATTCTTCGTAAGTACCTGTTTCAGTAAAGTCTAACAAGAATTCAGTTTCCGATACCTTCGATAGCCTCACACTATCAATTCCTATTGTATTTAACATACTTCTGGTTACTAGAGTACCGGGAGCTAGATTTAAAACATCCCTTAATATCCATTCTCCTAAGTCAGTTAAAGGATTCGAACTAATTGCTTTTCCTCCCTGTTGGACTAGCTTCATGGTTAGTTTTTTCTTGTTTGGTAAGGTTACCTGAAAATGAGGAACTTCTTTTAAATCCATTCCCTTTCGGTAATTGAAGAAATTTGGTTTAGCTTCATGAATCCATGTAGGAACAATAATATATACCTCGTTATGTGGTCTACGAGGACCACCTTTAGATCTAGGGGCGGCGTTCCAAGCATTTAAGCCAGATTTACTTTCTACTTCCCCAGTTCTTGGGCTGTAAAGAGGTAATATAACATAATTATCATACTCAACTGATGCTAGAGATTTTGATTGTTCCATTAGTTCGTTTTTGCTTTTTAATAAAAACTCAAATGGATCATCATAAATAGTAACATTAAATAATTTTAAAGCCTTATCCTCAGGGGTTATAAATCTTTTTAATAGCGTACTTTTAGAAAGAGAAAAAGTATATTCATTATATTTATCAGCAAATTTTATTGTGTTATTATTTGAATTTCCCTTATCAATTTTAATAGAGTCTAAATCAATTTCATCCATAAGTTCTTCGAATAATAACATTTTATTTTTACTTCTAGTTACAAGGTGATAAATCATACCTTCTAAATCAAATGTTCTCTTCGTCATTCTAATACGTTCATTTCGCATTTCTGCTATTTTAATTATTAAGTCTAAGCCTTCCAGATCCTTGAATTCTTGAAGCTCTCGATTAAACTCTGCTACTTTCTGAAATGTTTTCCCATTATTTTGTAGGAATGTTTTTAAACCAATACCTAATTTGTCCTTTGAAGCATCTGCAGAAACATCGCCTCTAGATAAGTTATCTGCGTTAAATGCTTTACAGAATATATTTTCTGCAGCCCTATAGTAAAGAAAAGGATTATTACTTTCAGCGAATAATCTGGATAGAGATCCTGTGATTGTAAGCAATTCTATATAAAGCTCTTGACTATATTTGTTTTGTAGTTGAAAGAATTGATCGCCCATAATTATTTGACTCCATTCGTTATTAAACAATTCTATTTTAATATTGTAGCAAAAATAATCCAATACATATATCCCTATATCTAGCGAAAATTTGTTATATTTAATTAAATGAATGTTCGTGACTGAGGAGGAGTAACAAAAAAGAGGATAGCAATATGCCATCCTCTTCGTATAGTTGAAAAAGCTCATATTATAGAGCCGGTGCCTATTAAGGCTTGATAAAACTATACGTTTATATTTATATGTAAATATATGCAAAATCATTCATAAATGTGAAAGAGTCAATAGTTCTCTAGGAATCCATTGACTCTAACTTGAAAAGCTTATTATATAAGCCCAGTGCCTATTAAGGCTTGATAAGTTATTAAGTTATTAAGTTATTAACTTAATTAAATTGTACAACATCAAAATGTTAAAATCAAGAAATTTATTATTTAATTCCTATTTGTGCTTTAACCATTTCAATAACTTCATTTAATTTATAGTTTTTTAGTGTTCCGATTCTAATGTCTAACCGCGCTTTATCAATTGTCATAATATCAGCGGCAATTATTTTTGAAGGATCTTTATCTAATGCCCCCGACGCCATATCATCATTTGTTAATTTAATATTGTTTTTTGGATCTATTACATTGCCGTCTCCTTCAATTGGAACAACATTGACTTTTTCAGAATATATATTTTTCTTTTTATTGGATATAACAACACATAAATGGTTTCCAATTAGTTCTCTACCTACATTATCGTCCAAAATAATCACATTATATACATCACCTCTCGCAGGGCGGGTAGGGTGTAATTTTTTAGGATCATTTCTTTTTTGAATAGCGTGAGCTTTAGAAACTTGATCTAATTCACATTTTTTTGGAATAGATTTTATAGTCGATAGAGTTTTTCTAAAATCTTTCTGTTTTAGATTAGTAATTATACTAGATAATTCATTGTTTAGTATTTCTATTTTTTTTTGTTCTAGTGGGTCATTATGTGTCAAGACTTTCTCCCCTTTTCTTATTATATAAAAATTATACATTTATAATGTTAGAATTGGTATGGAAATTTTTTTGTAACTATAGGATTACGAATTATAGCTATTTTTATTTTATGATAGAATGTAAATGATAGAAATTATTTTAAATAAAGAAAATCCCTAGTATATTGAATACACCAGGGATTTTTATATATTTTAGTTTTGCAATGGTTGTTTATGATTATATCGAATTGTGAATAGAGGGTCTTTTTGATAGGAAAATGTTACAACTTGTCTATTAACGTTAGGGACAGGATAAGATACCTCGTTAATTTCAGCCCCTTGTTCGTCAATACCTTTTGTTAAACTGCCATCTAATTCTACCATTCTAGGTAAAATAACGGTAACTTCGACTCTTCCACCTTGTGGATGAATTCCTAAGCCATCAAATGGTACACGAATTTCAAATTCATAACTGTTTGAGTTAGGTTCAACTGGAAATATTTTATACTCATATGTTAATTCGTAAGTGTTATTAGATCCAGCTACAGGGACAAGTTGTGATTTTTTTAATAACGATAGAAGTAGTAACTTTGCTGCGTCACTTAAAGTTTCTGAGGGATTTCCGTTGAGCGCTTGTTCCTGAATATCTTCTGTCCCTTCAATAAGGGTGCTTGCTTTAAAAGGTGTTATTTCCAATCCTTGCAAATCCAAAATTTTAAATAGCTCTGGATTTGCTGTTATACCACTCGGAACGTAATATTCATCTTTAATAGGTTCGTCCGAGTGTAAAAGTGTTTTAACTAAAACAGTATCAAAACTATTTTTGTTATAACGAGAAGTACCATTAACAAAAATCATAACGTCTTGTAATTTAATATTTGGCATATAAATCTCTCCCTTGGTATTTTTAGGACTTGTCTGTTTGATAGATTATAAGTACTAAGGATATACATAGACTTTACTTCATGTGCTACACCTCTTTCTAATTTCATCCAGGGTCAACTTCGGCTTTCATTACTTATATGTATTTGAAGATATTAAATCTTTCTTTTTCTGAAAAAAATTAGCCACCCTATTTTTAAATTTGGGTGGCTAATATCTATACTTTATATTTAGAGGAGTTGAATCGAAGATGCGGACAGCATATATTCGACGTATTACCAAGGATCTAATCAAAAAAAATAATTATTCTCCCCCTATTCCTGTTGATGATTTAGTGTTTAAATCTGGTCTTGAACTTCGGGAAGTCTCATCTGAGATGGATATTGATGCAAAATTCGATCCCCAGAAAATGAGAATAACTGTGAATAGACTGGAAACTAATCTATTTAGACGTAGGTTCTCAGTTGCCCATGAGCTAGGGCACTTTATTCTACAGCATCATATAAATCCTTGGGAATATGAAGATCGAGATACAGGTAAGTCTTTTATAGAGCCTGAAGCAGATGAGTTTGCAGGATCATTGCTTCTTCCGGAACATTTATTATCGGAACAGATAAAAAAAGGTACCCCCTTAAAAGATATACAAAAAATGTTTCAAGTTAGTAACCAAGCCTTATGGGTAAGAATTGAAATTTATAAATTAACGAATTTCCTAAGAGTTTGAATAAACTCTTCTCTTTCTTTCTCTTCGTCCTGAATTAAAATTTGCTTTTCCATATCTACCATAGCTTTATACTGTTGCTTCTTAGTTAATCCTTTAGCTCTAGGTAAGTGAGGAACAGATATATTTATATCTTTATTAGAAATAATTATTGATTTTTCTCTCATTCCATTAATAAAATCATTAACTGGTATATTGAGAGTGCTTAACAGATTTAAAACTTGGTCTATCTCTAACTTCCAAGGAAATATTTTGCCGTTCAGTATTTCTTTTAAAGTATGAGAGTTAATTTTTACTTTTTCACTCAGATGTTCACTATCTAATCCCATATCGTCCATTGCAAATTCAATGATTGTGGAACTATCTAAATTCATATTTTTGGTTGATAATCTATCAAGTTCATTTAATTCTTCTTCAGTACAAAACTCTAATATCCTTTCTTTTCTTTCTTTAGAGGACATATTGGCAATATCTTTCAAATTATTTATTGTAAATAGGTTAGGTTTTTTAGTAAAATTTTTTGAATTTAATATTTCATCAAAATTTAACCTAGAATTATTCATTTTTAACACTCCGTTTATTTTTAGGGCTCTTATGAGAGCCCTTTTATTTTATAATCTGGAAAGTACTTATTCAGTACAGCTTGTAGCTTCTTTTTTGTCTTGTGATTACGTTGGTCAACTTGACTAACTGTCCACCCGAGAAGGTTGGCAATTTCCTTTGATGAATATCCTTCATCATATTTTAGGATAAATGCTCTGTAGGAATTAGATGGTAATGATTGAATTGCATCATATAACTTTTCCTGCTGTCTATCAGTTAAGGATGAATTTTTACTATTTATATATTCTTTGTCCTTTTCGATAAAGATGGGATTGTTGTTTTCCGTAGTATCCACTAGAGCTTCTTTCTTTTTTCGTATAAAGTTCTTTGCAAGAAATTTTATCGCCTGACAAATCCATGAGCGAAACGGTATACCAGGTTCAATCTTATCTATCTTCTCAAATACTAATAAAATTAATTGCCCTGTTATCTCCTCGTAATCGTCATTTCTTAATTTAGTACCCATTGTTGCCGCGGTTTCATTGGCTAAATATCTGACCTTTTTGGGTAGCCAATGATGTAAAAAACTCTTTAAAATAGGATCGTTAAAAGATTCCTTTTTAAAGCAATGATACAAATCGTTAAAATCCATTGCTAACATTCCTTTCGCCGTATTGACCCAGTTCTTTGGTTTGATTTATTTGTTCTAATACATATATGTGTTTAAAAACAGAAAATCTTTCCTTTGAATCTGATTATTTTATTTTTATTGTTATAGGCCAATACCACTTGCAGGATTGTCCTCAAATAATGTTCCATATTTGATATAACGATTTAAGGAATCAGCTTTTCGGTGCCTAGTTTGACGCATAATCTGGTGTTCATTTTTCCCCGCCCTCGCAGCCGTCGAACAAAATCCACTTCGTAAACTATGTGCCCCATAGTTATCTGGATCTAGTCCTACTTTTTCACAACATTTCCGCACAACTAACCGTACAGACTGATCTGTAAGTCTTTCCTTTATATTTCCATGACGGTCAATCCCTCTGAAAATAGCCCCACTCGTAATACCTGAAGCTTCTAACCAGTCTTGCATACTCCGCACGGGGCAAGTTAATGGGTTACTGCCATATGGCAAGGCAATTTCTTGCCCTTCTCCAAATTGATCCGTTTTACTGGTCCGGATTAATACCAACAGTCCGTCTCGAGTAAACGTTAAGTCCTCCACATTAAGCGAAACGATTTCACTGCGGCGCATGGCCCCTGCCCACCCCACAACTAATATGGCCCGGTTTCGTATGCCGATAATCCGGTCCTCTGGTAACACTTCCACAATTCTTCGTAAGTCCTGCAGCCACAACGCTTCTTTTCCTTCTTCTCTTTTTCCGATATCCCGAAGGAGGCCGTCCCAAACCCCTTTTACCAATACAGACTTGGTTGGACTTGGGTATCTTGCAGTTTTGTGCCGTTGCGAAATGGCCGTCATTTTTCGTTTAATTGTCGATGCCTTATGCTCTTTGCCTAGATATGTAATGTAATAGGATACCGTTTCCGCTGTTGCTGGAAGGGATTCTAAATGGTTCTCATCACACCAGGAAACAAACTGTTGCCAATCCGACCCGTATGCTCGTTTCGTATTTTCCGCCTTGGAATGCTCTAAATGTTTTTTGGCTGCGTTATGAAGATCTACTATTTCCGTAGATAGATTCATGGTTTCGATATTTTTTAATTCGAAAGACATTCTCTTTTCCCCTTTCTAAGTATCGATAAACGCCCTTATCGATACTTAGATTTTCTTTTATTCTATCATATTTTTGGAACTTTAACTGTATCATTAACCTAAATATATTTGATACAGAAATACAGAAATCTGTAAATACAGGTGTTTTATTATGGACAGTACTCGGCATAGATTAAAGAAGACTAACTCAATATGTATGCTTAAGGTATAAAGGTCAATTGACCTTGCTATTGAAAAAAGAAATGACGCTGAGTAAATACTACGGTGAAGTGTGTTATGGAGATGAAGGATTATTTGAGGAATTGATGAATCCAATTTTCCCAGTACATCTTGTAAAAACTACGAGGAATATGTAAGAAAAGCGAAAGAATACAAGAACGAACAAATAGAAGTGTTAACTGATAAAGTCTTAGAAGAATCAAAAAGAGATAGGCGGATTGAACGTGAAGTAAATAGTAAAATGATAGATTTCAATATATGGCTATAAAAGTTTTTAAAAAGATCAAAAGCAACTCCAAGATTTTAGTTTTAATGGATTTAACTAGCGAAATTATGAATATAATCTAATTTTCCTTGTTGTTCATTGTGCTTCTTACATTAGGCAATTTTATAAGTAAATCCTACCTATTTATTATATTTAAGGTAGGATTTACTTATAAATATTTATTTCATTTTTTCACCAGTTATTATTTTTTTTCCTGAAGGTGAGTTAGTATCTTCATCCCAAAAAATTTGATATTCATAGGAGTTATTTTCTAATATATTTCTGATTCTTGTTTTTATGTCTGGATGAATATCCAAATTTTCAAATTCAGATATGGGATACCAATCACACTCTCCTTCTTCTCCTTCTCTTTTTAGCACTCCTGAAAAGTCATCTGAATAGTAATCAATATAGATAAATTGTTCACCTTTCTTTTCATTGATATACCCAGATAATCCTTCAAGTTGTAAATTATTTAAAGTGAGTCCTGTTTCTTCAAGTACCTCTCTCTTTGCAGACTCTTCGAAGGTTTCCGGAAATTGAATTTTCCCCCCAGGAGGTACTAGTCCAAAGAAATCTCCTTTATTTCTATTTATTAATAAAATATTATTATCTTTCACAATTACTATTAAATTCCAAAACTTATAATTAATATTTTTCATAATCACCATACTTTCTAATTATATATATATATATTCTATCATAAGTTGTTATAATTTTCTTTCTTCATCTGAAATTGTAAGGTAAGATACTTTTTCTTCAGAAATACTGTTAAAAATAATTTCTTTGTGATAGATTGGTACGTCTTGTTCAGATTCCAATTTTTCTAAACTTACCCACATAGAATCTAAATGCATTTCTTTTTTATGGAGATCGCCTTCCCCCTCTCCCTTATAAAATAAACATACAGACTGTTCCATTTTTTCTTTGCTAATAAAAGTAACAATTCCCGTAAGAATAGGATTAACCATTATTAATCCAGTTTCTTCCTGAACTTCACGTATAACAGCTTTATCGGGGGTTTCTCCAAATTCAACATGACCTCCGGGAGGAATTAGCTTGTTATGTATTGAAGAGCTTGGTTTATTTTTTCTGATAAAAAGAACTTCATCTTGAGAGTTTTTAACAATTCCAGATACTTGTACTCGAATTAAATCGCCTCTTTTTCCATTTGTAAATAAATCTGTAAATCTTCTATATTTGCTCTTTGATTCTCCAACTAATATTTGCTTCAACCAACTAGGAATAGAAACCTTAGAGTTATTATTTAGCATCTCAATCTCTACTTCATAGTCTTTTTTTTCTAAATATATATTCTCATCAAGAAAGATTGTAAATTCATTCATTTCGTAACAATATCTATTAGTTTGAAGACATCCTAAAAATCTTATATCTTTTTTTAAATAAAGTTTTGATATTAAGTCTTGTACATTATTAGGAAGTACACCAAATAGAACAAATTTATCCTTTTCCTCAGTCGAAATTTCTAATTGATACTCATCAGCTTCTCTTCGATTTAATTCTTTTTTTGTTTCTTGTTTTAAAATGAAGAATGTTTTATTTGATACGTCTCGTAATTTACATGACCAATTATTCCTATAATAAAAAAAGTCATCAGTATCAAAATAGTAATTTATCTGTTTAAAAAGTTTCAATTTGCTACGGGTTGGAAGCGTATTTAATTTGTTTTTTACTTGAAGGGGTAGTGTCAGGAAAATGCGGATTTACAACGCTAAGCACATTTTCCCGACGCTCCCTTCTTTATGGGCTATGAAATTTTTATTTTTTCATTTTTCGATATAGTGTCATTCTAGAGACACCAGCTTTTTCTGCAGCTTCTGTAAGTGTTATCCCTTGTTCAACAAGATAAAATGCGTAATTTAATTTTTCTTTATCTATTGGAGGTCTTCCCGGAAATTTACCACGTTTTTTTGCTGCCATAATTTTTTTGCTGCCATAATACCTTCCTTTGTCCGTTCGGAGGTTAGGTCTCGCTCAAATTGAGCAATTCCTGCAAAGACAGTAAATAGCATTTTCCCATGCGCTGTTGTTGTATCGAGCCAAGATTCTTTTAAACTTTTCAAATTCGCTCCTTTGTTAGAAATCAATTCTGCAATCTCAATCAAGTCTTTTGTTGAACGAGAAAGTCGGGTAAGATCTGTAACTACTACGGTATCTCCTGTACGAAGAAATTCTAACATTCGGTTTAGTTCTGGCCGGTTCCGTTTAACGCCAGTGATTTTTTCATAAAATATTTGCTCGCAGCCGAAGTCTTTTAATTCTTGTTCCTGACGATCTAAGTTTTGATCCATAGTGGACACTCTCATGTATCCAAACTTCATCTAATTTCACATCCTTTTTTATTTCATTGTATCAAAAACGCAATTTGATTAATAAAGTTACAGATTGATTTTGTTACACATTTTTGTTACAACTAGATTGCTATTTTCTGATCTCTAATATTGCACAATTGTTCTTGTCACAAAAACGACCATTTTTGTGACAATGATTAAATAATATTCAGTTAGGGTATTACCATATTTTATAAGTATCTGCTTTGAATTAGCGACGGGTTAGTTCCACTAAAATATTGAGTTGTACTTTAGAAAAAAGATTGATTAAAATACTCCCTTTAGTCCTTATTTAACAGCAAATACAATTGGATCGCTGTAAACAATAATAAAATAAGCCATTAGTTACATACTGAATTAAAAGTTGTATTTTTAATATCATCAAAAACCCTTTGAATAAGGGTACTTAATAATTATAAATAGATAGTGAAATTTTTCTATTTCATAAAAAATAAAGCTAAAATACTAATATTACCGTCTAATATATAGAAGGTAATAATTCAAGGAGGTGTAATTTTTGAAGGCTCTTATTAAAAAAGCACAGAATAGTGATGAAAAAGCATTTACTAAAATATTCGAAAAATATGAATCGGATTTATATAAAGTTGCATATGTGTATGTTGGCAATCAAGATGCTGCTTTAGATGTACTTCAAGAAACCGCATATCGTTCATTTAAGTCAATTAAAAATCTAAAGGAAAATCAGTATTTAAAAACTTGGTTAATAAAAATTGCGATAAATTGTTCACTAGATTTTATTCGTGCTCAGAAAAAAAATCAGATAATTGATAAAGATATTGATATAGAAAATATGGCTCTGGTAAGCGAGGACACAGAAGATTTTACTGACAACATAGTTCGGAAAATTACTTTAGACGATCTAATCCATCAGTTAGAACCTATTGAAAAAACAGTGATTATTTTAAGATTCTATAATGACTTAACAATAAAGCAAGTATCGGAGATATTAGAAATGCCTCTAGGAACTGTCAAAACTACATTATATAGAGCTTTAAAGAAATTACGAAATGATATAATGGAGGGATAAAGAATGAATAAGGTTAAACAAGAATTAGATAAAATCACCATTCCCGAAGACATAAAACGTAAAAGAGAAATAGGGATAAATCTTGCGAAATCAGAAATGCCTCGTAAAAAAAGAAATATCTATCCTGTATTTGCAATAGCGATTCCAGTTTTTCTAATATTTTTAAGTATGCTATATTTTAATAACGATAATCCGCCAAGCAATCCAAATTTAAGAACTATAGAGTCTGATTACGTTATTGATATTAATGATCCTAAAGCTGTTGTTGAATTTGCAGATAATGTATTTATCGGGACTGTAAAAAGAACAGCAGAGACGATTAAAAATAACTATCCTGAAACAAAATATGAGATAAATGAGATAGTGAACATTAAGGGGAATTTAAGTGAATCTGAAGTTATTAATCAAATTGGCGGATACGAGGGAAATGACTTATTTCTAATGGAAGGTGATGAACTTCTTAAAGAAAATAGTACTTACTTATTCGCTACTATAAATGGTGAAGATAATAATACAAAGACCATTATTCCAGTTGGTGGAAGTATTGTTATTAACGGGGAAAAAGAGAGAGAGGAAATTAAAGAAAAGTACTTAAATATTTATGAAGCTAAGTAACCAAAGAGATCATGATCTCTTTGGTTACTTATTTTTT
>NZ_LDPV02000027.1 GCF_001038425.2 Ornithinibacillus contaminans
CACGTACTCTACTTAAAATATCTAAATAAGTTGTATCCGATTCCATATTTCGATAACATATTATTGCATAGAAATAAAAAATTAGGGATTACCAGTTGAGAAATGTACAAAAATTAAAAAGGGGGAATTGTTATGGAGAGAAAGAAATTCGAATTTGTTAAACCAAAGATTGTGAAGACTGTTGAAAAAGACCCAGAATCGATTTTTAGGGAATTACAAATACCAAACATAAAAGGCTTATGGTCCCAACAAGCTGATATTTTACGGGAATATTATAATAAGTTTAAAACAAATCCAGATGTCGCTATTGAACTACCAACGGGGACAGGTAAAACTCTTATCGGATTATTAATTGCCGAATACAGGAGAAGGTGCCATCAAGAACGTGTACTCTACTTATGTCCAACTAAACAATTAGCAAAACAAGTTTATTCTAAGGCAAAGGAATATGGTTTGCCAGCAAGCCTGCTTATTGGCCCGCAGAAGGAATATTCAGAGGAAGAGTACGGAAATTATGTAACTAGCAAATCCGTTGGCATTACTACATATAGTGCTGTTTTTAACACAAACCCTTTTAAAATGGATGATGCAAATACCATACTGTTGGACGATGCTCACTCAGCAGAAAATTACATTTCATCATTATGGACAGTAGAGATAAAAAGAAAAGATAATAAGGAAGTTTTTGAGAGCATTATTGAATTATTCAAGGAAGATATTTCAGATTACAATTATACGAGAATAATGAGTGGTGATAACGAACATTATAAGCCGATTTATGATCTTATTCCCTATCCAAAATATCTTGAAAAACTACCTCAATTGATACAATTGCTTGAAACAAATATCACTGAATACGGTAATGCCAAACACCCATGGTCAAAAATAAATGGAAACTTGGAAGCGTGTCAAATGTTCTTTTCCTGGGGAGAAATTAATATAAAACCACTAGTCCCACCTACAAAAACTCACTCTGCATTTAGTGATGCGAATCAGAGAATATATATGTCAGCAACACTCGGAGAAGGAGGAGAGCTTGAAAGAATTTCAGGGATAAGGAAAATTAGTAAGATACCTATTCCTAAGGGATGGGATAAATATAGTAATGGAAGGAGATTAATTCTTTTTCCAAATAGAATTTTTAATCCAGATGATGCCATGAAAGTGGCGTTTGGTACAATTCGTAATCAAGGAAGGGCGTTAGTTCTATGTCCGGACAACCGTACTGCTCAGTTTTTTATTTCAAAGATGGAACAACAATTACCAGAATATACAATATTGGATTCATCAGCCATAGAAGACAGTTTGGAGCCATTTTCATCAAAGGAAAAGGTCGTGCTTGTGCTAACCAATAGATATGATGGGATAGATTTATCCGGGGATACTTGTCGCTTACAAATTGTGTTTGGGATGCCTGAGGCTACAAACTTACAAGAAGGATTTTTGTGGAATAGATTAAATGCGAATGCTGTGTTGAGTGAGTTAGTGAAAACCAGGATTACGCAGGCACTTGGAAGATGCACACGTTCAAATGATGACTTTGCAAATGTTATTATGCTAGATCCTAATCTATTGAAATTTTGTTCTAAGCGAGAGAATTTAATAGGATTTCACCCGGAAATTCAAGCAGAAATTGAGTTTGGGCTTAGTAACTCGGGGAAAATTGAATCAGTTGAAGAGATGGTCGGTTTTATGAATGACTTCATAACCGATAAAGAATACTTTACTGCTATTAATGATGCAGTGACGGAAATTCGAGAGGAATATGAGAAAAAAACTAAGGCTGAGGTTCAAAAACTAACACTTAATGTTGAAAACGAAATTGATTTTACTTATGCGTTATGGAAAATGGAACTAGATAGAGCTCTTGAGAAAGCAAAATTAATACTAGAAAAATTGAGTGGTGGTAAGGAACTTGAGGGTTATCGTGCTTGGTGGTATTACATCGCTGGTAATACAGCATTCTTAGCTAAAACAATGATTCCGATAGACCCAAATTTAGACAGGAATTATTATTCATCTGCATTAAGAATGTCCAACGGTATTTCATGGTTAGCTGATTTGATTCACACCGTTCCTACGGAAAAAGACGTTCCACGAATTGACCCTTACCTTGCGATACAAACAGATAACATTGAAATGGTGTTGAATAATCTAGGGTTATTCGGAGTTATGTTTGAAAAAAATATGAAGAAGTTGTTGGATCTGATTAACAACGATGACGCCAAAAAGTTTGAACAAGGATTGGAGCATCTAGGCAGAATACTTGGTTTTGAGGTTGTCCTTCCAAAAGGGGATACAGTTCCAGATGGAGTTTGGTACTTAAGAGATAAGTTCTTTGGATTTGAAGCAAAGACAGAAGAAGACCAAGGTGATCCTGTATACAGTGATGCTTGCAGGCAGACAGATGGGCATAAAAAATGGATTAGGGAAAATGTTCCTTTCCCAGAAGAAGGAACAGTCGATGCTGTCATGATAAGCCACAAAAGTATGATTCGCAGGGACGCTTTGCCTCAATCAAGAGGCTTATTCCACATAAACACATCTGATGTTAGAGAAATAGCGTTAAAAGCAACGAATGTGTTAAGGGCTATTCGTTCAGTTTTAGCGAAGGATGGTGAACCGAGTTTATTCCATAAGGAGCATATCGGTAATACTATTACTAAGGAAAGATTGACTTACCGAGATATAGAAGAGTTTCTTAAAACAACCCCCCTTGATGAATTGGAACGGTATTAATAAATAATGAGGCACCGTCCAGAAAAGTCGTCTTTATTGGCGACCTTTTCTGTTTGAACGTTATGAACTTAATTTTAACTCAGTTTGGAATCGATTAGACAGAATTCGAAGGGAGACAAATAAAATTTATAAAACCAGTTCTTTTATTTCACCAGAACGTAGTGGACAAAACTAGAGAATTAAATTAGACATATAAAAACATACAATTTGGACGAATAATCTGCAACAGAAGCTATAAAAGTTTTTAATTACTAATAACAGAGTAATCTCTTGCTATTAGTTATTTGATTAATAGCATTAATAGTTGGGAAAGTACAGTAAACGGAATACAATTTTTTAATGAAAAGCAACAAATTTGTGTTAATTGTCAATTATACAAAGGAAAGGAGAATAAACTATATTATTACGTAAAATATAAATTTGACGAAGTAATATATGTAGAATTAAAATATAGGTGAGGGGTGAGCTATTTGAGTAAAGATAAAAAGCAACATTTATATGCAAGAATTGAAGAAAAAGTAAAAGAACTACCATGGTATGTTGGTGAATTTATTGATAAAAAGCGAAGGAAATTATCTGCAGCTTCCCTTTTAAATTATTGTCATGATTATATTATATTCTTTGACTGGTTATTAGCAGAGGGGTATTTTAGGGGGAAAATAGTAGATATACCTCTTAATGTACTTGAAAAGCTTACAGTGCAACAAATAGAAGACTTTTTATCCTTTTTAGAGTATAAACTAGGGAACACTCCACTTACTATTAATCGGAAATTGTCTGCATTACGATCCTTATTCCATTACCTACAAAATGTAGCAGAAACAAATGACTTGGAGCCCTATATTCAACGAAATGTTATGGCGAAAATTGAATTAAATGATGTAAAAGAAGATCAAGAAACTTTAGCTAACCGTATAGAAGGTAAAATATTACGAGGTGATGAATATGAACAGTTTCGTCAATTTGTTGCCAGTGATTACGGATTGGTACACAAGGATAACAAAAAGCTCTTTAACTTTCACGAGAAAAACCGTGAGAGAGACACTGCAATAGTATCATTAATACTTGGATCAGGACTAAGACTTTCTGAAGTAGTTAATATTGATATTGACGATATTGATTGGCAAAAAAATACTGTTAGAGTTATAAGAAAAGGAAACAAAGAACAATATGTATATTTCAGTGAGCAAGCAAGTATAGACTTAAAGGAATACATATCTGTGCGAGAAGTAAAATACCAGGTTAGCAAAAACTTTAAAGCTCTATTCATTGCATCATCTATGGGTCCTAAAGATACGTCCAGAAGACTAACAGGACGTTCTATTGAAAAAATAATTGAAAAATATGCAAAAGCATTTGGTAAACCAGCCTTATCTGTACATAAATTAAGACACTCATTTGCAACTAGATATCACTTTGAAAACAATGATGTACCTAAATTAAGAAGACAGTTGGGCCATTCATCGATACAAACAACTATGATCTATACACATCTAACTAATGAAGAAATGAGAAGTGCGGTTAATAAAGCAGACAACTAGTTAGACATAAAAGGGTTTCAGTATTTTTGTGTCACTAACTGATTTGTTTTAGTCAAAAAAAGAACATAAAGCAGCTCATTAAGTAAATTTGTGTCACTAAATTAGACAAAATTCAAGTTGATTTAATGTTTTTAGTAAAAGATATATAAATTTTAGCATAACGAATACCCTGAAAAGGGGAAGTAATATAATAAAAGTACTGATTCAGTATAGTTGTGTCATTTCGTTAAGTATTTTTGTGTCACTGGTCAGCTATTCTTAAAAGCATTTGACATCGTTAATGTTAAAGAAATTTACTAGTTGACATAATACTTATTATGGGAAGTTATATGAAATGTTGTAAAGTTAGTCTCAGAATACAAGTATACTTATGATAGTGAGACAAAACAAAAAAACGCTATAAAATAGACTTAAATAAATTTTATAGCGTTACAATGATTATTTTCCAACATACATTGCAGTTGGTCTAAATATTGTATTGTTATTCGTTTGTTCAATTGCGTGTGCACACCAGCCAACGATTCGACTAGCACTAAATATTGGTGTAAATAATTTAGGATCCAGCTCTAATGTTTTCATGATGGCTGCTGCATAATATTCTACATTTGTATACAACTGGTAATTTGGTTTATTTTCTTTTAGTATTTTTATCGTTTCTTGTTCTGTTTTAATTGCTAATGACATCCAATCTGGTAAATTATCCAGCTTCATAATCGTCATTTTCAATGCTTCTGCACGTGGATCGGTAGTTTTATAGACTCGATGACCAAATCCCATTATCCGTTCTTTGTTCTCTAATTTCTTGTGAATAATTTCACTTATTGTATCTTCTGTTTTGATTTCCTCTAACAGTTCAATGACACCAGATGGTGCTCCACCATGTAATGGACCCTTCATTGCGCCTAAAGCACTTGTAATGGCTGCTATTAAATCACTTTTGGTTGAAATGGTCACTCTGGCAGCAAATGTTGATGCATTTAAGCTATGTTCCATTGTTAAGATCATATAGGTTTCTAATATTTTCGCGTGAGTTGAGTTGTGATCTTCATTAATCATATATAGGAAATTTTCAACATGATTCAAGGCTGAGTTTGGTTCGATAATTGGCATTTTTGTCTGTTTTCGGTAACGGTATGCAATGATGATCGGTATGATGGCGATTAATTGTATTGCTGTCTTGGTGTCATCTTCGTTAGGTAAAGATGCAGATACTATTGTTCGGAGTACATCCATAAGTTCCATTTCATCTGGCAACTGCTCTAAAATAGTTAGCTTATATGCTGGCAAGTAACGACTCTTTTTTAATGCTGTTTCGAATGCCGTTATTTCTGTTTGAGTTGGAAACCTCTCATACAATAAAAAATACGCGACCTCTTCAAATGTATAAGAGTTTACTAATTCTTGAACAGGAATTCCACGGTACGTTAAAACGCCACGCTGTCCATCGATATGGCTTAATTTCGTCTCCACAGCTGTTACGCCTTTTAATCCCGGTTGGAACATACATTTACCCCTCTTCTCCCTTTTTGTATATCATATAGCATTTAAATGATTATTAAAATTTAATTATTTTTACTATAATAATAAATAATACTTATTAAAGAGGTGTTCGTTTGGATACTCGTCTATTAAAAACGTTTTTGTTAGCAGCAGAATACGAAAATTTCCGCGAAGTTGCAGAAAAACTGTTTATTACCCAGCCTGCAGTTACCTTCCAGATTAGACAATTGGAAAAAGAACTTGGAGATAAACTATTTAGCAAGGATGGTAGAAACATTGTTCTAACAGAGTTTGGTAGATTGTTTTACCAGGAAGCAAAAGAAATAATCTCTCAATATACGAAAAGCATACAGCGTATGAACCAATTTAAGCAGGGTTACCATAGACTGTTGCGGATTGCTATATCACCATTGCTAGCGGACACCATTTTACCTACGATTCTTTACCGATATCGTAATGATCACCCAGAAGTGGAGTTCACCATCCGTGTGATGGAATCTAGTCTTATCTCTGAGCAAATTGAAAATGGTGCAGTAGATATTGGATTATCTTGTCTTCCTGGTTCAAGTCTTGTTAATAGTGTTGCTTTTCATGAAGAAGAAGTCTCCTTGGTGATGAAGCACGATGGGTATGATTCGGAATCGGGACCAGTATTAGATGCATTAGAGATTTTAGAAACGAATATTGTATTTACAGATAATCATCCTGTGTACTGGAATATGTTGAAGAATCAGCTTCAGACCCGAATTCCTCATTTACAAACGATGGTGGTTAATCAATCTCACATAACGAAACGATTTGTACTAGAAGGAATCGGGGTTAGTTTTTTGCCGAAATCTATTATCAATAGGGAAATTCTAGAAGGTAGATTGCTTGAGGTTCCGGTCGGATTCATGGAATTGCCAACCGCTAGTATGTATCTTGTGTGTAAGAATCAAAATAACTACGATGATGAGTTTGCTCGATTTATCAATAACTTCCATTACAGCTAAAAAGTGTCCTATAGGACACTTTTTAAAGTTATAGCATTATCCCTTTTCAATATCAATTCTCTCTAGTGGGCGTTTCGCTGGTCCCTCTATAACATCCCCAGTGTAGGAAAACCTGGATCCGTGACACGGGCAATCCCAGGTTCTCTCACCTGAATTCCATTCTACTTCACAGCCCATATGTGTACAGGTGGAATCAATCGCATGTAATGTTTCGTTTTTATCTTTATAAACTCCTGCACGTCTCCCGTTCAATCTGACAACGGTTGCATCATCTGCAGCTAAATCTTGAATGCGATTATCGGTAAATTCGAGCTTACCTTTAATTAAATGCTTTGCTACATCCGCGTTAATGCGCATGAATTTTCGTATGGAAGGGTCTGCTTGGAAACGGGATGGCGTATATAATTCTTCATAAGGACTGTCGTTCCCTACGATTTTATCTGAAATTATCTTTGCCGCAATGGTACCATTTGTCATCCCCCACTTGCGAAAGCCAGTTGCAACAAAAACCGCCTCCTCTTCTGCTGATATTCTTCCAACAAAAGGCACTTTATCTAACGTAGTTAAATCCTGGGCAGACCAACGATACGCATATGCTTGTACATCAAGATGCTTTTCTGCGAAATCTTGTAATGCTTGATAATGTTCTAGTGTTGCTTTTCCCTGACCGGTTTTATGATTTTCGCCAGCGACAAGCCATAATTCTTCTCCATTAACCGTAATGGAGCGTAATGAACGTGTGGGTTCCTCTGCTGAAATGTACATTCCTCTAGGGTACTTTTTTGCTGCTTTAGCTGCTAATACATAGGATCTTTCAGCATACATTCGTGTAGGATAGAAGCCTTGCCCATCGTAAAATGGAAAATGAGAAGCAACAAAAACATAGCGACATATAATCCGGTGGCCATCCCTCGTTATAATTGCTGGGTGTTTGTTATATTCGACGTCAATTGCGGTCGTATTTTCGTAAAATTGAGCACCGTTCTTTATGCTTTCTTCTGCAAGGACTTTCAGGTATTTTAAAGGGTGAAATTGTGCTTGGTTCTTCATCATTAATGCTTTTTTATGTGGGATATCTAATGGTATCTTATCAATCAAATCCCCTTCGATTCCCAGTTGATCATAGGCTGTTTTCTCGTTTTCAAGTTTTGTTATGTAGTCATCCGAATTGGTGTAAATAACAGCATCCTGTGTCTCATAATCACAATCAATGTTATGTTCATCCATATGCTTTTCAATTAGCTGCTTTGCCTCTATTTGTGCTTCATAATAGAGCTTTGCCTTGTCTTCACCAAAGTGCTTCATCAATTCATCATAGATTAGCCCATGTTGTGCTGTAATTTTTGCTGTGGTGTGTCCAGTAGTTCCGTTCAAAATAACGCCAGCATCAATAAGTGCTACCGTTAAATTTTGTTTCGATAATAGGTATGCTGCGGTCACGCCGACAATACCACCTCCAACAATTCCGACATCTACTTTTATTTTTTCTTCTAGTTTAGGGAAACTGGGAAAGTCTATTGATTCTCTCCAGTATGGTTCCGGGAATTGAGGCATTTCTTTTGAATCTGTCATGTCATTTACTCCTTTACTGATTTACTGCAACAAGCCTGTTTTTATGTCATAATGAAATTACTATATAGTAGTATTTCCAACACGGTTTATTATTATTGGTATGGATGATAAAAATTGGTAATGAAAGGAGTGATTTGATGCGAGCGCATATTGTCGTTCATGGTCGTGTGCAAGGGGTTGGCTTTCGTTACGCAGCTAAAAACAACGCTCGAATTCATGGTATCTGTGGATGGGTCAGAAATTTAGATGATGGAACAGTTGAACTAGAAATTGAAGGAACAGAAGAGAATGTGGAATCCTTTGTGCGTGATTTGACATCAGGCTTCACCCCATTTATTCGAGTTGATCAATTATCAATCACTACAAGTAATTCACAGCAAACAGCATTTGATACATTTGACATTAAATAAAAAATCGCTACCTCAAATACTATTAGGTAGCGATTTTTATTTATCTATCCTCAAAAAACTTTCGATTTAATAGAATATATTCATTTTCTTCCTCAGGAACTTCATCTTCCATGTAGATTGCTTGCACGGGGCAAACTGCTTCACATGCACCACAGTCGATGCAAATGTCTGGATCTATATAAAACATATCTTTACCTTCTTCTATACAATCCACTGGGCAGACTTCAACACATTCTCCTGCCTTTTCTGTTTTACAAGGCGATGTAATGACAAAAGCCATGTAAGACCCTCCTTTATCTATCGGTTACTATCAGTATTTATGCCATAATATAGTAATTATACTACAAAACCAGCTTATTAGTTCAAGTAATTACATATAGAATCGCCTTTTTTATTTAATTTCATACTAATAGTGCTATTGCATCATTCTAGCAACTCTTATGTAAAAAATAAAACCGATCACAAAGGATCTGATATGCTCCCCCTAAAGTAGACACCAAAAAAACAAAACTACTTTAGGGGGAGTTTTTTATGCGTTCTAATAGTAAACATTCTGTTGATGAACTTGAAAGATATATTCAAATGTACCTTGATGAAGGATGGAGCTATCGGGAGTTAAGTGAAAAGAAGGGTCTGCTGTTAAGTAAATCGGTATTTAATAAAAAAGTGCTGAGATACCAAGAACAGGGGATTAGAGGCATTCAAACGAAGAGGAGAAATAATAAATATAGTAAAGAGTTTAAGGACTTGATCGTTAAAGAACGCATCGAACAAGGCACACCTTTCATACAGTTAGCTCGCAAGTATGGTATTCCGAATGATAGTACTGTTCGAAATTGGATCATCAAGTATACTGAGGGGGAGGAATTAAAAACTTATTCTCCAAAACCCGAGGTGTATACAATGAAAAGTAGAAAAGTGACGCATGAAGAAAAAGTTGAGATTGTCAAAGCATGTTTAGCCAATAACTTATCTTATAAAGACACAGCTGAAAAATATCAGGTTTCTTATAATAATATTTACTCATGGGTTCAAAAGTACAAAGCGCATGGTCCTGATGGACTGGTAGATGGACGAGGCCACGGAAAGCCAGACAAGATCCAAACAGATGAAGAAAAGTTACGAACAGAAATTGCAGCATTAAAAGCACGAAATGAGTACCTTGAAACAGAGAACGCTGCGCTAAAAAAGTTAGAAGAAGTGGAAAGAGAGTTGATGTTACGCAAACGCGGTATGAGGCAGAGTACCAAACAATCAAAAAGCTCGAAAAAAAGGGGTTCAAAATAACCATACTATGTGAAGCATTAGGTGTGAGTCG
>NZ_LDPV02000028.1 GCF_001038425.2 Ornithinibacillus contaminans
TGCTGGGACTTCTTTGTAACCCGCTAGTAACGCGAGGTTACTTTCCATTAATTCCTCGGCCGTGATCACTTTATATTTCGAGTCTTGTCTGAACTCACTCTACTATAGTGTAGGAACATTCCCTAATGAGAATGCCCCTGCTTAAAGTTCTATATTTACGTGTGAAAGAGTTGGAAAACAAATGGGAAGGTGGTCATATTCAAAACTGGTCTTTAGCCATGAACCAGCTATTAGTGGATGACCGATTAAAGGATAGGGTTCTCAAATATATTTGAGTGTGTTTTAGGACTTACACACTTTGACAAACCCGTATAAGAAGCGATTTATTCGGTACTCCCTATCTATTTACTTAAAAAACCCCCTCAAGTCAATTGACTCGAGAGGGTAAACATTCACTTTCTTGAATATACAAGTACAAAGAAATATTCATGTCCATTTTTTTCATAGTTATCAATATATTCTAATGCTTTTTCTTTACTCTTTACAGTAAAATTGTCCCATGGAATTTGTTCATCTTTATTAAGAAACCAACTATCATAAGTAGGGACAAAGTTCCCTTTTTCTAAAGAATAAACATCCCCACCTAAGATAGCATATCCATTTTCTATTAAACACTCTATTACAGCCTTTACATCATTTATTTTCCAAGCTATCTCATTGACCCCCATTTGTTCAAGAGAATGTCCCCTTTCAAATAAATCTAATGGGAAGTCGCTTGGTAGAGAAAATTTGTTTAAGTCCGTCATTTTATTTCCCCCTTTTTTCTAATTATTTTACTCTAAATAATCTATGATTAACTGTTTTGCCATCAGGTTCAATAATGTATTCGAAAACACCTTCTCTGCCTTTATACCCTCCAGGTATATTGACCCTCGTTCTCATAATACCATCTCCCCCTTTTAAAGACTCTATTTTACCTAATCCACCATAATTATCTACAATAGTAGGAAAACTATGAAAGTCACCTTGTTGCATTTGATTTTTCACCTTATCAGTATATTGTATATTGGCTAAGGGGTTTTTACTTGGTTTACCTAATTGCTTCCCTATATTATCACCTGCTGCAGGTGCATTAAGTTTAGGAGTACCCTTAGGACTAATCCTCGGAGGAGAAGCACTGTCCAACACACTAGTTACACCTTTGGCTCCAATCAGAATACCTGCTATTTCAATCGTAGCTCTTCCTGCTACTCTAGCTCCTGAACTCTCACCCACATAGCTCTTGGCATCTTGAAACATTGATGTTATCACTTCACCCTTATATGCCATATCTACAGGATTTAGTAATCGCCCAAGATGTGATGCTGTATCGAGCGGATGTTTTACTACATATTCGATTCCTTCCATAGTAGATTGAACGCCATCGCCTATGCCCCCGTAATATTCCATCGTCCAAGAAGGCGTTTTGGCACTTATTGGTATCTCTGAAACAAAACTATTCTCTGGTAATCCCTTATAGAAATCGTTTTGTCTTAGTACGGTACCGTCGGAAAATTCGTAATACATCATTCCACTTGGATCGGTGTACGTCTTTTGATGTCGTATCCCCGACAAACTCTGTTCCTCATTCTTAAACAATTCCATATAATCCGATCTGGTTAATGGTTCATC
>NZ_LDPV02000029.1 GCF_001038425.2 Ornithinibacillus contaminans
GTATAGCCTAAAATGGTGTAAACAGCGTACTTTTTTGTCTCGTATTGATTGCGAATGGTTGTGTACATGCAGTCTACAAAGACAAAAGGATAACATTCATCTAAAGGACGACTTTGCCATTCTTCTAAATCAGGCAGCACGGTATCTGTGATATCAGAAACCATTTCATGAGACACAGAAAAGCCGTAAATGTCTTCAATGGTAGATGATATGTCTCGTTGGGACATGCCTCTCGCATACATGGAAATAACCTTGTCCTCTATTTCAGAAACATCTTTTTTACGTTTCGGGATGATCTGAGGTTCAAAAGAGCCGTCACGATCTCGTGGCACCTCGATTTCCACTTCCCCAGCACTGGTATTTAAGATTTTCTTTCCGTAACCATTTCTCCTGTTATCTGTGCTCTTTTCCCCTTTATCGTTTGAATCATAGCCAAGATGATGGTTCATTTCACCTTTTAACATGGATTCAAACATAGGGCCAAATATGTCTTTCAGTGCATTCTGCATGTCTTGTACGGACTCTGGTTGGTATTGTTCTATAATTCTATTAGCTAACTCTACTGATTTTGGATCACGCTTCGATTTCGCCATTAGAAACAACTCCCCAATTCATATATTCTTAGTTTAACAATAAAAAAATAAACTGCGAAGTAAGAGCCGTACGCTCTCTTACTTACACAGTTTATATTACACTCCCAACCGTTCCTTCTTGGAACGGTTTAATTATTTTCTATTCATAAATAACCTCTATGGCATCTTCAGAGTCTGGAACTTCACTTGAATAAGCAACCCAATACGTTATATCTAATGTTACTCCTTCAATAGGTTGATGGTTATATCTAACCATTTTAGCCTGCTCATTCAAAACCTTTACCTCTTTTGCAGGCTGTTCTGTTCTAATGATAGTTATTATCGGTGTCCCTTCCTCACCAAAAAATGTAATATCCTGTTGTGCGGTTTGTGTACCTATCCACTTTAGCTCATCTTCATTTTCCTCTAGAACCGAGACAAATAAAGCATTTGTACCTATTTCCTGATAAACCACAAATATATAATCGTCTTTGATGTCATAATCAATTATAGTATCAAATTTAGCGTCATTTTCTTTTAAAGTCTCATTAATTCTTTGTTCAAATGTTACTTCATTGGCACTTGTATTACTACATGCAATTAAGCTAATAAGAAGTATGGACATAAACATTACATTGACAAACTTTTTCATAAATAGTCCTCCTTTGTTTCTTTGATACTATATACGAATTAATCTTAGAAAAGATTCAGTTTTTTATTGTTTTATTAATTTAGGTTGATAATCAAGATTAATAACTCACTTTTAAATATGAAGAACTTAATCAATGATTAAAGTTCGAAATAAATAAAAGAAGGGAGGAATAAAAAATGCCAATCGCACCTTGTCCAACATATGGTGTTCATAGAATGGTAATGCAAGGATCTATTGTGGTTAAAGATGATGACACTAATGCTACTATTAGCAACTTAAGTAATTATTACAGATGTACTTGTGGAGAACGAGTTATCTCTGAAGGCATGGCTCATTATAATGTGCCACTTCGTGATTATGTAACTGAAGGTGGTATTCAAGGCACTACTATTATCAGTGGAAAGACAAATGCTTTTGTAGAAAGAGATTTAATTTATTATACTAGCCAAACTAGCATAGATGGTTACAGGTTTTATTCGGCTTAAACCTTACAGGGAGGAATAAAAATGCCAATCGCACCTTGTTCAAGATATGGTGTCCATAGAATGGTGATGCAAGGAATGACTGCTGTTAAAGATGATGATACACGAGAAAATATTAATACGCTAGGCAATTGGTACAAATGTGATTGTGGTGAACGTGTTATATCGGAAGGCACGCCACACTGGGACACAGCACTTTTAGAGTATGTGACCGAAGGCGGTATTATTGGTATGTTTTCTATCGGTGGAGTAGCAGGATTTTGGGTAGAAAGCGATCTTATTAATTATAGTAACAACAAGACCATTGACGGTTACAAATTTTACGCAGCTTAATATCTAAATAAAAACCCCTATTCATTAGGGGTTTTTATATTTTTGTTTAAGTTGTTAATTGCTAGAGTTAAATGTTCTATTTTCTTCTCAAGCCTTACTAATAAATAAATTGTGATGAATATTGGAAAACCTAAATCCCCAACTACGCGAATTATATCTTCTATTTTCCTCACCCCTTCTTTGTATTTACTATATAAAGTGATTCATCTCCTTTTGTTATCAATTTCCACTTAACAAAAAATATTTAACTATTGTAATTATTTACCTAATCATTTACCCTAAATGTACGAACATATATTCTTTTTGGTTGATATTTATTCTTCACCTTTCACTTTAGATATCAAAGGGGAGATTTTAATGGATAGTAAACTAAAATTATTTATGGAAAAACATAAGGGGGCTTTAAAACAACCAATAGTTAAAAGTTTTCTTGAAAATGAAAATAATATGCAATTACTTAACAAGGCTATTAGGGGTAGCGTCAGGAAAATGCGGATTTACAACGCTAAGCCCATTTCCCCGACGATTCTTTCGTTTTTAACAACGTTAAGAAAGTTTTAGTGGTCTTAAAGAATCTAATGAGATCACTTTCTCCGAATTAAAATGGTATTCTCCTAGTAAATTAATATGTTCCCAGCCTAAAGGTGACATATGGTGCAATAAGTCTTCATTAAAACTACCTGTCTGTTTTTGGTATTCAACTGCTTTTGTTAGATGTAGAGTATTCCAGATACTGATAGCATTGATGATTATGTTTAAAGCACTCGCTCTTTGAAGCTGATGCTGTATGGTTCGTTCCCTAAGCTCGCCTTGTTTTCCGAAGAAAATAGCTCTTGCCAGTCCATTCATGGCTTCTCCTTTATTCAATCCTCTTTGTATTTTTCTTCTTAGAGATTCATCCGAAATGTAATTCAAAATAAAGATCGTTTTTTCTATTCGGCCCATTTCGCGTAAGGCTGTGGCTAAGCTGTTTTGTCTTGAATAAGAACCTAGTTTCCCCATAATAAGGGATGCTGAGACTGTTCCTTCTCTTATTGAATGAGCTAATCGCAAAACATCCCCATAATTTTCTTCAATGACCTTTGGATTTATTTGTCCACGTAAAATAGCTTCTAGCTTTGGATACTCACTTGCTTTATCTATTGTAAATAATTTTGAGTCCGATAGATCTCTTATCCTTGGAGCAAATTTAAATCCTAATAGATGGGTCAATCCGAAAATTTGATCAGTGTAACCGGCTGTGTCTGTATAATGTTCTTCTATGTTTAAATCTGTCTCGTGATGTAATAAACCATCCAAAACATGAATGGCATCCCTTGAATTAGTATGAATAATCTTTGTGTAGTAAGAAGAGAATTGATCACTCGTAAATCGATAGATGGTGGTTCCTTTTCCAGTTCCGTAATGTGGGTTTGCATCAGCATGTAGCGATGCAACTCCTAGTTGCATTCTCATACCATCTGACGAAGATGTTGTACCGTCTCCCCAATAGGAAGACAATTGTAATCTGTGATGAAAATTTACTAATACGGCTTGGGCTTTATTCATTGCATCTTCATACATGCGCCATTGAGACACATTGGCTAGTTGCTTATATGTAAGTCCGGGTGTTGCATCAGCCATCTTACTCAATCCAATATTCATTCCCATTCCTAAAAGAGCAGCCATGATAATGATCGTTTCTTCTTTATCTGGTTTTCGATTATTGGAAGCATGAGTGAATTGCTCATGAAATCCTGTTAAATAGGCAACATCCATGAGTAAATCGGTTAATTTTATTCTTGGGAGCATCTGATAAAGGCTTGCACTAATTTTTTTTGCTTCTTCTGGAACATCTTTTTCTAAGCGTGCAATTGACAGCTTTCCTTTCTCAAGAGAAACTCCGTCTAAATTGCTGGAATTGGCAGCTAACCACTTTAACCTTTCATTAAGGCTGCTGGTTCTCTCCGTTATATAATCTTCGAATGATAAACTAACTGATAATCTCGTATTCTCCTTCGTTTGATTCCATGTATCTTCTGAAAACAAATATTCCTCAAAATCTCTATATTGTCTGCTACCAACAATGGAAACATCTCCTGCCCGAACATGCTCCCGAAGTTCTGTTAAAACGGACATTTCATAGTAATGACGATTGATTGTTGTACCATCATCCTCGTATAAATGCTTTTTCCAACGTTTTGAAATAAAATCCACCGGTGAGTCATCAGGTACTTTTCGCTTTCCAGATTTGTTCATTCCCCGGATAATCTCTACAGCTTGTAAAAGTGGTTCATTTGCCTTTGTAGAATGAAATTCCAATACCCTTAATAGCGTTGGCGTATATTTTCTAAGTGAATAAAATCGTTTTTGCAGTAAGTCTAAATAATCATAGTCGGCAGGACGTGCAAGCAACTGAGCTTCTTCCACCGAAGAGACAAAGGAATTCCATTCAATAACGGATTCCAAAACCTTGAAAACGTCTAATTTTTCCTCTTTCGCTTTAATTAATGCTTGTCCAATGTTCGTAAAGTGTATAACCTTTTCGTTCAGTTTTTTACCATTTTGTTTTTGAATTTCTTCTTGAGCTTTTCGTCCCTTCGATAACAAACTTAGTATTTGTCTATCATGAATTTCAAAGGCTTTATCTGTTAACTCTTGAGTAAGATGTAATAAATAGATGGCTAATATCGAATAACGCTTGTTTTCCTGAAAGTCACGGAATGCATAAGGCTCATATCTTGAACCTAATCGAGATAGCTGTAACAGGCGATTACGATGCAAGTGACTAATTTGTACCGTCTCTAATTCAATTCCTCGTATGTATTCGAGTCGTTCTATTACTTTTAGAAATGTTTCGGGTGAAGGATGACCCGGTGGTTCCTTTAACCAACCCAATATCGTTTTATTGGATTCGATTGGATGCTGCGAAGTAATGATTTCTTCAAGCTTTTCTTTTTGCTTGTTTGTTAGAGATTGACTAACCGTATTAAACAGCTTCTTTTCAGCCATTTCTCTCGCTTCCCACACTATTCTTTCAAGTGTAGTGATAGCAGGCAGTATGATTTTGTTTTTTCTTAGAAAATCTATGCATCCATGTAATAGATGAATGGCATCACCATTCTCCAAAGCTATTTGATGAAGATGCTTAAATGTCATTCGATATTCTTTCAGAGTAAAAGTTACAAAGTCATATTCACTTCGAATTTCTTTCAAATGATCCCAAAGTGTATTTTCTCTTTGAGGATAATGACTAAGCGAAGATGGAGTGGTACCGATTTGTTTCGATATATAATGTATGACTGAATCTGGGATGCTTTTGATATGGGTGTATGGCCAACCGGGATACCTAAGAACGGCTAATTGAATAGCAAACCCTAAACGGTTTTCCACTCTCCTTCGCTTATTAATAACTTCTAAGTCCTGTTTGGAAAAAGTGTAGTAGGTTCCCAATATCCACTCATCTTCAGGAACTTGCATAAGAGCTAGTCTTTGATCTGGCGTAAGTAATTCTCTTCCCCTTGCAATTTTCATATTGTATCATCCCATCTCTGTAATCATTCAGTTTATTAGTACAATTATATATCAATAGAGTGTGATACAAGTGTAATAGGCTGATAAAATCATAGTGTCAATTTAGACGTAATTTTGCACCTGTTTTAAGCGCTATTTTGATTATAAGTAAATATAAGAATGCTATCTTTTAATAAAGGGTAGCGTCAGGAACATATATTTATATTGAGCATCTATTAGAGGAGTTTAGCTCATAAAAAGGAAAATTGATTCTATTAAAATTATATAAATATATTAAAATATAGGTATTTTGAATCTTTTGCATAATATTACTATTGTAATATACTTGTAATATACTAAATTTTTAAAAAAGGGGGATAGAGTGACTCACAATAATATATTAGGAGGTAAACGAATGAAAAAAACTATGTTATTCTTTACTTTAATATTACTTTTGATTTTTTTAAGTGTAAATCCAGTATCTGCTCATTTCATGACCGACAGAAGTAAGCATTCCGTAGATAATGGTGAAATAAGATGGGGAACATATCACGGAAGTACTAAATGGACAAGTGCTAGAAACACTGGTATTACACAATGGGATAATGAGGGAATCATCAATATTGCCGGTGATACTACTAGTACTGTAGAAGACTTATCCTTCACTGATTATTCTGCATCTGATGGTGTATTAGGCTCATGGCAAAAATATACTGGAGCCGATAGAATTAGATTTAATAATAACTATTTCAATAATATGTCTGCATGTGAAAGAAACAAAACAGCTTTACATGAATTAGGACATGCTTTAAATCTCGATCATAATAACGTTGCAGGAAGTGTTATGAAAAGTGGTTATATTTGCCAAAACTTTTTAGGGGCACATGATAAATCAGATTTAAAAGAACGTTGGTAAATTCAGATAAGGAGGTATAAGTTTATGAAAAGAAAAATTCTATTCATTCTTATAGGTATTTCTGTAATGGTTATTGGATTATTTAGTTATAACGGAGTTAATTCAAATGTCAATGCTAAAGAACATAAAGTAGAAGAAGATGTTATAGAAATCGGAGCTACATTTATGGCTGATTTTGATAACAAACAGATTTTAGCAGGTACAGTAGATTATATTTTTACTGGTAAGGTAACACAAAAGTTAGGAGAAATTGATAATCTTGCTTATCCTACTACACAATTTAAAGTAGAGGCTAATAATCAACTACAAGGAAAACTTCCTTCTAAAGAAGTGACTATTAATCAATATGGAGGGCACTTGAAGGAAGAGGTAGATGGAGAAACAATTGAAACTTTGTATTTGTTTGAAGGAGACCCTTTACTAGAAACTGGAAATGAATATGTTTTTGCTGCTAACAAACAGGAAGATGGTAGTATCCTTATAATTCCTTTGTATGGTAATACAAAAATTGAAAAGAATTCTATAAGTACGAGTGAAATATTAGATGAATTTGAGGAAGCAGTAAAAAACCCTATTATTCCTGAATTGCAGCAAAAAGTAAATGAATCAAAAAAGTAAAAAAATA
>NZ_LDPV02000003.1 GCF_001038425.2 Ornithinibacillus contaminans
TGGATAGGCTACACTAAGTTGGACAGATAAAATAAGGGCTTGTAAACTTAGACTATAACTTAAGGGAGCGTGACTACGATGACACGTCAACGTCGAACTTTTACACCCGAATTTAAACTGCAATTAGTGAAGCTTTATGAAAATGGTAAATCGCGTGCAGATATTGCGAGAGAGTATGATATCACGCCTTCTGCGTTAGATCGCTGGATTAAAAATCATCAAGAAACAGGTTCATTTGCCGCTAAAGATAACCGTTCTGCAGAAGAGAATGAACTAGCTCGGTTACGTAAGGAAAATCAACGTCTCATGATGGAAAATGATATTTTAAAGCAAGCAGCGCTGATCATGGGACGAAAATAGATGTGATTCGAAATAACGCTCACATCTATTCGGTATCAGCAATGTGTGACGTCCTCCAGATTCCCAAAAGTACGTATTACTATCATGCCAATTTACACAGCCAACGTGTGTTTAAAATGGAAGATGAAGAGATTTCCCAAGAGGTCTCCCGAATTTTTAAAGAAAGCCGGAACAATTATGGCACGCGCAAAATTAAGAAAGAATTAAGTAGATTACCAAAGCCAAAACACGTATCACGTCGTCGGATTGGCCGATTAATGAATGAACTCGGGCTTGTGTCAAACTATACCGTGGCACAGTACAAGCCTCATAAAACATCATGTAATGAAGCGTTGATAAAAAATGAATTACAGCGTCAATTTGAACAAGACAAGCCGTTGGCTGTCATCGTCAGTGATTTAACTTACGTCCGCGTTGGGACAAAATGGCATTACGTATGCTTATTTGTGGATCTTTTTAACCGTGAAATCATTGGCCGTAGTGCTGGTGCTAATAAAAATGCAGAGCTGGTCTATCAGGCTTTATCGAGCATTAAAGGCAACTTGAACGACGTTCAAATGTTTCATACAGATCGAGGTAAAGAATTTGATAATAAGCTTATTACAGAAGCACTTGAAACATTTGGCATCCAAAGATCGCTGAGCATGAAGGGATGTCCTTATGATAATGCAGTGGCTGAAGCGATGTTTAAGGTATTCAAAACAGAATTCGCTAACAATGCTCATTTCTCTTCTCTTGAACAGCTCGCTATTGAACTGGATGATTATGTTCATTGGTTTAATAACATTCGAATTCACGGAACTTTAGACTATTTAACACCAATCGAATTTAAACAGCAGCCCCTATAATTTTTGTCCAATTTAGTGTTGACATACCAATATCAACCTTTGTTTCTGTAAAAAAATCTTTTAATATTAGCTCATATGTTACTTTTAATGAGTTCTGCCTTCCATTGTAGTAATAACGATTCAAGCCTGTCTTGAAGTATTTTTTTATTTTATCATCAATATTTATCCCTTTATTTAATACTGATTGTTTAGGTCTACCTCTCTTTTTCTTACTTACCCCCTTTTCTATTCCAGGAGCACCACATAAGTGAAAATTAGAAAGAAGGCTGTTACGAATCATACCACCTTTCCAATAACGTATAAGATAGTTCTTTACAGTGTTGTAACTAACTTTATACAGTTGAATAGCTTCCTTAATTGCAAGATTCCTGTATTTTGATTTAAAAATAAGGGATGCTGAATCAACTTGTTTAAGTAAAAAATTAACTATTTCCCACGCTTGATTTCTTCTCTCCTTTTCTGCATCACTAAGTTCTTCTTCCACAAAATAACGCATATAAGGGTCACTTTCTAAAACACTTATTTTTTCTTTTTGATAATCAGAAAATAATTCATCTTCTCTAATCAGAAATGGCCATCTAACTTGATTCATATCGATTGCATATACGATAGAAGAAAGTCGTTCATAATAAACAATCCTAATTGTTCTTCCATCATGATACTGTAGTAACAAGTTCTCCTTCAGTTCCAACAAAATCAACCACCTTAAAGCAGTAAATTATTAACTTTTGACTCTAAATCTATCCTTTTTGTGAGATCGATAGCTAACTCTTTCTTTGCTATCAAATAGCGAAAGAGAAACAGGCCCGATCCTTTCTGTAATCCTTCCTTTTTGTCAAATATCTTCAGCACCTCTTTTAAGGGAAGATCATCATTTTCCAAGATAAATCTCATCATCGCTACAGAACGTTCATCTTTATCCAACTCCCCCTCACTACCCACCAGCAGCGTCTCTCTTATCCATTCAATATTTTTTCCTAACTGTCTAGGAAGCTGTTTCTCAGTAATTACCTTCCAATCAATTCCCTTATGCTGCCAATATCTTCTTTCAATTTCTAGCTTTTCAAATGTTATTTTCCTTTTAAGTTCTGATGTATTTTTTACGGCCCTTGCTATATCCTTTTCTTCTCCATTAGCGTCTTTTACAGTCAATAGGAAATTTGTGGCCAACACATAAGGTTCTTTAGTCTCCTTATCCAAGAACTTATCAAACCGTAAATCCTCTTTATCATCAATTACCTCATCAACATCTAACAGCGGAAAAGATTCTCTAATATCAATAACACTAGAATTAAATTCGAATAATAGAAAAGCCCTATATTGATTGTCAGAATGAAGATGATGTACACGATTTGTTTTTAGCCCATAGATTCTCGAAACCCTACCTTTGGAACTGTAATTGTACGTGTAGTTCCAAGGCAGATAATCTTTTCCAACTCCTTGACCTCTTCCTTCTTTTAGATACCTTTTAAGTTTTTCCTTTGACCAATTTTTTGCACCCACATATTCCCTCCTATATTTTGAAAATAAAAATGACTATTGGCAATCAAGCTCTTTTTTTTTGAGCTGATTATCAATAGTCAAATACTTTATTTCCTATTAAATTAAGTTTACACACTTTTATAAATTCACCTCTAGGTACAGGTTGTCGAGATCCGCTTGTAATATACCAAGGTATCTTTTTGTCTCTGCAACGGAACTATGATTAAGAGCTATACATATATAATCGAGCGATATACCTTTTTGAAATGCCCAGTAGCCCCAAGTTTTTCTCATTCCATGTGTAGAAAACCTTTCATTAATCCCCACCATGTCACAGGCGGTATTTAGCATAGATGCTGCATATTGTCTTGAAATCGGTTGATTTATTCCCTTTCTACTTGTAAAAAGATAATCATCCTGATTTTTATTGGAATACTCTTTCATGTATTCATTAATAGCTTTTGTAAGGTTCTTTGTTATAGGGAACCTTTTGTATTTTCCAGTTTTCTTTTCATTAATTTCTATAGATTCATTAACTTTCTTGCCATTCCAAACATGTTTTACTTTTAGTGTTAAAATATCACTTATTCTTAAAGCTGATGATATTCCTACCATAAAGAGTAAATAATCCCTTTTATTTTTCCCACGTAAATATCCTTTTACAGCTTCTAGCTGTTTCAAGTCCCTTATTGGCTGAACTACTTTCAATGTTTCACCTCCTGTACAACCTTACAAAAACATTCTATCCGGTGAATGAAGAAACCTCAAGAGCCTGAAGGCAAAATATGTTCTTTTACTTAATTTACAATTTAGCCTAGTGTATTATGTTAAGATAAATACAACATTTATAATTTATATTTTAATAGAAAGGTGTTTTATAGATGGGATTATTTGATATCTTTAAGAAGAACAAAAAGCCAAAAATAAGAGAGTCAAATGGAAACAGATTAGTTCCTATGAAATCTAATCAATTGAGGCAGCCCACTGATTATTTCTCTATTCATTCTGATTTAAAAGATTTAATCTGGATTGAAAATGGGCCGAAAAGGAATTTTGTTCCTGATAAAGGCAAAAAGGAAACCTATAAATTTGGTGGCATTGTTGTCACACTTTCGTTTAGTGGTGGAGAAGAACCTAGTCTTATTGATATGCAACAAGAGATAAAAGAACCTCTAAGTTCAGAAGAAGTACCTCCACCACCTTACTATCCTAATTACAAAAGTCTACGTCCTGAACAAAAATACAAATATTGGCAACTTCTCTCAAATCCTTATCAGCCCCAAAAGGATATAAGTTATGTATTCATTCTATACTATGGACTAGAACGGCATTTATTCAGGCATGATTTTGAAAATGCTATTAAAATAGTTATTAAGTTAAGAGAGGTTCACAAAAATAGTTCGTTCCAATCTTATTCTGGAAATGCAATTGTCCTATCATGTTTACTTCATCAGCGAGCTGATATGATGCAAGTTTTCATAGAATCTTTAAATAAAGACTATAAAAGAGTTTTTTCAGATAATCTATATTTATTTGCAATGCATAGTTTTGACGTACCCTTGCAAGCAAAAGATATTATAAGGCTTGCAAAAACATTCGGTTTCACTAACACCAATTATATAAAAGGATATCCAGACTTATTTGAACAAACCATGGAAAGATTGATCTTCGGAAAATATAAAACTAAAAATATAATTCTCAAAGATATTACTCCTATGATCCAAACACTTCCTCAGACAGAAATGAGACTTTTTGCAAATATGTCATTGATTGACGAAGTTGTTAAAGTTCCAGATATGATTTCATCGATCGAATTGAAAAAGGTTATGAATGATTTGCTTGTTAATACACATGAATCTGTTAAAAAGCAATTAGCAGAAATGAGAAAGAACAATGTTGTATTAACGAAAAAAGATACAAAAAAGCCCCCCAAAAAACTAAAGTTCGATGCTCATAAGGAAAGTGAATTATTGAAGGAATTAAAAAATAATTATAATGATCCAATTGCAAAACATTTCGTTTATATTCAACTTCAGGACTTTTATTATAAATATAGGGAATTGAATCCGGAGTACCTAGAAGCATGCGTCAGATATTGTTATGAGGATATTGAAATACTCGATAAATTAAATAAAGTCTATGTTAAGCAAGAAATAGAACGTCATAAACAACTTAATGCAGTTTATTCGAAAGAGGATTTGGATAAAGAAATACTAAGAATTAAAGAAGAGAAGTTTCAAGGCAGAATCCCAGCCTTTAATCGGTTAGCAATAATTTACGAAAAAAGAAAAGAATATGATTATGCGATTAGTATCTCAGAAAAAGCTATTGCCTATTATAACACTCAAGGAATGGATACGTCTGAATTTGAAAAAAGAATTGAAAGATTGCAGAAGAAAATAATGACTTGAAAAATTATCATACTAACTATGGTTAAGGAAAAAAGATAACTAATAAATGAATCTTACACAATCAATTCTAAAGTAAGATTGTGTAAGATTCGCTAATCTGTAATAAATATTCAAAAACAAGAATACTGATATTACGGCATTCCTTTGTTTACTCTCCTGGTTTTAGTAAAGTAAATGAAATTATAAACTTCCTTTTATAATTTTTATTTTATGGAGGTAATCCTGTAAACTCTTTATAGCATTTTCATCAGTTAATTTATTTATATCTTGAATTACCTTCTTTTCTTCATCTTCAAATACCTTTAAAAGTTTGATTGGATCGGATAATAATACATCTAAAACTCTTTCCTCTAATTCTTCTATCTCAAATATTTCAGCATCTATAAGAGTAATATAAAATTTGATAGAAAAATACACATTCCATAATAAAACATTATATAGTGCCAAGTCATTGACCATTTCGTATGAATAATTAACTCCGTCCCTATAATAAGCTGATGTGATAAAGTTACAATGAGTTATATCACAAAAATAAGAGTAAATATGTTCATAAGAAACTCTTTCATTTGCTTGATTTGCAATACTGCTTATGCTATGTATGTAATTAAACTCCTCATTTGGATTATCTATGTCTGCAATCCTGCTTCTATTAATCCTTCCGTTATTATTCTTTGTGAATTTATATCTTTTTTCATTAAGCAATCCGAATTTATATTCCACTAGGTGGGTTATCATATTATTATTTTCAACTATTGCTTTTGCATGTATTAGACATTCATAATTACTTCTCGTAAGTATTAGTGCATCTTCATACAAGTCGTTTTTAATAAGATTCTGTATTGAAATCATTGTTTTTGTAAACTTTGTCAAACAAAAAAATATGTAATCTTCTTCTATATCAAGATCGCTTATTGGAAGTCGTCCAACTTTTTTCCCAGGAACTACAGCTATTGCCTGTTGGTCAATAATCACCTTATTAAGGTCAACGTAACTATTGTACATTTTTTCAAGCCCTTTATTATTCTCCAATTAGACCCCTCCTTATTTAATCTCTGCTAATAATTCTTAACAAAGTAATTGTTCTTCAAAGTTTATTATAAACCATCTCAGAATCTGTCCAATCCATATTCTCATTTCCAAAAGTGTAAATAAGATTTTTGGAACAGACTTGCTATCTATCCCCAATCCTATAGTTCTGAGATATATTGATTAAGCATTTTTTACCACCTCTTATGTAATTAGTATTTCTATTTCCTATAGTAAATGGTCAGAATATTAAATATATTTTCTTGCAAATTTAAAGGTATATATATTATAGTAATGTAAGACTCCTATACTATTTTTTATTGAAAACTATCAGTAAGTGGAGTACTGTACTTACTTTCGCTAAAAAAAAGGAGGAGTTAATATGTCGGATGCTATCAGAGTTTGGTATATATCTGATCTTTTTGAGAAGATTTCTAGGGATTTAAAAAATCAATATCAAATTGAAACTTTATCTTTACATATGAATACAGTAGACAATTGGTTTAAGAGAATGGAAAAAGAAAAAATCCACTTCGTTCATAGAGACTCTTTCAATAGAAGAATCTACAATAAAACTGACTTAAATATTGCTAACTATCTCTACATTGAAACGAAAATAAACAAGGAATCAATTGGAACCATTTTTAAATATGGATTTATCAATATCAAAACCAGACCTTATGAAGAGGCAGCAGACCTTACTAGGTATTTTGGTATAAGCCCTACCTCTGGAGAATCAGATATATCTTCAATCTTAGAACCAAAGAAGATTGTACATTCAAAATCAGAAGATACTATAGAACTTAGGGAAGTGCTAAAAAAGGAAGTTACTTTCAATAGTAAAAAGTTAACATTAAACGAAAAACAAAGGATATTAGATTTTCTTTCTGGATTAGTCTGGACGGTTAATACCCCAGAACATTAAAGTGTGGGATAAAGGAATTCTCCTTTATCCCCTACCAGCACTCTTCTTTCTATTCAAGAACCCGAAGTACCCATTAAACACTTCAGTACCTCAACAGATAGTTCATTATCGTTCATTCCATAGTGTTTCAACACTGGCACCACATTTTGAAGTGCCTCTTTTCCATGATTGAGCTTCTTATATTTGCTTTTTACATTGATTTCTACTGAGGATTTTGCTATGCTTTTTGGAATCACTACCGCATCTTTCGAATCCGAACGCACTCTTCCCAACCGATTTCATCCAGATTCTCACTTGTCCAGTCTAAGACCTGATGTGTAAACCTAATTTCCTGTCTATATAGGCATAGATTTGTTACACACCTGATTAAATAATTTGGCGTAAATAGTATAAATAAAAATGACTATTACTAAGTGGTGTAGCCATTTTTCTATTATTAACAATAGTAAATACCTTTGTATCTAATATTGTGGTCAACTGGTTTATTATTTTCATTTACAACTTCTATTAAACCAAAATTTTGCTCTACAGATTCCAACAATAAATCAGGATATACGGAGTTCCAATTATCCGTAAATAAAAGGTCAACTGCATTAACGCTTAGTATCAGGTGATTACATTTAAAAGAAATATCTTGTGGTGGAATGGGGATTCTAAAAACTTTTTCAATCCTCTCATTAATCTCTCCTTCGAGTAAAGTAATAGCAGCTTCTACTTTTTCCTCCACAACATAAACTTCACTCTTCACTATTATTACATACAAATCCCCATCTTTTCCCTCAATAGCAATTGCAAGGGAGCCGAACAATTCATTAAAGATTTTCTTCTTCTCATACAATTCCTCTACTAACCCCATATTTGACCTCCTTCTACGTAATCAACCGTTTATTACAAGATATGAATAATCCTTACTATCAATAACAATTACTTTGAATCTAATGTCTTAACACTTTTAAGGCATTATTTGCTTTTAAATTCTGCCTGACTGGACAAGTAATATGTCAATATAACTCTAAGTTATGTAGCAAGTTTTCACCAAATCTATACGGATAAGACCTCTAAGACATAAATCAAGATAAAAAAATCTCTATACATAACTATTTTAGTCAGCTTTTCATTAATTTCCACTTCGTCTTACAGATTAAAAAAGAGGAAGGGTAAAGGGAGAAATCCTTTACCCTCTACCAGCATTTTTCTTTCTATTCAAGAACCCGAAATACCCATTAAACAACTTCATAAGTTCAACAGAAAGTTCATTGTCATCTATTCCATGCTGTTTCAATACTGGCACCACATTTTGAAGAGCCTCTTTTCCATGATTGAGCTTTTTATATTTGTTTTTCACGTTGATCTCGACAGCCGCTTTTACAATGTTACTTGGAATTTTCATTACCATTTTATGGATTCGAATACACTCATTCAAACCAATATCAGCCTGATTTTGAACTGTCCATTCTAAAACAAGATGGGTGAACCTTAGTGCTTGCTTATATAGGTTTAACTTTCGAAATCTATCAATTTCAATCGTCATGACTACTCCTCCTCTTCTTTGTCATCTTGATCCAGGATTTTGTCAATTTCCTTAATCATTCCTAGTAGCATTCCGAAAATGATCTCCGCATCATCATCTAATTGACGGTATTGCACCTGAGTGATGTAACTTTCCATTTTCGCCATATCTAGGAAAGATTGGCATTCAGCAATACTACCAAGTGCTGTGTTCAATCGATCACGTTCCTTTCCATAATAGTGATTGCTATAGCCTTCGCTGAAATTAGCAGGTACACTTGCAGATGCCCTACGCATTTGATCAGATAAATTATACTTCTCTATTTCCGGGAAGTTCTTGACTATTGCATAAATGTCTCTCCTAAACCTTAGTGCTCTCTTATATACTTCTTGTTCTCTGAAATCAGGTAAATCTGTTTTTGTTTTCATAATTTCATCTCTCCTAGATTTAATTTTTTGTTGGTATTGGAATTCACTTTTTAGTTCAGTAGTTTTTTTATTGTGGGGGTATTCGGGGAATCATTGTGGACTCAACAATCATAAACTTGTAGTTCTCGTTTTTCATTCAAGTAGTGAGAAATGAGGATTGCCTCGGATTCAGTAAGATCTTTCATTCCATGAATCATCCATATCTTTCCTTCATCAGCTAAATGAATCAACATCTTTTCAATATCGAAAATACTGAAACAGGTCAATTCCCTAAATTCTCTGTACTCCATTTGTGTTCTTGCTATAGTCTCATTCATCTTTTCACCTCCTTTCAATTGTTAATTTATTATAGACCTGAATACCTGTGTTATGAAATAAATGATGTTCGAGGTTGGTCTAATAGTTTTAACTGTTAACTCAAGATCTGTAATGTGGTCGGGAAAAGTGTAGTGTCTGGGGTATTTGAGGTTACTCGCTTAATATTGGTGGGTCATCTTTGAATAGAGGTTCTTGATTCAGTTTCCGAGAAATTGTGTTGAACACGACAAGCATTTCTCTTAAATTAAAATACTTTTTATCGGAGAAGCGACGATTTAACCTGTGATGTTCTTTGTTACACTTTTGGCAAAAATAGGCTTTCTTTATTGTGTCAATGTATAGGAAATTACCTTCTTTCGATATAAAGATTTGTCTACTTCTTCCCCAATCAACATCTTGCTTACTATATAGATTCGAGTCATAAAGAAGGCATCCCAAAACTATTTCATCATTTTCCACAAAATACTCCACTTCTTTATTATTCAAATGTGGATTTACTTGCATAGTGATTGGTACATACTCGAACTTATTTCGTGATTGAATTGTAAGGTCATTCATTTTTTCCTTTAGAGTCATTTCTTCTCTTTTCATTTGAGTAGTTTGTTTATTCATAGATTTGTAGTTAGATTTCATCTTTTTAGCTCCTTATCCGGGATAAATTATTGTTTTTCTCACTGATAACTCCATTCTATAATCTTTTCACTGCCCTAAATAGTTTTTTCGGTTCGACCATGTTCTACCAAAGCTAATGAATCTTGATTACAATTTTTCATTTCTCTGGAAAGTCAATCCTTATGAGAGTTTACGGACGATAGGTAGAATAATAGAAATAGAAGGAATTAGAGGTTGTTGTTGCTTGGTGTATTTATCATCTTACATCGAGATTTCTTATAGTGCAAAATTCCTATGTTCTACCCCCTGTTCATATTTATTCCTATTTTTCCCTCTTTCCTATTTATATGAAAATATCATACCAGCTTGAACATTACTTATATGATTTTTTCTTATTTTTATGAAAGAACTGCATAGTATAAGTAAATCTACTAGAAGAAAAGGAAGTGGTTTAAGATGAAAGAAAGATTTATGATTGCAGTTGACTGCGGTAAATATAGTACCAAGGCCATCGGAAAATATCAGGGGAATACCTACTCGATAACGTTTCGGACTAAAATGCAACAAGTATCAAGACTTGGCGTAGATATTCAACCAAACTCCTATCATGTAGAATACTATGGAATTGAATATCTTATAGGCGACATGGTTTCGGAGAACTACTCTGACTTCTCCCTAAACAAATCCTCTCGAATTCACCAATTAGCTATCTACACAGCTATTGCTCAACTTATCCAAAAAGCAAAAACCACTGCTAATGTAAACATTTGCTTAGCTGTGAATGTTCCTATTACAACCTATAAGGATTCCATTCAAAAGGAGAAGTTCAAAGAGATGGTTGAAAAAAGAAGACATGCTATTCATTTGATGGTCAATGGAAAGGCTTTTTCCCTCGAATTGTCTGATGTTACTCTAGCATTTGAAGGTATGGGAGAAATTTACGCTAAGACAGACGAATACAAAAACAAAAATACCATTGTGGTTGATATTGGAGGACTTAACACGACATACTGTACCTTTAAGGGCATTCAACCTCTAATCAACACCATGGTTGTATCTGACCTAGGTATAAATGTTTTAAAAGGAAAAATAGGACAGGTCATTAACGAACGATATGGAATGACTGTTTCATCAGATGATTTGGAACAGGTGATACGAAGAGGTTACTTCGCCAGTAATGGAGAAATTTATGAAGATAGCATGGTAATTATAGAGGAAATGAAGTTAGAACATCTTCAGCAAATCATTCAATTTGCTAAGTCCCGTGGATATACCTTCAACATGTCGAACATTCATTTTGTCGGTGGAGGAGCGATTACACTTAGAAGGTACATCAAACAAGAGTTTCCAAATGCACTCATCATGGAGAGTCCTCAGTACTCCAATTGTCTATCATTCCTCAAAATCCTAGAGGTTAAAAATGCCTAACTTGAAGTATACTATTAGCTTCTTACCCAACGACAAAGAATTACTTCAGTTTGTTGAGAAGAAGAGAGAACACCAAAACTTCAGTGCATATGTCAGGGAACTTATTCGAAGTGACATGAAGACTGGGGGAAATTCGGAGTTTGATAGGATGTTTGAGTATGTAATAAAGAGGATAAAAGAAGATGGACACATCATGAAAGGAATGGATCCTAAAAAGGTTACTGAGATTGTAGACGAAGCTGATAAAGAAGTAATCATGGATTTATTCTAAACTTCACACCAAACAAAAAGGGCCAAATAATTCTGGTCCTTTTCCATGTTCTTATATTATAAAGGCTCTAATTAATATTAGCCTAAAAAAATTTCATTAATTTTCTTGTTTAATTTATCTACTTTTTCTTCAAATAAATTACGTTCATTTTCAAGTCTATTTTTTAGTAAAGAATTTTCCTCTATTATTTTTTCTTGAATATGGATTGGTGGAAATAGTATTCTAACTTTTTTCAATTCACTTTCAACAATGGTAGGATATGATCCTCCTGCCATATATCTTTCCATTTGCTTTAACCTAAAAGCACTTTTAAGAAATAGTAATATGTACTCTATTTTTAGATTAGGGATTAAAATTTCATCAAGCAAAGAAAATCCACTTGTACAAACATATAATATTCTTCTGGTACGATGGGCAAAATTTCTGACCATCTTGACATCTACTAAAACTTTCACTTGGGTTGCCAATGGATATATAAGGTAAAATAAAAAAGAAGATGCTGCATAACACAACACCTTCTACTATAGCTTTATATGATCATGTCTATTCCGTACTTTTCCTTAATCTTGTTTTCATCAACAAACCCTTCAATAGTGTATATCCAATTACCGCCTGTCTTCCCCTTCTTAATCCACAATAGTTTTTTGAATGACTCTACTTTTTTTAAGTCAGAATCGTACCCTTTATCCTTTAATACTTCAGTTGCTACAGCCTTCAAGTAGGGTTCAATATCCTTAACTCTGCTAAATTCAATAGGATTTTTTGTTTTTCCTGATAGTGTGATGTATCTGGTAATCTCATTATACATCTTTAAGGAAAGAGAATTTCTATCAGAGTTTAAAATCTTGTTCAATTCTTTTAAGGACCCTAAATCCCGTCGATATGAAAGAGTCTCATCTTTTGTCGTATTCAAATGAGCTTTCATAACTTGTCGTACAAAGGTAAAGTCACAATCTTTCTTGAAAAAATAAGTTAAGTCACTAATCGTAGATTTCTTTACTCCCTTCAATAATCTTGAAAATTCACTCTTCCCACGAAGGAAATATTCGCTCTTTAACTGTTTGTAAAGTAACTCATCACTAACAATTTTCTTCAGAATTTCCTTCGATGTTTCATTCTTTTTGAACTTATTCGATTCATAAACTTCTTCAATCTCTATTGCCCCATTAACCTGCATCTCAACAAATTCACATTGGAACTTCTTCTGTAGCTCACGAATTAATTCATGGGGATTGTTGAAGTTATAGTAGGTCTTGTTAAGGACAATTTCACTTTGAATAAGGGGTGTGCAAACATGTAAATTCCCCTCATCATCCGCAAAAAGCCCATTTTGCATTTCTAACTCATCAAGAGTAACCCGTCCCCCCAACTTATTATCCCTCATTAATCTAATCGCCTTTTTAAAGTCTTCAGCTTTCTTGATCTCTTCATTCAAGTATGTTTGATAAAGAAAAAACTTTTTCTTTTCCTGTTGTTTTCCCTTTTGAATAAAGAGTTTTAAAGCATGATAAGTGTTTCGAAAACGATGTGACATTTGAGCTATCCTTGTCATTTCATGATTTAACGACCTATTTGAGCAAAATACCCATACTTCATCAACTTCGTGGTTGTTTTCAATGGAAACACCTGCTGAAAGGGAAGTAGTAGCCAATATAACTTGTATGTTATTTGGGATTAACCCATTGCTCACAACTGATATTTCTTCTTTTGATTTCAGCTCTTCTTTCTTGGATACTACCTCCATTGTCCGAATCCCCAATTTGTTCAGTTCAATACTGAAATCAGAGATTGTTTCCTTCCGTTCAATGAATACCAATAGTCTTCTTTCTTTGTTTTTTATTGCAGCCATTTTAATGACCTCAAGCATTTTCTTCTCAACCTGTTTAGTAGTACCATCTAACATTAAATATCCTGCGTTTTTAAATGGATTAACTCTATCTAACTGATTGATTTTAATGATCAGATCATAGTCTTCAGAACGGAGGTTTTCGGGGGTGCCAGTGATATGAAGGGAAATGCCACCGGCATTTAACAAAGCTGTTTCAGCAATACAGTATTCTCGAATCGTTTCTTCCTTAAAGGTTGCATCACTGGAGAGCATATGGCATTCATCAAGAACCATTAAATTTGGTATATAATCCATCTCGGTAACTGCAGTAACAGAGCCATCTTGGATTACATTATTATCCCCTAATTTAAACTGTGAAACATAAGGATTATGGTCCAGGGTTGTCAAAATGTTTCTTGAGTCTTGAATTGCCTTTTTTCTTTCACCTGAAGCATATTTGTCACTTCCTGTAATAGTGCTAGACTTTCTGATCTTCTCGAACTTATTTCGTAGATTATTGATAAGATTTCTTCGTGGAATGGATAAAATGGAGAAGCCTTCAGTGGGATTGAAATCAATTTGGAGGTTTGTAATATCTTCTAGGACTTTTAGAATCGCTGTACTTTTCCCTGTTCCTGTTTCGCTATAAAGGAGGATACGTTTGCCTCTATTTTTTGTATTCGAAATGGTTTCCACAATCTTTCGATATACATCAGGATTTTCAGTTATTTTACCTTGAATGTCTAGCGATATATCTGTTCTTAATTCGTAACTTTCTGAAAGAGTAAAGATATGATTGGTTGGAATCCCAAATAGTTGTAATCTATATATTAGGGACCCAATTGTCACCTCGTCATACCTTTTTACTTTTTCGAATTCCTTTAAATATCCTTGGTTTCCATCATCTATTGCTTCAGCTAGTTCACTTTTTTGATCTGTTGTGATTAGTCCTTCTCTTTCCATGTCATTGAATGCCATCAAATAACGAATCCATTCTTTGTAATCGGCAATAAAAGGCATTTTTTCTGATTTAAGAGCTTGTAACAATTCATTAAAGCTAACTCTAGTTGTCGTTAACCTTTTATTGAATCCTTCGTCAACAATATAATTTACAACATCACGGTCCTCAACTTCTCTCCCTTCTTTTTTATTTAACCTGATTTTATCTTCCATATAAGAATCTAAATATGGCTTTAGATCAAATATTTTTAGTGTCTTGTTAACTTTTACTTTTTTCCCAGAGGCAAAGATGTTTTTTAATGGATACATACTTTCATCAAATTGAAGCCCAATTTTAGCACTTAAATCATCTCTTAGTCTCTTATAAATCAAAGCAAGTACCTCATAATCTACTTGTAGGGTTGTGACAACCAAATAGCAATGAAACCGCTTTTGAGATAACTTTCTACCACTTGAAAAACTTTCTTGCACATAGTGGAAGTACTGATGTAATAGAGCAATTGCCTTACGTAAAGCTCTTTCTGGTAAATGTTCCAAGTCATCTATGTCAAAACAAAAAATATTTGTCCGATAATCCTGGACATCTCTTGGGGACATTTTAGATTCAAGACAGCTACCTAAACGATGAGGAGTACCGCTCTCTAACAATTGAATGAACGCTTTTTCCTTCACTGAATTTAGTTTAGTTGTATTCCATACATTCACCGTTTCTAAGTAAGATGAAACCCTTTCTATATGTTGCATAGCTTCTTCTTTAGAATCGAATCCTCTTTGGTATGGATGTACTAAGATAGCGTTCTCTTCTTTAACGTAGTTATATTGATTAGTTGATTTCACTATAAGCACCCTTTCTAAATTTGATGCTTTATAGTAGACTCCAATATCAATGAATATATCTGACTATACGTTTTAGAGTGTTTAACCAGTTGTGATGGAACTTAAAGTAATCGAATTCTTATATAGTCGGGCAAAAAAACGAGCTAATATATTAATATAATCAACCAAATTTTTTGCCCTATCCGTTTAAGAATCTCTCACTTCAAAAGTTTAACTTGGGTTGGTATGTCAACACTAAATTGGACAAAAATTATAGGGGCTGCTGTTTAAATTCGATTGGTGTTAAATAGTCTAAAGTTCCGTGAATTCGAATGTTATTAAACCAATGAACATAATCATCCAGTTCAATAGCGAGCTGTTCAAGAGAAGAGAAATGAGCATTGTTAGCGAATTCTGTTTTGAATACCTTAAACATCGCTTCAGCCACTGCATTATCATAAGGACATCCCTTCATGCTCAGCGATCTTTGGATGCCAAATGTTTCAAGTGCTTCTGTAATAAGCTTATTATCAAATTCTTTACCTCGATCTGTATGAAACATTTGAACGTCGTTCAAGTTGCCTTTAATGCTCGATAAAGCCTGATAGACCAGCTCTGCATTTTTATTAGCACCAGCACTACGGCCAATGATTTCACGGTTAAAAAGATCCACAAATAAGCATACGTAATGCCATTTTGTCCCAACGCGGACGTAAGTTAAATCACTGACGATGACAGCCAACGGCTTGTCTTGTTCAAATTGACGCTGTAATTCATTTTTTATCAACGCTTCATTACATGATGTTTTATGAGGCTTGTACTGTGCCACGGTATAGTTTGACACAAGCCCGAGTTCATTCATTAATCGGCCAATCCGACGACGTGATACGTGTTTTGGCTTTGGTAATCTACTTAATTCTTTCTTAATTTTGCGCGTGCCATAATTGTTCCGGCTTTCTTTAAAAATTCGGGAGACCTCTTGGGAAATCTCTTCATCTTCCATTTTAAACACACGTTGGCTGTGTAAATTGGCATGATAGTAATACGTACTTTTGGGAATCTGGAGGACGTCACACATTGCTGATACCGAATAGATGTGAGCGTTATTTCGAATCACATCTATTTTCGTCCCATGATCAGCGCTGCTTGCTTTAAAATATCATTTTCCATCATGAGACGTTGATTTTCCTTACGTAACCGAGCTAGTTCATTCTCTTCTGCAGAACGGTTATCTTTAGCGGCAAATGAACCTGTTTCTTGATGATTTTTAATCCAGCGATCTAACGCAGAAGGCGTGATATCATACTCTCTCGCAATATCTGCACGCGATTTACCATTTTCATAAAGCTTCACTAATTGCAGTTTAAATTCGGGTGTAAAAGTTCGACGTTGACGTGTCATCGTAGTCACGCTCCCTTAAGTTATAGTCTAAGTTTACAAGCCCTTATTTTATCTGTCCAACTTAGTGTAGCCTATCCA